>NZ_JBBBVQ010000002.1:0-561742 GCF_037199735.1 Oryzifoliimicrobium ureilyticum | reverse complement strand
ATGATCTCGGATATATCGACTTGGAACAGAGGACTTTGCAAACCATCGACAACCCGTTCGGCACGAGGTTGTTACCTATGTCTTAGGAACAGATTGTTACCTATGTATCCGGGTTGGACAGAATGAAAATGGTGGGCCCGGAGGGCAAACCATAGAGTAGGGATTTCAATATCTTAGCGAGAAGTGGGACGCCTTGTCGTTCCGCCTGTTGTTAGGGTTTTCCAAGAAGAAAGTCCCACCAAAAATCACAGCATAGACCCCAACCAACCTGCCGGCAGAGCCGGCAGGCGCGCATTCGTGCGCGCTAACGCAAAGGATGCGCAGTGAAGATTCTGTATACCCATCCAACTAACGAAACGGGCGATCGCGCCTGCGTTGCTTTCGTTGATGTTGAGCTCAACGAGCATATCCGCCTCTACGGTCTGAGGCTCGTGCGTCAGCCCGACGGCAATCACTTTCTTTTCGCGCCACAAGCTGGGCACCGCCGCAGCGCGACCTTCTCGAAGCCATTAGCTGAGCGTCTTACCGCCCTTGCTCTTGAAGCTCTAAAGAGGGCGGCGTGATGGACGATGGCCTTGAGAATAAGTTCCGCCTCGCTACTTCCGCTCCCCTTGATCGACGAATGAAACGCAAGCATCTAGCCGTCTATGGATTCCTGCTCGAATGGTATCATCGCAAGTATGGCGACGCGCTCGCCAGCGTGAGACATATTGTAGCGCAGCTAAAGGAACGCGACCCCGCAGGTATTGGGCTTTACATGGGCGACGTTCATTCCGCGATAAAAGATCTTGAGGAGTGGGGCTATATCACGGTCAACCTGGGCGCTGGCCGTCGGGCTTCACGGTACATCCCCATCTGGGATTTAGGCCGTAGCGTTCATAAAACTCCGAACGCTAACGAAGAAGAAAATAGCGTTCGGGAAAATCAGAACACAAGCGTTCGGGAAAATCAGAACGCTAATGATGATGGCGTTCATAAAACTCCGAACGAAGACCCAGTTACCGGACCCGGTCTACAGACCGGGGTACGGGTAAGTGGGAAGTTCGATGACGTGGCTACGCCACCGCCTGCGGTTGCCCCTACGGGCACCGCAGCGGTTCCGCCATCGGGAGATGGCTTTAACGAATTTTGGAAAGCCTGGCCGCGTAAGCACGGCTTGAAAAAAGCTCGCGCTGAATGGACCAAGATCGTGAGCGATGTCGAAGTCATCATCCGAATTGCCCGCGCTTGGGCTGCGCACTACCAAAAGCACGGCGTTGACATGAAATGGGTGCCGGAGCCGGCGAACTGGCTGCGCGATGAAAGGTGGAAGGAAGACTTGCCGCTGATCCACATCGACAGCAAGGGCGCGGCAATTGCCAAGGCGAAGGCCAACGCGCCGGCTAAGATGGAAAAGGCTATCTCAGCCAACGACAACCGAGAGGACGATGACGAGTCGTATGAGATGGTCGTGGACGTCGGGCCTTTCACGCCTTTAATAAATAGCCAGTCCGGTAAGATCACAGGCAGCTCAGTGGAGTGGACTGATAGATTCACGGAAAAGGTCGTCCTTTCTTTGGAGTGTGAGAATAAGGAGAGCACCTATCCTTTGACTTTTGAGCACACGTTTTTTCCCAACCACCCGGATGAGAAGAAGCAGGCTCGCGGACAGGAATTTGTAGCGAAGCTTTCCGAACTCGTAAGCGCGCCGCTAGAGGACACGGAGCAACTGCATGGGCTGCCCGTTCGTGTTACCGTCGATAAGCGCCTCGCAATCTCGTATGAAAGGGCCGCCTGATGGATGAGCGCGACATTTATCGGATCATCGACGAGCGCCTAGCTCTTGCTCTACCAAGGGATGCAGCGAAGCGGATGATGCGGATATCGCCTTTTGAAGCACTCAATGACGACGGTCGCGAAGTTAAGGTGATAGGCGTCACGCTGCAGGATGAGGATAACTTGGAGTTTATCGTTATCCGCACTAGTGATGACGGAGAGATGTTCCCTGGCCTGGAGCCAAACTTATGGAGGAAAATTGAATGACCTTCACGAAGCGAAACTCCCGCTGCACGTATTGCGGATGGCGGCGAACGATAACAAGCGACTGCTGCTCCACTGCGCGTGTGAGGGAACGCAGGAAGCCGGCGATGCGTTTGCCAGGAAACAAAGGGTGATGCGCGGACAGATTGTCCGCCGCACGACTACATGTTATAAAACAGCCTGCGAGAATATAGATTCACGCAACGAAAGCAGAAAAAATGGCAGCGCTTTACGACGTATCAGACTACATCGTAGTCAAGCTTCGCGACGGCGGAGTGTTTGTTAATGTCTTGAAACTTCACAAGTTGGTCTACTATGTCCAGGCGTGGCACTTAGCGTTTGGACGTGGACGCATATTCAATGGAAGTTTCCAAGCATGGGTGCACGGACCGGTGAGTCGTGAGCTTTACGACAGATATAAAGATACCAAGACAATGTACTCGTTGGTTGATATTGCCGACGTAGACCCATACTTCAGCGTTGCTCGTCTTCATGACTCAGAGCGCGCGCATATTGACGCAGTTCTAGAAGTATATGCTGATTTCTCTGGGGACCAACTGGAAGAGATGACGCATCGAGAAGCTCCATGGCTTCAGGCGCGCGCTAATGTCCCCGCATCAGCCCGGAGTGAAACATTGATCTCAGACGATGTTATGCGTGAGTTTTACGCTGCTAGAATTCAGCCTCAGGCTGCGCACGCTAATGCATGAAACCAGTATTAGATAAGGATATTGTTCCTCAAAAGTCGCAAAGACCATCGGCGGGGCATGTCGGAGAAAAAGCCCGATGGTCGTTTTCGATGAGGTTCTGGCGACAGCTAGACAACTTCGGCGTGGGCGACATGCAGTCGAACTGGTTCGTTTCTCTGTTTGAGCGAATGAGCTCGCTCTGCGAAATGACGATAGAAAAGTTTCTCAGAGACACGGTAATCCAGGACAGCGTTCGGTTTCATGCCATTGACTGGAATGGCAAAAATGTTCCGCTAACTCGGAAAAGCTTCGATTGGCTGCCGAAAGACTATTTGGATAACCCGGATGAATACCCAATCTATCAGTTCCACGTGTCAAAGGCATTGGGACGCGTAGTCGGTTTTTTTGATGAAGCTAGCGTTTTTAACGTATTGCTACTGGATCCGAAGCACAACATCCAGCCCTCAAAGTATAATGATTATACGATAGTTCCAACGAAATCTGGGTCTTGCAACTATACCTCGCTGGCCTCAGCTACTGCGTCTTATCTACACAAATGCTCTAATACAGACTGCTCAATAAAGTCTGGATTTATGGGTTTTATTGAGCGAGAGATCCACACTCAAACCGAAGGTGTTGTTATCTGTAAGGTTGGCGAGGAGCATTATGACCGTCTACAGAACCTAAGGAAGTCCATAAAAGATTTCCATTTGAAGGACGTCATAGAAATCGGTCTTCTTCAATTCGAGGAAGATCTCTCATCGGAGGGCGGAGGGGGCACTTCGGCCCTTAAAGTTAAAGTCCTGGGTAGCGGCGACCCAGCCGAGCACTAGCGCTAATACAGGAAATTGCCTCGCGCGCGATCGCGCGCGCGCAAGCGCGCGTGCGCGAGGAATCGTTGAAGAATTTGGNCTTCGGCCCTTAAAGTTAAAGTCCTGGGTAGCGGCGACCCAGCCGAGCACTAGCGCTAATACAGGAAATTGCCTCGCGCGCGATCGCGCGCGCGCAAGCGCGCGTGCGCGAGGAATCGTTGAAGAATTTGGAACAGGCGCTGTCGTCATTCACATAAAACAGATCTTGTCAACATTAAAATATTGACAAATTCAAAATTATGTCGTAGGATTTTATACAGGATCAACGAGTCCACCGCGATCGCGGAACCAAGTAAGCGCCGCACAACCGGCCAGAGCAACCGTCACAATTCGGAGCTACGAATTTGCAGCACAGTCATCCTGTCGCGGCCAATGACAATATGCCGCGCCGCAATGAAGATTTTACTTGCCTTGCCGAGCGGAGAGAGTACCTCGCCAGCCTACCAGAAAATGCGAAGCCCGTGCTGGCGTGGCCTACTGCCGAGAGGCTAGCTAGACTAAGCAGTCCTGATGCTGCCAAAATGCTCTATCGGTACGCAGAGATCATGTCTCCGCTTCACGTTGTCGTTGCTAATGACAATGCCGATGATTTGGCTGCCCCAGAAGGTGACCCGGATATGCGGCATGAGGTGCGCCCTACCGAGGGCGAGCTTATGAAGGCTGCTTCAGGCGGCCTTCGCTGCTCAGTCCTGTCCAGTAAGGTAAAAGGGCAGTGGACGGTGATGGCCCGACGCCAACCTGTATTTGGCGTCACCTATGTTGACGGTGTATATGACGGTTATCGGATCGGCGATCTGCTATTCCGGAACGGCAAACTCCTGTCCATTGGCGTCACTGCCAAAGGCATGCGCAAGATGCCAGCTGAAAGAACCCGGCAACCAAGGGGTCACAAGGCTCCGCCTCCGAGGTCCCAAGACTCCATCCGCTTTTTGCTGCCCGCCAACGATAACACGCCAATTGCGAAGGGCGCTGGCTGGCTTGGTGGCATTACACGTTCAAAAGGCAATGCAACTCGACCGGATCTGGGTGAGCATGAGGCTGCGCTCGAGATTGATCGCGCAAGGAAACAACGCGCTATCCGTCTTTCGCTCGGCCTGGATGCAGCCGTGCTTGATGCTGCAATTACTGATGCCACTGCAAAGCAGATTGGCGAGGCGTTCGGATACAGCGGCAAGACCGCAGAGCGCAGGGGAATAGAGAAAATAAATGCGGCACTCAAAAGATTCCAAGAAATTGCAGCCTGACAGTCCCTAAACAGGCGTCTGGGGACGTATCTATATGAAGGGATATGTGGTCCCCAACTTTCCACCCGCTGCACCGTAGCTCCGCAGCGGGTTTTTCTTCGTTTCTATTCCCGAATTTTTTCCGAAAGGACAATCCATGGCCTTCTCTGGGCTTAACGTCGTTTGCGCTTTTGCGGGCTCGTACCGTCGCGAAAAAACACAAGCCATCATCGGCAAACTCAATTGGTCGGAAGCGCCAGCGTCTGGTGCCGCGACTACGAACGCTGCGCCACCCGTCAATGACGTTCTAGGGCAGGCAATATTCCGCATCCGCACCTCGGCTGACGCCTACGTCTCAATTGGTCAAACGCCGAATGCTGCAAATAGTCCCCGGCTGCTTGTTCCGGCCAACACCGACTACGACGTGTTTGTTGACGGTGGTGATAAACTTGCCTGGGTTGCTGCATGACGAACCCCATCCCGAAAATCGCGGAGCTCATTGAGCAGCATCTGGGTGTCCGGACGTCGCGAACAGAAAATGTCGCCCGCGCCTTGCAAGAGGCAGGCCAGCTTCCAAGAGGCGGTCCGTTTACTCCGCCGGACTTTGACAGAGACGATACCGTCCGGCTCCTCGTTGCTGTCGCGACGGGTGCCAAGCTGGCTGACGTCGCCGCTGCTACGACCGCTACATTGGCAGCAGTGCCAGGCGGCGCCGACATAACGTCCGCGCCGTTGTCGGTGCCTCGCAATTCCGAAATTCAGCTTGGAGTGCTGGCTGGGATGGCGATCGACGGCGACACGCTCGACGGTCTGACAATCGAGGTCGTTCATGGCTGGCCTGAGGTCGCTGTCAAATGGAAAGACGGCGTGACGCAGCGCCTGCAGGCCGTCGGCACCATCCCAAATCATCAGCCAGGCCATCAGGGTCGTATCGCTACGACGATTCCTGGACCGGCTTTTGCTCACATCATAAAGGAGGCCTGCAGTGGCCAGTCAAATTAAGATCCCAACACTCGGAGAGGCCGACGGAACGTATGCGGCGCTTGAAAAAAAGCTAGTAGAGCTGAACGCAGACGCCGCGGAAACAGCTCGCGGTATTTCCGAACTGCAGGATGACATTGTTGCGCGACCGCCGCCTCGTGTTTCGTACGCGGTCGCAGAGTTGCTTGGCGAAACCATCGCCCAGGAGCTGTTAGCGCGCGGAGAGCGGCTGCGAGAGTTACGCAGGCATTCCGAAGCCGTCGAAGTAGCCATTGGCGAAGTCCAGAAGCGCATACGTGAACGCCAATCGGCAGCTAGTGCGGCTGCATGCACATCTGTACGTGCCGAATATGGCCGGCGGGTTCGGGCGCTTGTTGATGCGCTGGAAACAGTGCATGCCGCTCGCAGTCATGCTGAAGACTTGCTTGATGCGATGGAACGCGAAGGTATCCAAATTGAGCGCCTGCCGGCTGTTCGGCCGCATTTTCTTGGCGATCTCCAGGACGGACACATTTCTCGCTTCATTCGTGAGGCGCGGGAGGCCGGCTATGTCGACTGAGCGCCGTGAATATGAATCGCGTCCGGCAGACGGCGGCCGAAAGGCGCCCCGTTCGGTGAAGCTCCCGGGTGAAGCGCGCCATGGCTCGACAGCGGAGCCAGCCGCTTCCATCGCACGGCGGCTCGCCATGGCAAAGCGGGAGCGCAAGATGAAAGAGCGCCTAGATGGCTGACATATCAGGCTACGCTATTCAGTGGAACCAGCCCGCCATTATCGGCGGTCTATTCGAAGAATGCTTTGCGAAAGGCGCCTTCAATCAGTCGCTGATTGATAATCCAGATGTGGTCGTGTTGTGGGGTCACGACACTACTCGACCTCTGGCTCGAGTGTCGAACCGGACGCTGACCCTGCGGTCTGATAAGATTGGCCTCTGGTATAGCTTCAGTCCCGACGAGAAGTCGCCAATGGGGCAGGAGGTTGTAGTCTCCGTAGGATCTGGCCTTGTCAATGAGGTTAGTGTTGGCTTTGGTTCAATTGAAGAACAATGGGACGATAGCGGTCAGCTTCCTAAGCGGCTCATAACCAGGGCGTGGCTTGGCGAAATCAGCATCGTCCTGTGGGGCGCCTACGGGAAAGGCACGAGCGCTGAGGTAGTTCGACGTGCGTCTGCGGCCAGCCGTGCTCAGGCAGCGATGCGAGCGCGGGGGATTTCCACATGACTAGTCGTAGCCCCGCAGCCCAGGAGTATCATAAGCTATATCGCACTGCGATTTGGAAACAGCTTCGAAAGGCGCAGTTGGCTAGAGAGCCCTTATGTCACCTCTGCAGTGAGGTGGGTTCTGTCACTGCCGCCGACACCGTCGATCATGTGAAACCACACCGCGGCGATCAGGCTCTATTTTTCGATCCAGCCAACCTGGCAAGTCTGTGCGCATCCTGTCATTCTCGCCATAAGCAGCGAGAGGAGAACGGGCGGAAGATCGTAAGGTACGGGGCGGACGGCTACCCAATATAGGGAGGGGTGCCGCATATCGCTCAGGAAACCGAAAATAGGTTACCGGCGTGCACCATTCGTACGCATTTTGTCGATTGAAATGTTGAGGGTATGTGATGGTGGCGGAGAAAATGAGTGCATAAGGCTAGACCAGAGCTGGAAGGATGCCACTACCCTCTCAGATAGTCATCAGGAAGATCAGCCCAGTTAACTATATGCTTTCCCTCCGCTTTCATTCGGGCCTCAGCTTGGCGATGGCGACGCAATGTTGACCGTCGTAACTCGTCTCTAACGTTTGACGTGAACATGGAGGCGCGATTGAACAAGGTCAAAAATAACACCTCAAAGTCTGCGCCTTCCGCGCCGGGGCTGGCGATGTACCATAAATCTTCCCGCTTTCGAAGTCGGAGTGCAATGTCGCGATTGCCTTTCGACCGCGCATGGCAGCTTAAACGGCTTCTTATTCCACGTCCCGCACTCTCTGATATTCCGACGTAAAGACCATGAAGATTGTCTGGCCAGTTTGCTGCGTAGTCATCATATTCTTCGGTGGGAATAATCGGCTTGAGTGCATCAATAGCGTTGCCGATTACATAGATACCAGGCCCAGTCGGTGCCATGCCATAATTACTGAGTGGCTGTGGATCGAGCCAGTTGATCGTCATGCGTAAACTCTATTCCTCAAGAGACAGGTCTGCTTACTTCAAAGGCACGCCGCTTTAGGCTACGGCCAAACTCCAAAAAATGCCACCCAATACCGTATGCCCACAATCGCTTGCCGGTCTCACTGGCATAGCGGTTGTCGCTATCGTTTTGTAACACAGGGAACATTAATGACGAATTTCACCGCCCCATCGGGCCGCGGAGTGCATCGGCATGGCCGCTGACAATGCCGACGACCTGATTATTTCCATCAGCGCGGACCAGGCCACGCTCCGCCGCAGCATCCAGCGCATTGAGCGCGATATCGGCGGCCTTGCAGGCACGGTTAAGAAGTCGTTTGACGCGGCTGGCAAGTCGATCGATACGTCGATGACGACAGCCTTGCAGCAGCGTGTCAATGCCATGGTTGGCATCGGCGTTACGGCAAGCAAAGAGTGGGGCGGGGCGCTCGCCGACCAGGGCAAGGAGCTAGACCGGCTCAAGGCTAAATACAGCCCGCTGTTTGCGACGCAGAAGACGTATCTGGATTCGCTGAAAGACATCAAGGCAGCGCATGCGCTCGGCGCTATTAGCTCATCCGAGATGACCGCGGCCATCCAGAAGCAAAAGGCGGCTTTTGCTGATCAGGTTACAGCCATCAAGGGCCGCAATGCCGCTCTGAAAGATGCGGCAGCCAACCGCAACAACTTCGCAGCGACAAACGCGTCATACCAGTTTCAGGATATCATCACCCAGGCCGTAGGTGGATCCAATATATCCACTATCACGGCGCAGCAGGCGCCGCAGTTGGCTATGGCGCTCAAAGAGGCTGGCGGAGGTGCGCAGGGCCTCAAGGCTGTGGGGCAGGGCCTTCTGGCGCTTGTCGGTCCATCCAGCCTTGTTGCTGTCGGCATTACCGCCGCGACTGCTGCTGCTGTGGCATTTGGCGTAAAGGCTTTGGATGCCTTCGAGGCCATTGAGTCGATAATGAAAAAGCACGAGGATACGATGAAACGTATCCAAGAGCTTTACGACAATGCAGGCAAGGCGGGGGAGCAGTTCGGTAGGCAAACGCAGACCGGCATTTCATATTTTGCCAACCAGGATCAGACGGCGCTGCGCAAGCAGCTTGCCAAGAGCCTAACGGCTTTTCAGTCCGATGCAGGTTCTTCGTTCTTTGTCGCTCCCCAGGCGGAAGGCCTTGGACTGCCAGAAGTCGATCCGGAGCAGGTTAGCCGCTTCGGCAAATACAGCGACACCGTAAAGAAGTTTCTGTCAGACTTGCAGGATGGCAATGCTGACGTTCTTGAATTCAATCGCCAGATTCAAGAGATCGCCAACACCGATCCAACGGACAAGGCGCTTCAGAAAACGGCGACGCGGATCCTTGAGCTTACAAAGGACGCAACTGAGGCTGCTACGGCTCTTGACGAGCTCAATAAGAAGCGTCGCGAACTCGAGATAGCATTTTCGCGAACGGCCGCAGCAGAAAACCAGAAGAAGTATCTGGTTGAAAATGCGGACAAGCTTGCCGACATGCAACGCCAACAGGCTGCTGCACTTAGTGCGATCGGCGCCAAAACGCCAGACCAACTTGCCGCCGCCGCAAGAGCGCGTGTCGCAGCAGAGCCGATCAACGGCAATGAAAGTGTCGATGTCAGGCAGGCTCGCATTGATGCTGCCGGCATACTTGCAAAAGCAGAGGCCGAGCAGCAACTGGCAGACGCGCAAAAAGAGCGCGCTATCACGCTGTCGCGCATGCTCGCTGACCAGCAGAACGAATTAGATCTCGTCGGCAAGACGGGCGGCGCCGCAGAGGCGCTTAAAAAGCAGTACGATCTTATTGCCCAGCTGCGAGACGAGGCGGCGCGCACTGGTAACAAGGTCGATGAAGCCGAAATCCAGGCGATCAAGGACAAAACGGAGCAGTATGGCAAGCTTGCCGATGCAATCAGCGCTGCGAAGCTTTCTGTGGATCTCAATCGTGATGCTGCCGATGCTTTGCTCAGCGACCGCCAGCGCCGCATTGTCCAGATGCAACGCCAATACGGCCTGCCTGAAGACGCTAATAGCGCGACAGGCCAGCAAATTGGCAGCCGGCTGGATCAGCAGCAGATCGCTGGATACGCCGAAGGGTTTCTCACCGACTTCGCGAGCGCGGCACAGAAGAAGGGCACGAGCCTTGGTGAGGCTTTCGGCGACGCGGTTAAAAACGCGGCATTAAGCGCGTCCAATGACATGCTCAAGTCCTTGTTTGGCCAAATCGCAAACGGATTCGCCTCCGCGGTTATGGGTGGTAAGGGTAGCGCAACATCTGCTCTGCTCGACAAAGCGTCAGGCATCATCGGAACAGCCCCAATCGGAAAGGTTGAGCGCGGCGGCCCGTTGCCGGATGTTGGTGCGTATGCCAATGCGATTAAGTCAATTGAAAGCAGCGGAAATTATGGAGCGCTAGGCCCCATAACCAAGTCTGGCGATCGCGCTTATGGCGCGTACCAGGTAATGGGCGCAAACATTCCTGACTGGAGCAAGCAGGCGCTTGGCTACTCACTCACGCCACAGGAGTTCCTAGCCAACAAGGATGCGCAAGACGCTATCTTTGCCCATCGCTTCGGTGGCTACGCTGACAAATATGGGCCATCGGGCGCGGCGCAAGCATGGTTCGGCGGTCCTGGCTCAGTTGGTAAGGGCGGCATGGGCACCGATATCCTCGGTACCAGCGGGAACGAGTATGTTGCCAAATTTACGAAACAGCTGGGAACGGCTACCAATGAACTGTCCACCTTCGGTAACGGCCTAGGTCAACTGGGCAGCTCGCTTTCGTCGAGCTTCTTCCCTGCTGCGCCAGCAGGCGGCGGCGGTGGCTTTGGCAGTTTTCTGTCTAGCATCTTCGGTGGCGTTTCAAGCATACCAGCCAAGTTTGCTGGGAGCGCGCAGGCTGTAGCCGCATTTTCAGGCTCCGGTCTTTTTGCTGACGGCGGTCATGTCGCCGGACCCGGTACAGGAACCAGCGACAGCATTCCGGCATGGCTCTCAAACGGCGAGTTCGTTGTCAATGCGAAGGCCACGAAGAAGAACCGCAAGATGCTCGAGGCCATCAACACCGGCCGTGTAGGGCATTTTGCTGTTGGCGGCATGGTTGGCAGTGTGCCTGTTCCGGTCGCACCGACGCTGACCGCTAGAGGCGGTGGCAGCACCCAAGCCGGCTCAGGCCCAGGCGTTCTAGTCGTTCGTATTGACGGAGCCAACGGTGACGACCACGTCCGCATGCTGACGAAGCAGGGCGTCAGCGAGGGCATTAGCCAATACAACCAGCAGCAACAGCGCGGCGGCCTCGGCACGCTGCAAGGCCGGTTTAACTCGCAGAAGGCCTGACGCTTTCATCCAAGTACAACTTTACAGCCCTTGGTCGCGAGCCGGGGCGCTTTCTCATGGAGATTTGCATGCCACAATTGGCATCACGAATTTGGGAAGATGGCCCCGCCTTAATGCCATCGCAACCTGCAAAGCGACTAGTACGTGATTGGGGCACATGGGTCGAGAACGTTATCGCTTCGTTTCTGGCTAGCCAGAGCGGAGGGCTAATCTTTTCAAGCCGCGCCGCTCTTTTCGCTGACCTTGCTCATCCAGCCAATTCATCTGCATGGGTAATCGGCGACGCGAACATTGCCTATAACGGCGTCTACATGAAGAACGGGGCGTCCGGATCTGGCTCGTGGACTCGCGTTTCTGATCTGCCATTCAGCTTCATCATTGCCAACAATAGCGGCGCTGGAACGGCGAATGCGATCCAGGCGACGACGAGCATCCCCGTTTCAGGCTCGGCTCTGGTGGTTGCTAACATTGTTGCAGCCAACACCAGTTCCCCGGTAACTATTCAATTCAATGGCGGCCCAGTCCTCACCGTTAAGACCAACAGCGGTCAAAACGTCCTTGCGTCCGGTTTGGCAAGTGGAATGCTCGTTGCCGGCTATGTGACGGGCTCCACGTTCCGACTCATAAGCGATCAGGCCAGTGCCGCAGTCCTAGCTGCGGCCGAAGATGCAATCAGTCAGTACGAGACGATTAGAGACACCGCAGAAAGCGCGCTGCAGCCGACAGATATTGGCATCAGCGTTAGCCGGCAGATCGAGCTCGACGCCAAGCGTGACGGCGTTGTGGGCGACGGTGCCACACCGATCTCAACGCAGTTGCAAACCACCTACAATCGCCTGTCGTCAAGCACTGCGATCGCCAACGTCATCGTGCTTAGTGACCCTGCATACTACAACGTAAACACGGCCATCACGAAGCCCGGCGGAAAATTGGTAATCCTTCAACTGAAGCCAGGTGCAAATCTTGGCGGCTCAGCGGCAGGTTCTGTTCCATACGACATTATGGAGAGTTGGGAGCAGGCGTCTTATATCGCGAAAACAATAGCGAAGACCGAGCGCTATTGGGATTATGGCTATGCGTGGAGCGTTAAAGCTGAAGCCGCATTTCAGCTCGGACAGCGCAGGACGTCCCACTTGATGAACCATGTTGGCCCGACGCTCAACAATCAGTCCACCGAGTTCGGGAATGTCTCACGCTATATGGCACCGGACATCACTGACCAATTGCCGCAAGGTAACAGCCCTGATTTCGATAAGATTTATTCGAAGATCGGTCGTGTTGACTACATGCTCAACCAAGATCGCAGGGGAAACAATGTCGCTTACAGCCCTCAAGCAGTCATGGAGGGCGGTGCTCAAGCTGGCCTAGCGTTCGGGGCAACACATATCTCCGCTTATACAGGCGCAATCAATCCACTTGTGGAGGTGTCGGAAGGCACCATTGGCTATGCGCCGGTCATTGAGTCCAACGTAATCGGCTTGTGGTATCGCGCAACAGACCGAAGCGGCCCGATTGTCGTCATGCACAAGATGGTCAGCCTAAGCGCCGAAGATCACTTTGCAGGCTTGCACCTTGCTACTGGACCGAACGGCGGAAATCATCTGAATGGCATCTTCGCCGATGCAGAATCGATCCCTGCGGATGGTCATCTCATTAATTATGAGGGAAAATACTCGATCAACTCGGAAGGCGAGGTAGACAACTATCTGACGCGTCCGTTCAGCACGACGCCAACAGGCACTGGCGTAACCTCGGCGTCTTTCAGTGGCCGCATGCAGCGCACCGGCAAGAGGTTCAAGATTATCGGCGTGGTAAGCGTCACATCAGCCTCTGGCGGAGCTGGAGCGCTGAATGTTCCTCTGCCGTTTGGACTGACGGCTGCGCTGCCGTCACCGGTTTCTGGAATCAGAACATCAAGCGAGAGCAGTGTGAAGCAGTTGATAGGCGGAGTCTTCACAAACGGCACTAGCTTCAGCGTTACTAACTCGGACGGCACGTCTGTAATTGCCTCTGGCTTCACGGGACTAGTCGAAGTTGATGTCGACGTCCTCTAGCCCGCCAGAACCACCACCAGCCGTCCACTAAGGCGGCTTTTAGGCCACCGAAAATAAGGATCTAAAGATGCAGCAGACTAACTCGGCGGCGCCGGCCGCGCTCGCCCTCAATATCGCAAATCAAGTCGTTCACAAGCTTTGCGTAAAAGGAGTCTTGTCGACCAAAGAAGCACATGGATTGCTCACCGAAATCGCAGCAACAACGCGCGCCGACGACATTGGTGGAGGTGTCTTTGCTGATTGGCTTGATGAGGCGGCAAAGCAATATCTTGCTGTCGAACTACAATGACATAATCGCATATCTAGAACATTAGAAATCGCTTGCAAAGAATGAGAGCTCCGTCGATTATTGATCATCGGTTTGAACGAGGGATGACAACTTGGCGGCGCTTCTTTCTGGCATCGGTTTTGCGCTTTTGGGGTGGATCCTACCAATGCTTTTTCCTTCTATACCTTCTTTTGTTCAGTACACGATCTTTGCGGCGTCGGTCTGCTTGGTGCTTGCCGGTCTATTTTTCGAGATACGTAAGCGTCAACATGGCGGTAGCTCGTCAAATATTTCGGTGAAAATGGGCAGCGGCAACAAGGTCGGTGATATTGGACACAAGGTGAAAAAATGATGGAAAAAGGGAAGTTAGGCGACATCAATGTTAATATGGGTGACGGCAACCAGGTTGGCGACATAGGCCATAAGATCACTCTTCATGCACCCATTCCAGGTCCGAACTCAATCATTCAGAATGGCGTTGTAGTGGGAGAGATGGTTAGTCAACCGATTGAGGAAGGAAGTTTGATTCGCTTCGAACAGCTTTTCTTCAACGGCAGTTTTAAACGTGACGAACCGTTCACTATCCAAAACGTGGCCCTCCAGATCATCGAATCCGGCAATACGGGCATGGAAGTTTTCGGCGGTCGTACAGAGAAAATCACCATTTGGGATGTAGTATGTAAGGTCTTATAGTATGGGGCAGACTTTCGTCTGCCCAATCTAATGTTTCAGAATACCTTCATCAGCGAAGTCAGAAGCGATAGAGCAAGTCCATCTAATCTGATTCTGCAGGCCAGCTTGAGGTATCCAGGCGATTTCTCAAGTTCGAAAGAACCGGTGAAGGCGAGGGGCTTTGCAATAGTGGACAAACTGTCCTCCTTGTTTGCTCGATTGACCCTTTGCCGCTATAACCAAATTGCGAGCCTGGTTGCCGGTTATTAATCGGCGAACAGCGACAAAGGGGTGCTGTGTTTCAGCACCCCTTTTTTACTCCAAATTCCGGTCTGGCTACTACCCTAGTGGTTCTGTAATAACGCTGCAGTCGCTGCCATCCACAAAGAATTTCGTTCCGCTTATGTTCCAATTTGGCAGTTTCACTAAGCGAGAGGCGCTCCCGACTGTCACACTAGCGACGCTTCCTTGTCGTTAGAGCCAGTAGTTTCTCGTACTTTTTGTCCATGGACAGTGCCGGAGATCCACCAGATTTTGCCACGCTTGTAGAGCTTGAGGGGCATCTTAGAACATCCTTTATCCCTTCGATATCTGCTTCAGTTAAGAGAATGTCGCGGCCGCGAACCATGCACAGTCCATTGGCTTTTGCCAGTTTTGCTACGCCTCTATTCGTGAGGCGTAGATGCTCCGCGGCCTCGCTTAGCGTGTAAATTCTTCCTTGCGGGTGAGTTATCATTCGCCGTTCTCTCGCATCCATTTTTCATATGGATCCTCCGGTTCGCTGGGATTCAAGCCGCTGATCTCATCAAGCCGGGCATCTATGGCTCGCTTGTCCCATCGGCGGGTGCCTGAGATCGCCGGAGGCATTTTGTTATTCGCTACCCACATTGAGAAAGTCGACTCGGCAATTCCAAGGTAAGCAGCAGCTTCTTTCCTGCCTATGAGGCGAGGGGAGTTGTCTGGCGCCATGACGATCCTCAGCATTGAATGGCAAAATGTTGCGCCAAACCGTGCTGTCGCGATCGTCAACAGTCAAGGGCATGGAAACAGCGTCAAAAGTTCGCAGAGTTTGTTATGATGGTAGGGCCTGAGCAGCCGGTTCTGTAAGCTCTTGAAACCGTTAGAGGAACGGCAATTCCATTTTTACAAATTTGTCAAAATGGTAACAAAATCAGTGCTTTAGCAAGAAATCAATGACGAGAATTAGTACCCCTAAAAGGGGAATATTCTGTTGCTGGCGAGGATGATTTAGTTAATCCTAATCGTGGGGCCTGAAGAACTCCACGAGAAACAAAGCGGTTGGCGCCGCTTTATGTTCGCGATCCTTGGCGGGATCGCTGGCTACACGTGATTAGTACCACGTCCACCTGGCCGTTATAAGCCGGGGGAGCGTGCTATGTCCAGCGCAAAAAAATGTCGACTAGCTATCGTCATGCGTAAAATCACGCTGCTTGTCTCGCGGCAGGTGTTCAACCCCCGGCTTCCGGCCGTCAACCAGTGGCTCTGAACAAGCCCCAAACCGCGAGTAAGATATGACACCTCTTCAATCAAGCGCGCCTTCGTGCACACCCTTCAGATTCGCCGTCGGCGAACACGTCCGACATCTGTCCGGACAACTGCCTTCGCGAATCGTTGAGCGATCGCGAACCGGTGCGGGCAGGGAACTTTATAAGCTTGCCTTAGATGACGCCGCCGACGAACGCCCACACCGGACCGTGCTCGGTGATTACTTAATCAACGCATAGCCGCGTTTCAGCGCCGAGCGCCACCAGGGATCTGCCTGCGGAGCAACGGCCGGCGCGGTCACCACCTGCCTCACCAGCAGCGCGCCGGTTCTCGTTTCAGGGGATCGCCACGCCCCATCACTAGCAAAATATGCCGATATCTCCATAAATATGGGATGAGCTTTTGTAAAAGGAGGATCGATGAAACCAGCCAACGACAATTATCTTCCCGCCGGCTTGATGCCTCGCGGTCTTAACCGCACGGCCGCTGCCGCTTATGTCGGTATCGGCGCAACTACCTTCGATATGATGGTTGCTGATGGCTCGATGCCAGCGCCTAAGAGGGCTAGAGGGCGAGTTCTTTGGGACCGATACGAAATCGATACGGCGTTCGAAGCTCTGCCATCCGACGCGGCAGCGAAAGAAGCAGGCAACAATCCTTGGGATCAGGGCGTGTCAGCTTGAAGGTGAAACTGAAGGGCATCGTTGAGGATGTCGATCGCCATGGGAACGTGCGGCTTTATTATCGCGTCAAAGGCAAACCTAAGGTTCGACTTCGAGAGAAGCCGGGCACCGCGGCGTTTGTGCGAGAGTACGAATGCGCTGAGCAAGGCATACCTTACGGAAAAGCGGCGCCCACACCAGCGAAGCCGCCAGTCGCGAGGTCTTTCCGTTGGCTTTGCGAGCAATATTACAGACGCGCGGCATCGACTGTCAGCGAGGACACAATGGCTCGGCGCCGAAGAGTGCTTGATGACATTTGCGCTTTGCATGGCGACAAACCGTTTGAGCTGATGGAGCGCCGACATGTAACTGCTCTGCGTGACGGTAAGCTCGAGACGCCTGGTGCCGCAAATAACCTCGTGAAGGCGGTCAGCGCGCTCTTCGCGTGGGCGATCGAGGTGGGGGAAGCAAGGACAAACCCCTGCCAAGGAATCAAGCGGCTAAAGTCCGGCGACGGCTTTCATAGCTGGACGCTTGACGAGATAGCAGCCTTTGAAGCAAGGCATCCGCCGGGTTCAACTGCACGGCGTGCTTTGGCTATCTTTCTATTTACCGGTCTGCGCCTGTCGGATGCTGCTATTCTGGGACGACAGCACATCACTGACGGCTGGATACGTATTCGACCTAAAAAAACTGGAAAATCTAGCGGCGTAGAAGTCAATCTTCCCATCCTTCCTGAGCTCGACGCAGAGCTTAGCCACGTGCCTGCGGGACAGCTTACGTTTCTCGTAACCGAATACGGCAAGCCATTCGCCATCAAGGGACTAGGCAACAAAATGCGGGATTGGTGCGATGAGGCGGGTTTGCCTCAATGCAGTGCGCACGGCCTTCGTAAGGCTGGTGCAGCTATTGCTGCAGAAAACGGCGCCACGAGCGACCAACTGAAGGCAATTTTCGGTTGGACAACTAGTCAGCAGGCCGATCTCTATACGCGCGCAGCGCAGAGAAAGAAGCTCGCTGAGGTCGGGGCGGAGCTCCTAAAACGTCCTGAAGTCAAAAACACAAATGTCCCACCGAACGTACCGCTGTTGTCCGTCACATAGATCTGCAATTGGCGGGATTTAACGAGATTAAGCGGGATCAGATGAAATAATCAGAAATTTCCGAGAGTTAGACGAAGCGCTGCGCGATATCGGATTTTGACAATTTTTCACTTCGATGATGAAATTCCGAGTTGCGGTGCGCCGATCTCGATAAAGTATTGCCTAGGCTCAAATTCAGCTTCGAAAATCCGCTTAGACTTTTAGAGCGTCTTCAAAAGCCCTGTAAATAGGCTTTGAGGCGATTTCCTCCGTTCTCAAAATCGTCGCAGGGCAGGCAGTAAACTGGCAAAAATGGTTCGCAAAAGCAAAAAAGATTCCCGCCATCTGGCGGAAATCTCTGGAAATCGAAATTTTCGTTGCAATTACAGCTGTTTAACGAGGATGGTGAGCGGAATAGATTCCCGCCTTACCTGATTGCCTTGATAACTGCCGGGCGCTCAGTAAGACTTTGCCGCCAATCGCCGTCGAAGCCGAAATTCGGCGCGTCCATCGACTCGGCGAACCAGAAGTCGGTGAAAGCCGCGACGTCAGGTGGACAAAACCAATGAGCTGCTCCGTCGGCATCAACAGCCCACCATTTTGCTTGTCTCGGAGCCTGTTTCCAATCCACCTGCGGCACCGTCAAGCGTCCTCGAAGAGGTTTATGGTTTCGCCGTGCTGCGAAAGGATACGTGGCTCCGCAATGTCTCCTGTCTCACCCTCCACCATGACTGAAACCGCGACCGCTCCAATATACCGTTTAGCCATAGCGGCAGCAATGCGCTCGGCGGAGACGGCCGAAGTGGCGCGGCGCTGCTCTGCCGGCACGATATGGTTGCGCGACTTGCGGAATGAAACCGCCATGAAATTTTGAGTGAGAGACATCGGCACATCCTTTCTACTTTTCCGATGTTCTATATTTGTTCTCATCATGCTCGGAGTCAATCCGCTATTAACAAAATCCTAATTAAGCTCTTCTCCAAAGCCATGCGACCCGGCCGAGCGTGGGTTTCAGGTCAAAGTCGGGTCCGAAGATATTGATCGGTGCAAAGCGAGGATCTTCGTTATCGGACACCCAGCTTAAAGACGTGTCCGGCTGCCAGAACGCTCTCTTGATGTAGAGGTGACCGTCGTCTGAGAACACGCCGATTTCTCCATCCTGGATGTCCCGTGAGATCTTCTCGACGAGGACAAGATCGCCGTCCATAAGCGTGGGAGACATGCTGTCGCCCTTCACCCGTAGCAAGAAAACCTTTTCGGGATCGAGGCCAAGCAGGTCAGACAACAGAGCCTCGACGTCGAGATCAAAACCCTCGTCTTCATTTAGAATCACCCGGCCGCCGCCTGCAGATGCTTCGTAGGGATAATACTTAAGCATCTTCGGCATCGGGGTGTAATTGCGCTCGTTAAAGTTCACTAGGCTAGATGCCGCCTTGGTTATCTCCTTGACTGCGCTAACCAGTGTTTGGGCGGTACCGGCGTCCACTTCCACGGCAGGCTTCTTAATCTTCGACGGATCATCAAACATCGCGCCTTCGCCGGTCACAATCCAGGTGACGCTGATGCCGAGCTTTTCGCGATACGAAGCTAACACTGTCGTTGTCGGTTCGGTCTCGCCGCGCTCGTAAGACGCAAGCGTATTCTTGCTGATGCCAAGGCGCGCAGCGATTTCATCCCTCTCGGGATCTCCAATCGATCGCCGGATCTCACGTAACCGGGCACCGAGCGCCGTTTTAGGCGCTGCTTCGGGTCTAGCCACTATTTCCCCATTAAACCAAAATATCGTTTTACTAAAACGAGAATCTGGTTTAATCCTTTCTGTGTTCGCAGACTTTCACACCCCAAAAAAGGGAAGCCGGCCAGGGCCTCCCCATTCTGGATCAAGGATTCGTTTATGCATTGCGATGCCCAAGACGACAAGGCCGATCGTGCCGAACGTCGCCGCCTCGAAGAGGTCGCCCGGATTAAGGCGAAGCTAATCGTCGCCAAGCTTACGCTGGCGAAGATCGACGAACTTTACAACCTTCGCCGTGGTACTGCTGGAAATGCGGTCCATGAGCCGCATCTTGCCGGTGAGCGTGCCATCGCGGCAGCACTCAAGACAAGGCCACATCTCCTGTGGCGCACTCGGTATTATCCCGATGGAACTCGTCGGGATCCTCAGCCCTCCCACCATTATCGACACGCTCGCCGCGACAGCCACCAAGTGGGAGCCGCAGCATGAAAAGCGTGATGCAATCCCTCCGCCGTTCTAGCCTTTTCCATCCGGTAGCGGCCGCTTTGGCCGACCGGCAGGGCGCTAATATCGCCCCGGCTGTCCGGTCGCTCAACGACCGCATCACCATTTCCTTTTCAGGCAATCAGGTTCGCGTCTCAACGACCAAAGAACAGCCTGAAATAGACGTTCGAAACCCCTTCATTCCCTCTTCGTCGTCTGTCTGCCGCTTGGCCGATCTGGTGATGATGACGGGCATGCTTCTCATCGGCATCACTGCCGTTCTCTTGGCGCTCCTTTCGAAGGTGTCGCTATGAACCTGCATTCTCAGACATCTCTTCATGATGGCGCGTTGCACGCTTGCGTTCTCGCGGTTCGCGATGGCTTTCCGCATCTCGCGATACGCGACATCATCGACCCACCGCATGAGTGGTTTGATGCGGCGCTTGCCCGTCAGGTGGTTATTCACCTGATGGTGCGGATCTTCATGGTTCCGAAGCGCCGCGTCGTCGAGCAGCAGGACCGCTCGCGCGAAGCCGTAAATCGCGCCCTGCGGACCATCGACGATCGGCTCCGTTCTCCTCGTTTCGAAGCTCACTACTGCCGGATCGCAGCTGCTGCCCAAGGCTCGCTGACCGCGCGCATGGAGGATGCTGCCTGATGGTACAGTTCAAATCCATCCCGCTTGATCAGATTGTCGTTCCGGAACGGCTCCGCGCGGTTGAGGAAGAGCATGCTCTCGCGATCGCGCAAAGCATCGTTGAGCATGGCTTGATCAACCCAATCACGGTTCGACACACCCCCAACGCAAAAGGCGGGAGTTACACGTTGGTAGCTGGTGCGCATCGTTTGCGGGCTTGCCAGATCAACAAAGACGCGGAGATCGAAGCTACAGTCGTCGAAGGCGATAAGACCGACGCCCAACTGATCGAGATAACGGAAAACCTGTTCCGCAATGACCTTTCCGTCATCGATAGGGCGGTGTTTGTTCAAACCTATCGCGACGTTTGGGAAGCTAAGTTTGGAAAGGTCGAAGCGGGCCGTCCCGGAAATCGCGCCAACTTGTCGCAATTATTGGAGCAGGAGGCTGAAGCCGGAAGCTTCTCCTTGCACGTAGCTGACCGAATGGGCGTCTCTAGGCGAGCAGTCGAGCGGCTAAACAAGATTGCGAAGAGCCTTCATCCGGACGTCCGCACTGCGGTTCGCGGCACACCGACGGCAGATAATCAATCCGAGCTGCTCAAGATTGCCAAGATGGAGCCTACGCGCCAGCGCCAGTTTGCCGCTGCCATGGGCATCCATAAGGATAGCAAGAAGGCCTTTACCGAGGTCGTCGAAGTGCAGCCAAAGGCCGAACTGACCGAGGATGATAAGTTCAAGCTTTCTCTGGTCCGTCTACAGAAGGCCTGGGAAGAGGCCGACGAGGCCGCCTGCATTGAGTTCCTGAAGGGCCTCCTTCACGATCCCGACGGCCTTCTGTCGAGCTTTGTCAACGATCACTTCGATGTCGAGGGGATGCGCGATGAAGCGTGATCCTTCTCAGCTCGATCTCTGGCTAGAGCCTGTCTTTCCGACCCGGATGCCAGCGCGCACGATCGATATTGCTCGTTTCCGGGCCAAGTTGAAGCGCGCGATGGCCCAAGCAATCCGCGAGTGCCCGTATGATCGCCCGACGATTGCGGCCCGTATGGCGCAGTATCTTGGCATTCCATCCGTCTCAAAGGCGATGCTCGATGCCTACACGGCGGAGAGCAAGGAAACCCACGATATCAGCATCGCGCGCTTCAAGGGCTTTGTGCACGCGACTGGGGCGGTCTGGCTTTGGGACATGATCGTCTCGGAGGACGGTCTTCTTATTCTCGAAGGCGATGAGGCGCGTCTCGCCGAGATCGCACGCCTTCAGCAAGAGCAACGTGAGATCGCGGCAAAGGTGAAAAACCTTCTGTCGACGCCTGTCACGATCAAACGAAGGGGCAAGGCGCAGCTATGACCGCAGGTCGTGAAGCCGCCAGTAGGGGGCAGGCTTGAAAGAGTGGTTCACCATTATGGAATTGGCAGAAATGAAATTGCCTGGATTGCCTCAGTCCGAAAAGGGTCTGGACAAATTCGCTCGTGCGAAGTGGCGCGGCAATCCAGAGACTTCCCGGCAGGTTGAGAGCAAGACAAAGCGTGTATGGGAATATCATTCGTCTCTACTGCCTGCCGCAGCACAGGACCGTCTTACTGTCATCTTCCTCGGCCCGGACCTCGCTCAGCGTCAGGCTGAGAAAGAGAAGCGGGACGCTCTTTGGGCAAAGTACGAGGCTCTCACGGAAGAGCATAAGGCCACCTGTGAAGCGCGTTTTAAGGTGCTTCACGAGGTTGAACGTCTTGTTCGCGGCGGGGCAAAGGTTGCCGACGCAGTCGATATCGTCTGCGGAGAGTTCGAGGTCAGTGTTCGGAGCTACTACAACTGGCGCGCCTTAGTCGATGGCCTCGATCAGCAGGACTGGAAGGCTGCGATGGCTCCATCATTTGCCTCCGCGACAAAGCGCGCTGAATGCGATGGACAGGCGTGGGACTATCTAAAATCCGATTATCTCCGCCTGGGAGAGCCTAAGTTCTCCGCCTGCTACCGGCGCATGGTGAAGGTGGCGAAGAAGCTCGGTTGGATCCCGATCCCTTCAGAGAGTGCGCTCCGTCGCCGTCTCGATGCTGAAGTTCCGGAAGCGGTTCAGATCCTTCAGCGCAAAGGCAAGGAAAAGGCGGGTGACCTTCATCCGGCGCAGCGTCGTTCGCGCTCATACCTGCACGCCATGCAGGCCGTGAACATGGATGGTCATAAGCTCGACGTGTTCGTAAAAGTGCCCTGGTCGGACAAGCCCGTCCGCTTCTACATCATCGGTATCCAGGACCTTTATTCCGGCAAGATCCTTTCATGGCGTTTGTCCGAGGCGGAGACATGGGAGGCGGTGCGCCTTGCAATCGGCGATATGGTCGAGGCCTTTGGTTTGCCCGAGCACATCTACATCGACAACGGCAAGGCTTTCGCTTCGAAGTGGATCACAGGAGACGCCGTTAGACGCTTCCGGTTCAAGGTGAAGCCCGAAGATCCACGCGGCCTATTGGAAACGCTGAAGATCCAGCCGCACTTTGTTCGTCCATATTCAGGCCGCTCGAAGCCTATCGAGCGCGCCTGGGGTGACTTGGCCGAGAACATTTCGAAGCACCCGGTTTGCGATGGTGCCTACACCGGTAACAAACCCGATGCGAAGCCAGAAAACTATGGCACGCGCGCTATTCCCTTCGAAGAGTTCAAGGCACACGTCGCGGCGCAGATCATTGAGCACAACGAGCAGACGGGACGGCGAGCAGACAACTGCAAGGGAAGGTCTTTTGACGAGACCTTTGCAGAGAGCATGGCGCAGCCCTCAACGATCGTTCGCACGCCGACAGCAGCTCAAAGCTTCCTTTGGTTGCTGGCCTCGGAAGTCATCAAAACCCGGAAGGGAAGTGGCGAAATTCACTTCCAGGGCAACCGCTACTGGTCCCGTGAGATGAATGCTCACATGGGCGAGAAGGTCGTGATCCGGTTCGATCCGGACGCATTGCATGAGCCTGTTCGGGTCTACGATCTGAAAAGCCGGCTTATCTGCATTGCCAACTGCATCGACGACACGGGCTTCCAGGATCAGGACAAGGCGCGTCAACACGCACGGGCTGCCAAGGAACACCGCAAGGCGCTCGATGCCGTTGCGAAGAGCCACGTCAAGCTCACGGCACAGCAGCTCGGGGAGATCTACTATCGCGGCGAGAAGGCACCGGCCAAGCCAAAGCCAGTCCGCGCAGCCGTCACGCGTCTCGTGACCGGCAACACCGCCCATCAGATCGAAAACGTCCAGGCGATCAGCGACGACGATTTCGAAGCAAGTTTTTCCCGCGCCCTCGGCATGATCGAGAGCGGCGCGGTCCTCCCATTCCCCAAAGGGAATACGTCGGCGAGTAAGGCCGACGGTGATAATGAGCCGAAAAGTAGTGCGTACGGTTCCGGAAAAAAGAAAGGCGGTCGTTAAGACCGCCTCAAAACGAGCCCGAATGGGCTTCAATGCCGAGGACCTTTTAGATGAACACTCACGTTAGCACAACCCGCATCGCCGGCACCTCCTGGGAGAGGCCGTTGCGTGCGCCTGAAGTCAGCGACAACAAGTCGGAGGAGGATATCAAGCTCTGGTGGGAGCTTGTCGACCGCGTCATCGAGGTCGGTAAGAAGTACGGCTGGAGCAAAGCCGAAGTCACCCGTCGATCCGGAATGAAGGAAGGGACCTTCAGCCAGTGGTTCAGCGGCACTTATGCTGGCCGTCTGGACGGGCATAACGCCACGATCCAACAGTGGCTGAGTGCTCTTGAGGAAAGCAGCGTGATCGCTGCTCGCATTCCCGTTTCAAAGCCGTTTATGTCGCTGAAGGGATCGACTGAAGTTCACGAGGCTCTGCTATGGGCTCAGCGGTGCCCGGACCTTGTAATGATAACGCTTGGTCCTGGCATGTCGAAGACGATGACCTGCCAGTATTACGCTCAGACGCGCCCTTACGTGTTTTTGGCGACGGTTTCGGAAAATACCAAGACCGTTCACGGCATGCTTACCGAGCTTGCCGCCGAGCTTGATGTCCAGGAGCACAATCCGGCCAAGCTCGCACGCGCGATCGGCAGCAAAGTCCGGCGCAAGTCTGATGAAGGCTCGCTTCTCATCGTCGATGAAGCACAGCACCTGAATGACGAGGCGATCAACCAGCTTCGTCACTTCGTCGATGTTCACAAGTGCGGGGTGGCGATCGTCGGTAACGCCGAGGTCTATGGCCGTTTCCGCAAGGACCGCGAGAAGTCGAATGGCCCTTCCTATGCTCAGCTGAAAAGCCGCATTGGCAAGCGGCTCCAGCGCACTCAGCCATACATGGAAGATCTGCAGGCTTTCATCGCCGCCTGGGACGTCACTGATCAGGCAGCCATCAAGTTCCTCATTGGTATCGGTATGAAGGGCGGAGCTTTCCGCCAGATCGACAAGACCATGAAGCTTGCGACGATGCACGCCATGGGCCGAGGGGAGGAGGTTTCTCTCGCTCATATTCAGGCCGCATGGAAGAACCGCGACGTGGAGGACTTCGCATGACCGAAGACCTGCGCGTTTTGAGCAGCGGATTGGAGGCTCTGCTGAAGGGCTTCGCAGATGCTGAAACGATCTCTGACGATGATGTTCTTGAGATCTCGGGCAAGCATGCCCGCACCGTCATCAAGACGCTTCGCTATCTGAAGCGCCACGCGATCTTGATGGAACACGAGATGGCAATCCACCGGCAGCACGAGAACAGCCAGATCATGGGGAAGGAAATGGAAGCTGCCGCAAATGCCTTCATCCGTGACGTTGTTCAGGATCCTGAAGGGCGTGTTGTCACCGTTGATTTCGGGAGGAGACAGTAATGTGTGAGCTTGCTTCTGACTATCTTTATCGGCTTTGCCAACAGGTGAAACAGAACGTCCACGGCGGAGCATTTGTCTCTGGCGAAGAGTTCAGCGTTCTGGTCAGACGTCTCAATACGGCGGTCGCCTTGGTGGCCGAGGTTGAGGAGGAAAATCGCATTCTCCGAAGACAGGTTGAGGGCAATAAGAAGCCGCAGCTTATGGTCTTTGGTGGCAACGTGGTTCCTTTCTCGCCGGTCAGGCCACCGCGATGACACGCACAGTGGTCGTCAGCGTCGAAATGGATGCAGACGCACTGGCTGAAATCATCGCGCCGCGCATCGAGCGGATCTTGATTGGAACCGAGGTGCCGGCCGTTCCGAAGCCGGCAGCGATCCCGACGGTGGCCACCGTCATTCCAACATCCATTCAAGACGCCGTCACAAGCGTGGTCCGCGCCATGAACCGATTTGACGCGGACCAGCACACAAGGGGCGAAAGAGCCGCCCTCCGAAACCTTCTCAGTTCCGTGCGCCAACTGCGCGCCATTTCCAAAAAAGGAAAGTGAAAATGGAAGCCGTTATCCTCGAAGAAAAGCCTGCAACCGGCGTTGTGGTTGTCACCGGTAAAAACTACATGCCCGATGCCAAGGGCAATCTCGTGCCTGTCGAACTGATCAAACCAGCCGACAAATTGGAAGACGAAACCGTCCGCAAGATCATGGCATTTGCCGAAGAGCTTTCGGCGCAGATCGCGCGGTTTCGCGGGCACACTATGACCGATCTCGGCGAGTTCGACGCGCTAATCGAGCAGGAATATGGTCTCACCAAAGGCGGCGCAAAGGGCAATCGCACCTATCAGACGTTCGATGGCTTGATGAAAGTTCAAGTTCAGGTGGCCGACTTCATCGACTTCGGGCCGCAGCTGCAGGTCGCCAAGAAGCTGCTCGACGATTGCCTGAACGAGTGGGCGTCAGATAGCCGGCCGGAGATCCGCGCTGTCATCACCAAGGCCTTCAACACCGAAAAGGAGGGACAGGTCAACCGAGCCGAGATTTTCATGCTGCTGCGCCTCGATATCGAGGACGCACGTTGGCAGGAAGCGATGCGAGCGATCCGCGATGCTATGCGTGTCACCGGCAGCAAGGAATATGTCCGGTTCCACAAGCGCGCCAGCATCACGGATGCTTGGCAGGCCGTCACCATCGATCTGGCGAAGGCGTGAGGTGGATTATGCTACCTAACTACTACTCCGTACTCGGTGGCGGCCTCCTCCATCAATTTGCACGCGTCTCGGACGGCCTTTGGCATCAACATAGCAAATACAAGCAAGGGGGTCGTCATCTCAGCCATCTGAGGTGTCATCTTTATCGGTTCACTACCGTCGATAACTTGAAGATCAGATCCAAGAGAAGCCAAGACATTACTCGTGCGCTCGCACTGCGTTCTTATCCAATCAAGCTCGTAGGTCAAATCTCCCTTAAACATCTTACTGCCATCGACAAGTTGCTGCCGAGTAACGATGGTGGCGACACTATCGCAAGTGTTTTTAAGAAGCTTATGATTGCGAAGCATCTCTGCTTGCATTTCCTTATCGGTCTGCCTCTCCATCGCAAATCCATGAAGCCTGTCCAACGTGGAGATCAGACCCTTCAAACCTCGTACTTGCGGATTAACTGCTCGTTCAACAAGAAGCTTATCTGGGCGCAGGGTAAGCTCTACCAGTTCGTGATGCCTTTTTGCTGCATTTGCTTCCGTTTGGGTGTTCAATTTGACCAACTGATTGTGTCGATCATCCGACTTCCCTTCAGTGTACTGCATCTGCTTGACAGTCGCGTAAGCAGCGCCAACAGCGAATATGCCAGCTGCCAGAGTTTGGAAGTCGTAAATCGCGTTGCGCCATCTGTTTCCACCTTCTTGCTCTTTAATTACGCGCGGTTCGCCAAAAATAATCAGAACAACGACTACGGCACCGAAGATTGCACAAGACGCCCAAACGGCTGCTGCTACACGATTTCGCATTCTAACGACTCCTTCAACAGCGCGATTTCGCCTCTGTGGAGGCTCGCATGAGATCGCTTCCAAAAGCAATTATCGTTGCTCCGTCATCAGCAACGATCCTAAAAATTCTTGCTAGTGTTTTCAGTGACCAAGGATGGGTCATCGAGGCTTCTGACGGGAAGCTCGCAGCAGTTTCAATCGTCACAGCCAAAGGCAAAGTCGAGCTTTCCCTCGATCTAACCCACATTGCCAAAGAAGTTGAAAGGCGCTTGTCATGAGCAGCTCTATCGCAGCCATTCACGTCGCCAATAAGCAGCTCGGCCTGGACGACGACACGTACCGCTTGAAGCTGCAGAACATCACCGGAAAGGCGTCCACGAAGGACATGTCCGAAACTGAGCGTCAGAAGGTTCTGACCGTGTTTCGCAACGAGGGCTTCAGCTCTGCTCCGATCGAACGACGTGCTGATGGTCGTCAAAAGCTGAAGGGTCGTTTTGCAAAGAAGCTCCAGGCTCTCTGGATTGCCGGGTGGAACCTCGGAATTTTTCACTCTCGTGAAGACAGCGCCCTCGAAACCTTCGTCAAGCGCCAGACCGGCGTTGATGCCGTACGCTTCTGCCATGATCCAGTCGATGGTCAGAAGGCGATCGAGGCGCTCAAAGCTTGGATTGCGCGCGAAGGGAAAGTCGATTGGGATGTCACCAACCGTGATCGCAATAGCTACATGCGTGCCTTTGGGTACAAGATCGCCCGTGCTCAGTGGGCCATCCTGTGTCCAGGTGGCCTCAAGGACTTTTGGGTCGTCGTCACAGATCTAGTCGATCATGATCCTTTGCACCGCCATCTGAATGACGCCGAATGGGTCCGCGTCACGAACTATTTCGGGGACCGCATTCGCAAGGAAAGGCGGTGTCGCGATGGTCAGTGACGAGGCCAAGAAGCGCATCTTTGAGGTGATCTATACGATGACCAGCAACAAGAGTGAGATGATAATGGCGGGGGAGCATAAGCGGACGGTCGTCTGCCCCCGCTGCCAGGGCGAGCTTACTCTCTGGCTGGTCGGTCGAAAAAACCACGCTCGCATGTCCTGTGCCAGAAAGTGCGGCATGGAGGGCATGGAGTGATGGTCGCATACAACTTCAAATCTTATTTCGCACCGCAGATCGAGGACGGCTCTAAAGCCCACACGATCCGCAGCAACAGACGGCGTCATGCTCACCCGCGTGAGCCCGTGCAACTCTTCACTGGACTGCGCACACGCCACGCGCGGCGCATTATCAGCGACCCGATCTGCACGGCTGTCCTGCCGATCGTCATCATGTCCAGTGATCTGCTCGATTGCGGAATTGCTTATATTGAGATCAATGGCATCCCACTTCACCGCGATGAGATTGAACCCTTTGCCGTCTCTGATGGTTTCTCGCCGGATCGGCTCAGGGGTTTAGCGCCTGCGAAATTGATCGGATCGACCGCTAGGGAGACCATGGGGAGGTTCTGGCGCGAAAGCCATCCGGGATCTCGCTTCGAAGGTGTCATCATTCGCTGGCGACCAGCCGAGCCCAGGAGCTGAGCGATGCGGGCGGTCCTTCCTCTCTTTCTTCAGGATGATTTGAAGAGGCTTCAGGACCGCCGTGAAGCGCTTTTGAAGCGCATTCAAACAATGCGGCCGCATGCACGCGGTCGTCATGAAAAGATCGGAGAGTTGAAGGCAGTGACGCGTGAGATCCTCGTCATCGAAAAGCAGCTGGAGGCGCGACATGGTTGACATCCGTGTTCCTGCACACGTCCAGCCGTTCGTGACGGCGATCGGCATCGAGCCGACGGTCAAGTTCCTGCTCGCCTTCGGTGGTGGATATGCCTACCTGTCGGAAAACCCGCAGGAACGCTCGCCAGTGGCGAAAGAGATCGGTCGTGAGGCCACCATCGCCCTCGCTCGCGAAATTGGCTCTGGAGGCATCTCGGTGCCGACGGCAAAGCCATTCATCGCATCGCACATGAAATTCAATCTCGGCTTGACGACCAACGACATTGCGCGCCAATTGCATGTGACGCACGCCACTGTTAGGAAGTGGCTCCAGGCCGGTGAGAGCAAGCAGCTAGAGCTGTTTCGATAATGACCCGATAATCCTGCCGGCTTTTTTATCTACCACAAAAAGTTGAAATGCCCCTCAGCCATCACGGCTGTTTTTCGCATTTGGGGCACTCATGAACAACTGGCCGACACAGGCAGACGCGCCGAAGTTTTACGGCGCGAACGTTAAACTCACGAAGGGCGTCGCCGGTTCCGATCCGGCATGGGAAAAGGCAAACCTTGTTCTGGTTACCATTCCTTGGCGCGCCTGCGCCTCCTGGGACAAGATGCTTGCCATCAAGTCCTTCAGGGTCCACCGCCTTGTTGCGGAAAGCCTGACCCGCATCCTCGCGAAAATCTGGTCTGACTTCGGCCAGGATCAGAAAGCGATCGAAGCTGCCAACCTTCACCTGATCGGTGGTGGCTATAACTGGCGGCAGATGCGCCAAGTCAATCGGCTCTCCATGCATGGCTATGGCTGCGCCATCGACATCGACCCCGATCATAATGCGCAGGGCGATACGACACCTGCCATGGATATGCGCGTCGTTGCCGCCTTTGAGGCTGAAGGCTGGGTGTGGGGCGGTCGATGGAGCCCAAAATCTCGGGATGCCATGCACTTCCAGGCGGCACGCCTCTAGCATGGTCAAGCGCTTCGGTTTTCCAATCCTTACTGCGCTTGCTGGCGCTGGTGCTGCTGGCGGCAGTCTTGCCTTTGTCGGTGGGTCTACCACGGCAATCCTTGTGATGTCGGGCGGTGCTCTCGTTGGACTGCTGTCCGCCGTCGTCTTCGTGGGGAACTGATGCAACAGAAGCCCCGCTATTCCACCACAAAGCGCTATCTCTGGCTTTCCTCTGCCTTGGCCTGGATTGTCATCCTTTCTATCACCGCAGCGGCTTGCATGGGCTCCGAACAGGCTGTTCGCTTTGGTGATGTCACCGTGCCGGCCATGGTCGGTTTGATCGTCGGTTGCCTTGGGGTCCATCGCGGCTTCGGCTCCTACGACATGGCCGCCATGATGCGAGGCTCGAAGCCTGATCCGCCAGAAGACTGCGGTGACGGAGGCCGCCCACAATGAGCAAATATTTGATCCAGGGCCTGATCGCCCTGGCACTTGTTTTAGGAATCGTTGGTGCCGCTTTCGCAGTCATCAGCAAGATCGACGCGATGACCGAGCGCGCAGCTTCCAGCGCCCGCGCTGAAAGAGACGCTTACTGGAAAGCCGAGATCGCCAAGTCGAACGAGGCCGCTCAGGCGCAGATCAGTCAAAACCTCAGAGAGACAATGGCCGCGCAGAACCAAGCCCAGATGAATGTCTCGGCCGCCGAAAACCGCGCAAGAGAGTTGGAGATAGAGAATGCGGCTCTGCCGGATGATGATGCTTGTGGGATTAGCCGTGAGCGCGGTCGCCTGCTCAACAAGCGGTAAGGATCAACCAACGGTGAAGACGGTGTTCGTCGAGCGTGAGGTTCCGGCCGAGGCGAAGAAGCCATGCGCGGAACCTGTGACCATTCCCGATCGGCGTCTGTCCGAGAGCGAGGCGGGAAGCTTGTGGGGTGCCGACCGGACGGCGCTGCGCATTTGTGAGACGCGGCGGGCTGCCGGTGCTGGAGTGGCATCCAGTGTTCAGTAACGTCGATTATGAATTTGCTGACATCCGTGCCGAACAAGAACGTGAGGCAAAAATAGCTGCCGTGCGCGCCGAGCTGCGTCGGCAAGGTTCAACAGAGTGCAGCGACTGCGGATGCTCGATCGCGGTTGCCCGTCTGCGCGTTATACCTTCTGCCTCCAGGTGTCTGGAGTGCCAGGAAACCTATGAACACGAAAGGGTGGCCCGCTAGTGGATCTCCAATTTTTCAAAGACTGGGCGGGCCTCGTCGTATCGATGATCGCTATCCTAACCGCAATTTACAGCTGGATGACCTCCCAGTCCAAAACGACCGCTACGGAGATGGAAGAGCTGAAAGAGCAGATGGGGGGCGTCGACAAGCGGCTGACCTCCATAGAGACGCAGGTCAATCATCTGCCTGACGAAAAGGCAATGACAGCGCTCAAGCTGGCCTTGTCCGAAATGAACGGGAAGTTCGGCCGCATGGAGGAAAGCATCTCCGGCATCACCCGAACTGTTTACCGCGTCGAAGAGTATCTGCTGAAAAAGGGAAGTGACTGACATGTCCAACTTTGACGAGTTTCTGACGCAGGACGCGCGCCTCGTCATCCTGAAGGCCTTGTCGCAGGAAACAAACAACACGTTGAATGAGTCGATCCTGACGCGTGTGCTTGAAACGTTCGGCCACACGCGGTCGAGGCAGTGGGTGCGAACTCAGATTATAAAGCTCGCTGAACTCGGAGCTGTTCGAACCGTGGAAGCCGGCACGGTGATGATCGCTACACTGACGCAAGACGGCCTGGACCACGTTCAGCGCCGATCTGTCATTGACGGCATTGCCCGTCCCTCGCTGGTTGCTTGATAATGGCAGGACGGGGCCGCCTCTCAAGCCTGGATCAATTGCCGGAAGAGGCCCAGGACGATCTCGTCTGGGCGATCGGAGAGTTGAACCAACGCAAACGCACTCAAGCCGACATCCTCTTTGAGCTGAATGACCGGCTGGAGGTGAAAGGCATCGAGACCATCTCGCGCTCGGCCTTCAACCGCCGCGCAATGCGCCTTGCCCGCCGCTCGATGCAGCTGGAGGAGCGCAAATTCATCTATGCCGGCATCGCTGAGCGTTTGACGCCGGAGGAAGTGGGTAAATCGGATCTGGTGTTGGGTGAGTTCCTCAAAACGCTCATTGACGAGATCCTCGATAGCGACGGCCTGGACAGTAAGAACGCAATGGAACTTGCCAAGGCCTACAAGGAAACTGTCGTGGCTCAACGTCATTCGGCCGAGATGCGCCGAAAGGCGGAGGGAGAAGCAAAAACTAAACTGATGAAGGCTGTCGATCAGGTGGCCGGCGCGGTTGATATGGCGGCTAAACCTGACGGTCAGGAAGTGCTGCGCAAGATCCGCGAAGACATTTACGGGATCTTCGATAAATGAGTGCACCAGCGGTCCCACTCTACGGCTACCAGAAGAATTGGTTCTTGGATCGAAGCCGGTTCAAGCTTGGTCTCTTTGCGCGTCAGACTGGGAAGACGTTCACGACGACATTGGAGGTTGCGGACACCTGCTTCGAGGCTGCTGTTAAGGCCAAGAGGGAGCGTTGGGTTATCCTCTCCCGAGGGGAGCGTCAGGCGCGCGAGGCCATGAACGAAGGCATCAAGGTGCACTGCAAAGCATACGACCTTGCCTTTGAAGAAAACGAGTTTGACTGGGAGGGCGAGACCGGCAGCCATAAAGCGCTCGAAGTCACGCTTCCGCACGGATCGAAAATCACTGCGCTACCGGCCAATCCGGACACGGCCCGTGGTTTTTCGGCAAACGTCTTTTTGGACGAGTTCGCTTTCCACAAGGACAGCCAGCAGATTTGGCGGGCTTTGTTTCCTGTCATCTCCAAAGGCTGGAACATTCGCGTTACCTCGACGCCAAACGGCAAAGGGAACAAGTTCTATGAACTGGCGACCGGCCCTGAAGACGACGTTTGGAGCCGACATGTCGTCGACATCTACCGAGCGGTGGCCGAAGGTTTGCCGCGTGACATCGAAGAGCTTCGATCAGGCTTGGCCGACGAGGATTCCTGGGCGCAGGAATTTGAGCTGAAGTGGCTCGATGAGGCGAGCGCCTGGCTGTCCTACGATCTGATTTCTTCCTGCGAAGATGAGCGCGCCGGAGATCCAGACGGCTATCAGGGAAATCCCTGTTTTGTCGGTCGCGATATCGGCCGTCGCGAGGACTTGCACGTCATTTGGGTGTGGGAGCAAGTCGGCGATGTGCTCTGGGAGCGTGAGCGGATCGAGCAAAAGCGCGCCACCTTCAGGGAGATGGATGATGCCTTCGACGACGTGATGACCCGCTATCGGGTTGCGCGCGCCTGCATCGACCAGACAGGCATGGGCGAAAAGGTCGTTGAAGATGCGCAAGGTCGGTATGGCTCCCGCGTTGAAGGTGTTCTCTTCACCGGACCCAACAAGCTCATCATGGCGACAAAGGGCAAGGAGCGCTTCGAGGATCGCACTGTCCGTATCAGTCAGGGCGATCAGAAGCTTCGTGCAGATCTTCACAAGCTTCGCAAAGTCAATTCCGCTACCGGGGCACCGCGCTTCGTTGCAGAGCGCGATGAGGACCACGCGGACCGGACTTGGGCGGCGTTCCTCGGCATCAATGCCGCAGAAGGTCCACAATACGAATATGGCTATCAACCAGCGCCGGCCAGAGCGCGGCCGACCGATGAGCGGCCGTCAGATGATGAAGAGCGCTTCCGCATGACGTCCATGCGGTCAAGACGCGGAGGTTACTAATGGCGCCTGTCCAGTTGCTCGACCAGTTCGGTCGGCCGATCCCGAAACAGCAGATGAAGGCAGAGCAAGCGGCTCCGACGACGGTCGGAGTTCGTAGGCCTGTCGCTAACCATCAAGCTCCCGGCCTGACACCGCCAAAACTTGCACGGCTGTTGCGCGAGGCGATCGACGGCGATCCGGAACGTTATCTTGAGCTTGCCGAGGATATGGAAGAACGCAACGAGCACTATGCCGGCGTCCTCGGTGTCCGCAAACGTCAGGTCTCGGGTTTGGAGATCACCGTTGAGGCAGCGAGCGACGATCCCGATGACGTCAAGGCGGCCGACCTCGTACGGGACTTCATCGAACGCGACGAATTCGAGGATGAGCTGTTCGATATTCTTGATGCGATCGGGAAAGGCTTTTCCGCCACGGAGATCATCTGGGATACGTCAGAGGGGCAATGGATGCCGTCGGCGCTGAAGTGGCGTGATCCACGCTGGTTCACCTTCGACCAGGAGGACCGCGAGACCCTGATGTTGCGTGGCGCGTCCGGACCGGAGCAGCTTTGGTCGAACAAGTGGATCGTCCATCGCGGCAAGGTGAAAAGCGGCCTGACGGTGCGCGGCGGCCTCGCGCGGTCTGTCGCTTGGTCCTACCTCTTCAAGACGTTCACCGTCAGCGATTGGGCGATCTTCTGCGAAGCCTACGGCCAGCCATTGCGGATTGGCAAGTATGGCCCCGATGCTGATGATAAGCAGAAGGAAGTTCTGATGCGCGCGGTCTCCTCGATCGCGGCGGACTTCGGCGCGATCATTCCGCAGAGCATGGAGATCGAGTTGATCCAGGCTCAGCTTTCCGGCAGTCAGGATCTCTATCAAAACCGCGCCGACTGGTTCGACCGGCAGGTTTCAAAGATTGTCCTGGGGCAAACCGCGACGACGGATGCTCAAGCCGGTGGCTATGCCGTCGGCAAGGTTCATGATGGTGTGCGCGACGACATCGAGCGGGCCGATGCCAAGCAGCTTTCCGCGACCTTGCGCCGCGACCTCGTAATCCCGCTAGTCTCCGTCAACATGGGGCCAAGGAAGAAATATCCGAAGCTGAAGATCGGACGGCCGGACGAGGTCGACGTGTCGGCGCTGGTCGATAACGTCGTCAAGCTGGTGCCCTTCGGCCTCAAAGTCGGCATGTCGACCATGCGTGACAAGATCGGCCTGCCGGATCCGGACAAGGATGAAGAGCTGCTCGCGCCGGCACGGCCACCCACCACTGATCAACAGCAGGAACCGGTTGATCCTGCCCAGGTGAAACCTCCAGCCAAAGGCGCGCCGAACTTGCGCCTCGTGGCTCAAAGTGCTCTGGCGGCCACAAACCATGACGCCATCGATCTTGGAGCGCAGGACATCGTCGGCGACGACTGGACGGAGATGACGCCGCCGATCGTCGATGGCTTGGCTGATGAGCTGGCAAAGGCGAACTCGCTCGAGGAGGCACAGGCCATCCTTGCGCGGCAGGTTAATTCAATGGGGCTTGATAAATTCGTCGAGCTGCTCGCCAGGGCAAGCTTCGGAGCGCGGATTTCCGGCGAAGCCAGCGAGGCGCTTTCGTGACGGCAGTTCTCGAAGCGCTTCCTCCTGTCGAGGCGCTGAAGGCGCTGCGGGCTCGTGGAGAGCTGCTCAGCCCTTCTTTCGATTGGCAGGATGTCTACGCCGAAGCACATGCAAATCAGTTCACGGTCGCAAAGTCGGCCGGCTTTGACATCCTGAAAGACCTTTTCGACGGGCTTGAAACGACGCTTGAACAGGGTGGTACGTTCCGAGACTTCGCGTCTCAGGTCACGCCAGTACTTCAGGCCAAGGGATGGTGGGGCAAGCAGCTCGTTGAAGATCCTGTCACGGGCGAGCAGCAGCCGGCGCAACTGGGATCAACCAGTCGCCTGCAATTGATCTTCAACGCCAATATGCGCGTCTCCTACGCGGCCGGCCATTGGGCAAATTTTGAGCGCAACAAGCGGGCGCGGCCATGGCTTCGATACGTTTGCATCCTGGACGATCGCACGCGGCCGGAGCATCGAGCCCGTCATAACCTCTGCCTGCCGGTCGATGATTCCTATTGGGACACCTGGGCACCGCCCTGCGGATGGAATTGCCGCTGCACGCTGCAAAGCCTCTCCGATCGGGATGTCGATCGTATGCGCAGCGATCTGTTTTTCACGCCTCCGGCCAATGTCATCGTTCCGTTCCTCAACAAGCGGACCGGCGTTGTCCGGATGGTGCCGCGTGGCATTGATCCAGGTTGGGATCACAATCCAGGCAAGTCCGGCTTCCGTGCCATGGATGCAGCCGAGAAGCTGATCGATGCGCCGCCGCGTCTCGCTGCCCAGGTCAACCGAGACCCAGACTGGCTCTTGAAGCCGATCGGCAAGGAGTTCGCGGACTGGTTCGATGCTGCAGCCGCAGGCGGTCGCGTCGATCGCTCACTGGTCGTGGTTGGCGCTCTTTCCGATGATGTCCTAGACGCCCTGGCCGCGAGAGATGCCAAGCCGGTATCCGGTGCGATCACGCTGTCTCAGCAGTCGGCTCAGCATATGGTCCGCGACAGCAAGGCCGACGCCGGCCGCGCCATCCCAGTTGAGCTGCTTCGGCAATTGCCAAGCAAGCTTGCTCAGCCTGACGCGGTGCTTCGCGATCGGCGTGACGGTTCGCTGCTTTATGTCTTCAACAGCGACGTCGATCAGCGGTTGGCAAAAGTGGTCGTTCGTCTTGACTTCCAGAGCAAGGCCCGACCGCCTGGGGAAAAGCCACAGTCTATCATGACCAATGCCGTCCGGACGGCCGGCTTGGTGGATGCCCGTAATTTGAATGATGGGAGCTACGAACTTCTGACAGGGAATTTGTAGAAACGGCCATCAAGGGGGGACGCCACTTTCCCCGTAGCTGCAGCTCGTTCGAGGTGCAAAACCGGACCGGCGATTTCCCGGTTGTCATGATGGCCTGAAGACAAGATACGCCCCTTCAAGGGTCGTTTCAAGGTTTGCGGAATAAACGGCCACACACGCGCCTGGAGCGTGTTCGGCCCCGATGGTTGCGCAAGAGTGCTCCTTGCGCGTCTACGGGCTTCAAATCGGCTTCGAATTCGACGCGGTTGCCTGATTGAACTCCCGTGTTATATCTTAAGGGGCGTTAGGCCAAAAAAGGCCAATGTCCCCATAATCCCATCGGCTGTTACCTGATCGTCCTGCAGGGCAATTTCGCCCCATGACGAAGCGCACCTTTCTTTTCCAAAACGACACGATCGCAGCTCATGCTGTCGCCATTACGGCTGGCGATGCCAATGCCGAAGGCAACGCGGGCGGCCATTGGATCATGCTGTTGCCGGCCGGAGGGTTTTCAGGCCGTGATGGCCGTGGCCCATATAGCGTCGATGGCGTTGCTGCGATGCAGGCGGTTATTGCCGCCACCGTAAAACGTGCGGGTCCGACCGAACTGGTTGTCGATTATGATCATCAGTCTCAGTACTCGGCCGTGCCGGGCGTCGGCGGCGTTGCGCCGGCTGCCGGCTGGATTAAGCAGCTCGAAGCGCGCCCAGACGGTCTTTACGGCCTCGTCTCCTGGACCGACCGCGCTGCGCAGTCGATCCGGTCCGGCGAATACCGGTACATCTCGCCGGTCTACCAACACGACAAGACAGGCAAGGTGCTTCGCCTGATCTCGGCGGGTCTTACGAACTCGCCCAACCTCGATCTTGCGGCGGTGGCTGCGAGTGCTCAAACCAAACAGGAACCAAACATGAAAGCTATCGCGCTTGCCTTGGGGCTTCCCGAGGGCGCGGATGAGAACGCTATTCTCACCGCCATCAACAGCGTCCTGACCGGCAATGCTGCGATTGCAGCGGCGGCTGGCCTCAACGCAAATGCCAAGCCTGCCGACGTGGTGACGGCAATCAACTCTGCCCGCGCCTCGGTCGATCCATCCAAGTTCGTCCCGATCGAACAGGTCACGGCGCTTCAGGCCGGGCTAGCCGAGCTGCAGGACAGGATCGCAGGAGAGGACGCCGAGACAGCCGTCAACAAGGCGATCACCGACGGAAAATTGGTTCCGGCACTCAAAGATTGGGGGCTGAAATACCACAAGAAGGATGCTGAAGGCTTCGCTGCCTACATCAAGAACTCTCCAGTTCTGACCGCTTCGCAGCGCTCATCCGCAGCTACACCCTCCAGCGCTAGCGACGATCTGAGCGCCGAAGACCTTGCGGTCATGAGCCAGATGGGCCTTTCGAAAGAGGCCTTCCTGAAGAGCAAAAAGGCAGGTGAAGCATGACGGCACTTTCCGCTGATCGGATGACGCCGCAGCGTCAGCGCAATGTTCGCAGCTTCCCGGTCAAGGCTGCTGCGACCATCTATGCCGGTGGCATGGCCGCCATTGACGCAACCGGCAATCTCGTGGCCGCCTCGGCGGTTGCGGCTCTGAAGGTCGTCGGCCGCAATGAACGACGCGTCACCAATAGCGGCGCGGACGGCTCGATCCGTGCCGACGTAAAGCCGGGAACGTTCCGCTGGGCCAACTCGGCCTCAACCGATCTCATCACGGCCGCCGATATCGGAAACGACTGCTACGTCGTTGACGATCAGACGGTCGCCAAAACCTCCAACTCCAATGCACGCCCCGTCGCCGGCACCATTTACGATGTCGACAGCCAGGGCGTCTGGGTCACAACCAAGTTCTAAGGGCGCACAATGCTGATTAACAGAGCTACACTTCAGTCGGCATTCGTCGGCTTCAACGCGGCCTTCGCGGCTGGTTTGGCGATGGCAACGCCGATGTATAAGCGGATTGCCACAACAGTGCCTTCCACGACCAAAACGCAGGAATATGGCTGGCTCGGCAAGTTTCCTGGCATGCGGGAATGGATCGGCGATCGCGTTGTGAATGGTCTCGCTCGCCACGGCTACTCGATCACAAACAGATCGTTCGAAACCACCGTCGGCGTCGATCGCGATGATTTCGAAGACGATAACCTTGGCATCTATGCGCCGATGTTCCAGCAGCTCGGCCAGAACGCTGCAGCGTTTCCTGACACGCTCGTTTGGGCGCAGCTCCTCGCTGGCTTCACAACCAACTGCTATGACGGGCAGTACTTCTTTGACATCGATCACCCCGTCCTGGACGCAAACGGTAATGTGCTTTCGGTCGCGAACACCGATGGCGGCAATGGCCTTCCCTGGTTCCTTGTCGATGACAGCCGGCCGCTGAAGCCGCTCATCTATCAGGAGCGCAAGCCTTTCGACAACTTGATCCGACGCGATCGGGAAGAGGACGAGAACGTCTTCAACCGCAAAGAGTATGTCTACGGTATCGATGGCCGTTGCAATGTCGGCTTTGGTTTCTGGCAGCAGGCCTGGGGTTCAAAGCAGACGCTCGATGCGGCGCATTATGAGGCGGCGCGCGTGGGCCTCGGCTCGCTGAAGGCTGATTTTGGTCAGCCACTCGCGATCAATCCGCGCCTCCTGATCGTTCCTCCAGCGCTGGAAGGCGCTGCTCGCGAGATCGTCGGCAATCAGCTGACGTCGGCTGGCGGCACCAACAAGTGGTACAACACCGCCGAAGTCCTCGTCTGCTCCTGGCTGGCTTAACTCCCAAGCGCCGCCAGATAGGCCGCCGGCACATTGCCGGCGGTTCCTGATGCAAGAGCCGGTTCGCGGCTTTTTCACCAGGAACCGAAGAGGACACAAACATGCCACCAAAGAAGATCGACAACGGTACGGCCGGTGAAAGCGGCGAAAACCAGAACAGCCTTATCGATGCTATCGAGAAGATGGGGCTGAAGACAGAAGAGGAATTCAAAAAGCTCTATCCTCTTCTGCATGCCTTGATCGCAGGTTGGCAGTCCCTCGAACGTCCGGTTCTGAAGGTCATCTCGCGTGTCGCTGGTTTCCGCCGTGGCGGTATCGCTCACCCAACCGAAGCGGTTTTGCACGATATGGAAAGCATGCATCCAGATCAGGTCGAGCAGATCCTGGCAGAGCCGAACCTCGTTGCCGAGTTGGTTCCCGCTCCGGCGTCGGGCGACGGCGATGACAAGGCTTCAGACGACGCTAAGCAGGCTTAGGCGGAATACCAGCGGAGAGCGCCGCGAGAGGCACTAGCCCGGCGATTTAGCCGGACCGCAGGCCCGAAGCTCCCAGGCGAGCACAGCGATTGCACGGCAACCCTGAAAACAGCGGCACCAACTTGGATCTCATCAAATGACCTATTGCACGAAACAGGATCTGATCGACCGCTTTGGCGAGACCGAGCTCGTGCAGGTGACCGATCGCATGAATAAGCCCGCATCGACCATCGACGACACGGTGGTCAATCGTGCTTTGAGCGACGCGACAGCATTGATCGACGGCTATATCGGCAAGGCCTATAAGCTGCCGCTTGCTGCCGTTCCCGACAGTCTCGTTAAAGCGTCGGCCGATATCGCTCGCTATTATCTCCATTTCAAAGGCGTCGATAAAGAAAGCCCGGTGCAGCGGGCTTACGATCAGGCTGTCACGCTTCTTCTCAATGTCTCGAAAGGTCTTGTGCAGCTGGTCGAGGACACCGGTACCGCGCCAGCGCCGGCCGGCGACGGGATGGTCCAGTTTTCCGGAGCCGAGCGTGTCTTTACCCGCTGCAGTCTGAGGGGCTTCTGATGACGGGAGCCTCGATCACGGTCACCGATGAAATCAGCCCTGCCATCGAGCGGCTGGTTGCAACGACACAGAACGCCTCGCAGATCATGAGCGAGGTCGCCGGCTACCTGCTCTCTTCGACACAGGAACGCTTCCAGCGCGAGACCGGTCCAGACGGCAAGAAGTGGCAAGCTCTGTCGCCGCGCACTGCCAGTGCCAGGGCCGGTCGAGGCGTACGCGGTTATGATCATATCCTGCGCGATAGTGTCAGGCTCTACAACTCACTCACGACGGCTTCAAATGCCACGACTGCCACCGTCGGAACCAACGTCATCTATGCCGGCATCCATCAGTTCGGCGGCACGATCGAGCAAGGCGAGCGGAGCCAGAAGCTTAGCCTGAAGCGCATTCGCGGAAAGCGCGGGATGCGGTTCGTCCGTTCAGGTCGCAAGGGTGCGATCGAGCGGGAAGTGACGATCGGCGCTCGGTCGATCACGATCCCGGCGCGTCCTTATCTCGGCGTCAACGCAGCCGACGAGGCGGAGATCGCCGCTATCATCGAAGCCGGCCTTGAAAGGGTGGTCCAATGATCACGACGGCCATCAAGGAAAAGCTCCTCTCGTCCGGAACGCCCTTTGCTTTGGTCGAAGGGGCAAACGAGCTGGCGGAGGTCAAGGACCGGCCGACGAACACGCCGGCTGCCTATGTCTACATCGGTAACGAGGTTTCCGAGAAAAACGCGCGCATGACAGGTCCGGTGTTCCAGCGAATGAGCGTGGACGTCTCTGTCGTCATCGTCGCCGAAAATCTGTCCGGCGCTGGCGCTGCTTCGGGCGACATCGATGTTCTGAAGGCATGGGTTCGCCGCCAGCTGCTCGGCTTTGTTCCTGCCGGCATTCAGGCCGATCCGCTGGAGCACATTCAGGGGCAACTCACCCAGGCAAAGGACGGCATGGTCTGGTTTGAAGATCAGTTCGGGACCGCCGTCTACATCGAAGAGGAAGCGTAATGGAAGATCATGAAGGGAAAGGCGGTTCTTACATCCGCCAGCCCGACGGCTCGCTGAAGCTGGTCGAGCGCACGCAAGAGCCAAAGCCTCCGGAGCCGGACGCGCCGGCTGAAGAGGGCTCAACCGACAAGCCAAAGAAGGATAGCAAATGACGAAGCGGTTTGTTTCAAACCTTGCCATCCTGGCGAAGATCGAAGCCACCTATGGCACGGATGCAGTTCCGACGGCCGCGCTCAATGCCATGCAGATGGTCAACGCGACGATCGAGCCATTGCTCGGCAATGACCTCTCGCGCGACCTCGTCCTTCCTTACATGGGCAATCAGGGCATTATCCTTGATGGAAACTATGCGCGGATCTCCGGCGAGGTCGAGCTTGCCGGATCCGGCGCGGCCGGGACTGCTCCGGCATTCGGCCCGCTTCTTCGCTGCTGCGGCATGCGCGAAGTTTTGACGGCCGGATCGATGGCGGAATATTCGCCGATCTCGAAAGCCTTCGAGTCCGCGTCGATGTACTTCAACGACGACGGCGTGAACCATATCCTCGTTGGCACGCGCGGTACCTTCACGATCGACCTGACGCCCGGCAAGATCCCGCGCATGGCTTACACCTTGACGGGCCTCATCGGCACGATCGCGGACACGCCGACGCCGGCAGGCATCGATCTCACGAAATTCATCGCGCCAGTGCCGGTCAATAAGGCCAACACGACGTTTTCCCTGTTCGGCTATTCCGGCCCGACGGAAGGCATCACGCTCGATGTCGCCAACCAGATCGAGCCGCGCATGCTCATCAACAATGAGAGCATTGAGCAGACCGGCCGCAAGATGACCGGCAGCGTGATCATGGAAGCCGGGCTCCTGGCTGACAAGAATTGGCTCCAGATCGCCCGCCAGACCCAGAAGGGCGCGTTTGCGGCTCAGCAAGGGAATGTCGCCGGCAATATCGTGAAACTCGACATTCCGAACGCGCAGATCGGTCGGCCGACCCAGGGCGCATCGAACGGCATCCGCAATTACACGCTTCCGATCATGGCAACGCCTCTGGCCGGAAATGACGAGTTCAAGCTCACCTTCAAATAGCTTTTGAAGCTGCTTTAAAAGAGGTTCCCATTGTTCAAGCTTTCGTCCGAACTGACATTCCCCTGGCCGGTTAAGGTCATCGAGCCGAACCCGGAAAAGCCGGGCGAGCTGGTCGAGCATACGTTTACGGTCATGTTCGCTTTTATCGATCCGGAAGTGTCCAAGGCGTCGGCAAGCAAGCGCCGCGAGATCACAGACAGATTGAGTGACGCGGCCAGCAAGGCAGTCGAAATCGATCAGGCCGATCTTAAGGTTGCCCATGATGCGGCCGAGGAAATCCGGAAGATCCAGGACGAGCTGCGCGATCACGATCGTGATGCTTTGTTCAGCGTCCTGCGCGGTTTCGAGACCGACTTTATGGACGGAAACGGCAAGCCGATCCCGTTCAATCGAAAGTCGTTTGACATGGTCTATGCCCATGACCGCGTCCGCAATGGACTAGTCGCCGCTTATGCCGAAGCGGTCAGCGGGGACAAGGCCCGCCTGGGAAACTGAAGGCGGCGGCCGAGGCGTGGGCTCGCATTCGCTCCGGCCGTCCCGATCGCAGCAAGCCCGCACCAATCACCGACGATCTCAAACAGCAATTCGCCAGGATGGGTCTCACCATCCCGGCTCAGCCCGAAACCGCAGAGACCGATTTCCTCATCATGCCGAACGCCTGGGAAAGCTTTAAAGCCTTCATATCCTGCTCGACCCAATGGCGCATGGCCGTTGGGTTCGGTGGCGTGATTTGGCTCGGCATGGATTATCCAGCCTGCAAGCTTGTCCTCGACGATCTGCAATCGCCTCCGCATGTTTTCGCGGATCTCCGCCTCATGGAAGCTGCTGCGCTTCCTGTTCTGAATGAGGCTTGAGGATGACGTTCAAGCTCTCCGTCGATGTTGCTATCAATCCGGCCGGCGCGAAAAGCGGCGGTGTGGAAGTTGTCAGCTCGGTCAACCAGATCAAGACAGCGGCCGAGGCGGTTGCGCCAGCGCTGTCTTCGATCGCGACCGCAACGACGACATCGATCGACACGATCCGGAGCGGCTATGGCACTCTCGATACAGCGCTCACAAAGTACAAGCAGACCGTCAATGAGCTGAAGGCAGCCAACGCGGCCGGAAAACTGTCGTCCGAGGATCTGACGGCGGCGCTGCAGCGGGAAAAGCTGGCCTATCAGGCATCGACCGACGCCATCAAGAAGCGGAACGAAGCCGCGTCTGTCCAGCCGGCCAACGACAATGCAGCGCAGTATCGCCGACAAAATCTGACCTATCAGCTCTTCGACATCGGTCAGTCGGCCTATGGCGGCATCAGTTACACGATGATCGCCGCGCAACAGCTCCCGCAGATCATCCAGCTTTATGCCGGTCAGGGCGGGCTGAATGCCGCCCTTCGAGACACGGCCGGTCTCCTGGGCGGTGTGGCGCGCGCCTTCGGTCCCGTAATCGTCGCCGGTACCGCGCTCTATGGCGTCTATCGTTTGATTATGTCCTATTCGGCCGAGGCGAAGCTTGCGGTCGACAGCACGACGAAGGCGTTAGCCGAACAAGCCCAACCAATCAGCGCCCTCACTGCGCAGATGGATGAGCTGACGAAACTGCAAGGCAGTTACCTTGAAGTCCTGAAAGGTACTGGACTCGCGAGCAATGCTTCAACGGCAACTGTCCTCGCCAATATTGATAAGGAGTACCGAGCAAAGCGGGACCTGATGGAGTTGGATATCAAGGCCAAGGATGCCGAGATCGAAACTCAGAAGGCGGAACTTGCCACGCTCAATTTGCAAATTCGTCAGGAACTCGCGAAGCAGGTCACAACAAATCTTGACCTGGAGCGGCAGGGGTTCAGCGACCCGAAGATCGGCCGGTTTGTTCAGCTGCCCGACAGCATCACTGGCCTGGAAAAAACCCAGCAACTGCTCGACAAGAACCCGCTGACCGACAAGGTCAGGAGGCTAAAGGACGAGATCGACATTGCCGAGGGCGCAAATGACAGGTTCAAAGAGTCGCTTGGCGGGCTTGGCGCGGCAGCATCGGGGCAGATCAACGGCGTCAACGCCCTGAAAGATGCTTTGAAAGAGCTGGCGGCCATTGGCGTTCCTGCTCTTACTCAGTTCGACCAGATCACAAAGACCGGCAAAGAAGCGATGGCGGTTTTGCGATCGGAAGCATCGTCCGGCGTAATCGATGAAGAAAAGCGCCGTCGTCTTGTCCTTGCGCAAACACAGGCAGGACGACGACTGGAAAACCAAGATCCCAAGGTTCAGGATTCCGACGGCTCGTGGTTCAATGTCCCTAAGCCTACGAGCCGGCCGCTCATCGAGCTGGAAGGCCTCCCAGGATTCGACAAGGCGCAGAAGAGCGCCCAGTCGGCTGCAGACGCTTACAAGGAACTGATCAAAAGCGCACGCGATCGCGTCGATCAGATGAAGCTCGAAGCCGATACGGCCGGCGAATATGGCGTTGCCTCAGATACGCTCCGTTTCAAGCTCGACCTTCTGCAGAAGAGCCAGGAACACGGCCGATCGCTGTCGCCGAAACAGGTCGCGGCCATCAATGAACAGGTCGATGCTTTCAAGAAGTATGCTTTGGAGGCCGGCAACGCGAAGGCGAAAGCAGACCTCATCTTCGAGCGCGAGCAGCTCGGCCGTTCCTCAATCGATCAGGTGATTGCCAACACGCAACGCAGCGCCGGCCTGCCGATCGACTTCGACAGCGATCTTGCCGGCATGATCCGGTTGAATGAGCAGCTGAAGCAGAGCCGCGAGATTGCCGGTGATTTCGTCGATACGTTCTTCGGCGGCATCGAGCGCGGTAGGAGTATACTCCAATCGCTCGGCGATTCAGGCATTTCAATTCTGAAGAAGCTTGGCGACAGCCTCGTCAACAATGTCCTCAACAACATCTTTTCGATCAAGGACGCCGCGTCCGGATCCGGCAGCGGTGGCGGTCTCCTGGGCGGTTTGTTCGGCGGGATCAGCAGCCTTTTCGGCGGCAGCCAGTATTCGAAAGCTGCCAGCGGCAAGATTTTCGGGCTCTTCGATAGTGGCGGTTATACCGGCCCAGGCGGCATTCATGAGCCGCGCGGTGTGGTTCATGCCGGCGAGGTCGTGTTCAGCCAGGCCGACGTTGCACGCCACGGCGGCGTGGCAACCGTAGAAGCCATGCGCCTCGGCTTGCGGGGCTATGACACGGGCGGTGCTGTCGCGGTCTCTCCGCTGTTGCCAGCGGCTCGATCGGCGCGATCGCAGGCCTCCGTGAGCCCGTTGCCAGTCGTTTTCCAGATGAATGCGGTGGTAAGCGGTCAAGGTGACCGAGAACTGCAGGCCAACTTACAGGCTATGACTGAAGCGATGATGCGCAATGCCATCGACGACTTCCAGCGCAACATCCTGCCCGACCGGGTCAAGGAAATTCAAAACGATCCGTTCGCAGTAGGTTGATCAGATGGCTGTCATCATTCCCAAACCGATCTCTTTCGCCGACAGTCTGCCGATTTCCTCCGTCAAGTGGGAGCTGAAGTACCAACAGGAGCTGTCTGGTCTTGGTACCGGCGAGTTTCTGGCGGCCGATTTGGGTGAGGCCTATTTCGCGGCCACCGTCACCCTCGACAAGGCCGACCATCGCACGATGCTCGCCATCCAGGCCGACTTCGAAACCTTGGACGGCGCGATCAACGCTTTTTACCTCTATGACCCGCGCGCCATGTATCCGGCTGCAGATCCGAAGGGCGTTCTCCTGGGGTCAGCGACGCCGGCGATCGGCGCGATCGGCGCGAACAACAAGAGCCTGACCGTCTCCGGTCTGCCGGCAGGCTATGTCCTGACCAAGGGCGATTTCTTTCACTTCGACTATGGCTCGAATCCCGTCCGGCGCGGCTTTTACCGCATTGTCGAGACGGTTGCCGCCGATGGCAACGGCGTTGCGGCTTCCTTCGAAGTGCGCCCGCATTTCCGTCCAGGCGTCACGGCTGGCCTGCCGATCGCGCTCATCAAGCCGGCCTGCAAGGTCAAGCTCGTGCCCGGCACCTTCGATCCAGGTACCGGCAAAGGTTTCATGACGGAAGGCCTGACCTTCCAGGTTCAGCAGGTGCCCTGATGGTCAGAGCGGTCGATATTGCTGTTGCAGCACACCTTCAGTCCCGCCAGGGCGTCATCCCGCGTAACTTCGTATGGATCACGGCCAAGAGCCTGACCGACGGCAGCTCCGAGTCGATCGGCTTCTGGAACGGCGTCGATACGGTCGATGTCACCGTCGTTTCAGGTCAGACGGGCGCTTTGGAGACGAGAACCTATCACGCCTGGGGATCATGGCTGTCGATCGAGAACATCCAGCGGTCTCCCGAAGTTGCGATTCGCACGATCAAGATGAAGCTCTCGCAGGTCTCGCCGGAAGTGCAGCAAGCCTTTCGCGGCTATGACACGCGGCTTGCGCCAGTCGAGATCCACCGCGGGTTCCTCGATCTCGATACCCGCAAGCATATCGGCACGCCGGTGCTGCGCTTCATGGGCTGGATCAACAAGGCTCCGATCACGACGCCGGCCGTCGGCGAACAGGGCGGTGTCGAGGTGAGCGTCGTCTCTCACGCCCGCATGCTGACCCGCATCAATCCTGCCAAGCGGTCCGATGAAAGCCAGAAGCGCCGCTCCGGCGATCGCTTCCGTCGCTATGCCGGCACGGCGGCCGAGTGGGAGTTTTGGTGGGGCGAGCAGAAGAGCACGATGGCGTCCACGGTTAAGTCGCTTCCGGCGCAAGTCTTCAAGAGGGGCAACTGATGGACCGCATCGTCCGGATCAACGGCTGGTATGAACGTCTTCATGACTATGTCGAGCGGGTACGCCGGCAGCCCTTCCAATATGGCACGCATGACTGCGGCCTGTTTACGGCCGGCGCGATCGAGGCCATGACAGGCTTTGATCCTGCCCAAGGCTTGCGGGGTCGTTACAAGACGTTCAAAGGGGGTTTGAAGCTCCTTAAAAAGCTCGGCTGGTCGAGCCATGCCGATATGGCCGCCACGCTCTTTTCCGAGGAAGTCCATCCGTCCCATGCCCAGCTTGGCGATATCGCAGCGATCGAGGTGGACGGCGATACCGGGATTGCGCTCGGCGTCGTCTCCGGAGCCCATATTCTTGTCGTTCAGCCCGATAAGGCTGGCGTTGGCATTGTCGATCTCTTGAGAGCCAGCCGCGCCTGGAGAGTGCCGGCCGCATGAAGAAGCTGCTTGCTCTTACGCTTTGGCTTTCCCTGACCACGGCGATTACGCCGGCGCATGCGGATCCCGTCTCGGGTCTGATCGGCCTTGTCAGTTGGGTCGGCTCGCTCGGCGTCGTTGGTCAGTTCGTCCTCGGTGCTGCCATCAAGATCGGCACGTCGCTCTACGATCGCGCGAAAGCCAAAAAGGAACAGACACAGGCTGCGGGCGTGCAGGGCTCGATGCGGGTCGGCGGTGACAATCCGCTTTCCTTCATTGTCGGAACTTATGCCACGTCAGGCTCGCTTGAATATGTGGGAACGTGGGGCAAAGACGGATCCACGCCAAACGCCTACCACACGCAGGTCATCTCTCTTTCCGATCTTCCGGTGTCCGGTCTTTCCAACATCATCTGGATCAGCGGCAAGCAATGCACGATCGACTGGAACGCCACGCCGACGGCGCAGGGCTATCCGGTTATCGAGTATCGCGATGGCGGCAAAGACTATCTCTGGGTGAAGTTCCATGACGGCACACAGACCGTCACGGACAATTTCCTGTTCAGCCAGTTCGCAACGGGCGATCGGCCGTGGAAAGCCGACATGATCGGCAATGGCGTCGCCTATGCGATCGTCACGGCACGGCTCAACCGCAACCTCTTCACGTCAGCACCGTCGATCAAATTCATCGTCCAGGGCATCAAGCTCTATGACGTGAGGAAGGACAGCAGCGGCGGCGGAAGCGGTGCGCATCGTTGGAACGACCCATCCACCTGGGAATTCTCGGAAAACCCGAAGGTCATCCAGTACAACATCCTTCGCGGCATCTCTTACCAGAACGAGTGGTTCTACGGCGGGCAGAACCTTGCGGCCTTCCAGCTGCCGGCATCGAACTGGATGGCGGCCATGAACGAATGCGATCGCCAGATCGCGCTTGCCGAAGGCGGTACCGAAACGCAGTTCCGCGCCGGCGCTGAGATCTTGACCAACTATCAGCCGATCGAGGCGATCAAGGAGCTGGACAAGACCTGCGGTGGCCGCACGGCGGAGCTCGGCGGGATCTATAAGACGATCTGCGGTGCGCCAGGACTTCCGGTCTATTCCTTCACGGATGCCGATATCGTCATCACGCAAAGCCAGGAGCAGGATCCGTTCCCAGGCCTCGAAAGCACGATCAACGGGATCTCGGCGACCTATCCGGAGCCGGCCGAGGCCTGGAACAACAAGGACGCGCCGGCACGCTACAACGCCGATTATGAGGCCTCGGACGCAAATAACCGTCTTTTATCCGAGCTGGAATATCCCTATGCGCCGTACGGCCTCCAGGTGCAGCGTCTCATGTCGGCCGCGCTGGAAGAGGCGCGACGGTTCCGCAAACATACGGCGACGATGCCACCGGAAGCGTTTCTCATCGAGCCGCTCGATGTCATCTCCTATACATCGCCGCGCAACGGCTACAGCACCAAGCGCTTTCTTATGGGCGGCATGGATGACCTGCCGAACGTCAATCAGGCCGTTGCCTTCTCTGAGATCGATCCGGCCGACTATGGTTGGACACCATCGCAACAGCTGCCGACCTCGACCGGGGTAACCGGGCCGATCGTGGTGCCGATCCAGCCTATGACCGGCTGGACCGTCGAGCCGAGCCACATTTCCGATGCTGCCGGCACGCAGCGGCGGCCCGCCATTCTGGTCAAGTGCGCGCCCGAGCTGGAGGACGTTGCGCGTGTTCATGTCAAGGTTCGGCTGAAGGCAACGCAGGCCATCGTCTTCGACAGCGATCAGAACGCTTATCCAAAGCCCAACACGAACGGCACCTATCAGTGGCTTCTCTCCGGAACGTGGTGTCTGCCGCTCACGACCTTCCAGGTCAGCGGCGAATATGTGCCGTTCTCGACGCGTCAGACGGAGCCGTCGGACTGGATCGATGTCACGACCGAGAACATTCTGATCTCATCCGACGACATTTTTGACAACGCCATCATCCAGACCAAGATTGCCGATGGTGCCGTCATTGCTGCCAAGATCCGGGATGAGGGTGTTACGGCGCTAAAGCTTGCCGATGGCGCTGTCACCACAACGAAGATTGCGGTCCAGGCGGTCACAGAGCAGCTCCTGGCGAATTCGGCCGTCACGGCTGACAAGATGGCGGATGCTGCCGTCACGTCATCTAAACTGCGCGATTCGATCATCACAGAGACCAAGTTTGCGGCCGGTCTGAAGCCGGTGAAGGTCTTGTCTTCACCGCCTGTGAACGGTCAAGGCAGTGACGGCGATACTGCGACCTATGGCGGCGCTCTTTATACCTACAGCAACGGGCAATGGAATTCGCCTTCCTTCAGCCTGCCGGATGGATCGGTGACCGCCAACAAGCTCGCTGACGCGGCTGTTACGGCGCAGAAGCTGGCTTCCTTTGCCGTCACCAACGACAAGATCGCGGTGGGTGCCGTTTACGGTGACGTGATCGCAGCCAAGGCGATCACGGCTCGTATGCTGACCCTTGTGGACTGGGAGAACCAAGTCCCGGACAACAAGCTGCAGGATCCTAAATCGTGGGGTTCGGACGGGGGAGTTCTCAATCCCAACTCGACGAGAGGTTTTGATTCTCAGGGCGAACTGAATTGGACATACACAGGGGGCACTGGCTATAAAACGGCCCTGCTAAGCCAATTCTTCCCTGTCGTCCCTGACCAGCAGTATCGCTGCGGCTTCCAGTTCATCAGAACCAGCGGGACAAAGGTTGGCATCTGGGCGCGCCTCGACTGGTATGACGCGCAAGGAAACAACCTGAATACGTTTGGGACGATCCTTGATGCAACGGCAGGGAACACGATCTCTGGGCTACAGAAGTTCGGGGCCGATGTTCAGGCCCCCTCGAACGCCGCTGCGGCTCGCTACGTCGTCTATGTCTGGCGGGACAACACTGACGGCAACTTCGCTTGTGGGGCACCATCCGTTCTGCGCAAAGCCGGCGCAAACCTCATCGTTGACGGTGCCATAATTGCGAACAAGCTTGCCGTAAACTCCGTCACTGCTGCCAGCGTCCAGGCCGGAGCGATTGGCGTTGACCAACTGGCAGCCGGGGCTGTCGTCGCATCGAAGCTGGCTGCCGGCGCGATTACAACCGACAAGCTGGCGGTTGGCTCGGGCGGAAATATCTTCAAGAACTCAGCCTTCGAGATGGACGGCCTGTACTGGGGCCGTGAGTATCAGGACGGCAACAACTGGACAGTCGGTATTCGGACTGACAACTACGCGGCTGGCAAGCGCGTCTATGAGATACGAAAGTCAACAGCCTGGGGCGGGGGGCAAGTCTACGGCATCCGCCAGTACAACGGTTACGGCACGCCACTCACATACGCAGCTGAGGCTGGCAAATACTACGAGCTCTCCTGCTATTACTACGGACACAGATGCCGCCAGATAGAGCTGTGGATTTGCTTTCTGGATACGAACGACGCTGTCATACAGTATCTAAGCGTTCCGTTCGATGCGAACATCAACGGCAATCCTGCACAGCAGCTCTCGAATTATCGAAGGGCGTGGGCGAAGTTCCTGGCGCCAGCAGGCACAGTCCGCTGCTTCCCGTTCTTCCGCCATGGAGACACGGCGAACGTCTCTGGCTACAATGACAGCTATCTGTGGCTGAAGAACCTTTATTTTGGCGAGGCCAACGCCAACCAGACGCAACCGACGCCTTGGAGCGAGGAAGGCAACACCTTTATCCAGGGAGGTGAGATTGTCGCTCGATCCGTCACGGCCGACCGTATCGTCGCCGGCGCTTTAACCGCATATGAGATCGCTGCGGGAACCATCACGGGCGACAAGGTAGCGGCCGGCACCATTACCGGTGTCAACATCCAGGGCTCGACGATTACGGGCGATAAGATCGCTGCTAATACGATCAGTGCCGCACAGATGGCTGCCGATGCCATCACAGCAAAGTCGTTGCTGCTGACCGACTTTTCCAACATGTCCGACAACGGCTATGGCAACGGCAATCTGGGCGGCTGGAACGTCGAGTGGTATCGCAACTACTATATTGACAACAATCTCGGGTGGATAACGCAGCACGACGGCGGCGCTGTTTATATGCGGCAGGCCGTTCCTATCATGGAGGGCGATTGGTTCTTCGCCGACGTCTACGTCTATAACCAAGCGGGAGCCCGCGCCGTCAACTACATCGCTTGGCTCGACGTTAATGGCAACTGGCTCAGTGCCTCGCATTGCGGCTACACCGACGCAAAGAACCAATGGGTGAGACTGCAGGGCCGGGTCCAAGCGCCAGCCGGCGCGCGCTTCTGCCGGCAGCAGCTCCAGCGCGAGAGCGCTAACACGAACGAAAATACCTTCTGGGGTCGCCCCGTCATGCGCCGGGCCTCCGGCGCTGAACTCATCGTTGACGGCTCGATCACGGCCGGAAAGATGTCGGTGAATTCGCTCGATGCGATCTCAGCTAACCTCGGCAACGTCAATATTTCCCAGGCCTATATCGGCACCTTGACGGTCGGCACCGGCAATATCCAGGGCGGCGCGGTTTCCGACGTCTTTTTCGGGGTCGGTGGGAACGGTATTTCGGGCACGCTCGTCTCGATCGGGGTCAATAACCCCTATGGCGCGGCTGTCATCATCCAGGCGGCGGCGCAACCGTCTTCTGCAGGTGGCAATGCTCTTGTGACTTTGGCGATCCAACGCAACGGCGGGACCATCAGAAACTTGCCGATCGTGACAGGAAATACGCCGAGCAATCAGCTCTTTTCGGGCTCGTACTTCCTCGTCGATGCTCCTGGCGCAGGATCGTTCACCTATTCGCTCGTGGTGGCCTCCGTCTCCGGCATTTCGACCATCACGATCCCCACACTCATCGCAACGGTCCTGAAGAGGTAAGGCATGTTCGAAACGCAGATCCTCAACTGGTACGTTCTCTATGATCCGCAGACAGGTCGGATAAAGCAGATCTCCAGCTATCCCTTCGGCTTCGAGCCAGAAAGCCATGGCGACGGCGAGATCCTGAAGCTTCGCCAGCCTCCAGCCGATCCCTTCAACGTTCCCTCGACCTCCTACGTCAGGGACGGCCTTTTGCTGCCCCTGCAGGCCATGGAGATCGAGGACGCCTACAGCGTTGGCCTCAACACGCTCATCACGATCCCTTTGCCGGAAGGAACCGATATCCATTTTGGCGGCTCCTGGGAGCGAGGCCACGACAGGATCGAGTTCTCGGCCGACACGGCCGACGACTATCACTTCTATATCGAGCCGCCCGTGCCTTACCTGCCGAAAGGGATCGTCATCCATGCGGGTTAACGTCGTCAGGAAAGATCCGATCGAAGAGATCGCAAAGGAACGGGATCGGCGGCTGGCCTATGGCTTTGTCTTCGATGGCAAGCGGTTTCAGGCCGACGATCGCAGCCGCGCCAATATCGGCTTTGCGGTCGGCATGGCGGCTCGCATGAACGACACCGTCGCCGGCAGCGGGTCGATGGTCTGGATCGCGGCCGACAATGCGAAGGTCGCCATGCTGCCGCAGACCATAATCGCCTTTGGCGACGCTGCCATGACCTTCGCCAGTGAGATGTATCTCGCTGCCCGCACCCTCAAAGACCTTATCAAATCAGGCGAAGCGCTGGACATCGAGGACGATGCCCTTTGGCCGGACCTCAACCGCGATCGAAAGGAAATCTGATGTATCGCATCGACAGCATGTACGAGGCCATGGTCGACGCCCTCTTGTCGGCTCGCAAGGAGAACAGGTCGGAACGCTGGATGCCGGCCGTCGCGATCTGGCTCGGCCGTCAGCAAATGTGGAACGCCCAGGATTTCTGGCTTGGGACGGCCATCATGCTCATCAAGGGGCTGCCGGACGAAGAGCGCCTTGCGATCGAGGCGCAGCTCAGCAAGGCAGAAGACGCCCTTATGGAGACGGTGACCGACTGGCCGGAGATCCCGCAGTCTGTGGCGAGCGTCGTTGCGACCTGGACGCCAACACCTGAAGCCGTCGATCTCTTCGCCTACCTCGCGGCCAAGCGCTACCAGCTCGAAACGGGCGGCATCACGCTGCAGGGGATGCGGATCGAAACCGATCGGCAAAGCCAGTCCATGATCACGGGTGCTTTTGCCTATGCCAAGGAAGATCCGGACCTGACCGTCGAGTTCAAGACGAAGGACGGGTTCGTGAGCCTCACCTCGGCGCAGCTGACCGCGATCGGCGCGGCCGTAGCGCAGCACGTCCAGGCGTCCTTCGCCAAGGAAAAGGAAGTCTACGACGCCATCAAGGCCGGAACCATCACGACGACGGCCGAGATCGATGCCGCAATGGTTCTTTCACAGGGGGTTTAAACGATGACGGTACGCATCAACAATCTAACGGCCGAGAGCGGTGAGACTGCCGCTTGGTCGCCGGCGGCCGACACGCTGATCCAGGTCCACACGGATGAAGGATCGACAGCGGTCGTGGAACTGTTCGGCCGGGCCGACGCGGCGGCTCCTTATGAATCGGTCGCATCGGTGAAGCTCGGGTCCGAGGCCTTCATCCACCTGCCGGTCAAGCTTCAGTCGGTCAAACTGGTCTGGAGCGCCAACCGGGACGGCAAGCACTTTTCAGCCTGGAGCGTCGAATGACAGCGCTGAAGATCACAAACAAACTGGGCCGGACGTTCGGCCGCGCCGTCACACAGGGCGGTGGGGGTGTGCTGCCGAGCCTCTGGATTCTCGCAGCTAATATTTGGAACGACGCAGGCGTGTGGGATGACACCGCCCAGTGGAAGGACTAACACCGATGACGCTTGCTCTAATCTCTAATTCGGACACCGGCTTGTCAGTCCGCCAAAAGCTGAACAGCCTGATTGCTATATCAAACGAATGGCAGTTTGTGGTCCTGACAAGCGCAATGTCTGGTCAGGCAAATGCATCCGCAGCGACCGCTGCTATTCAGGCTGGGTTGACCGCAGCAAAGACGGCGGGCGGCGCTCATGTCATCGTCCTTGGCGATGCCGGCACTTACGTCATCAATTCCCCACTCATCTTTTCAAGCAATACCATTTTTGAGATTGCTAGCGGCATCACGCTGCAGAAGGTGAATAACGCGGTCGGCAACCACTCAATGGCTCACAATGAAAACATGGCTACGAACGTAGACGTGAACATTGAGATCAGGGGCGGCATCTGGGACGGTAACTACGCTAACAACAACTCGTCGCTAGTGACCTCCGATCCTTCTAATCCTTTGGCAGGCATTCAAGGCGACACGAACTTCATCGGCGTCGCCGGCTTTAAGATGACGAATTGCCGTTTCATAAACTGCAATGGCTTCTGCATTCAGTTTATCGGCTCAAATGCGGTTTTCCGGGATCTGACGTGCGACACGAACCGAGACTTCCTGCACATTAATGGGACATCGTACAACATCCTGATTGACCATTGTGTCGGGACCAGCGCTGACGCATTCATTGCGCTTAATGCCTGGGACTGGCACCGCAGCTCGCCCACGGTAGGCGATATCTCCGATGTCAGAATCAAGAACTGCGCCTATTATGGTTCAAATCTATCGGCTCGCGCAGGTTACTTCCTCGTCTTCCTAGCTGGTACACGTACCACTCAAACCGGTACAGGCGTCGGCAATATCCATGACGTTACCGTTGACGGCTTTGTGGTTGACGGCACGAAAAGCAGCCTCGGCGCGAACAACATCATGGTCATTATGGATGCTGATCAGCTTGTAGCTGGAGAGTATTCGGGCGCTGGTTTGGTCGAGAACGTTAAGATTTCAAATGGCCAGATAATCACGCTCGGTCCCGAAGGGCTCCTGTTCAAGAAGCAAAATGGCGCGGGAGGTGCAGACGGTCAAAACGATCTGACGGTGCGGAATTTCGTTGTCGAGAATGTGCACTTTGATTGCTCGCAGGGCACATGCCGCTATCCGGTTTCCGCTGTCATCGGCTTTACTGCTCTCTCGGTTAACGATTTGATTTTCCGAGATTGCCAATGGACGCCGAATAACGGCACTGCAACGCCTCAGATGTTCGTCAACTGGGCTAACAAGACCGTTGCTGAACGGATCGTTGTCGACGGCCTCAAGATCAATAAGAACACGTCCACGGCTCAGATTGCGTCTATGGTTCACGGCCAGTATACGACCGGACAAGCTTCCGTCATTGACGATCTGACGCTTGACCGGATAACCACGGCCCCAGGCTATCAGTTGCCGAGCGCATGGCTTATTGTGAATGGCGTTATTAAGTTTCTTCGATCTGATGGCGTGCGGATTGTTGGCCCTGCTGGTGGCAGTGATGGACAGGGCATCGTTCTTACATCGTCGACCGCTCAAATCGTTAATGGGGTGGTCTCCAACGGCTACTTCAACGGTGTAAAGGAATTGGTGCAGATCAACTCTGCTGTCTCTTCCGGCAACGCCGTCACGCTTACTTTCCGAGATTGCAACGTCTTGTCATGTACGCACCCTGTCTATGTGAACGGTGCCTTCAACGCAGACGTATTATTTAACGGAGGTGTGCTGGACACGCCAAACAACATTGCCAGAGTGGTGACAGGGTCCGCCTTGCTTTCGCTTGAAGATGTTCGTGTGTCGGGGGCAGGTGCAAGCGCAATAACGCTAGTATCGTCGGGAACTGCTCGCCTTCGCCGGAGTGGGCGAGCTTCGCTCGCCGCTACGACTGTCCTTACCCCACAGGATGGCGATCAGGTCTATTGGGCTGCGACACCAGCCTATACCGGCGTGAACGTCATTAGTGGAACTGGCGCGGGTCTCTATATCTACAGAGGTACGGGAACTGCCGGATGGATTAAGCTGAACTGATGACGGTTTCAGGTGGTAGCGGCGCAATAAGCTTGCGCCGCCTTCTCCGTTGAATCGGAGCATCGAAGTATTTTTCAAGGGCAATGGAAATTCCGATAAATGCCAGCAACATAAGAAAGCCGGATGCCGGGGCAAGCTTCATCAGTGCTTCGCTACCGAACACTAGGTCGCAGACGATTACCAGAGGCGCATGGACGGCGTAGAGGGGAAAGGAAATCTTTCCAAGAAGCTTTGAGACGCTCCCAGCCTTGCCGATCGGCTTACATTGAAGTGCAAGCACGACCAGAATTGGAAACACGACGGCAACGACAAACAAGTCATACGCGATTGTCAATCCGACCAGGCGACGCGGCAGCGGTAAGGCTAAAGCGATAAAAGTCACGCAGTAAATCAGCAGCGTGCCTGTTCCTGCCCCGATGCGAGGCATTCTCAGCTTAGCTTCAAGGTAATGGCGATGACGGAAGATCAGCACGCCTATCGAGAATGAGCAGCTTATTCGCAAAAGACCAAACAGGAAAAAGGAAGGCTGATAGCCAACGTCGGCGCTCCCGTTACTGACCACGGCGTAGCTAAACCCCACAAAGCTAATAAGTGCGGTGACGGCAATGATCGCCGACCGCCGTTGAACCAAAAGACCAGCATAGATAAAGCTAAAGGCCAATTCCGAGAACAGTGACCATGCTGGATGATTGAAGGGATAAATTGGAAGCTTTGCCAAGTCGGGGAGAAAGAACAACGCAAGGCCGAAGTCTTTTGAAAGACCCGCAAGATTGCTCGAATTTTGAAGTAAAATACACGTCAGTCCAATCGAGGATCCCAGGATATATAGAGGGTAAATCCTCACAAGTCGGCTGAAGATGAATGATGCAAAAGAAGTCGCCCCGGATCGAAGTTTGCTCTCGTAGTTGTAGGCAATAACGAACCCACTGAGAACAAAAAACAAATCTACCGCAAGAAAGCTCATCGGTGTCTTGACTGGATTGAAGTAGTCGATGTGCCGTGTAGCAACGACAATTGCGGCAATTCCTCTTATGCCTTCAAGACACAGGAAAAATTCTTTTGGCGTCTTCGCTATATTATTGTCCATAATTCTCTATTCGAATGGGTTCATTCCGAAGCGCCGAATTGCGGCTTGCTTTACGCTTTCGGCAAGAACCACATATCCTTGACTGCTAGGGTGGAGCATATCGTCATCGAAGTTGACACATTTTGACGAGCTCCAACTGCAAGTCAAGCTAGCTTCGTCTTGAGCAGCTATTGCAATAGAAGAATCCTGGGCGAAGTTGTCAGAAACGATCTTGTTTGTTTCAGCTATAGCGTCTTTGCGATAAGCAAAACTTGGGCCGCGAGGCAAAATAGGGACGATAACTATACGCGTGGTGGGCCAATTCTCGCGAACTTGCTTCGCGACTGCGATAATACCGGCGGCTACTCCACAAGGAGCTGCGCCATTATCGGTGATATTATTGGTTCCGATAATGATGATCGCTACTTTAGGGTCTACTGCAGGTCTGAGGTTTGTTAAGCGCCACAATGTCTCCTGGGTTTTGTCGGCTCCAACGCCAAAGTTCTGAGCTGAGATAGTAGGAAAATCTCGACGTAGCGTTGGCCCCCAACGAAATGCAATCGAGTCACCCACAACCAAAAGTTTTGGGTTGGCTAACTGAACCCTCTGCTGTTGCCTAGCTTGTTTAAGCTTCGCAGGGCCTTGCTCAATCACTGGTGTGGTTGTGACCAATGTCTGGATATCGTCGCAGTATGATTGGGCTGCACTCGCAGCCTGAAATGTGCCGAGCACCATCAGAACGATCAGCGGCAACAGCTTGAAACACTTGTGGAGCATTTGGTTTTCCTAAAGTCAGAACTCTACTCTACTCTACTCTACTCTACTCTATTCTGCTGCGCAGAACTGGCACGATAGCCGTCATATTTGGGCGGTCAATACGCGGCGCCTTATGAGAGACTGGCTTAACCGAACGCCCTAGTGTGGCCAAGATGTAAGGGCATTTGACTCGTATGAGGGTTCAGATCTTGATCATTGCGCTGCTATTAAGTGCGCTATCGTGGTTGGTGGCTTTCGGTAGCTCCCGCGATCTTTATCGCATTGGGCACTCGGCAGGATTGATACCAAATCTTGGCATCAAGCATCATCTGCGAGAATTGCTTTAGACAGCGCCACGGTGATTGACGTTGGGGCTGTTAACCTACCGCGATTTCCAGCATTACGACGCGATGTCCTCGGGTGGCCAGATACGTTCACCCTGACCGGTGTAAAGCAAAACTCTCAAGTTGTGTGTACGTACGTATATCGACCCATCTGATTTCGAGATGTGGATCGGTGAACTCATGTCAGAGTTGGACCCGTGGTTGTCCTTCGCCTCGAGAAGAACCTTCGCTTGATCACCAAGCGACAAAGGAGGCTCTTCGGAGGTGAATTCCCCGCTGATCGCTCTTTCCAGATCGGGAACCACGCGGCTTAGCACAACAATTGCACGTCCGAACTCCTCCGGCGAAAATGGCTCAGAGAATTCAATTGCAAATCCGGATCGTCCATTTTGCCTGTAATAGTCTTCATCGTCGAATGTCGGGAAACCAAGACTGACAGTCTCGCCGTTCTGAACAATGTTGTTGAGTGATACGTAGAGCGTTGTCAGGTCCTCACCAGACGCGTCGGTACTCTGTGGAGTTTTGCGTACCAATCCTTTTAGTGCTTTCCATGCATCTTCACCGGCAGAGCCCAGGAAACCTTCAAAGAATGGCTTTACGAGTATGGCAAGGGGCCACCACTTGGCCGCGTCGAGCATGACCTGTACGAAATCGTTGGGACCGGCCAACCCTGGCGCTTGCTCGGTGCGAACGTCACTCTTCAGTAACGATGCGATTGTGGTTGAGACTTTCTGCGTCTCTGCTGGTGATCGATTGTTGCAATAAGCCACAATTGGCGGGAGAGCCTTGTTCATCATGGATCATCCTAGATTGGCAGGTGCTGCCGCAATAGACGACGCATGGCTTGCGGCGTCAAGTAACCCCACCGCCCTAGCATCAAATGATGGGGTGCGATCGGCTCGAAACCATTGGACTCGAAAGGAAGTCAAGATGACAGACCCTCAGCCCTCGGAATAGCAGGAGATAGCGAATGCCGCTTACGTCTGGAGGCGCAAAGTACAAGCCGACATGATTGATGCTCTGCGGAGTGTCGATATTAAGCTGCAAGACGCCGAATGGTGGTTCCAGCGCTTTACCAATGCCTACCGTCGCGAGATCGAAACCGAGGCGACGGCAAAGGCTTCCCAGAAGTAAATGATGGGGCTACAGTTCTTCGGAGCGAACCTTTTCCAACTCCTCAGGCATGACGGCTGCAAGAACAGCGTCCGCCTGAGGAAGGTAAGATTTCCACATCGGCTTGCCTTCGAATGAAATATTTTCGGGATGGCCGTCAAAACGGCAAAGCGATCGAGCGGCTGCTTCTCGAATGTTCTTCGGTTTCATATCTAAGCGCCTCACTGGAGAGTTAGTGCGAACGCTATCACGTTGGGATCTGGATGTGCCAGGAGATCGAACGGCGGAAGGGCCGAAGAAACAAATGATGGGTACCCTCGCTGTCCTGCAGCGAGGGTATTTTCGTCTCTAAAGGTCGTTATCGTACTGATAGAGGTTCATTCGTTCAGCCACGACGCGGCCGGCCGTTCAAGCCCGCGCTTCTAGAAGAGCCTTCAAATGGCCTTTGAACTATTTCTCAAAATTGCAAAACCAAGTGAAAAAATTGCAAAACCGCGCGCCGCGCTACAACCGCCTCCGAAAAGGTGGGACGAACAGGCAGAAATTAACCTGAAAAGACAAGGAGATAATGATAATGATGGTGGGCCCGGAGGGACTCGAACCCCCAACCAAGCGGTTATGAGCCGCCGGCTCTAACCATTGAGCTACAGGCCCTGCGCGTTGCGCGGTTGCCGGAGCAATGGCTCCCCGGCGCGAAAGCCTCTAACGTAATTTATGACTTATCACAAGGCATTGCCGCATTGGCTTCACAATCACACGCGACAAAAGCGTGGGAAACAAATCAAGGAAGTTCTTGCCGATGTCGATCGTCCGTGCCTTCGCGCTCAGCCTGCCCGTTGCCATCTTCGCAGCATCATCAAGTTTGCCAGCTTTGGCAGCGGAGGAGGGGGTGCAGAAGCCCACAATCGTGGTCACCGCTGAAGGACGCGCTACGATGGCGCCGGATACAGCACTTCTCGATTTTTCTGTCGTCAAGAATGACAAGACAGCCAAGGCTGCTCTCGATGAAAATAACAAAGCGATGGCCGCGGTGATCGATGGCTTGAAGAAGGCGGGCGTGGCGGACAAGGATCTTCAGACATCGGGTTTTTCCGTGCAGCCGCAATATGTTTATCCGCAAAACCAGAACAATGAGAACAAGCCACCACAACTCGTCGGCTATCAGGTTTCGAATTCAGTTTCCGTTCGCTTGCGCGATCTGTCGAAACTTGGTGGCGTCCTTGATCAGGCTGTGATGCTCGGGATCAATCAGGGCGGCCAAATTCAATTCATCAACGACAATACAGACAGCGCAATGGAGGAAGCGCGCCGCAAGGCCGTGGCCAATGCCATGCAAAAGGCCAAGGTCTTGGCTGATGCAGCTCAGGTGATTCTTGGTAAGCCGATCGAGATCCGCGAGCAAAATTCGATTGCGATGCCACCTGCGCCTGCGCCTATGATGCGCGCAACCATGATGAAGGAAGCCGATGCCGGCGTGCCAGTGCAAAATGGCGAAAACACCTATAACGTGAATGTGCAGATGGTTTTTGCCATTCAAGATTAGTATTAATACCAGAGCCAGACCGAAAAATATGAGGCGCTGATCGCTTAAAGATCAGCACCTTAGGACAATCGCGCGCTGCGCAAGGTGTGCTTCGGCGCAAAAAGTCTTTGATCACGGATTTATTACACTATAACATTGATCGTGTTTCGGTCCGCAGAGGGTAGATGCGCTGCCTCACCCGCGTTCGGCTGACCGATAACGGGAATAAAAGGCTACATCCTGTGAGAGGAGACAGACATGACGAACGCCTTGCCGCCGCTCCATAACGGCCATGCCCCGTTTACCCTTCAGCAGCTCTTCCGTGAGGCTCTTTATGCCTACGAAGAATGGGATGACAATGAAGTAACGGAACCGATCGTAATGTTCGAAGGTCGGATTGTCCCCATTCGCGAAGTCTTTGAGGCAATGCGGCACTGCACGGACATTGTCCCGAAGAATATTGTTGAGGCAGTGACTGAAAGACTGACGAAACCCTGGGAAGGCGAGGGACCGCTGGACCAGATGAGCTTTTCGACCGCCGCTCGTGTGATGAGCGTGCTTGTTAGGAAGCGTTTGCTTGCAAACGGGGTTGCAGATCCGGTTGCTGTCGCGAGCAAAACAATCGAGCGCCGTTCTCGAAGCTAATTTAAATTCATATATTGCCTGATGATGTTTCGCCCCGCCATGGGGCGAAATATTTTTTATAATGGTCGCGCCTTCTGGAAGCAACAACCGCTATCCAGTTTCAACGGGCAGTGGAACGTCTTTTGTCGCGATACGTTCGATCTGGAGGAAGGAGACCAGCCATGCTGAAGTCCATCGTCCATGAGATTCTCGGCGGCGAACGCCCCGCACAAGAGCGGCCAAAATGTCTTGCGCCTCTGATTGGCAGGAAGCATACACTGCTGATCTTTGTCGATGCCGAAGATGATCGCGCCGCGCGTCAGGATGCGTTTCTCAAGAATTTCCAGATGCAGCTTATTCACGAGGACATCGAGGTTTTTCGTGTTGCGGGCGGCGGTGTGTTTCCCCTGTTCGATGCCTCCGCCGATCTCGATGCCGATGAGATCCGAGACAAACTACAAGGGCCTGAGCATGGGCGGTTCGCCGTCATCCTCCTTGGTTACGACGGGGAGCCAATCTTGCGCTCTTACGAGCCCGTGGATGTAGAAACGATCTTGACCGCGATCGGACAGGCGCCAGCGGAATTGCCTAATTCCGCCTCGGTTTTGAAGTAGAAGCTGTAACGAGAAAATCAGGCATGGACGCCGTCGTCGCTAAAGTTCGAACGCTTCCTTCAGGCTGACGCCACGGCGTTCGCGAAGATCGAGATCGGCTTCAATATGCTCGATATGATGCAGCATCGTCTGGCATGCTGCATCAATATTGTTCTTTGCAAGACACTCAAGAATATGTTCGTGCTCATTGTGGCCGCAGCTTGACGCAGTGGAGCGCCCGTAAAGCGCGATCACCAGTGAGGAGCGGGCAATCAGTTCCTCCATGAAGCGGTGAAGAACAAGATTTTGCGACAATGCGGAAATTTCCAGATGAAAGTCGCCTGAGGCCTTGATCTCCGCACGACGGGCCGTCTGACCTCGCTCGTTCATCAACTTGCCCTCATCAGCGAGAAGCTGTTTCAGGCGGCTAATGTCGTCGCTCGTGATGTTGCCGGCCGCCTGCCTTAGAATGCCTGGTTCAACCAGTTGTCGAGCGGCGAAAATCTGGCGCGCTTCCTCCGGCGACGGATAGGCAACAAACGCCCCCCTGTTACGCTCCACCCTGACGAGACCTTCGTATGAAAGTGCCTGAAGTGCTGCCCGTGCCAATGTCCGGCTGACATTGAAGAGGCTGCCAACATCACTTTCAGACAATTTTGTGCCTGGAGACAATCGCCGCTCGACGATTGCAGTTCGGATGGCCTCACGAATATGTTGTGTGCCGCCGTCTCCCTCGCCATAGGGTGATAAAATCGCTTCTCGATCGTTCATGTCATCGTTCCCGCATTTCAAAAGCATAGCTGCTTCATGCGAAAAAGGAACCCAGAATCGCATTCGAATGTGAGCACAAATCGAATACAATCATCTGCACTGCATGTGCACAAAAGCCTATTTATAAGGCAATATTTTCATGCTCGGATCTCAGCGTATTTTTTGTGCACTTGGTAAAATACCAAAATTTTCATCGGTTTATCCGCTTCAAATCGACATGGCATGCAAGATGCATCGGCTTAACCGTAACAGGGGAGACATGATGTCGAAGGCGGCAGAGATCGATATTGCATCCGTTTCGAAAATTTACGGCACGACAACGGCGGTGCAGTCCATCAGTCTGAAAATTCCGGCCGGCTCTTATTGCTGCCTGCTCGGGCCTTCCGGATGCGGCAAGACTTCGACCTTGAGAATGATTGCTGGCCACGAAAGCATTTCGTCCGGCGACATCAGGCTCGGCAATACGGTGGTCACTGACTTTCCGCCGGCCAAGCGCGGCACGGCGATGATGTTTCAGTCCTACGCGCTTTTCCCGCATCTCGACCTCATCGATAATGTCGCGTTCAGCCTCAAGATGAAGGGCGTGGAAAAGCAAGAGCGCCATGCCAAAGCGCTTGAGATGCTGAAGCTCATGCAGATGGATGCTTATGCGGGACGACGTCCTGCACAGCTTTCCGGCGGTCAGCAGCAGCGCGTCGCCCTTGCGAGGGCTCTCATAACAGATCCTGAGGCGCTTCTGCTCGACGAACCTTTGTCGGCACTCGATCCATTCTTGAAGATCCGAATGCGGGCTGAGCTGAAGCGCCTCCAAAAGCTTCTCGGCATCACCTTCGTCCACGTCACCCACAGCCAGGAGGAGGCTATGGCGCTCGCCGATCTGGTCGTCGTCATGAACGACGGGCGGATCGAGCAGGCGGCACCGCCGAGAGTAGTATTTGAGCGCCCAGCAACGGCCTTTGTTGCGCGTTTCATGGGCGACCATAATGTTTTGTCCGGCCGCATCGTGTCAGTGTCCGATGGGCTTATCACCATGGAAGTTCCCGAAGGCCAAACCTTTGTCGTCAAGGGCGAAGGACGTGAGGTTGGTGAGCCCGTCGATATCGGTATTCGCACGGACCGCGTCATTCTGCGCGGCGCTACCGACAAGACGCTTGGCTTCAATGGCGTTGTTTCGAACGTCGAGTATCGCGGGGCCTCGGTCAAGATCACCGTCGCCGGCGCTGGCAGCGACGACTTTACCATCATTGTAAGCGACGCCGACTATTTCGCCATGCCTGTCAATATCGGCGAAGCGGTGCCGCTGAGCTGGGCTCTGGAGGATGTCATCCTCTTAGGCCGTCTTTCTGCATAATTTGCCATCTCAACAAGGGGAACGAAAACATGACTGATGAGAAGCGATCTAAAGCCAAGGGCGCAAAGGGTATTTCGCGCCGCTCGCTGTTGAAGACCGGCGCTGCAGCTGTTGGCGCTGCGGCTGGCTCCGGACTGATCACCGGCTTTCCCACCATCTGGGCGCAATCCAACATCACGTTGAGGCAGTTCGGCACGGGTGTTTCCAACATCAACGCGATCGCCGAGAAGTGCAAACAGGATCTTGGCATTACGCTGGAAATGACGGCGACCGACTCTGATGCCGCCGCCCAGCGTGCGGTAACGCAGCCGAACAGCTACGATATCGCAGATGTGGAATACTGGATTGCCAAAAAGGTCTATCCGGCCGGCGTCTTGCAGCCGATGGATGTCAAGAAGCTGAAATATTACGACAAGATCGTGCCGCTCTTCATCACCGGCAAGTTGAAGCCCGACAGCACGATCGCACAAGGCACCGCTCCTCATACGGTGGGCTTTGTCGATAAGCCCGGCGCGAAGACGTTTGCCAAGGAGCCGACCCAGTGGCTCACCATGATGCCGACGATCTACAATGCCGATACGCTTGGCATTCGCCCCGACCTGGTTGGTCGCGAAATCACCACCTGGGCCGATATCATGGATCCGGCCTTCAAGGGAAAGACATCGATCCTCAATATTCCGTCGATCGGCATCATGGACGCCGCGATGATCATGGAAGCCATGGGCAAGATCAAATATGCCGATAAGGGCAATATGACCAAGGCCGAAATCGACAAGACGATCGAGTTCCTGATCAAGGCAAAGCAGGACGGTCAATTCCGTGCCTTCTGGAAGAGCTTCGACGAGTCCGTCAACCTGATGGCGTCCGGCGAGGTTGTCATCCAGTCGATGTGGTCGCCGGCCGTTGCCGCCGTGCGCTCAAAGGGCATTGCCTGCAAATACCAGCCATTGAAGGAAGGCTATCGTGCCTGGGGCGGCGGCCTTGGTCTTGCCGCTCACCTGAAGGGCGCGCAGCTTGATGCGGCTTATGAGTATATCAACTGGTATACGTCCGGTTGGGTTGGCGGTTATCTCAATCGCCAGGGCTATTATTCGGCTTGCATGGAAACTGCCAAAAACTTCATGAGCGCGGATGAATGGGGCTATTGGATCGAAGGCAAGCCGGCCCAGGGCGACATCCTTTCGCCGGAAGGCAAGGTGATGGAAAAGGCAGGCGCCGTGCGCGACGGGGGCTCGTTCGACGAGCGCATGGGCCACGTGGCATGCTGGAACTCGGTCATGGACGAGGACCGCTACATGGTTCGCCGCTGGAACGAATTCATCGCGGCGTGATCATAACATCGGTCTTCCTCCGGCGACGGAGGAAAACCGCCTCGACCGACGAGATCTGCAGGAGCCGAAGGAATATGACGATCATTGTGCCGCCGCCCAAGGTGGAGAAAGCGCAAAAGCCGGAAAAGCCTGCGTTTCGCTTGCCGCCAGGGCTGGTGTCCTATCTTCAATCGGCTCCGCTCATCCTCATCATCGGTTTCTTCTTCGTGCTGCCGATCCTGATGATTGCCGTCGTCAGTTTCTGGGATTACGACTTTGCTGGAATCTACCCGGCATTTCTGACCATGAACTACACGGAGTCACTTGGCTCGTGGGTGACATGGAAAACTTATCTCAATACTTTGAAGTTTACCGCCATCGTCTGGATGCTGACCCTCTTCATCGGCTTCTGGGTGGCTTATTTTCTCGCATTCCATGTTCGTAGAACCTCGATGCAGATGATCCTCTTCCTCGTCTGCACCGTCCCCTTCATGACGTCGAATATCATCAGAATGATTTCCTGGATTCCGGTCCTCGGGCGCAACGGTCTTGTGAACCAGGCTCTCGTCGATCTTGGGATCGTGCCAAAACCGGTCGAGTGGCTTCTTTATTCGGATTTTGCTGTCGTGCTCGCCATGGTGCATCTTTACACCCTCTTTATGGTGACACCGATCTTCAACACGCTGATGCGCATTGATCGCTCGCTGTTCGAAGCGGCGCGGGATGCCGGCGCGTCGGGCTGGCAGATTTTGTGGAATGTCGTTCTTCCGCTGGCAAAGCCTGGAATGGCAATCGGGACTATCTTTGTCGTCACGCTCGTCATGGCAGATTTTTCGACGGTGCAGGTGATGTCCGGAGGGCAGAGCGCTTCCGTCGCTCTCATGATGAAAAATCAGATGTCGCTGCTGCAATATCCGGCTGCCGCCGCCAATGCCGTTGTCCTTCTGGTCGTCGTTCTCCTGATGGTCTCTGCCATCCTGCGGGTCGTCGACATCCGTAAGGAGTTGTAAGATGCATCATGACAAGCGCACGGCGGAGTTTTACGTTCTTTCCATCTTCTTTGCGGTCTTCGTTCTGTTCCTTTACGGACCCCTGTCCGCCGTTCTCATCCTGTCCTTTCAGGGGCCGGATGGAGGGCTGACATTCCCGCTGAACGGGGTATCGCTGCACTGGTTTTTCAATCTTTTCGAAAAGCAGGCGGTTGGCGATTTCGGCGCCTCTTTCCAGCGGTCTTTCTTTCTTGGCCTGATGGTGATGGTCGTAACGGTTGTCGTATCGCTGCTGGCTGGACTTGCCTTTCGCCGCCGCTTTATCGGTGCCACCGCTTTATTTTACGCGACCGTCGCAAGCCTCGTCGTACCTTCGATCATTATTTCACTCGGCATCGGTGTCGTCTTTCAGCAGATCGGTATTCAGCCGAATTGGTATTCGTCTGCTTTCGGTGCTCATCTGACCTGGACGCTGCCATTTGGCGTGCTGATCATGTTCGCCGTCTTCAATCGGTTTTCGCCTTCGTATGAAGAGGCCGCGCGCGATCTCGGTGCGTCTTCCTGGCAAACTTTCTGCTACGTCGTCTTGCCGATGATCGCGCCCAGCCTTGTTGGTGTCGGGCTCTTTGGTTTCACGCTCTCTTATGACGAGTTCGCCAGAACGTTGATGACATCGGGCAGCTACAATACGCTTCCGCTTGAGATTTACGGCATGACGACCAATGTCACGACACCGGTGCTTTATGCGCTTGGTACGGTTACGACGGTCTTCTCCTTCACCATCATTCTCGCTGCTCTGGGCTTTATGTCGGCTTTGCGGCGGCGCCAGGCGAAAGCAAGCTGATCTCATGCGTATTCTTCTCGTCAATCCTAATACAACGGCCTCGATGACAGAAAAGGCGGCCCTGGCAGCTCGAACGGTTGCCGGCGCTGGGACTGAAATTGTCGCGGCAACGGCATCAACCGGACCAGTGTCGATCGAGGGGTATTACGATGGCGCCTTTGCTATCCCTGGTCTGATTGCCGAACTGAAGTCACGGCAGGCAGAGGGCTATGATGCTGCCGTGATCGCATGTTTTGACGATACTGGACTTGAAGCCGCCCGCAGCTTCTGCACGGTGCCCGTGCTTGGTCTTTGCGAGTCGGCGATTGCGACGGCGGGTTTCCTTGCGCAGAGGTTTACCGTCGTCACCACGCTCGAGCGCTCGCGTATTCTTCTTGAAAATCTTGTGCGTCGCTATGGTATGGGAGCACGCGCCAAGGTGCGAGCTTCCGACATCCCTGTTCTTGAACTGGACGACCCTGCTGGCGGCGCCCTGCCGCGTTTGAAGGCTGAAATTGAAAAGGCGCTGGACCAAGACGGAGCTGAAGCGATCGTGCTTGGCTGTGCAGGAATGACCGATCTGGCGCGCGCGCTGCAGACCGAGTATGGCGTGCCCGTAATTGATGGTGTCGTTGCTGCCGTCAAGCAGGCGGAGGCACTGGTGTCGATGGGTCTGACAACGAGCAAACGCGGCTCTTATGCGGCACCTTTGCCGAAAGTTTATAAGGGAGCGCTTGCTAATTTCGCCCCGACGTAAAGCGTCTGATCGCGGGCAAGGCCTTTAACGTCGAGATGATTGGTCAAACCTGTCGGCATGCGTTTGTGAGGCGATGATCCACGGCTTAACTGCTTCAGCGACCATGGCTCAAGAAAGCGCCTTTCTATTCCGCAGGCTCCGGTATCATCCGACATCGACGCCTTTCGATGACTTTCCCTGAGTGTTGCCTCTGCCTTTGCATATCCAGTTGCAAAAGCTGACCACTTTTGCCTGAGATGCTGTAAAAGAATCGCAAATAGCTAAAGGAGCGGATGAGGATGGACGAGGATATCGCCAGGATCGCAGAGCAGGAAAATGCCCTTGTTTTCGACAGTTTCGATCTGGCGACCGGCTGGCAGCTTGGTAAGCTGCTTCAGGAAATGGCGAGCGAACGCGAGTTAGGTGTCGCGATTGATGTGACACTGGCGTCAATGCCGGTATTTTATGCTGCGCTACCGGGTTCGACGCCCGACAATGCGCAGTGGATCAGGCGCAAACGCAATGTCGCTCTTCGATATTTCAAAAGCAGTTATGCGGTTGGTCTGGAACTGAAAAGCAAGGGTAAGACAGTCGCAGACAATGGTCTATCCGATGTCGATTATGCTTCTCATGGCGGTAGTTTTCCGATTTTCGTGCGCGGCACAGGCTGTGTCGGCGCCGTCACTGTGTCAGGTCTTCCGCAGCGAGACGATCATAACCTTGTTGTCGAGGCTTTATGCCTGATCCTCGCCAAGGACCTTGAGCACCTCCGCCTTCCGTAAAGATCGGCGGGCTCCGCATTGGTCCAGCCGAGCCGCTTTTCAAGGAAGGCATGTTGCGCCCGAACAGCATTTTCGAGCGCAACACTGCGTAGGTCTCAGAGCTTTCCACTAGCTTCTGTAACGACTTTCGTCAGGCTTGCTGTCGCAGGGAACAGCGGAATGAGGCAGGCTTGCAGAGCGTGGTAAATGTCGCCCTTACCTGGGAAGATCGAATGCGACGGCTTCAGGTCCTCAGTCAGTTCCTCGTGCCATCCGCCGTTTTCGTGATCGATGAAGAAGCGATCGATTGCATTCCAGATCTTGCGGTAGCTCTCCTCATAGAAATCGCTTGGGAAATGCTCGTTCAGATAATGGGCTGCCGCAGCCGCTTCGCAAGCCGGCCACCAAAGCTTTTCGCGACGGGCTGGGCGGTTTTCCCAGTCGAGTGTATAGAAGAAGCCTCCCTTTTGCTTGTCCCACCCCAGTGACATGGCCTCCTTGAACAGGTTCTTGGCCGCATCGGGCATCCAGTCGTGACGTCGACCGGAGAGCGACCACAATTGAAGGACAAGCCGTGTCCATTCCAGCGCGTGGCCTGGCGTCGTACCAGATGGGCGAAACATTTCGTTGCCACGATAATTTTTGTCCAGCTGCCATGAGGCATTGAAGTGTTCGGCAACGCGCCAGCCGACGGAGCCGGCCGAGCGCCGGATGATCAAATCGGTGATGCTAACGGCCTTATCAAGATAGTCGCTGTCTCCCGTCGCCTCATAGGCAGCCATCAACGCTTCCGTCAGGTGCATGTTGGAATTCTGGCCGCGGTAACTTCCACCATCGATCGGCGACCAGTCGGCCTGAAACTCTTCTGCGATTGCGCCGTGTTCGGCTTCCCAGAAATGCTTTTCCAGCACGTCCGTGACATCAGCAATCATGGCATCGGCCAGTGGGTGACCAATGGTCTTGGCCGATGAGCCGGCCAGGAGAACGAAGGCGTGGCCGTATCCCTGCTTGGTCGAGTCAACGGGCCCGTCATTGTTCAACGACCAGAAATAGCCCCCATTTTTTTGATCGCGATGATGGTTCCAGATATATTGCATGCCATGATCGACAAGATCGGCAGCACCGGGGCGTCCAACCAAAGTGCCAATCGAAAAGCAGTGTACGTCGCGCGCCGCAATGTGAACGGGACGAACCTGTCCTTCGGTATCAAGCGGTTTACCACTGTCATCGAGATCGAAGAACCCGCCCTTCGGATTGACCGAGTTGTTCTGGAAGAAATCGAAAAGGCCATCGGCCTGCTTCAGCAGCCATTGGCGATGGTAGGTTCGGCTGGTCCAGGGGCCGAGCGTTGCAGATGTCATAGTGCCTCCCGTTTCATACAGACTGTGCTTACCAAATCGCTATATAGAGAGGAAAAAGCTCTGTCACCCGGCAAGGTGCGGACATTGTGGGACGCCGCTATATGTTGACATAAAGATATCTTTATGTGATCTAGGGCGATATATCGAACGAGGAGTGCGCGCGTGTTTGACAATCTTTTTGGTTCCGACAGCGACAAGCGCGGCGATCGCGGCATTTTCGAAGCGCTGAAGAAAGCTGCTAGCGAACGTATCCTCATCCTGGATGGCGCGATGGGAACGCAGATCCAGCAGCTCGGTCTCGATGAAGACGATTTTCGTGGTTCGAGGTTTATCGGCTGCGCTTGCCATCAAAAGGGAAACAACGACCTTTTGATTCTCACCCAGCCTGATGCTCTTGAGGAAATCCACTACAAATACGCCAAAGCCGGTGCGGACATTCTGGAAACGAACACGTTTTCGTCGACGCGCATCGCCCAGGCCGATTACCAGATGGAAAGCGAGGTCTACGACCTCAACAAGGAGGGTGCGGCGGTCGTTCGACGCGCTGCCCTTCGCGCTGAGCGGGAGGATGGGCGCCGCCGTTTCGTTGCGGGCGCCATCGGTCCAACCAACCGTACCGCGTCGATTTCCCCCGATGTCAATAATCCGGGCTATCGTGCCGTCAGTTTTGATGATTTGCGGCTTGCTTATGCCGAGCAGATCGACGGATTGATTGATGGCGGCGCTGATATCATTCTGATCGAAACGATCTTCGATACGTTGAACGCGAAAGCGGCGATCTTTGCCTGCGAAGAGCGCTTTGCCGCCAAGGGCATTCATCTGCCGGTTATGATTTCGGGAACGATCACCGATCTGTCGGGCCGCACGCTGTCCGGCCAGACGCCGACGGCGTTCTGGAACTCGGTTCGTCATGCCGAGCCTTTCACCATCGGCCTGAACTGCGCGCTCGGTGCCAATGCAATGCGACCGCATTTGCAGGAGCTGTCGGGCGTTTCCGACACCTTCATCTGCGCTTATCCGAATGCTGGTTTGCCGAACGAGTTCGGCCAATATGACGAGACGCCCGATATGATGGCTGCTCAGGTGGAGGGCTTTGCCAAAGACGGGCTCGTGAATGTCGTCGGCGGTTGCTGCGGCTCGACCCCAGAGCACATCAAGGCAATCGCCGAAGCTGTTGCGCCTTATCAACCGCGTAAGCCGGTGGAACATCGTCCCTTCATGTCGCTCTCGGGGCTCGAGCCCTTCGAGCTCACGAAGGACATTCCGTTCGTCAATGTCGGCGAGCGCACCAATGTGACCGGCTCTGCGCGGTTTCGTAAGCTGGTTACCAATGCTGACTACAATGCCGCGCTTGATGTTGCGCGCGATCAAGTTGAAAACGGCGCGCAGATTATCGACATCAACATGGATGAAGGCCTGATCGATTCCGAAAAGGCCATGGTCGAGTTTCTGAACCTTATTGCCGCGGAGCCCGATATTGCCCGTGTGCCTGTGATGATCGACTCATCCAAGTTCCAGATCATCGAGGCAGGTCTGAAGTGCGTTCAAGGCAAGCCCATCGTCAATTCGATCTCGCTCAAGGAAGGTGAAGAAAGCTTCCTGAAGCAGGCGCGTCTTCTGCGCAACTATGGCGCAGCCGTCGTCGTGATGGCTTTCGACGAAACAGGGCAGGCCGACAGCTATGAGCGCAAGGTCGAGATTTGCCGGCGTGCTTACAAGCTGCTGACGGAAGAGGCTGGCATTGCACCGGAAGATATCATCTTCGACCCGAACGTATTTGCGGTGGCAACGGGTATCGAAGAGCATAACAATTATGGCGTCGACTTTATCGAGGCCGCCCGGACCATACGCCAGGAAATGCCGCTTGTTCATATCTCGGGCGGGGTATCGAACCTGTCCTTCTCGTTCCGCGGCAATGAACCGGTCCGCGAAGCAATGCATGCCGTGTTCCTCTACCACGCCATTCAGGCGGGCATGGACATGGGCATCGTCAATGCCGGCCAGCTTGCGGTTTATGATCAGATCGATCCCGACCTGAAGGAGGCTTGCGAAGACGTCGTCTTGAACCGTAGCCCCGACGCGACCGAGCGTCTCCTAGAGGTGGCGGAACGGTATCGTGGGCAGGGCGGGAAGGAAGCGAAAACCCAAGATCTCACCTGGCGTGAATGGACGGTTGAAAAGCGTCTGGAACATGCATTGGTGAACGGCATCACCGAATACATCGATGCCGATACCGAGGAGGCGAGACAGAAGGCTGCGCGTCCACTTGACGTCATCGAAGGACCGTTGATGGCCGGCATGAATGTTGTCGGTGACCTCTTCGGTTCCGGTAAGATGTTTCTGCCGCAGGTCGTGAAGTCCGCGCGTGTCATGAAGCAGGCTGTTGCCGTTCTTCTTCCCTACATGGAAGAAGAAAAGCGCCTCAATGGCGGTGAGGGACGCCAGTCCGCGGGCAAGATCCTGATGGCGACCGTCAAGGGCGACGTGCACGATATCGGCAAGAATATCGTTGGCGTCGTGCTCGCCTGCAACAACTACGAGATCATCGATCTTGGCGTCATGGTGCCGGCGACGAAGATCCTCGAAACAGCCGTTGCCGAGAAGGTCGATGTGATCGGCTTGTCGGGCCTCATTACGCCATCTCTCGATGAAATGGTCCATGTTGCCTCGGAAATGGAGCGGCAAGGCTTTGACATTCCGCTTCTGATCGGAGGCGCAACGACAAGCCGTGTCCATACGGCCGTGAAGATCCATCCCGGCTATAACAAAGGCCAAGCCGTCTATGTGACCGATGCGAGCCGCGCAGTCAGCGTAGTTTCCTCGCTGCTTTCACCGGACTCGCGTCAGAACTACATTGCCGGCATTCGCACTGAATATGCCAAGGTCGCCGAGGCGCATGCGCGGAGCGAGGCGGAAAAGGTTCGCCTTCCTTTGCAGCGCGCACGGGAAAACGCGGTAAAGATCGACTGGTCGAGCTACAAGCCGACGAAACCGAACTTCCTCGGTACGCGCGTCTTCGACGACTATTCTTTGGAGGAGCTTGTCGATTACATCGACTGGACGCCATTCTTCCAGACCTGGGAACTGCGGGGCCGTTATCCTGCCATTCTCGACGATGAGAAGCAGGGCGAGGCGGCCCGTCAGCTTTGGAACGATGCACAGGCAATGCTTGGCAAGATCATTGCAGAAAAATGGTTTCGCCCGAGAGCCGTCATCGGCTTCTGGCCGGCAGCATCTGTCGGCGACGACATCAAGCTGTTTGCCGATGATAGTCGCCAGGGCGAATTGGCGACTTTCTTCACACTGAGGCAACAGCTTTCGAAACGCGATGGCCGACCGAACGTCGCCCTTTCCGATTTTGTCGCTCCACTCGAGAGCGGCCTTGCGGATTACGTGGGCGGTTTCGTTGTAACGGCAGGCATCGAGGAAGTGGCAATCGCCGAGCGTTTCGAGCGCGCCAATGACGACTATTCATCAATTCTGGTCAAGGCGTTGGCAGATCGTTTTGCCGAAGCTTTTGCCGAGCGTATGCATCAGCGGGTGCGTAAGGAATTCTGGGGCTATGCGAAAGACGAAGCCCTTTCAAACGAAGACCTGATCGGCGAGGGATATGCGGGAATTCGTCCAGCTCCCGGTTATCCTGCACAGCCTGATCACACGGAAAAAGTGACGTTATTCCGTCTTCTTGACGCCGAGCAGGCCACCGGTGTGAGCCTGACGGAAAGCTACGCGATGTGGCCCGGATCGTCCGTTTCAGGTCTTTATATCGGCCATCCGGATTCTTATTACTTCGGTGTGGCCAAGGTAGAGCGAGACCAGGTCGAGGACTACGCAGCCCGCAAGGGCATGCCCATCATAGAGGTCGAGCGTTGGCTTGGGCCGGTGCTGAACTATGTGCCATCCAAACCTGCGGCCGCTATTGAGGACGCCGCCTAAGGATCAAGGCGGTAGCCCCGAAACGAATCCCGCTCGTTACGAACCATGTAGGAGAGCCGTCGTGGAGATAGTGCAAGGCGATCTGCTCAAGCTTGCGCTCGCCGGCCAATTCGATCTTATTCTGCACGGATGCAATTGCTTTTGTACGATGGGCAAAGGGATCGCTCTGTCTATCAAGCAGCATTTTCCCGAGGCCTATGCTGCCGATCAGGCAACGGAGAAGGGCAGTCGTGAAAAATTGGGATCGTACAGCAGCGCCCTCGTGGAGCGCGGAGATGCGCGCTTCACGATCATCAATGCATATACCCAATTTGACTGGCGCGGACGCGGCGTGAAGGTCGATTACGATGCCGTTCGTAGGATTATGCGTTCGCTCGCCAAGGAATATCCAAATGCGAAAATTGGTTATCCGAAGATCGGAGCAGGTCTGGCAGGTGGCGATTGGAACCTGATCAGCCTGATTATTGATGAGGAATTGGCGGGTCTTGACCACAGGCTCGTGGAATATGTCGCCGGCTGAATCGAGCGCTCGATGCTTCATTCAAACCACAATGGGTCCGATGGCGAAAGCCGAAACGGCTTGATAAGCGAGGATAGATAACAAGGCTTAGGCTTTAGTCCTCAGCCTTGTCATTTCCGAGGATCGCTATTTTGCTGTCGAGAGCCTGTTCGTCAGTTCTTCGATCCCGACTTCTGCCTCGACACTGTCTCCATGCAGCATCAGATAGATGCCGACACCGAACGTCAAAGCGGCAATGAAGAGAAGGTAGTAGGCGTGCGCCATCGGGTTGATAGGGAGCATTGAGCTCACGACGAAGGGCGTCAGGCCGCCAAATATCGCGTAAGAAACGTTATAGGCGAACGAAAGTCCTGAAAAGCGAACACGAGCCGGAAAAGCGCGCACCATCACATAAGGGACTGCGCCGACCAGGCCGACCGACAAGCCCATAATGGCGTAAAGAACCAGAAGAACGGTCATCGACGTTGCGGCATAAGTGTAAAAAGCGAACGTCGCCACGGCAAAGAAAATGCTGGAAACCGTGAAGAAGCGCCCTGAGCCAACCTTGTCGACAATTGCGCCGGCCGCAGCCGTTCCGAAAATCAGAAACAGGGTACCGAAACTGGTGGCCGCGAGCGATTGCTGTGCAGAATAACCATAGAGCTTCTGCAGGAACGTTGCGGTCATCAGGGTGGTCACCACAATGCCCGCCGACAGGATCCAGGTCATCACCATTGAAACGATGACACCGCGAACGTGATCGCGCAGTACGCTTACGAGAGGCACTTCCGTGATCAGCGAACGGCTTTGCTTCATCTCCATGAAGATCGGCGTTTCCTGCAGCCAACGTCTCAGGAAGACGGCAATCAGCCCGAATACGCCGCCAAGCAGGAACGGTAGACGCCATGCATAGCCCGCAACTTCTTCAGGGGAAAAGACGGTGTTAATCGCGGCAGCGATACCTGATCCGAGAAGGATGCCGAGCGTCAGTCCAGAGCAGAGGAAGCCGCAGGCAAACCCGACTTTTCTGAACGGGACGTGTTCAGCCACAAAAGTCCATGCACCTGGAACTTCGCCGCCGATGGCGATCCCTTGAAGGAGACGCAGAACGATCAGCAGGACAGGGGCCGCAACGCCGATCGACGCATAGGTCGGCAAAGCCGCCATGCCGAGTGTCGACAGTGCCATCAACATAATCGAAAAGGCAAAGACGCGCTTGCGCCCAAAACGGTCACCAAAATGCGCGAGAACGAGGCCGCCCAATGGCCTGATCAGGTACCCCGCAGCGAAGACGCCGAAGGTTTGAATGGTTGCCGTCCAATCCGGAATATCAGGCGGGAAAAAGAGTTTTCCAATGACGGTGGCGAAGAACACGAAGATAATGAAATCGTAGAACTCCAACGCGCCACCCAGAGCCGAAAGGCCCAATGTGCGAAAATCCTGCGATGTAAGACGGCGCGGAGCCGCCGTCGGTGCCGAAACTGGTGACATGCTGCTACTTTTCCAAACAAACAAGGAGCGCGGTCCCTTCGCAGGGATGAAGGAAGACCACACTTATTCTCACGACCGATTATCGGAAGATCCGAACAAGCTTCGTATGTTCGCTCCGATGTACTCCTAGAATCTGGTGCAGCATCACCAGCACGACTTCAAGCGCTTTCTAATAATGGTCACCGAATTTACGCTGCGAAGTGCCGGAACTGCCGGAGTACCATACGTCCATTGTCGTTTAGTGGCTTGCGGACCATCATCAATCCCTGATGACCAGCAGGTCCGACGCCATGAAGCGCAGCGTGACGTCATCGCCGACAGCCGGCGGTGCAACGCCAGGGCTGTTGAACATGTCGAAAGATATGACATTTCCTCCAACGTCCATCCGCGTACGGATGACGGAGCCAAGGAAATGCGCGGATGTCACTGTCCCATGCAAGGCGGCATCGCTCCGCGCAGTCTCGGACAGTGATCCCGCTTCAGGGCGCAATGCGAGGGATATCGGATCGTTCGCCTTAAAGGGCGCCAGAGACTGAGCCAGCGTAACGCGCTGATCGCCGATCCTAACTTTGTTTTGAGCCGGATCGTCGACGACGGCTTCGATCATGTTCAGTGTTCCGACGAAGGATGCGACAAAGCGTGTTGCCGGCGCATTATAAATCTCGGAAGGCGTGCCGATCTGATCGGCGCGGCCTGCATTCATCACCACGATGCGATCGGAGATCGACAAAGCCTCTTCCTGGTCATGTGTGACGAAAACGGTGGTGATGCCGAGTTTACGCTGGATTGCCCTGATTTCCTCACGTAGCGAAACACGGATTTTCGCGTCGAGAGCTGACAGAGGCTCGTCGAGCAGTAGGACTTGCGGTTTCGGGGCAAGTGCCCGGGCAAGCGCAACACGCTGCTGCTGGCCGCCCGACATTTGGTAGGGATATCGCTCCGCCAGATGGTCGAGACGGATGAGGGATAACATTTCCTTCACCCGGGCATCGGTATCGGCTTTTGACGCACCGGCAACCTTGAGGCCAAACGCAACGTTCTCTGCAACAGTCATGTTCGGAAACAACGCGTAGGCCTGAAACACCATGCCGATGTTCCGTTTGTTAGGTTTCAGGTTCGCCTGCTCTTTGCCACCAATCAGGATCGACCCGTCGCTTGGTGTCTCAAAGCCGGCAATCATGCGAAGGATGGTTGTCTTGCCGCAGCCTGAAGGGCCGAGAAACGAAACGAACTCTCCCTTTTCAATCCGCATGTTGAAGTCATGGACGACTTGCGTGGCGCCGAAGGATTTCTTGATGCCAAGAAGTTCGAGAAAGGCCATGGCTTGATTATCCTGATTATGCTTTGGCCGGCGCAAGGCGGCTGATACGGGTTATAAGGTTCAAAAGCCCCATCGAGAGCCAAGTGATTGCGAAAGCGATGACCGCAAGAGCTGAGGGTTCATAGGCGCGGTTCGCACCGACAAGCTGAAGATAAGGCCCAAAAGCCGGCCGGTTCAAAAGTGCAGCCATCGTAAATTCGCCCATGACGATCGCAAGCGTGATGAACGCACCGGATAGAACGCCGCTCATGACGTTCGGGAAAATGCAGCGGAAGAGGATGGTGGGCCAACCGGCGCCCAAGCTCTCGGCCGCTTCGGTCAGCGTTCGAACATCAATGGCGCGCATAGCTGTGTCGACGGCGCGATACATGTAAGGCAGGGACAGCGTGATGTAGGAAATCACCAGGAGAACGTTTGTCCCGGTGGAGGAACCTGTCAGGGGCAGCCATGACGAGGAGTTGTACATTCTCAGATAGCCGAAGACGATGACGATCGCGGGTATGACCAGCGGAAGGAGGGTAATGAATTCGACCAATGGCCGTATCTGTGGCAGCCGCAAACGCACCCAGTAGGCTGTTGGAACGACAAGCAGCATGCCGAAGATAATCGTCAGCAGAGCCATAAGCATGGAATAACTAAACGTGGATCTGAACTGCTCTTCCGAAAACACCGAAGCATATGCGTCGAAGCTATAGGCGTTGCGCCGCATACGCATGGAAAATTCAAACGTACCAATGAGCGGAACCACGAAATAAGTGGCCCCGATAAGAACGGCCAGCCACGCCCCAATTCTCGACCCCTTCATTTCTGCCACCTTTCAGCGCGCATGCGCAGCACCAAGTAGAGGAAGTTCGAAAGGCCAGTGATCACAATCATGCCGAGTGCGAGGGCGTAACCCAGATTGGCGTTGTGAAGCACATCGCCGCGGATCTGCGCGTAAAGTAGAATTGGGACGATGTTGAGCGAACTGCCCGTCAATGCATAGGCGGTAGCAATGGCGCCAAATGCGTTGGCAAACAACAGCAAGGTCGTTCCAAGCAGGCTCGGCCAAAGAATCGGGAAGGCGACCATGCGCCAGTATTGTGCGTTGCTCGCGCCAAGGATCGATGCTGCCTCGCGCCACTCTTTTTTGATGCCGTCCAGGGCGGGCGTCAGGATGAGCACCATCAGCGGAATCTGGAAATACATGTAGGTTATGGTGAGCCCGAAGAAGGACAAGAGATTGAAGCCTGTCGAGTAGAGGTTGAAGCCAAACCACTCGCGCAAAAATATCGTTACGAGGCCTGTTCGGCCCAGCGTTGCGATGAAGGCGAAGGCAAGTGGCACGCCAGCGAAATTGGACGCAACCCCCGAAAAAGTCATCAGGGTCGAGCGCACCCAGGGCGGCAGGCCACCCAACACAACGGCCCAGGCCAGAAAGAAGCCGATCAAGGCGCCGCCGAGTGCGGAGGCAACCGAGACACGGATCGATATCCAGTAGGCAGACAGGATGGTCGGGGTGAAAAGATCGACGATATTCTGCAATGTGAACCTGCCATCGGGCGTCAAGAAGGCGCCAACGATCAAATACAGCGTCGGAATGATGAGGAAGAGAGCCGCAAATAACATAAATGGAAGCACGCCCAGCCAATCGATGAAGCGTTTTCCACTGATGGCCATTGAAGGAGGTCGCGCCGTTGTAGAAATGCTCGCCATGCGCTGAAGCTTCCTTTCAATTTCCTACGTATACGTCTCATAAGTTCTTGCGCGGCTTTGCCTGTGGGCGATTTTAAAGAGTATTTCGCTCTTTTGGCCACCCAACGATAAGCCGGCAATGTCCTCCCGCTCGGAAGCGGGAGGACAGTTGTGATTACTTCACGTTGGCGCCGACGACGGTGTCCCAGTTCTTGGTGATCTCGGCCTTGCCTGCATCCTGCTCTTCGAGCGTCGGGAACACAGCCTTTTCATAGGCTGCAGCGGGCGGCATCTTGGCAAGCAAGTCCTGAGGGATCTTCCCGTTCTTCGACAGATCGTTGAAGCGGATCGGGTGGCAGTAGCCCTTGAGCCAGCCGAGCTGACCTTCGTCGGAATAAAGATATTCCATCCAAAGCTTCGCGGCATTCGGATGCGGAGCGAAGGCTGAAATTGCCTGGACATAGACACCAGCCAGTACGCCCGAGGCAGGAACGACGACGTCGACCGGCGGATTGCCCTTCAGCGTGTCGCGCCAGCTGAGGCCGTTATAGTCCCAAGCGACGACGATTGGCGTTGCACCCTGCGCGAGGGACGCAGACTTACCGATAACAGGAACAAGGTTGCCGGCCTTGTTGAGTTCAGCGAAGTATTTCAGACCTGCATCGCCGATCTTGGTTGCATCCTTTTCACCGGCAGCAACGCCAGCGGCGTAGACGGCCTGCACAGCCTGGTTGGAGGCGCGCGGATCGCCGGCGAGTGCAACGGCATTTGCAAAGTCCGACTTCTTCAAGTCAGCCCAGTCCTTCGGCGCGTCCTTGATGATGTCCTTGTTTACAACGAAAGACAGGACGCCGTAATAATCGCCATACCAATAGCCTTCAGCATCCTTGGCGGTGTCCGGGATCGAATCCCAGGTCGAGACCTTATAAGGCTGGATCAGGCCGTCTTTCTTGGCGGTAGGACCAAAGGAAAGGCCAACGTCGATGACATCGGGTGCCTGGTCGCCGGTGTTGCCCTTGTTGGCCTTGATGGCTTCAATTTCGTCGCCAGAGCCGGCGTCGGGGTTCAGCTCGTTGACCTTGAGGCCGTACTTCGCCTTAAAGCCAGCAATAACGTCGCCATATCCGCACCAGTCATGCGGCAGAGCAATGGTCGTGAGCGTGCCTTCCTTTTTGGCGGCAGCGATCAGGTCGGCGCTCGGTTCAGCAGCAGCAATAGCCGACGAAGATACGGCAATTGCGGTCGAAAGCGCGAGCAATCGGGAAAGCTTCGAGATCACTTAATTTCTCCTTGGGGTTTATTTCCAGCAGCGCTGTACTGGCCTTCTATGAAGGTTGCGTGACGGTTTCTTGCTTGTCGGCTCAGCTCTATAAGAACGACTTAATTTTACTTGTATCGGCATGTACATCTCCTATCTCGTTGCCGTTTCAATTCTCCTTTCTTCAGCCGATCTTGCGAAAGAGCTGCGTTTGCTCGAACAGACCTTCGAGAGTTTTCATACGTTCGCGGGTGTTGTCCCATGTCGCGCTTTGCACGGCTTCGATCAGAGCCTCGACGATGAAGAGTGTGACAACTGAAGAGTCCCAAGCCGACGGAGCTTCGATTTGAACGCGAAAACTATGTTTCGCATGGCGTGCTGCAGGCGACGCCCATTGGTCCGTGAACAGGATAATGTTTGCCTTGCGCCGACTGGCGGCGGAGGCAAGGCTGACGATTTCCTGTTCGTAGCGGCGGATATCGAAAATCACCAAGACATCGCCGGCATTCATGTTCAGCAAATATTGCGGCCAGGCGCTTGAATAAGGCGGCATCAACGTCGTGTTGGGCCTGATCACCTGCATATGTGTGAAGAAGTATTCCGCGATTGCGCCCGTGATCCGGCCGCCGACGAAGTAGATTCCGCGTTTGTGATCTGAAAGAAGTGCTGCAACTTCGTCGAATGTCGCGGTCGGAAGGTCGGCCAGGCTCTGTCTCAGATTGCCGATGATGGCGTCTGCAAAACGGTTGAGAATGTGTGTTCCAGGGGCGTTTTGGGCCCAGCGATCATGCTTGGCAATCGGGTTCGAGATTGTCGCTTCGACTTCGTGATGCAGGTGAGCTTGGAAATCCGGATAGCCTTTGTAACCCAGCTTTTGAACCATGCGCGCGACGGTCGGGGTCGATACGCCGGCATTTTCAGCAACCGTCGTTATGCTGCCGAGACCGGACATCGGGTAGTTCTCCAGAAGGCTTTCCGCCAACTGTTTCTCGGCGCGCGTCAGCGCGGCAAAATGCGCATGGATAACGTCCGAAACTGTTTTCGACGCAGCGGTCACACGATTGCTCCCCAGATGGTCTAACGCCATCTTCTAATGAAGAATTAACAACGCAGAACCGAGCTCTGTCAATCGCCTATGTGAAAAGATAATTTCAGCTTCCGCTTGACAGGGCGGCTAGTCTGAAGAATTCTTTTCTTAAATCTTTATTGAGATGTTGCGATGGGGGACGTCTTGGTGGCTGAGGCAGAAGGCCTACGTGAAGCGGCGCAGGATTGCGTTTGCGTTGAACGCCCCAGCGCACGCAGCGCCGTCCTTTTGATCTGCGAACATGCCTCGCCTCGCTTGCCAAGAGGCTTTGGCGACCTGGGCCTTTCGAGGGAGGCGCTTGCCAGTCATATTGCTTGGGATCCGGGTGCTCTTGCCGTTGCGCGCGGTCTTTCGGTTGCCCTCGATGCGACCCTCATTCATCAGACCTATTCCCGGCTCATCTACGATTGCAACAGGCCGCCGGATGCTGCAGGCGCCATGCCTGCGCGCAGCGAAATCTATGACATTCCAGGCAATGAAAATATAGCGGAGAGTGAACGCATAGCCCGGACGGAGGCGCTTTACATTCCCTTTCATGCCGCCGTCAGTCGCGAGATCGCCTTGCGCAAAGCAAGGAAGCGCGAAACTGTCATCGTCACTATTCATAGCTTTACCCCCGTCTACTACGGGCGGCAGCGGGCGGTCGAGATCGGTATTCTGCACGATACGGATAGTCGTTTTGCCGATGCGATGTTGCATGCTGCAGAGGGTGTGGCAGGCTTTCGCACGGAACGAAACGAGCCTTATGGACCAGAAGATGGGGTCACCCATTCTCTCATTTTGCATGGGATCGCGCAGGGGCTGCGCAATGTAATGATCGAGGTCAGAAACGACCTTCTTCAAGATGAAGCCGGCCAAAAGGTCGTAACCGGCTATCTCGGGGCTCTTATCGAACAAAGTTTGGAGACCTGAGGGAAATAGGACCAGGGAACAGCTAACTGCGAGAGTCTGCACAATAACAATAGCGGGCGCGGTGGCGTGGTTCGGCTGCAATGAGGCAGCCGGCCGTTAATCAGGGGAACGTCATGTCGGATTATACGGAGAATGACAAACATCAGGATTTGCAGGTTTTGCATTCCATGGGCTACGCCCAGGAACTTGAAAGGCGAATGAGTTCGTTTTCGAACTTTGCCATTTCCTTTTCCATCATCTGCATTCTGTCAGGCGGGATCAACTCTCTTGCACAAGCAACGGCTGGGGCAGGTGGCGCGGCCATTGGGATCGGTTGGCCGCTCGGCTGCCTCATTTCCGGCGTGTTCGCGCTTGGCATGGCCCAGATCGCTTCGGCTTATCCAACCGCTGGCGGCCTTTATCATTGGGGGTCAATTCTCGGCAATCGCTTCACCGGCTGGCTGACCGCATGGTTCAACCTTCTCGGCCTGGTGACGGTGTTGGGTGCCATCAATGCCGGCACCTGGGGGTTCTTCTCCGGGTCGATTGCCGGCTGGTTCGGCATCAACGTTGACACCACCACCTCGGCGGGCTTTGCCAACCAGATCATCTTCGTCGCAATGATTACTGCTGTTCAGGCTCTGATCAATCATCTCGGGATCAAACTTACGGCAAAGCTGACGGACTTTTCCGGCTACCTTATCTTCGCTACCGCTATTGCTTTGACACTTGTGTGCCTCTTCGGTGCATCATCTTGGGAAATCAGCAGGCTCTGGACCTTTACCAATTACTCCGGTCTGCCGCAGGGAGATGCCCCTGTTTGGCCGCATACGGAGGACATGTGGTATATCTTTGCGCTCGGGCTTCTTCTGCCGATCTACACGATTACCGGTTATGATGCCTCGGCCCATACCTCTGAGGAAACCGTCAAGGCAGCCCATTCGGTGCCGCGTGGAATGGTCTCCTCCGTGATATGGTCGGCGTTTTTCGGCTATCTGATGCTGGTTGCCTTTGTGCTTGCCATTCCGAACATGGATGATGCGGCTAAGCAGGGCTGGAACGTGTTCTTCTGGACGCTCGACAGCGTGGGCAATCCATTCATCGTCAAGCTTCTTTACGTTGCGATCTTTGTTTCGCAGTTCCTCTGCGGACTGGCGACGGTAACGTCGGTCTCACGCATGATCTTTGCCTTTTCGCGCGACGGCGGGCTGCCGGCATCAAAGCTTCTGGCAAGCGTCAGCCGCCGTTACCGAACGCCTTCCATCGCGATCTGGGTGGGCTCGGTAGCCTCCGTGCTTTTCGTGTGGGGTGCGTCTCTCGTCACCATCGCCGGGTCTTCAGCCTACACGATCGTCGTGTCCTGCACGGTCATCTTCTTGTTTCTTTCCTTCGCTATTCCAATTGCTCTTGGCATCAGCGCGATCGGCACGGCGAAATGGCCGAAGATGGGGCCATGGGACATGGGTGCAGGATTATATCGGGTCGTTGCGGGCTTGGTGATCTTGTCGATGATCGTCATCTTCGTGATTGGGGTTCAGCCTCCGAACCAGTGGGCACTCTATATCACGGTCGGCTTCCTCATCTTGACCGGCATTGTTTGGGTCGCCTTTGAGAACCGCAGGTTTAAAGGGCCGCCGATTGGTGAGGAAGTTGCTCGCCGTAAGGCCGAGATCGCTGCTGCGGAAGCTGCGATCGGCGAAAGATGAGCTTCTCAAGGGAGGCGTCTGAACAGGCGCCTCCCGATTTAATCGCGTAGACCAAACATCGACAGTTATCGGATAGGGATCATGACGACCAGCTACACGCTTGAAGCGCTTAAGCAGGATGTTGCCGAAGGGCGCATCGACACCGTTCTTGCATGTCAGGTGGATATGCAAGGGCGTCTCATGGGCAAGCGCTTCCAGGCGGAATATTTCCTGGAGAGCGCTTACAGAGAAACGCATTGCTGCAACTATGTTGTGGCAACCGATATGGAAATGGAGACAGTCTCCGGATACAAATCGGCGAGCTGGGAAAAAGGTTACGGCGACTATACCATGAAGCCGGATCTTTCCACGCTGCGGCGTATTCCCTGGCTTGAAGGCACTGCGCTTGTGCTGTGCGATCTGCTCGACCACCATACGCATGAGGAAGTGCCTCATTCGCCTCGCGCAATCTTGAAGAAACAGGTGGCGCGGCTTGAGGCGATGGGCCTGCGGGCCTTCATGGCATCCGAGCTCGAATTCTTTCTTTTCGACCAGACTTATGAAAGCGCCCATGCCAGCGGCTATCGCAACCTGAAGCTCGTCAGCGCTTATAACGAAGATTACCACATATTTCAGACGACCAAGGAAGAGGAGGTCATGCGGGCTATTCGCACCGGGCTCCAGGGAGCTGGGATACCCGTCGAAAACTCTAAGGGAGAGGCCTCCGCCGGTCAGGAAGAGATCAATGTCCGCTATGGCGATGCCATGACAATGGCTGACCGCCATTCCATCATCAAAAACGGCTGCAAGGAGATTGCCTGGGCTAAAGGCAAGGCCATCACCTTCCTGGCAAAGTGGAACTATACCGCGGCGGGCAGCTCATCGCATATCCACCAATCCCTGTGGAGCGCGGACGGCAAGACCCCTTTGTTTTATGACAAGCAGGGACGGTACGGGATGTCTCAGCTCATGGAGCAATATACGGCAGGTCTCCTGGCGCATGCGTCGGAAATCACCTATTTCCTGGCTCCTTATATCAATTCCTACAAACGATTTGCCGCTGGAACTTTCGCTCCCACAAAGGCAATCTGGTCGAAAGACAATCGAACGGCTGGCTTTCGACTTTGCGGCGAAGACAGTAAAGCGGTTCGTATCGAGTGCCGCATCGGCGGTGCCGACCTCAATCCTTATCTTGCCTGTGCTGCGCTGATTGCGGCAGGGATCGATGGAATCGAGAAAAAGCTCTCTTTGGAAGATCCTTTTGTCGGAGACGCTTACGGTGCGCGCCGGCTCCGGGAAATTCCACGTACATTGCGTGCTGCGACCACCACGCTCGAGCGCTCTAAGATGCTGCGTGCTGCATTTGGAGATGATGTGATCGACCATTATGTTCGGGCAGCGGAATGGGAACAGGAAGAATATGATCGCCGCGTCACGGACTGGGAAGTTGCACGCGGTTTCGAAAGGGCCTGACCAAGGCACAGTTTGGCCTTCTGCCGTCGTTCCGAAGGCGTCTCTTCAAGCAGGCGTCTTGAAAAGATCGAAAATGCAGGTATCGCACTGTCATAGATTGGCGGCTATTCGGCGGTTCAAAGGGCATCGGCGGACAACGCAGGCGGCCGCGTAGGAGAATGAAGATGACGATGATTGAATGTATTTCACCGGTCGACGGCTCTCTTTATGCCGAAAGACCTGCGCTGACACTCGAGGCTGCGCATCAGGCTGTTGCGCGCGCGAAAGCTTCACAGAAGCACTGGGCAAGGCGTCCTCTCGATGAACGAGTGAAGCTCGTGCTTGCGGGCGTTGCGCGGCTCAACGAGATGTCGGATGTGGTCGTACCTGAGCTTGCCTGGCAAATGGGCAGACCTATCAAATACGGCGGCGAGTATCGTGGCTTCAACGAGCGTTCGAACTACGTCGCCTCCATCGCTGCCGAGGCGTTAGCGCCGTTGGTTGTCGAAGAGAGCGAGCGCTTCGAGCGGCGGATCGAGCGGGAAGCTCATGGCGTTGTGTTCGTCATTGCGCCATGGAACTATCCCTACATGACGGCGATCAACACGATCGCGCCCGCTCTGATGGCCGGTAACACCATCATTCTCAAACATGCCGCACAGACGCTTTTGGTGGGTGAGCGGCTGGTGCAGGCCTTCGTTGAAGCCGGCGTTCCGCAAGACGTCTTTCAGAATATATTCCTGGATCATTCCACGGCCGAGAGCCTTATAGCGAGCGGCAGTTTCGACTTCATCAATTTCACCGGTTCGGTTGCAGGCGGACGCGCTGTCGAACGGGCCGCGGCAGGAACTTTCACTGGTTTGGGACTCGAGCTCGGCGGCAAGGATCCCGGCTATGTCATGGAAGATGCCGACCTTGACGCGGCAGTCGACACCCTCATGGACGGGGCGACGTTCAATTCCGGCCAGTGCTGCTGCGGTATCGAGCGCATCTACGTTCATGAGAGCCTCTTCGATTCTTTCGTTGAAAAGTCAGTCGCCTGGGTGTCGAACTACAAACTCGGCAATCCGCTGGATACTGAAACAAGCCTTGGACCGATGGCACATCAGCGCTTTGCCAAAGTGGTGCGCGAGCAAATTGCCGATGCCGTTGCAAAGGGCGCCAAGCCATTGGTCAACACGAAGCTCTTTCCGGCGGATGATGGCCAAACTGCCTATGTCGCGCCGCAAATTCTCGTCGATGTCGACCATTCGATGGATTTCATGCGCGAGGAAACCTTCGGACCTGCGGTCGGCATCATGAAGGTGAAAAGCGATGATGAAGCTTTGTCGCTGATGAACGACAGCAAGTATGGTCTTACCGTTTCTCTTTGGACGAAAGACCCGCAGCGCGCAGCGCGCCTCGGACGCGAAATCGAAACGGGGACAGTCTTTATGAACCGTGCGGATTATCTCGATCCCGCTCTATGCTGGACCGGCGTCAAAGAAACAGGCCGTGGCGGCTCCTTGTCCATCATCGGCTTCCAGAACCTGACCAGACCAAAATCCTACCATCTGAAGAAAGTAACGGCATGACGATCACCGCCAATTGGAGCTATCCCAACGCATTCAAGCTCGGGGCAGGGCGCATCAAGGAACTGGCGGAGGCCTGCAAGAACCTTGGCATCAAAAAGCCTCTCCTCGTCACGGATCGCGGCCTCGCCTCGATGCCGATCACCGCGCGGGCGCTCGATATTCTGGAAGAGGCGGGGCTGGGCCGCGCCATCTTCTCAGATGTCGATCCAAATCCCACCGACGTCAATCTGGACGCAGGCGTTAAGGCATTTCGCAGCGGCGGCCACGACGGCGTCGTCGCTTTTGGCGGCGGCTCCGGACTAGACCTTGGCAAGTGCGTTGCATTCATGTCTGGTCAAACACGTCCCGTCTGGGACTTCGAAGATATCGGCGACTGGTGGACAAGAGCCAATAGCGACGCGATCGCGCCGATCGTTGCGGTACCGACCACTGCGGGTACCGGGTCTGAAGTTGGGCGTGCCAGCGTCATCACCAATTCGCACACGCATGTGAAGAAGATTATCTTCCATCCCAAGTTTCTGCCCGGCGTCGTCATTGCGGATCCGGAGTTGACTGTCGGTATGCCGAAATCCATTACCGCAGGGACAGGCATGGATGCGTTTGCGCACTGCCTCGAAGCGTATTCTTCGCCGTTCTATCATCCAATGAGCCAAGGTATCGCGCTTGAGGGTATGCGACTTGTGAAGGAATTTCTGCCGCGCGCTTATGCCGATGGCAGTGACATCGAGGCACGCACCAACATGATGACAGCGGCCGCCATGGGCGCCGTCGCGTTCCAGAAGGGCCTCGGCGCGATCCATGCCTTGTCGCATCCGATCGGTGCGGTCTACAACACGCATCATGGCACGACAAACGGTGTCGTTATGCCTGCCGTCTTAAGGTTCAACCGGTCTGCAATTGAAGAGAAAATCGCTCGTGCTGCTGCCTATCTCGGAATTTCGGGTGGGTTTGATGGGTTTTACGAATATGTGTTGAGCCTCAAGCGTGAGCTCGGCATCCCCGATAATCTGGCCGCAATGGACATAAAGCCTGACCGCATCGACGAGCTTTCTGCCATGGCAATTGAAGATCCAAGCGCGGGCGGCAATCCCGTTGCGATGACCCTGGAAAACACCAAGGCGCTTTTCGCGGATTGTTTCGCCTGACAACGCGGCTCGCAGACGACGTCGCTCTATCAGTAGATTTTCGCCCTGAAGGTTGGAAACGACTTTCGGGGCGAAGCTTTCAGGTTCGCGGAAAAGTAGAAAGAATGGGCACTAATTTGGGGTCGAATATTTAGGATCTGTTAACCATGTTCGTAAAGGATGGCTTTACCGCACGATGATCGATGGGGGTGCGGGTAGGAGCGGTGGCAAGCTCACAACATCCAGGATACGTATATGCCGGTTATTACTTTCGCAAATACCAAGGGCGGCGCAGGCAAGACGACGGCCGTGCTTCTTCTCTCGACTGAGCTCGCCCGCAAGGGTTATCGCGTCACAGTTCTCGACGCCGATCCACAACACTGGATTTCTCACTGGCATGAAATTTCTGGCACGGTTCCTAACCTTAATGTCATCGACTTCGTGACGACGACATCGCTTCCTCAGCATATTGCCGAAAACAAGCATAATACGGATTATTTTATCGTAGATCTTCCAGGCATCCGCAGCCCCGTTCTTGCAAGTGCAATCGGTCTATCGGATCATGTGCTGATCCCGGTGCAAGGTTGCGCCATGGATGCGCGTGGTGGAGCCCACGTGTTGGAAATGCTGCAATATCTGGAAGAAAAGGCGAAGATCGTTATTCCTCACTCCGTTGTCTTGACGCGAGTCAATTCAATGGTGACGACCAGAGCGCTTTTGATCGTTAAGGGCCTGCTCGCCCAGCGCAACGTGCCCGTTCTCGATACAGCCATCATTGAGCGATCGGCCTTCCGAGATATTTTCGATTGCGGCGGCACATTGCATACAATGGATCCGACGCGCGTCAGCAATCTCGATAAAGCGCGCGAAAACGCTCTCTGTTTCGCCGAAGAGATCATGCGCAAAGTTCCAGTGCGCTTGCCGATGCCGATGGTCAATCAAGGACGCTCACTGCTCTCTGCGGCTTAATCGATCAAAGCTTTGGTATAATGAGAAAGGGCTCCGACAGCGATCGGAGCCTTTTTCATGGGATCGAGGATTGTCCAGTTCAACGAGGCTGTGTTTCCAATCTTACCGCCTCGCAGCTAGTCTTCGTCGATCTAGCAACGTCGGACATCTCGGCTATCAATCGATGAATTCCACGACGGTTCCCGGCTTGACCATCTTCGCCAGTGCGGTGGCATCCCAGTTGGTGAGACGCACACAGCCATGGCTTTGCGTTTTGCCTATCTTCGACGGCTCCGGTGTCCCGTGGATGCCGTAGGTGGGCTTTGAAAGCGCGATCCAGACAGTGCCGACAGGACCATTCGGCCCGGGCGGAATGTTGAGGACCTTATCGTTCGCGCCCTGCTTGAAGTTGATCTTCGGGTTGTAGGTGTAGCCCGGATTGAAGGCGACCCTTTCAACCGTTACCGTTCCCGAAGGCGACGGCGTGTCGGCCGAACCGATAGAGGCAGGATAGGCAGCAACGAGGTTTCCGCCATTATCATAGGCAAAAATCTGCTTCTTACCCTTGTCGGCAAGAATGCGCGCCACATCGCCGCTTCTGCGTTGGCCGAGATTGACCACTTTGACAATCGTGCCCGGAACCGTGAAATCGACGCCTGGATTGATTTCCTTCAGGAAACCCTCATCCATATGAAACCGCTCGGCAAGCATTTCGGTGACGGAGGTGTAACCGAGGGACGTCATCGAGGCTTTCTGGCTGTAATCTTCGGGAATTTCAGCTACATAAGGGCCTGCCGCATCCGACGGCGTGATCGTGTAATTGATGATGGGCAAACCGCCTGACATGCCGAGCCGGGTCAGAATATCCTCGGAGTTGTTCGGATCCAGCGTCTGTCCGCTGATTTGTTGATAGGCGCCGATCGCCTTGGTGACATTTGCGCCCATATGTCCGTCTATCGCGCCCGGCGAAGCGCCCTCGCGATCCAGAAATACCTGAAGCGCGACGATTTCCATCTTCGATTTGTTCTTGAGGGTGATGACGGGCTCGGTCGGCTGCTTCAATCCACGCTCGGATGAAGGCGTGCCGGCATTGGGATCGATGGAGGCAAAGTCTCCATTGCGTCGCGCCGGGTACTGATCGTCAGACTGCGGATAGGCTTGGTCAAGCGGCGCGCTTTCGATCGGCGCATCCTGCGGGATGCCGCCCGTCACCTCACCGGGTTCCCGATAGCGCGTGTCTCCATAGCGGTTATCCCCATAGCCATCTTCCGCATTATAGGGATCATCGCCGTAACCGGCGTTGCGACGAGGGCGCTGCGGATAGTAATTCCTATCGTGCATCTCGGTCGCCACGACATTCCCGTAGCGATCGACCAAGACGCGATTTCCGCGCTGGTCTCTTGCATAGACAAGATCGGCATTTGGCGGAATATAATCGAGCATTCGCCCGTCGGGGGTCACGAAGACCGTTGGGGACCTCTGCTGGCCATAGACCTGCTGGGCATCCGAAACAGAAGCAAAGGTTGCCCAAGTCACGATGGCTGCGGCTGCCATAAAGCCAGTTTTCAGTAAGCGGTTCACGATTCGCTTTCCTCGTAGTGATCAAGCCGACACTCATTACTGAATCTTGACCCTAGTGTGGATTTCTAAAGTCATGCTGAATGAAATCATAAAAAAACTTTTGTGAGCGGCCGTTTTCAACGTTCGAGTCTTGGAAACGGTTCCTGTTGTGCGGCATAGGTTGTGGCAACATATTCTTCGGGAGGCGAAATGATTGAGTTAGCTGCCGACAAGGGCCCAAGACTTGAGCTTGATGAGGCTTCGCTTCTTGATATCGGGTCATGCTCCGTCAACGGTATCGATATCTCCCCCGGAGAGCGTGTGCCGGACGACGGTGATCCAAGAATTTTTCGTGCTGTTCAGGGCTTTTTATTCTCTTGTGGGCCGGATCATATTCGTCATCCCTGGCCGATCGGCGGGGACCGCAACGACCAGATGTACCCTTTGCACGGCTCTGCAAGCGGACATCCTGCTCGGATCATCTACAGCACGAAAAACCTTCAAGGCGCCGAATGCGTCGCGCAGGCTGATATTGAAACCGTCACAGGAGGCCACGCGCAACTGAACCGGGTCTGGCGGATTGAAAACACGACGGGCAAAGTTTATTTGCACGACGAAATTATCAATACCGGATCAGAATCTTGGCCGATTTTCTGGATGTACCACATGAACGTGGGCGGGCGCTTCCTGGGAGGTGAGACCCGTCTTGAAGGGGCGATGCTGCAGCAGGGTGGGGCTCACTGGCGCTTTGGGCCGGAGCCAGGCGGCGTCTTTTGTGTGCCTGCCGAAGCGGAAAATGACGGGCAATATGAAGTTCGTCTTGGCCCCTTGGCTTCTCCAGTGGGCGCCACGCTCTCCGTCCATGTTCCTGCCAAGACTTTGCCGTTCCTCCAGATCTGGCGCAACCAGAAGACACCGGTCGATGTCATCGGTATCGAGCCAGTGTCGCATCGATGGGTGGATCGGGGGGAACTTGAGGCGGCCGGCGAGTTTGATTGGCTTGCTCCGGGCGAAAGCCGGCAATTTGGTTTGAGCTTCGCCTTCAGCTGAATTTCCCGCTACCGGTTGACGCTGCTGCCTCGCCAACGTAGTCATTCTTCACCTTATGAGGAGATAGCGACGATGGATATCAGGCAAATTGACGATGAATATTCGGTCTCTGGCCAGATCAGTGTTGACGATCTCGACGAGATCAAAGCTTTAGGCTTCAAATCGATCGTGTGCCATCGCCCGGATGATGAAAGCCCGGATCAAACGTCCTTTGCCGACATTGCCACCAGAGCCAAAGAGCTTGGTATCGAAACTGCGCATGTGCCGGTTGGTCGGATGGGCGTTACGGAAGAAGCAGTGAAAGGTATGGTGGATGCTCTTGATGAGTTTCCTCGTCCCATGCTCGGTTATTGCCGTTCAGGCGCACGCTCGACAGCTGTCTATGAGAAGACACGGCATATTCGCGGCTAACCACTCGATTAGAAATCATCACGACGCAGCTCGATGGCTGCGTCTTTTGTTGTAAAAAGGAGAGTACAATGTCCATCAAGCGTATCGATGTAGGCCCGCGCATGAGCGGTGCCGTCGTCCATGGCAACACTGTTTATCTTGCAGGTCAGGTTGGCGAAGGCGAAAGCGTTACGGATCAGTGCAAATCTGCCCTTGCAGAGGTCGACCGACTTCTTGCTGAAGTCGGCTCCAGCAAGTCGAAGATTCTGCAGACCATCATCTATCTCTCTGACATCGCTTACTTCGCTGAGATGAACGCAGCGTGGGAAGCCTGGGTCGATCCGGCCAATACGCCGGCACGGGCGACTAGCGAAGCGAAGCTCGCAGCTCCCAAATACAAGGTTGAATTCATCGTAACGGCTGCGCTCGACTAACAAGCGGCGCTCCGCTGAAACGAGATAGAGAGACCGGCTGAAGCTCCATGTTCGTGAGTCGCGTTCTGTTGAATGCATTTCTAATGCGGCAAAAGGCGCGGCCGGTCTTATTAAAACTGACGAGCAGCAATGGCGCTATGGTGCGGCAGAGGCTTGAGGTACATCTGAAACGGGCCTGGAGTTCAAACGGCGTTCGCGCCAGATGATGTAAAATCCTGATGCCATGATAATAGCAATTCCAGCCCATTTCAGAGCGTCAGGAAAGTCCCCAAATACCCACCACGCGACAGCTGTCGCAGACACAATTTCAAAATACTGCAGGGGTGCGAGCGTTGCTGCCGGTGCGGCCCGGTACGCATAGACGCCAAGAATACCGGCCAATGCTGCCATGGCCCCAACACCGGCCATATAAAGCAGCGATTTGCCCTCTGGCATGATCGTAGTCAAAATGTCGTTTCCGCTGTCGCGCGCCATGAACAGCATGACGACAACAATGGCCAAGCCCCAGATTGCGGTCTGAAACTGCATGATCCAGGGGTCTTCGCGCTTGGACAGCGCACGCGTCATCATCGCATAAATGGCAATGACGAGCGCAGTTATCACCGGCAGAATGGCGACCGCTCCGACCTCCTGGAAACTTGGCTGTATAATGAGGAGCGCCCCACCAAAGCCGATCGCACACGCGGTATAGCGGCGCCACCCAATCGTTTCTTTCAGGAAGATACTGCTGAGGATCGTCAAAAAGATCGGTTCGACGAAGAAGATTGCGATGGCATCTGCAACCGCCATGTACTTTAACGTGGTGACGAAACTTATCATCGAAATGGCGATCAGCCCGCCGCGGATAGCATGATAGAATGTCTGCCGAGTAAACAGGGTCAAATGTCTACGCCTGGCCACCACGAAAGGCAGCATACAGGCGGCCTGGACTACAAAACGGCCAGCGGTAATTTGTCCGGCTGAGACGGTCTCCACGGCAAGTTTTGAAAATATGTCGATGAGGGGCGATAGGATCACCGAAAGCAACATCAGAATGATGCCGGTGCCTACTTGGCTGGAGCCAGCAGCGTTTGCGGAGCGTGTCATGGATATGTCTGTCGCTATTGGAAAAACGATGGGTCTGGTCGATTAAAGCAGTTCGAAGCGGTATGCGTCGGGCTTTTCAAGACTTCAAGCTCGTGTCGCACCAGTCTGCGAACTCAGCCATTGCGCCTTCGCGTCCAAATTCTTTCAACGTTTCATGGCGCATGTCTTCATAGATGCGCGTGGTCACCTTTGAGAAGCCACGTCCGCGCAGATAATCTGCAAGCGAGGTAATTGCCTTGGCATGGTCGGTGGCTGGATCGGCGCCTCCACCAACGAGATAGATCGGCTTATCTTTTGCCAAGGCTGCAAGGCTTTGCTGGCGCAAAGGACGAGAACTCATTTCCACGATATCGAGCCACATGGAGACAGACGCATCGAAGCCGCAAAGTGGGTCCGAGATATAACGGTCTACTTCTGACTCGTCGCGCGATAGCCAATCAAAATCAGTGCGGTGTCCTTTGATAGATCGCCCCCATGCCGAAAAGGTTAATTTTGGAAGGAGTGCGCTTGGAACGTCAGAACCCTTCAAGGCTCGCTCCATCCAAAGAAGAGCCTTTGCACCAGTTCCTGCAATACCAAGGCGCAGATTTGAGTTGAAGATGGCGATGGCGTCATAGTGGCCTGGATGGCTGACGGCGCAGTTCATTGTGATAAGGCCGCCCATGGACTGTCCGAAAAGAACGATTGGAAGATATGGATTGGCTTCTGCCGCATGCGTTCGCATCGCCGCGACATCGTCAATAACGACTTTGAATCCATCCTTGCGGGCAAATTGCCCCAAAGGCGCATCAGGGGCTTTTGTTTCGCCATGGCCTCGATGATCAAATGCATAGACATGATAGCCGCGCGACGACATATAATCTGCAAAAGCAGCATATCGTTTCGAGTGCTCGGCCAAGCCGTGAGCAATCAGAAGAATGCCTCGAGCCGTGCCTGTTGCGGGAAGATAATGGAAAGCGGTTCGCCCTTCAGGACGCTGCAGCCAGTGCGTTTGGTCAAACATGTTTATCCTCCCTCTGGCCGCATTCAACCCAGCAGCCTTAACATTTTTTCTTCTATGGGATTGAAACCATTCAGCCCGCACCCTCTATGCCAAGCAATAACACTTGCTGCAGATGGCAAGCTATGCTTAATTTGTTCATGGATTGTTCTGTGGGGTCTGAGGAATGAAGAAGTTTGTTTTTAGCGCCTTGATTTTGGCTCTTGCCGGCGTTTCCGGCGCAGGTGAGTCCTCCGCACAAGAGAGACATGGGAAAACAAGCTTTATCCTTGCAGCCAGTTGGCAGCCCGCTTTCTGCCAAGGCAATCAGAAGAAGGCCGAGTGCCGAAGCCAGACCTCCGATCGGCCTGATACCGTAAACTTTTCACTGCATGGTTTGTGGCCCATGCGTCAGCAATATTGCGGCGTTACATCGGCGGATCAGGCTGCCGATAAAAAAGGGGACTGGTCTGCCTTGCCCAGTGTTCAGCTTTCCGACGAGACAAAAGCGTCGCTCTCAAAGGTGATGCCTGGAACTCAGTCCGGCCTTGAGCGGCATGAATGGACAAAGCATGGAAGCTGCACGGGAATAAGTGCTGATCAGTATTTCACCACCTCGGCTCGACTGATCGGAGAGCTGAACAAATCCGAGGTTCAGGCTCTTTTCGCAGCCAACATCGGCAAGACATTGACTGCCGATCAAATCAAGACCGCCTTCGACAAGAGCTTTGGTGAGGGCGCCAGCAATCGCGTCAAAATGAGCTGCAGAAAGGTGGGCGATCGCCGTCTGATCAGCGAACTGACGATCGGCCTTTCCGCCGCGGCAACGAGCGGGCAGGAGAGCCTGCGCGATCTCATTCAAGGTGCCGGGCGAACCAGTTTCGGTTGCGATCAAGGCATTGTCGATCCAGCAGGTTTCTGAAACTTTTAGTGATACGGTTCTTTCGTTCTTGCCCATCGCCCGCGAGGGCGTGAGCGAGGAATGATGGCTGCTTGGGCCGGGCGGCGTTGCCCCGGGCGGAGAATTCGCCTACATAGCGGCAAAAGCTGAATTCCTCCCTCGGAGATCGTATCCATGGCACGTCAATTCATTTATCATATGGCCGGGCTCAACAAGGCCTATGGCAATAAGAAGGTATTGGAGAACATCCACCTTTCCTTCTATCCGGATGCCAAGATCGGTATTTTGGGTCCGAACGGCGCGGGTAAGTCGACGGTCCTCAAGATCATGGCGGGCCTGGATAAGGAATACACCGGCGAGGCCTGGCTTGCAGAGGGCGCAACGCTTGGCTATCTGGCGCAGGAACCACAACTCGACGAATCCAAGACTGTTCTTGAAAACGTCATGGAAGGTGTTGCCTCGAAGAAGGCCATCCTTGATCGCTATAACGAGTTGATGATGAACTACTCCGACGAAACCGCGGAGGAGGGCGCAAAGCTTCAGGATATCATCGACAGCCAAAATCTTTGGGATCTCGAGTCACAGGTTGAGATGGCGATGGATGCGTTGCGCTGCCCACCAGGCGATGCTGACGTAACCAATCTTTCGGGCGGTGAAAAACGTCGTGTTGCCCTCTGCCGGTTGCTTTTGTCGCAGCCTGACCTTCTGCTGCTCGATGAGCCGACCAACCACCTCGATGCTGAGACTATTGCATGGCTTGAAAAGCACCTGCGCGAGTATCCCGGCGCCGTCATGATGGTTACCCACGATCGCTACTTCCTCGACAACGTGACCGGCTGGATTCTTGAGCTGGATCGGGGACGCGGCATTCCTTACGAAGGCAACTATTCCGCTTATCTCCAGGCCAAGGCGAAGCGCATGGCCCAGGAAGGCCGTGAAGAGGCCAGCCGGCAGAAGGCTCTTTCCAGAGAGCAGGAGTGGATCGCATCCAGTCCGAAGGCCCGTCAGGCAAAATCGAAAGCTCGTATTCGAGCCTATGACGAATTGGTGCAGGCCGCTGAGGATCGTCGCCCTGGCGATGCGCAGATTGTTATTCCCGTCGGCGAGCGTCTTGGGCAGGTGGTCATCGAAGCAGATAATATCTCGAAGTCCTATGGCGACCGATTACTGTTCCAAAACCTCACGTTCAAACTGCCCCCAGGTGGGATTGTGGGTGTGATTGGCCCTAACGGTGCCGGTAAAACAACGCTGTTTCGCATGATTACTGGTCAGGAAAAGCCCGATAGCGGCGATGTTCGTATCGGCGAGACGGTCGAACTCGGCTATGTCGATCAAAGCCGCGACTCCCTTAACGGCAACAAGACCGTTTGGGAGGAAATCTCTGGTGGTAACGACATCATCAAGCTTGGCAAGCACGAGGTCAATTCTCGCGCTTACTGCGGCGCCTTTAATTTCAAAGGCGGTGATCAGCAGCAGAAGGTCGGTACGCTTTCAGGCGGCCAGCGAAACCGTGTCCACCTTGCCAAGATGCTGAAGGCAGGCGGAAATGTTATCCTGCTCGACGAACCGACCAACGACCTCGATACTGAAACACTTTCGGCTTTGGAGGATGCGCTGGAAAACTTTGCGGGTTGTGCGGTTATCATCAGCCACGACCGCATGTTCCTGGACCGGCTTGCAACACATATCCTCGCTTTCGAAGGCGACAGCCATGTTGAGTGGTTCGAGGGCAACTTTGCCGATTACGAAGCCGATAAGATCCGTCGTCTCGGCGCGGACTCGGTCAATCCGAAGCGCGTTACATATAAGCGGCTAACACGCTGACGCCCGGCAGGTTTTGAATTAGGCTGAAAGTCATTTGGCTTTCAGGCTGATTGTGGACGTGCCTGGATCGAATTGCCCAACCGTATAATGCGCCGCGTGCTCTTTCTCGAAAGCACGCGGCTTTTATTTTCTGCACCTTGCGAAATTCGCTTCGCCTTAAAAGCCGTCGTAAAAAGACCCGCAAATTTCGCCCCGAGACTTATTTCTCCCTTGCCACGGCTGCTGCCATCACATAAAGATATCTTTATATCTTGATTGGAAAGTGATGCGAGGCATTGTGAGGCTAGGGTTGCAGTCGGCGGTGGACGTTATGAAGGCAGGCGGTGAGCCTACGCGTCTTCGTCTTATTGCGCTTCTTGCGGCCAGCGATCTAACAGTAACCGATCTCACGGATATTTTGGGGCAGTCGCAGCCGCGTATCTCGCGCCATCTCAAATTACTGGGAGAGGCAGGCCTTATTGATCGCTATCAAGAAGGTGCTTGGGCCTTTTTCCGACTTCGTCAGGAAGGCGAGGCTCCGGCTCTCATTCGCGACCTGCTTCGGCATGTCTCTAAGACCGATTCCATTATGATTCGGGACGGAGAGCGACTTGCTGCGGTCAAGCGCCAACGCGCGGAGCGCGCCCAAGCATATTTCAGTCGCAACGCGGCTGAATGGGACGAACTGCGGCGGCTGCACGCTGCCGACGATAATGTCGATGCCGCAATCGTCGATCTATTGGGTGGCCGGTCGATAGATGCCTTGCTTGATCTGGGGACGGGAACTGGCCGGATCCTGGAATTGTTATCCGCACTTTACCGCCGCGCGATCGGTGTCGATGCTAGCCGAGATATGCTTGCTGTGGCGCGTGCCAATCTTGATCGCGCCGGGATCAGCAAAGCTTCTGTCAGACATGGCGACATCTTGAATTTGCCTTTCGACGGGCAGGATTTTGATCTGGTCACCATTCACCAGGTACTGCATTTCTTCGACGAGCCTGAGTTTGCGGTTCGCGAGGCTGCTCGGATGCTAAGGCCAGGCGGGCGGTTGATGATCATCGATCTTGCGCCGCATGCGCTTGATTATCTGCGCGAAGATCATGCCCATGTCCGCCTTGGTTTTTCGCATCAGTTCCTGAGCGAGACATTGATGCGCGCCGGGCTCGATGTGGAAAAGGTGCTGGATCTTCATCCGAGCCACACGGGTGAGCCAGGACTGACAGTTACGATATGGCTGGCGAGAGATCCCAGACTTCTTATAGCAGCGGCATCCGAGGACGCGCCGCAGACTTTACTCGCGGGGAGGGTGTAACATGGCTTCTAACCGGTCCGGTCGTCACAAAATCGGTATCTCCTTCGAATTCTTTCCGCCCAAATCGGAAGATATGGATGCGCAACTATGGACTGCGGTTGACAAGCTCCAGGAATGGGATCCTGACTTTGTTTCCGTCACCTATGGTGCCGGTGGCACGACGAAGGCTCCAACGCTCGCAACCGTTGGCCGTTTCATTGCGGATACGCCTTTGAAGACTGCGTCGCATTTGACATGTGTGGGAGCAACGAAGGCTGAAACGCATAGCGTCGTTGAGAGCTTTCGCAGTATCGGCGTGAAGCATTTCGTTGCCTTGCGTGGCGATGCACCTGGCGGCGTCGGTGCTCCTTACACGCCGTTCCCAGGCGGCTATGCGAATGCCTCGGAACTTGTGGCAGGTCTGCGCAGCCTGGGAGACTTCGAGATTTCTGTTTCGGCCTATCCGGAAAAACATCCCGAAAGCGCGGATGTCGACGCAGATATCGCCATGTTGAAGCGCAAGGCCGACAACGGCGCCGATCGCGCTTTGACGCAGTTCTTTTTCGACAACGACAATTTCGAGCGTTACCTCGAGAAGGTCCGGTCAGTCGGTGTCACAATTCCGATTGTTCCTGGAATTATGCCGATCCAGAACCTGACCCAGTTGAAGCGATTTGCCGGCGCTTGCGGGGCCGTCATTCCGTCGTTCCTTGATCGGCGCTTCGCGGGATATGATGATAAGCCAGAAGAGCGGGCAAAGGTCGCAGCGGAAGTCGCGGCCGAGCAGGTGGAGGATCTTATCCGTCGCGGCATCGACGAGTTCCACTTCTATACGATGAACCGCTCCCCGCTTGTCTCAAAGGTCCTTGAAAATCTTGGCTTGCAGAGGCGTGAGGAGCGTTCTGGCGCTGCAGCCTGAATGGCATAAGTGCAAGGACCTTAAGAATCGCGTCGCTTGCTGATCGTCTGGGCAATAGGAAAAGGCCGGTTCCCATGGAACCGGCCTTTGCTTTATCGGATTGTCTTGCCCTATTTGCTCAAAGCTTCCAGGAGAGCAGGCGTTGCCCAGCCATCGGCCGGCATTCCGAGACGCTTTTGCTGCTCTTGAATGGCAACTCGCGTGCCGGAGCCCAAAATGCCGTCGATCTCACCGACATTGTGTCCGAGCTTGTCGAGTTTCGTCTGTAGGTCTTTCATCTGTTCGATGGTCAGGCCTTGCTCCGGGGTTCCCTTAAGGTAAGGGGGCGCGCCAGAGAGGCGCGTTGCAAAATATGCCGCCGAGGTCGTGTAGATAAACGACTTATTCCACTCGAGATAAATTTTGAAATTGGGGTAAGCGATGAAGGCAGGTCCAAGACGTCCCTGTGGCAAAACAAGATCGGCCTTGAGCTGGCCGAAGCCGGTGTTTCCATCGCGCGGCTTGACGCCAAGATTGAACCATTCGCCAGCCGTCATGCTGCCGCCAAGACCGGATTTCTCCCAAGGCAGGTTTTCAGGCACTGTGACTTCCTGAAGCCAAGGCTGGCCCCGCTCGAACCCGAGATGCTGAATAAATTTGGCCGCCGTCATAATCGCGTCGGGCCCACTCTGTTTCAGGCGGACATGGCCGTCTCCGTCGCCGTCGACGCCGTAGGCAACGATATCGCGCGGGAGCATTTGAACCTGGCCAATTTCACCTGCCCAAGCACCTGTATTGGTGGCAGGATCGAGATCGCCGTGTTGCACCATCTCGATGAGAGAGATGAGTTGCGGGCGAAACAGTTCCGGGCGACGGCAATCATGAGAAAGCGTAACAAGTGCATTGCGAGTGTTGAAATCGCCCTGCACGGCGCCGAAGTCGGTTTCCATCGCCCAGAAAGCCGTGATCACGCCTGGCGGTACACCGTATTCCTGCTCGGCGCGCGAGAAGACATCGGCGAACTGCTTCATTTTCTGCCGGCCGATATCAAGACGGGCTTGGCTCACGGTGCGCTGCGAAAATTCCAGGAAGGTCTGACGGAAAACGCCTTGAGCGCGATCGCGTGCGATAACCTTTGGGTCGATCTCAGCACCTGTGAGCGCCTTATCTGCAGCCTCGGCCGAAAGACCCGCTGCCACAGCATCGGATTTTACCTTCGCAAGGAAGGCCGGAAGATCGCCTCCACAGGGTGCGGCCGGCGCATTGGCTGGTGCTGTTCCTGCCGGGGCATCCGTTGGCGCGCTCTGCGCGAAGGAGGGGCTCATTAAGGAAGCGGAGATAACGAGACTAAGTGCAGTGCTGCGCGCAAGCGATAAGTACATAAGCGGCGTCCCTGGTCGACAATAATGGTCTGCTTTCACAGATCAAAGCGACGGAAGCAAGGCTGTTTTATCCGCTAGCTCAAGAATCCTTGTCTTTGGAATAAGCGAGCATCCAGCTATTCCAGTTTTTGCGCGTGCCGGCGAAGACGTTGATGTCCGTCGGCCCCTTGATACCGGGTATCACGCCGGTGGAAGTGTATTGCCAGAAGGCCCAGCGACGGTCTGCATAAGTTACGTCGGGATGCTTGGCGACCGAACGCACCCAGAAGTGATAGTTTTTGAAATAGCCGACCAGATTGTCTCGGTGAAAGTCGACAGACGTATAGATGATGGGCCGCTTGCCGTAATAAGCCTCAAGGCGATCCATGAAACGCTGGATCTGGGCGCGTACGGTTGCCGGGTCGGGGCGTGTTCGACATGTCTTTGATTCGCCGTTCCATTCGACATCGAGAACAGGTGGCAAACGCATGGCTGCCTTCGGCACATTGGCAATGAACCAGTCCGCTTGCTCGTCTGGTGTCGAGCAGAAGTAATAGAAATGGTAAGGCGCGTGTGCGATGCCGACGGCACGAGCGCGTTGCCAGTATTCGTTGAATTTCGGATCGACGACGTCTTTGCCTTCGGTCGCCTTGATGAAGGCAAAATCGACGCCGGAAGCTTTTACCGTCTGCCAGTCAATATCGCCCTGCCACTTCGAGACATCGATGCCATGGATGGGATGAAGTTCCGGATGCTTCGCACCGAAGTCTTGCGGCTTGGTATCCTTGAACCGAGGCTGGGGCGGTATAGACGCTGTTTGCAGGTAATCATAGCCAGCCGAACAGCCGCTTAACGCGAGCGCGATAGGCAGAACGCAATACAACAGCCGCCGCATGGTATTCCCGTCTTTATCCGAATGACCCTTTCGCCCCACAGCTGACCTTCGCGCATGACGGTTAAAGCAGAGGGATTTCCCCTCGTTTTCATCATATCAACGTAAATAATCCGTTAGTTGCAAGCGAAATGTCATGCGACGGCTAGAAAAGGGCGGCCATTGCGGCAGAGCTTAGCGGGCAGTGTAGACAAGACGCCAGGCATAGCCTGCGCCAATAGACTGAAAATCAAACTGGGCTTTGTTCATTTCGGCACGCCTTTCCAGGTTCGCGCGCAGCATTTTTCTCGGATGGACGTGGAATTTCGCCAACCAGGCCTGAAGCAGTTTTTTCACCGCCGGCGGTAGACCTTCCTGCTGACCGAAGTCGACGATGTGCAGCTGTCCGCCCGCACAAAGTGCATCAATTGCCGAATCAAGTGCTGCCTCCCAATCGGGAATCATGGAGAGGGCATATGAGATCATGATTCGCTCAAAGCCGGTCCTGTTGAAATTTGCAGGCGAAAAGCGCGTGGCATCAAGGGCATGAAGCTGTGCGTTGATGCCTTTGCGTGCAAGTGTTGCGCGCGCTGAGATCAACATCTCCTCGGAAATGTCAAAGCCATGAAGCTCTGCCTGCGGAAAGTGCCGGTGAGCCAAAGCAAGATTACGACCTGTGCCGCAGGCGACCTCAAGCAGGCTGCCGCCATTCTCGATACCGAGGCCGCGTATGGTCGTATCGCGGCCAAACAAATAATATTTCCTCGTGAGATCGTAGATGTGCCTTTGATAACGGTACATCCCGTCCATGAGGGCGGCATGTGCTCCATGTTCTGGCGGTGATGCGCTGATTTGGGTCATGACGCTTTGCCGTAGACGTGGAAGCCGCCGTAGATGGCCGAGCGATCCGATATCGTGAGTTGCTTGGAGCGTTCTTCAAAATACGACCATTGACTGCGGAGCGCCGGAGCAAGTCTTCCCTCCAAGATGCTCTGCTCTGCCGCGGTGCGGAAGATCACCCGCGCGCCCGTACGTGCGGTGCGTGTGATTTCGGTCCACAATGCGTTCAACTGATCATTCGTCATCCAGTCCTGCGCATCTAGCAGGACGTAGCGATCTCGCGATGCCGCTGGCTGACGAGCCAAGAATTCCGTGAAACTCGCATGATTGACGGTGACGTGATCGACATTGCCGCGGATCGTCGAGTAATGCTCCGGCTTCAGGTAGGTTGGTAGAGGTCCTTTGCCTTTTGGCGCATAACGGCGCGTAAAAGCCTGCCAGGCAAAGTAATTTTCACTGAGCGGAAAGTGGCACGCCAGTTTTTCCAGTCGCTGGCGAAGCACCGGAGCAATCGAGCCGCTTTCGCTCATTCCCGCAAGCTCGTCATATTGCTGGGGCGGTATGCCGAGACCGAAAAGCGAGCTTTTGCGGCTGGTGATCCAACGCACGATCGGGCGGTCGAACAAAGGCGCGATCTCTGCGTCGAAAAACTGACGCTGCTCCTGAACGGTCCGCATGCTCGCCATGCGCGTCAGATCGACGCCGTGCAGCCGGGCGAGAAGATGTGCCGCGCCGATGAAGCGCCCCAGTAGACCGGTTTCGTAGATGTTTCGGTTGAAGACAGTGATCCGGCGGCGCCCGAATCTGCGGCCGTGCCAGTATTGCTTTGTGTTCCCGTCGAGTGCGGGTGACAGGTAGCGATCGAAGAGCGCGCTGTTCCCGGGCTCATGAGGGCTGGCGAAAAAGCGAACCAGATCCTCATGATTGGGAAAATTCTTGAAAGCGGCGAGCTTGAGGTGGTTGAGCGCGATATGATGGGCGTTGAGATCCACGACGTCGATAGACGCGGGCGATTGAGAGAGGTAGGCAAGCATGTTGCAGCCGCCCGATCCGATCGTGACGATGCGGTGCGACGAAGTGAGCTCCATGGCCTGCATATCAAGGTCGGGGTCTTCCCAAATCTGCGGATAGACGAGACCGGAAAACAGAAGACCGAACAGCCGTTCGGAAATTCCCTCTTTCGACAAAGCCCGATGACGCAGAAGCGCCGCTTTGATTTTGCCATTCTTGCGGAAGCCGGCATCCGGAGCGAATTCTGTCATTTGAGTCGTCACCCTCTTTTGGATTGAGGGCGTGTAACCCGACGCTGCTACAGTTTGATGACGCAGGGCGCTTAAGAGCGCCGGTAAAGGATGCTGCAGCAGTGGATTGTCTTTCAAAGCTCTTTTCCGCGTTGTCTTTTCCTGCTCTTGTTCGCGCGCTTAAGGAGGACGTCTTTTGAGCTTCTTAAAATCTATTGTTATTGCCGCTTCTGTTTCTTGTGTCGTTATTGTTGGTGGCGCGGTTGCCTGGCTTTCCGTGAGCCCACCCGAGTTGTTGAGGGTAGGTGACGGCTATGCAGCCAAAATTGTTTGTTCCAATGTCTTCATCGCGGGTCGTGATGCAAGCGAGGTTTTTGGAGATGATGTCCAGGCGCCCGGTAATCCGATCCTGAGATTTATTCGTGTCAGCGTGGATAAGGAACGCAGGACCGTCAAAGCTGGAATTTTCGGCTTGTTCGCTCCCTCTTATGCGCTTTACCGGGGACGCTATGGTTGCGCGACCGTTCCGGACGGAGATCTTGAAGGGGCGGAAAAGGCGCTTGCCTATGCTCCTGTGCAGGCGGGGGGAGCTAATCCATCACCATGGCCGGACGGCGAGGGTGCTGGTCAAACCAATCCAAGCGTTCAAGCGTTGCTTGGCGATAGTGAGCTTGCAGGGCCGGGGATACGTGCCCTTCTCGTCGTGCGTGACGGCCAAATCATAGGCGAAAGCTATGGCCCGGGATTTGACGCAAAGACGCCGCTGCTCGGTTGGTCTATGACAAAGACGGTGAACGCTGCTGTCGTTGGTATGATGATGAAGGACGGAAAAATGTCCTTTGCCGACAATACGTTATTTTCGGAGTGGCGTGCCGACGACCGAGCCAAGATCAAGCTTTCGGACTTGCTTGCGATGCAAAGCGGCCTGGCTTTCGATGAAAGTTACGGCGTTGTGACGGATGCAACGCGCATGCTTTATCTCGATCGCGACATGGTGCGCTTGCCGCTTTCCAAACCGCTGGCCGCTCCGCCGGGTTCCTCTTTCGTTTATTCGACCGGTTCGGCGGTTCTTTTGTCTCGGCTATGGATGAACAGGATAGGCGATACGGAACAGGCGCTTTCCTTCCCTTATGATAGACTGTTCGGCCCGCTTGGCATGACCAGCGCTGTCTTGGAAGCCGATGCGCAGGGAACCTATGTGGGTGGCTCCTATCTTTATGCCACACCTCGTGATTGGGCACGCTTTGGACAATTGCTGGTTCAGGACGGCGTCTGGAAGGGCGAACGCTTGCTTCCGGAAGAGTTTATGCAGGCGATGCGAACGCCAACTAAACCATCCGCCGGCCTTTATGGCGGCACCCAGAACTGGCTTTCGCCGCCCGGTATGCAGAACAACCAGCAGGCTGGTCTTCCGGAGGATGTCGTATGGCTGCAAGGTCATGATGGACAAAGCATTGCCATCGTTCCTTCAGCCAGACTGATCTTGGTTAGAATGGGCCTGACGCCTTCCAGCACCGCTTATGGGCCGCAAGTTCTCTTGCGCAAAATCCTGGACGCCATTCGTTGACAAGGTACAGGTGCGACACGGTAACGTGCAGTGCCGCGTCCGTGCTTATGGCAGCGTGTACAAACTCAATCTGCTTGTTGTCGCAGAGTCTTCGATTTCAGAGCTACTTGAGCGTAAAACTTTGCGGCCGACTTTAAGTGTCGCGCATGGATACCTGAGTTACGCGCCCCAATCTTCCAATCAGTTTTGGATGGTGTCCGTCATGCCCTTGCGCTTGGCTTCGTAGTAGTAGCCCCGCGCATAAAGGCGAACGGCATCGTCTTCCTTGCTGTTGGAAACCAACCACGCGCCGCGCAGATATTTGGCTGCAAATTTGATATTGGTTTCCGGATCGAAAAGGCCCGACGGGCTGCCGTCGTAACCCATCGACTTTGCCGTATTATACTTGATCTGCATCAACCCGAAGTAACCGCGCTTGTTATAGGCACGTGGGTTATATCGGCTTTCGCGATGAACAACCCGATGCAACAGTGTTGCCGGGACCTCATACAGTCTTGAATACTTCTCGATGATCTTGACGATAGCGCTCTTCTCGACCGTGGGAGCGCCATCATCGTCGCTATCGCTGAACATCGGCGGTGCAGCCGGCGGGTCCATCGGCCCTGTTGTATCGAAGCCAAAATCCGTCATTGAGCGCGACGAGGTATTCATACCGGGGAATGATGCTGCGGGGCTGCCTGCGAAGGCGAGCTGAGTGGAGGGAGAAGCAGGTGTGCTAGGCCTCGGTGTCGGAACGACTGACTGGATCGCACTCATCTCTGGTGTCAATGGAATTTCGGCGTAAGCCGCAGGCTGCAAGGTTCCGTTTTTCGAAGAAACGACCGCCGGCATCGTCGCCGCTGCTATCGCTGCATTTTCGGAATTTGTCGCGGCGAATGCGGTCGCCTGCGCAGGGTTGGCAGTCGGAACGGCGGCAAATCTCTCGTCTTCTGTCGGCCTTGGCGTCGGAACGACGGTTTGCACAGCGCTCAGTTCGGCTTGAGAGGTATATTGAACACTGGAGCAACCGGCTGCGAAGGCGCAAATCGCCGAAGACATCAACATACCGCGCCCGAAAGCTGAAAACCTGATCTCTGCCATTCTCTCACTTTCGTGATAAGCGCCGTCGTCAAAGCGTCACGTAAAAGTTACCAAGAACCTTACGCACGTCTCGCCAATTAACCTATTCGTAGCTTCTAGGCAATCACGCAAGGTTACGAAACTCGCATGCAGCGTGAGAATTGATAACAAAAGTTTAATGTTTGTCCAAAATTCCCGGTATGCTGGAGCTCACGCAGCTATTCTGCGATAGCCCGCGGTAACAGCGCCTGCGGCAATTAACAGTGTCCCGCCCGTGCGGTTGACGGCGCGTTGAACGCTCGCCCGTTTGATCAATTTACGGGCGCGATTGGCCATGATCGCATAAACAGTAGCATTGAGGGCTGCCAATAGAAGGAAGGTCGCTTCCATAACAACCATCTGCGGCGCTAAGGGATTGATTGGACTGAGGAATTGAGGCACGAAGGCCACAAAAAATATGATGCTTTTGGGATTGAGCGCCGTCACGATATAGGCGTGCAGAAATATTCTGACAGATTTTTCCTGAGGGAGATTGTCGTTATCGGCAACGCGTGCGTTCAGTAAAGGCGCTCTCCACAGCCTGATGCCCAGCCAGATGAGATAAATTCCGCCGATCCACCGGAGTGCAGTGAAGATCTCGGCGGAACTCGCAAGAAGCGCGCCGAGACCAAGAAGCGAGGCAGTCATTGCCGTGAAATCGCCCAGCGTGACCCCAGTGACCGTCGCAAGAGCGGTTTTCCTGCCGTGGCCGAGCGCATACGATACCACCAGCAGGATTGTTGGTCCCGGTATGGCCAGCATGACAGCCGACGCCGCGGCAAAAGCAAGCCAGGCTTCAAGCGACATGGAATCTCCTCCTCACGTATAATCAAGGAAGGAAGACATTATCTCGCCCAGACGTCAATTACGCTTTGATGTAATCTTGGCCAATCGAACCCATGATTTCGCCGAACCATGGCGTGGCGACATCAAAAGCCTTGCCGCCCTTGATCCGTGGAAACTCGATCGTTCTCAATTTTCCGCCCTGGGCTTCATCGTGACCGGTGACCCCGGAAACTTGATTGAGCGCGCTTTCGACCGCAAGGTCGACCATGCTGTGAATCAAGCGGAGGTCGTCGACGTTGGCCGGGGCCGAGCGCGCGAAGTAGCCCGACTTTTGGACGAGAGAGCGCTCCGCGTCGATCAAGTTGGCAAACTGCTTTTGAAACCAGCCGCCCACATTGATCGTGTCGATCTTTACGTGGCCGAAGGCATCGCGCTTGATCGTTTCACCTGCAGCTTCGCGCTCCGCAACGATCGCGTCCAGGCATGCGCCTTCCGAGACGAAGACGGTCGCCGAACCGTTTTTATCCATCAGCGCCTTGAGGCGAGCCGCCTCAGCCTCAAGGTCGAACGCCAGTTCCGGCAAATAGATCGCGTCGATCGATTTCGTATGGGCATTCATCATCAGTCCGTCGACATAGGCATATGATCTTGTCCGCTCGATATAGGCCTTCGCGGTAGCGGCGGTCAGCCAACCGCAATGGCGGCCCATGACCTCATGGATAATAAGGGTGCGCGGCGCCGCCGTCTGCTCATTGGCCACATTATCGAAGAAGTGAGCACCGACTTCCGCGGCCGTCCAAGCGCCGAGCGACTGACGAATCGGAACGACATCATTGTCGACCGTCTTCGGAAGTCCGACGACAGTAAGTTCGTATCCGTTGGCTGAAAGATAAGCGGCAAGATCAGCCGCCGTCGTGTTTGTGTCATCGCCGCCAATGGTGTGGAGAATGGTCACGCCATCGGCAGCAAGCCGGTCTGCAGCGGCTCGCAGCGGGTTGACGCCTTCTTTTACTAGTCCGCGTTTTACGCAATCGGCCGCGTTGGTCAGCTTTACCCGGCTGTTGCCGATTGGCGATCCGCCATAGCGATGAAGAAGTGGCGCCTTTTCACGCATTTGAGGGGTGATCTCGACGCTGTCGCCCAGCAAGACACCCTGATAGCCAGATCGATAGGCGATGAGATCAATTTCGGGCGCAATATCGCTGTAGCGCTCTATCAAGCCACCAACAGCGGACGACAAACAAGGGGCGAGACCTCCTGCCGTCAGCATCGCTACTTTTTGTCTGGCCATAGTCGCTTCTCCTGATGATCAATTGACGCTCAATTTTGCTCATGGTTGCGGCAGTCAAAACGCGCTGTAAAGTGAAAAATTGAAGAAAAACGAGCATTTGCCTCTGGAACAAGCCTGTTTGGTGGGCATTGGGCGATATAATCGTTTAAAGCGCGCGATACCCGTTCTCTCTGCTTTGTGGATAATCCAGCCGTCGGTCCCGCGCGTATTAAAACTCGTCCAGGTCGAGCGACAGCTGCGGAGCAAGGTGACTTTCTGAAAGAAGTAAGACAGGGGCGCCTTGCCAATGACAAGAATCTTTGATGAAGGTAGGTTTATTGGGCGATGCGTGAGGACCAAATGTCTTTCTGGGAAAAGCTTATGAATGCCATCAATACGACGGCGAGCAGCATGCTCTCGACCATCGTGGATGCCATTCGTACGCTTTTCGAGGGCGATCCCGAGACGCGCCGAAAAGTCGCCTTCTCCGTGGCCATTATCGCTTTGTCCGCCAAGATGGCAAAAGCCGACGGGATCGTCAGCGAAAAGGAAGTGCAGGCTTTCCGCGACATCTTCGAGTTTCCGCCCGACCAGGCAAAGAACGTGGCGCGCCTTTACAATCTGGCGCGACAGGATGTTGCTGGCTATGACGTTTATGCCGCACGACTGGCCTCGCTCTGCTCAAGTTGCGAGCCGGATTGTCCTGTCCTTGAAAACGTCCTTGATGGGCTGTTCCACATCGCGAAAGCCGATGGAATCATTCATGAAAAGGAGATGGAGTTCCTGCGCCATATCGCCATCATCTTCGAGATGAGTGAGGAACACTTCGATCGAATCGTTGCCCGACATGTTGCCGTCGGCCGTGATCCGTATCGCATCCTCGGGGTCTCGCCATCAGACGATTTCACTAGCATTCGCCGCCGTTATCTGGTCCTGGTTGGTGAAAACCATCCCGATCGGTTGGTTTCGCGCGGTGTGCCCGAGGAATTTCATGCGATTGCGAATGAGCGCATGGCAGCTCTGAACGCTGCTTATGAGGCGATCGAGAAGGAACGCCGCGCAGCATGATGTCGTTTCCGGCGGATTTTTCAGGCGCCGTCGTCCAGCCTTCCCCTAATTACGGAGAGCGTGTCGGCTTGGAAGGGCCAGATATGCTGCTGCTTCATTACACCGGTATGTCGACTCCGGAATCTGCTTTGGATTGGCTGTGCAGCAAAGAGAGCCAGGTTTCGAGCCATTATTTCGTGCATTTGGATGGATCGATCCTCCAACTGGTTCAGGAAAAGGATCGCGCTTGGCATGCCGGAGCAGGTTCATGGAGGGGCCGAGCCGATATCAATTCCCAATCCATCGGGATCGAGATCGCCAATGCCGGTCATCCAGGAGGTCTTCCCGATTACCCGAAAGTGCAGATAGAGGCTGTCATCGCGCTTTGCCTTGACTGCATCCGGCGCTGGAACATTCCGACCGAGCGCGTGCTTGGCCATTCCGACATTGCGCCCGTACGGAAAGTCGATCCTGGCGAAAAGTTTCCTTGGGGTGAACTGCACGCTGCCGGTGTCGGCCACTGGGTGGAGCCGACGCCAATCATGGGCGGCCGCTTTTTCCAGCGGGGCGATCAGGGGCAGCCCATAAAGGCGCTTCAGTCTATGCTGGCACTCTACGGCTACCCAACTGATGTTGATGGGGTTTTTTCTGACAAGATGGCCGGTGAGGTTGCCGCTTTTCAGCGCCATTTCCGGCCCCAGCGTGTCGATGGTGTCGCTGATTTTTCGACTATCGATACGCTGCATCGGCTATTGACGTCACTGCCTGCTTATCGGAGCGAGGCGACCTGAAGCCTTGAGCGAAGGCGATGCTTTAGCCGATGCGTCTAACGACTTGACCTGGAATCCTTTTAGCGTCGAAATTGTAAACTCGATTCTCGCTTCAGGTACGCCGTGATGTTTTCCCATTTCAAAACCATTGTTGTCGGACGCGGAATGATGGGGGCGGCAGCGGCGAAATATCTAGCCCGATCGAGCGATGGCGTTGCGGTCATTGGCCCAGACGAGCCTGAAGACCGGGTTTCGCACCAAGGCGTCTTCGGCAGTCACTATGACGAAGGCCGAATTACAAGAACGATCGACCGCGATCACGACTGGGCTATGCTCGCCAACCGCTCTATCGCGCGTTATGCTGGGATCGCCGAGGAAAGCGACATTGCCTTCTTCACGGAGGCCGGCTGTCTCGCCGTCGCACCCGAGGCGACCGGGCAGACACATGATTGGGCCCGCATAGCACGCGAATTCGATGTTGCGACCGAAGAATTTGTCGCCGATGGTCTTGAAGCGAGGTTTCCTTTCTTTGCATTTCCAGATGGTTGTTCTGGCGTCTTCGAAATGAAGAAAGCAGGGCACATCAGTCCACGCCGTCTTGTCAAGGCACAGTCGTTTTTAGCGGAACAAAGCGGAGCCACCGTCATCCGCGATTACGCCGTTTCGGTTCGCGAGGAGAACCACAAAGTTCTTGTGACTACCTCAAGAGGCGAACGCTTTTCGGCGGACCGCGTTCTTGTGACAGCAGGAGCCTTTTCAATCGCAAAGGAGCTCTTGCCGCGTAAGCTCGACATGAAGGTCTATGGAAGAACCGTCGTTCTCTTCGAGGTCAGCGATGCTCAAGCTGAGGCCTTTGCTAGCATGCCTTCGCTCATCCTGGATGCCCCGGGCATCGACATCTATCTTTTACCGCCGATCCGCTACCCTGATGGCAAGCTCTATTTGAAGATCGGCGGTGATCCTAATGATCTTGAGATGCAGAGCGATCTCGATCTTCGCCGTTGGTTTCATGGCGACGGCCGGCAAAGCGCGCGTGATTATCTTCAGTCCGTCGTCGAGCAGATCGTGCCTCGCCTCAAGCCTGCTTCCATTCGATCGATGCCCTGCGCGCTATCTCACACGCCCAGCAAGTATCCTATGATTGGCTTTGCTTCTTCCCGTATCGGCGTGACTGTCGGATGCGGCGGAGCGTCCGCCAAAAGTTCCGATGAGATTGGGCGACTGGGGGCCGAGCTCATCGAGGAAGGACGAATCATAACGGCTGGTTACCGAAATGATTTCACACCTTCGTTCAAGTAAGGTTTGATTTTGCCATAGCAATCATGTGCGCACTCCGCTATGGGAGCGCTGCCAGTTGGCCGGGCAGCCGCGCTTTACCAATGCCGAAAGGCGGTGAGGTGAGGAAAGTCCGGGCTCCACGGAAACACGGTGCCGGATAACGTCCGGCGAGGGCGACCTCAGGGAAAGTGCCACAGAAAGCAAACCGCCGGCCATGGCCGGTAAGGGTGAAAGGGTGGGGTAAGAGCCCACCGCGGCTGCGGCAACGCAGACGGCAAGGCAAACCCCACCGGGAGCAAAACCGAATAGGGACGACGCGGTCGGGTTCCGGCCAGCCTGTTTCTGGGCCAGTCGTTCGGGTGGGTTGCGAGAGGCAGCGTGTAAACGCTGTCCCAGATGAATGGCTGCCACGTTCCGGCTTGCCGGAGCCATACAGAACCCGGCTTACAGGCCAACTGGCTTTTCAACTTCCATGTCTTTGGATCTTTATGTGGGCGGTACAAAGACCCCCAGACGGCAACCCCGAAACCTAATTTGCGCCAATGCCGCGAGGCTGGCATAGACGCTGGGAGCGGTTAGCATGATCGACACGTCTGAGGCGACGCTGCACGGGCCACCTTCACACGCACTGTTGAGCTACGCAGCTCGCTTCGCTCCGAGCTTGGGGGAGCCTTCACCGGCGCGAGCGACAGTGGCGCGGCTGAGTTTCCCCACTTGCGCCGAACGCATCTTTTTTGCTGCATTCGTAAGCCGTCTCTTGCGACCTGAAATATAGTTGGATGTTCACAATATCAAGCTAAGATTATGATTCTTAAATAATTTTTCGTTGTCGCAAGAGTGGGAGATGGGTGAACCCAGGTTGCAACTCTCGCCTTCGCATGCGCGAAAAAAATTGCGATCCTAACCCTTTGTTAAACTTAACAGGTCATGAATATCGGGGTTCAGGACAGTGTCTTGAACAGTCACATCCCATTGACGCCCATAGGGTCCCATGGTATCCCAAATGCACAGTGCACAGGGGCAAAGTTCTGCCCATCAATCGCAAAGCAAGGCGTTACTTTCTCTGAAAGACGCTGGGGCGGTTTCCATCGTTCCGGCTGGCGAAGCTGTGTTCTGTTCAGGGCTTTTCCGTGCGTTTTTGCGGAAGGTTCAGGGTGAGGGTTTATCGCGTCATGAGCCGTTTTCTGTCGCACGCGACAAACAGGATCGATTCCAAAGGCAGGGTTTCCGTGCCGGCGGCTTTTCGCTCTGCGCTGGCTCAGCACAATATCCAGGAGCTCTATTGCTTTCAGGATTTTGTGTTTCCAGCCATCAGCGTGGGCGGCGTGGATCTTCTGGAGCGATTCGAACGGCAGATTTCCGCGGCGGACCCTTTTTCGCCCGATGCCAACGCGATGTCGCTCCTCATTCATGGGGGCGGGGTCTTCATGAAGCTCGATGCCGAGGGGCGGTTGATGGTAACGGATTTTATTCGCGACTTCACCGGAATATCCGACGAGGTGACCTTTGTCGGTCGTTCGGATCATTTTCAGCTTTGGCAGCCGCAGGCGTTTCAGGCGGCGCAAACGCAAGCGAGAGAGGAGCGCAAGCTGGCGGGCAAGCGCTCAACGTAACACGAGGGAACGGAATGGTGACGAATCCTGGCGGAAGTTCAGCCGATGCCAGTGGCGGATCGGTTCGTCACATCCCGGTTCTTTTGAATGAAGTCCTTCAGGCGTTGCGTGCCGCTCCCGGTGATATCATCCTCGACGGTACTTTCGGCGCAGGTGGCTATACAACGGCAATTCTCGACACTGGCGCTGACGTGATCGCGCTTGATCGCGATCCAACCGCCATTGCGGCCGGTCAATCTCTCGTTGAAGCTTACAAAGGGCGGCTCACGCTCGTTCAAACCCAGTTTTCGCATCTGGCAGATTACGCTCCGTCCGGCGGGCTGGACGGGATCGTGCTCGACATCGGTGTTTCGTCGATGCAGATCGATGAAGCGGAGCGTGGTTTTTCGTTTCAGAAGGATGGCCCGCTCGACATGCGTATGTCGGGTGCAGGCGTTTCGGCGGCTGATGTTGTCAATCGTGCGAAGCTTTCAGACCTTATTCGGATCTTTCATTTCCTTGGCGAGGAAAAGCAGGCCACCCGAATCGCGCATGCGATCGAGAAGCGGCGCGAAGAGGCGCTCTTTGCAACAACGCGGGATCTTGCAGGGCTGATCGAGCGCGTTACGCCGCGCAAGGCCAAAGACAAGATCCATCCGGCCACACGCGTTTTTCAAGCGCTGCGCATTTTTGTCAATGATGAACTAGGCGAGCTGGCGCAGGCTCTGTTTGCCGCAGAAAGGGCGTTGAAGCCAGGCGGGCGACTGGTTGTCGTTACCTTCCATTCCCTCGAGGATCGTATCGTCAAGACGTTCTTTGCGGATCGGTCTGGTCGCGCTGCGGTGTCGCGCCACCTGCCCGTGGTCGACGTGCCGCCCGCAATCTTCGAAACAATTGGAAAATCTATGGTTGCCGCAAGCGAGGCGGAGGCTGCCGTAAACCCGCGGGCGCGTTCCGCGAAGCTTCGCGCAGGTCTGCGAACGCAAGCGCCGGCTGGACGTCAGGATGCCGCTATCTTCGGCCTGCCAAGCCTTGCCAGCCTTACAAAGCTCGGAGGTTAAACGATGCTGAGAACCTTCGACGTCATCCTGATTGGTGTCATGACGGCCGCTGCGGCGGCGACTTACACGATCAAGCACAGGGCCGAACTGAAGCTTGAGGATGTCCACAAGCTTGAAGCAGAAATTAAGCTTGAGAAGGACACCATCGATTTGCTGAAGGCTGACTGGGCGCTTTTGTCCCAACCCAATCGCCTCGAAAGTCTGGTTAACACCTATAATGGTGAATTGCAGCTGCAGCCGACGCCTTCGACTTCACTCGTGCGCCCCACCGAGCTGCCAATGCTGAAGTCGCAAGTGCCGCCACCGGAGGTCGTCGAGGCGAAGGCTGCGAAGAAGGCAAAGGCTCCGGCCAAGCCGGCCAAGGACGATGACGATATGGCGACGGGGGCGATCGAATAAAATGTCTTTTCTTTCCCGCATCATGGACTTGAAAAGTCAGGCGCATTTTTCCGCCGGCCCGAACACGCGGCCTGTCGATCCGTCGAAGGGCGCACGCATCGAGGGCACGCGCAAGCGCAAGGCGGCCCAGGCAAAGAACCGGGTCGGCTTGCTGATCTTTAGCTTTGCCGTCGTTTATTGCGTTATCGGCGGTCGTCTGGTCGAGTATGCCATGCGCGACCCGGAGTCCGTTTCGAGCATTCTGCCTCCGGATCGCCTGATGGCCTCAAGGCCGGACATCCTGGACCGCAACGGTCAGGTTCTTGCTACGGATATTCGCACGGTTTCGCTTTTTGCCGAGCCCAACAAGATCGTGGACGTCGATGAAGCTGTTGAAAAGCTAGCCACCGTCCTTCCCGATCTCGACGCGCGAGGCACCTATAAGAAATTGGCAACGCGTACTTCGCATTTTGCCTGGCTACGTAGGCAATTGACGCCGAAGCAGCAGAGCCAGATTCTGGCGCTGGGTATTCCAGGTATCGGCTTTCGCCCTGAAAAACGTCGTTTCTACCCTGGTGGGCCTACAGCCGCCCACATCCTCGGCTATGTCAACATCGACAATCGCGGCGTCTCGGGGATGGAAAAGTTCATCGACGATCAGGGTCTTGCCGATCTTGCTTCCGTCGGCATGACCAGCGATCAACCGCTGGAGCCCGTGAAACTTTCAATCGATATCCGCGTGCAGAATGTGGTGCGTGATGTCGTGGTCAACGCGGTCAAGAACTACGAAGCCAAGGGCGCCGGTGCGGTCGTTCTCGATATTCATACTGGCGAAGTCATTGCCATGGCCTCCGCGCCGGATTTTGATCCGAATAATCCAATGGAAGGCGCCAAGGAGGGCTGGCTAAACCGTATGTCGAACGGCACCTTCGAGATGGGATCTACCTTCAAGACCTTCTCGCTCGCCATGGCGCTCGACACCGGCAAAGTCAGGTTGAATGACAGCTTTGATGCGACGCAGCCCATCCATATCGGCGGCTTTACCATCCATGACTTCCACGGTCAGCGCCGCTGGCTAACCGTTCCCGAAATCTTTCAATACTCTTCCAACGTCGGAACGGCGCGCATCATCGATATCGTCGGGATGGAAGCGCAGAAGGACTATCTGACGAAGCTTGGTCTTCTGACGAAGATGAAGACAGAACTGCCGGAGGTCAAAATGCCCACGCAGCCGCGGGTTTGGAAAAAGATCAACTCGATTACCATCTCGTTTGGTCACGGCGTGTCGACAACGCCGTTGCAGACCGCAGTCGCCGGGGCTGCTCTCGTCAACGGCGGCAAGCTGATCGAACCGACCTTCCTGCCACGCACCCGTCCTGAAGCGGATGAGGTAGCGCAGCAGGTCGTCAAGAAATCGACAAGCGACGATGTTCGTTATCTTTTCAAGGTCAACGGCGTCAAAGGTTCGGGGCGTAATGCAGACGTTCCGGGCTTCCATGTTGGCGGAAAGACCGGTACTGCCGATAAGGTCGTCAATGGCCGTTACGCGCATAATCTCAACTTCAACGCCTTCCTTGCCGCCTTTCCGATCGAAGATCCCAAATATGTCGTGCTGACATTCTGCGACGAACCGCATAATGGCGAGAAGGGACAGAATATTGCCGCTTATACGGCAGCGCCGATGGTAAAGAACATCATCGCCCGCTCTGCTCCGATCTTGGGCGTCGAACCGAAATTCGGCGAGGGAAATCCGGCCTTGCTGGTGTCTTATTGACGTGAAGAATAGCCCGGCGATTCGCGAGGGGGCTATTCATGATTGAGAAAAGTGCGCTGCAATGAAATTGAGGGATATCGTTGGAGATGAATTCCCGGAATTGATAAGCCAATTGTCGCCGCAACTTGGCGATGTGGACATTTCGGGTCTGACATCCGATAGCCGCGCAGTGGTGACGGGTTCGGTTTTCATCGCCGTGCCGGGTGTAAAGGCGGACGGTAAAGCGTTTGTTGCCGATGCGGCATCTCGCGGTGCTGTCGTCGCTTTTGCCGCAGCACCCGTCGAAGCCGATATTCCCGTGTTTGTCGTCAATGAACCACGCCGCTTTCTGTCGCTTGCGTCCTCACGCTTTTATGGACGGCAACCAGCCGTCATGGCAGCCGTGACCGGGACGGCGGGAAAGACGTCCGTTGCTTCCTTCACACGCCAGATCTGGTCCTATGCGGGGCATGCTTCCGCGATGATCGGCACCACCGGCGTCGTATCGCCGACGCGTAACGATTATGGCTCTCTCACCACACCCGATCCCGTCTCGCTTCACAAGCTGCTTGCGGAGCTTGCCGATGAAGGCGTAACGCATGCTTCAATGGAAGCTTCCAGCCATGGTCTCGATCAGCATCGCCTCGACGGGGTGAAGCTTTCCGCTGCGGGATTTACCAATCTTGGCCGCGACCACATGGATTACCATGCGACGGTTGAAAGCTATATGGCCGCCAAGATGCGGCTGTTCGAAACTTTGCTGCCAGCCGGCGCGCCCGCGGTTATTTTTGCTGACGACGTTTGGTCTGCGCAGGCGATTACCGTTGCACAAAAGGCTGGCCATTCGGTTCGGACCGTCGGACGTAGGGGTGACTATCTAAGCCTCAAGCGGGTCGAGCATTTTCGTCACAAGCAAGTTGCAGAAATTCATAGCGAAGGCACGATTTTTGAAGTTGAGCTTCCGTTGGCCGGCGACTTTCAGATTGCCAATGCGCTGGTAGCAGCCGGTCTTGCCATGTCGACCGGTGTTTCCGCCAGCACCACAATGGCTGCCTTGGAGCAACTAAGGGGTGCCTCTGGACGTCTCGAACTGGTCGGCGGCACGAAAGACGGCGCCTTGGCCTATGTCGACTATGCACACAAGCCGGATGCGCTGCAAAATGTTCTGGCATCGGTCAGACCCTTTACCAGTGGCCGCGTGATCGTTGTTTTTGGTTGTGGCGGCGATCGTGATCGTGGCAAGCGGCCGATTATGGGCGAGATCGCGTGCAGGCTGGCCGATGTCGTTGTAGTGACCGATGACAATCCTCGTACCGAGGAGGCCGCCGCCATTCGTGCCGAAGTCATGACCGGCGCTTCGTGCGCCAGCGAGATAGGTGATCGGGCGACTGCGATCCGCACCGCCGTATCGATGTTGAAAACCGGCGACACTTTGATCGTCGCCGGCAAAGGCCATGAAGAGGGTCAGACCGTCGGAACGACCACTTATCCATTTTCGGATCACCAAGAGGTGCGAAAGGCTCTGGAGGAGTTGAACCGATGAACTGGCTCTGGACCACAAAGGACATGGTTGCGGCCATGAACGGCCGACCGATCGGCCAGTTGCCGGAGGGTATTACAGGAATTTCGATCGACAGCCGTTCGATCGCCTCCGGCGAAGCTTTCTTCGCGATTAAGGGCGACCGGGTCGATGGTCATGACTATGCGTCCATGGCGATGGCAAATGGCGCAGCGCTGCTGGTGATCAGCGAGGGCAGACTGCCAGCGCTTGGCCGGTTGACTGTTCCCATGATCGTTGTGGATGACGTTCTCGCGGCGCTCTGCCGTCTTGCCGTTGCATCGCGCAAGCGCAGCAGCGCAAAGGTCGTCGCCGTAACCGGCTCTGTGGGCAAGACGACCACCAAGGAAATGCTGCGCAAGGTGCTTGCACCGTCGGGCAAGGTTCACGCTTCGGTCGCATCCTTCAATAATCACTGGGGCGTTCCGCTGACATTGGCGCGCATGCCGGTCGATACCCTCTTTGGAATATTTGAAGTGGGTATGAACCACCCGAACGAGATTCGTCCTCTGGTACAATTGATTCGTCCGCATGTGGCGATCATCACAACCATTGCGCCGGCACATCTCGGCAATTTTGCCAATGTGGAGGAAATTGCCGCGGCGAAGGCCGAAATTTTTGAAGGCGTGGTTCCCGGCGGCCATGCAATTCTCAATCGAGACAACGAATATTACGACTATCTTGAAGAAGCTGCGCAGAGCGTGGGAATTCAGAATATCCTGTCTTTTGGTCAGCATGCCAAAGCGGACTTCCGTCTTGCCGAGTTCAACGGCTCGCAGGAAAGTTCAACGCTCTGGTTGACGATTGGGGCCGAAACGATCGAGGTCGCATTGGGTGCGCCTGGGCGTCATATCGCGGAAAATGCATTGGCAGCGCTTGGCACCGTAAAACTCCTCGGTGCAGATCTTTCCGCGGGGATTGCGGCGCTTGCTGCTTTGCAGCCCGAGAAGGGCCGGGGACAGCGGCATCGGCTCCAGATCGGGCATGGAAGCTTTACCCTGATTGACGAGAGCTATAACGCCAATCCGGCTTCGATGCGCGCAGCGATCGCGCTTCTTGCACTGGCCGTTCCGTCAGGGTCAGGCCGTCGTGTAGCGGTGCTCGGCGATATGCTGGAGATGGGCGATCATGCGTATGCCGTTCATGCAGATCTAGCCGGCGCCGTCCTTGCGGCCGGTATCGAGCATGTGTGGCTTGCCGGGCCTCACATGGCCGCCCTGCGCGACGAACTGCCCGATAGCGTCGATGTTATTTATCGAGAAGCGACCGACGATCTAGTCGCTTATGTTTTGAACGCCGTTGAAGTCGGCGATGTTGTGATGGTCAAGTCGTCGCTCGGTACAGGTTTTGGAAGGATTGTTGCTGCCCTCCTTGACAAGTTCCCGGCATTCTCCGACACGCAACCCCGACTTTGAGTGGGTAAACAAGGGGCCCTGAATGCTAATTTGGCTTGTCGAACTGTCGGAACACGTGAAATTTTTCAACCTGTTCAGGTATATCACGTTCCGCACCGGGGCTGCGCTTTTCACTTCAGCGCTCATCGTTTTTCTGTTCGGCCCGGCAATCATCAACTCTCTGCGGATCCGGCAGGGAAAAGGTCAGCCGATCCGAGCCGATGGGCCGCAAACTCACTTTAAAAAAGCCGGCACGCCGACGATGGGTGGCCTGATGATCCTGGCCGGGATTGTCGGATCGAGCCTGCTTTGGGCCGATCTTTCAAACATCTATGTGGTGGCAACGCTGCTGGTGACACTCGGCTTTGGCGCCATCGGCTTCTATGACGACTACCTCAAAGTGACGAAACAGAGCCACAAAGGATTCTCAGGCAAAGCACGTCTCGGCATAGAATTCATCATCGCGGGAATTGCGGTCTATTTCATGATGCGCGCTGCGCTTGCCTCGGGTCCGGCCGGTTCTACCTTCGGCTCGTCCGTTGCCTTTCCCTTCTTCAAAGATGCGCTTTTGAACCTTGGCATCTTCTTTGTCTGCTTCGGCGGCTTCGTTATCGTCGCGGCGGGTAACGCGGTCAATCTGACGGACGGCCTTGACGGCCTCGCTATCGTTCCGGTCATGATCGCGGCTGCATCTTTTGGTGTGATTGCTTATCTTGCCGGTAACGCGGTCTTTGCAAACTACCTGCAGATCAATTTCGTTCCTGGCACAGGAGAGCTTTCCGTCGTCTTGGGTGCGGTGATCGGGGCAGGCCTCGGCTTCCTGTGGTTCAATGCACCGCCGGCCGCAATTTTTATGGGCGATACAGGTTCCTTGGCACTTGGCGGAACGATCGGTACCGTCGCCGTTGCCACCAAGCATGAAATTGTCATGGCAATCATCGGCGGCCTTTTCGTGATGGAAACGCTATCGGTGATTATCCAGGTCGGATTTTTCAAGCTGACCGGCAGGCGCGTATTCCTGATGGCTCCGATCCACCACCATTTCGAGAAGAAGGGATGGACTGAGAGCCAAGTCGTCATCCGCTTTTGGATCATCGCTGTCGGCCTTGCGATGCTTGGCCTTTCGACGCTGAAACTTCGGTAGGCGGCGATGATTCCTGTCACCACGCTATCTGGCAAAAATGTCGCTCTGTTCGGGCTTGGCGGGTCGGGTTTGGCAACGGCGCGTGCCCTTGTTGCCGGCGGTGCCTTGGTGACCGCCTGGGACGATAATCCTGACAGTGTCGCCAAAGCAACAGGCGAGGGCATTGCGACCGCGGATTTACGTAATATCGACTGGTCGAAGCTTGCCCTCTTCGTGCTCTCGCCGGGTGTGCCTTTGACGCATCCAAAGCCGCATTGGACGGTTGAGCTTGCGCGTCAAGCTGGTGTCGAAATCGTCGGAGATGTTGAGCTTTTCGTGCGCGAGCGGCGGGCTCATGCACCGACAAGCCCCTTTATCGCTATTACCGGCACCAATGGGAAATCGACAACGACCGCGTTGATTGCACACATCCTGAAGACGAGCGGTCGCGACACGCAGCTTGGTGGAAACATCGGAACAGCAGTTCTCACGCTCGATCCGCCACAGGCTGATCGCTTTTACGTGGTGGAATGCTCATCCTATCAAATTGATCTCGCACCCACGATAGACCCGAGCGCTGGCATTCTGCTCAACCTCACGCCTGACCATCTCGATAGACACGGTACGATGCAACATTACGCCGATGTCAAAGAGCGTCTGGTTGCCGGCAGTAAGGTGGCTTTCGTTGGGGTCGATGATAGCTACTCGCAAAGAATAGCTGAACGAATCGCTCAGGCCGGCGGCAAGGTCGTTCAGATCTCTTGTCGCCAGTCGCTCACCAATGGACTTTATGCAGAGGGGTCGAAGCTGCTACGTGCCGAACAGGGTGTCGCGCGCATCTTGGCTGATCTCGACGGGATTGCGACTTTGCGCGGCAGCCATAATGCACAGAACGCAGCTGCTGCCGTGGCGGCTAGCCTTGCGGTCGGCGTCGCGGAAACTGACATCCTGAAAGGACTGTCGTCTTTCCCTGGGCTTAAGCATCGCATGCAGCCTGTCGGCCGTCGCGGTCATGTTGTGTTCGTCAATGATTCGAAGGCGACAAATGCGGACGCTGCGGCGCCGGCTCTCTCCAGCTACGATCGTATCTACTGGATAGCCGGTGGTTTGCCCAAGGCCGGAGGAATTACCTCGCTTTCCGCTTTTTTCCCACGTATTGTAAAAGCCTACCTTATTGGCGAAGCGGCCGCCGAATTTGCTGCAACGCTTGGCGATACCGTTCCCTACGAGATTTCGGGAACATTGGAGAAAGCGGTCGAACACGCGGCCGCCGATGCTGCCAAAGATGAAACGGGGCCCTCAGCCGTGATGTTATCCCCGGCTTGCGCAAGCTTCGATCAGTATAAGAACTTCGAAGTCCGAGGCGATGCCTTCGTGACCCATGTTGCCGCCCTTGATGGCGTGAGCATGTTGATCGCGACGGCAACAGGAGGTTGACGAGATGGTAAGCCGTGCACAACGCGGGGCAGTTGCAGATTGGTTCTGGACGATAGACCGGTTCTTTCTGGTGCTCTTTCTTCTCTTGATGGGCATCGGCTTCATGCTGTCTTTTGCAGCCTCGCCGGCTGTTGCCGAACGTATCGGTCTTGAGCCCTTTCACTTTGTGAAGCGCCACGCGGCGTTCATGCTCCCATCGCTCATGGTGATGATCGGGTTGTCGTTTCTGACCCCGAGGCAGGTGCGCCGCGCCGCTATCATTTTGCTGATCGTTTCCATCGGCATGATGATCCTCGCCTTGTTCTTTGGCGTCGAGATCAAGGGTTCGCGCCGCTGGTTCTCGATCGGCAGCTTCGGCGTACAGCCTTCCGAGTTCATGAAGCCTGCATTCGTCGTCGTCTGTGCCTGGCTTTTCGCCGAGCATGCGCGTCAGCCGGAGATACCTGGCAATCTTTTCGCAATCATCCTCTTTGGTATGGTGGCGGCCCTCCTGGTCGCGCAGCCCGACCTTGGGCAAACCATTCTGACGACGGCCGTCTGGGGCAGCATGTTCTTCATGGCCGGTATGCCCTGGATTTGGATTATTCTTCTTGGCTTCGGCGGTGCGGGTGGTATCGTCACGGCGTACTATGTCTTTCCCCACGTGGCAGGGCGAATAGATAAATTCCTGACTGGCGAAGGCGATACGTTCCAGATCGACACCGCGCGCGAAGCCATCATTCGCGGTGATTGGTTTGGTCAGGGTCCAGGGGAGGGCATTGTCAAGCGTATCATCCCGGACGCCCACACCGACTTTATTTTCTCGGTGGCTGCCGAAGAATTCGGCATCGTCTTCTGCATGGCCCTCGTCGCACTGTTTTCGATTCTCGTGCTGCGTGGATTGTCGCATGCATACCGCGAGAAAAATGACTTCAACCGTTTTGCAGTGGCTGGCCTTGTTTTGCAGCTCGGGATCCAATCGATCATCAATGTCGGCGTCAATCTGGAGCTTCTGCCTGCGAAGGGTATGACGCTGCCTTTGATTTCCTACGGCGGTTCTTCCATGATCGCGATCTGCGTAACGGCCGGCTTTATTCTTGCCTTGACGCGTCATCGGCCTGAAAAACGAGCGCAGGAGCGCAGCCTGTTCCGGGTTTCACGCGCCGTTCCGGCGGAGTAGGGCTATGGGGAGCGGTATTGTTTTCCTCGCTGCCGGCGGCACGGGCGGGCATTTGTTTCCGGCTGAGGCGCTGGCCCATAAGCTGAAAGAGCGTGGCTATCAGGTCCATCTGGTAACCGACAGCCGGGCAGAGCGGTACGCAGGCCGTTTTCCGGCCGACGAGATTCATGTCGTGGCTTCCGCGACCATCGGATCAAAAAATCCCATCGCGGTTGCGCGGGCGCTGATGGCGCTTTGGAAAGGCACGCGTCAGGCAAAGGCTTTGATTCGCCGATTGAAGCCGAAGGTCGTCGTGGGCTTCGGTGGCTATCCGACGGTCCCGCCTCTACTGGCCGCAAGTCAGCTGAATGTACCGACAATGATCCATGAGCAGAATGCCGTGATGGGTCGCGCCAATAAAATGCTGGCAGGGCGGGTAAAGGCCATTGCTGGCGGTTTCTTGCCGGAGCAAGGCGGTCCCTTGGCCGCAAAGACGCTGACGACCGGAAACCCTGTCCGGCCAGCCGTGATTGCCGCTTCGCAAGTTCCCTATCAACCCTCCGGCCCGCAGGACCCATTCCATCTGGTGGTCTTCGGCGGCAGTCAGGGAGCGCAGTATTTTTCCAAGACGATCCCCACGGCTGTTAGTCTCTTGGATGAGTCTTTGAGGAGCCGTCTGCGCATCACGCAGCAGGTTCGCGCCGAAGACACCGAAATGGTGGCCGGTTGCGTGGCAAGGCTTTCTCTGAACGCGGACACCGCTCCCTTTTTCACCGATATGGCCGAACGTCTTGCGGCTGCACATCTTGTAATCTGCCGCTCGGGAGCATCCACCGTCTCGGAAATTGCCGTTATTGGGCGGCCGGCGATCCTGGTACCTTACCCTCATGCCCTTGATCACGATCAAGCCGCGAACGCGGCCGCACTGGCTGCGACCGGCGGTGCAAAGGTGATCCCTCAGGCGCAACTGTCAGCGGAGAAGATTGCGGCTATCTTAAACAAAGCGATGAGCGATCCGGCTCGGCTTACTGAAATGGCTGCCGCTGCAAAAAGCGCAGGGCGTCCCAACGCGGCGGACTTGCTTGCAGACATGGTCGAAGCTATTGCGGCAGGACGCACCGTGCATGACATAAAGGAAAAGCGCTCATGAAACTGCCAAAGGCAATCGGCCTCGTCCATTTTATCGGGATCGGTGGCATCGGCATGAGCGGTATTGCCGAAGTCCTTCATAATCTCGGCTACAAAGTTCAAGGTTCCGATCAATCCGATAGCGCGAACGTCCAGAGGCTACGAGATAAAAGCATTGATGTTTTTGTCGGCCATAAGGCCGAGAACCTCGGAGAGGCCGAGGTCGTCGTCGTTTCAACGGCGATCAAGAAGAGCAATCCGGAATTGATCGCGGCGCGCGAGAAGCTTTTGCCCGTAGTTCGTCGTGCAGAGATGCTTGCCGAATTGATGCGCTTCAGGAGCGCGATTGCGATTGGTGGAACGCATGGCAAAACGACGACGACGTCGCTGGTCGCTGCCCTGCTCGAAGCTGGCGGATTTGACCCGACGGTTATCAATGGCGGGATCATCAACGCGTATGGCACGAATGCGCGGATGGGCGAAGGCGAGTGGATGGTGGTCGAGGCCGACGAGTCGGACGGCACTTTCCTGAAGTTGCCCGCGGATGTCGCCGTTGTCACCAACATCGATCCAGAGCACCTCGATCATTACGGCAACTTCGAAGCGGTGCGCGCCGCTTTCCGTCAATTCGTCGAGAATGTCCCGTTCTACGGCTTCGGCGTAATGTGCCTCGACCATCCTGAAGTCCAGGCGCTCGTCAGCAGGATCGAAGACCGCAAGATCGTCACCTACGGGGAAAACCCGCAGGCTGACGTGCGCTTCATGAATGTCCGTATCGAGGGAAGCCGCTCCGTCTTCGACGTTGAGATCCGCCGGCGCAGGACCGGTAAAATCTTCCGCCTCGACAACCTCGTGATGCCGATGCCAGGCCGCCACAATATTTCGAATGCAACGGCTGCGATCGCCGTTGCAAACCGCCTTGGCATCTCAAACGAAGCCATTGCCAAGGGACTGGCATCCTTTGGCGGCGTCAAGCGCCGGTTCACCTTTACCGGCGAATGGAACGGCGTGCAGGTTTTTGACGACTACGGACACCACCCGGTGGAAATTCGCGCCGTGCTGAGGGCCGCACGCGAATCGTGCAGCGGCAAGGTCATCGCCATTCATCAGCCGCATCGTTACTCGCGTTTGGCAGGCCTGTTCGACGAGTTTGCGAACTGCTTCAATGGCGCGGATGCCATCGCGATCGCTCCGGTCTATGCTGCTGGCGAAGAGCCCATTGACGGCGTAAGCTCCGAGACACTCGTGTCGCGGATCAAGGCAGCTGGACATCGTAATGCACGTTTCTTGGCAGGGCCCGAAGCTTTGCCAGGAATGGTGGCTGAGATTGCAAAACCTGGCGACTTTGTGGTTTGCTTGGGCGCAGGCAGCATTACCTATTGGGCTGCGGCACTGCCCAACGAACTTCGGGAATTTTCAGGATCAGCGGCATGAAACAGGTAAACGGGGAAAGGTTGCTTTCGTCTTTGGGCGACGGAGTAAAAGATATACGCGGGCGCTTGACGCCCGATGCCCCTATGGACCGCGTGACTTGGTTCCGCGCTGGTGGTCTGGCCGAACTCATGTTTCAGCCGCATGATGTTGATGACCTCATCGCTTTCCTCCGTCTTCTGCCAGACGATGTACCGCTGACGGTAGTCGGCGTCGGATCGAATATTCTAGTGCGTGATGGCGGGATCCCGGGCGTAGTGCTACGCCTTTCCGCGAAGGGGTTCGGCTTTGTGGAACTGGCGGGCGAAAACCGTATCCACGCTGGCGCCATCTGCCCGGACAAGCATGTCGCGGCCATGGCGATGGATAATGGAATTGGCGGCTTCCATTTCTACTATGGCATTCCCGGCGGTATTGGTGGTGCAGCGCGCATGAATGCAGGCGCGAACGGAGTTGAAACCCGCGAGCGCGTCGTTGAGGTTCATGCTGTTGATCGGCAGGGAAACAAGCATGTCTTGTCGAATGCAGATATGGGATACTCCTACCGTCATTCTTCAGCATCGAGCGATCTGATTTTCACATCGGTCGTCTTCGAAGGGTACGCGGAAGACAAGGCAAAGATTCGCGCGGACATGGACGCCGTGCGCAATCACCGGGAAACCGTCCAGCCGGTCCGCGAAAAAACTGGCGGCTCAACCTTTAAGAATCCCGATGGACATTCGGCCTGGAAACTGATTGACGAAGCTGGTTGCCGCGGGCTGGTGATCGGCGGTGCTCAGATGTCGTCGCTTCACTGCAACTTCATGATCAACATGGGGCAGGCAACAGGCTATGATCTTGAATATCTGGGCGAGCAGGTGCGTCGAGAGGTTTTCGAACACTCCGGCATCAAGCTGGAATGGGAAATCAAGCGCCTCGGTCTCTTCATGCCAGGACGCGAGGTGAGGCCCTTCCAGGGTGTGACCGCAGAATGAGATAATAGCGAGATGAAGTCGGGTGACCGGTTTCTTCTCACCAGAAGAAAAAAGGTCCCGAAGCTGAGGCTTCGGGACCTTTTTTATGAGGCTCGCTTGATCAGCGAGGTCTTATTCGATCGGCTATACTTCATTACGACCAGAGGCCAGGATGCAGATCAGCGTAATGATCGCAGCTGCACCCAGATAATAGCCGACATAGGCCAGCCCATAGGAGGCTTGCAGGCTGGTGGCGATATAGGGCGCCAGCGAAGCGCCAAAAATACCGGCGAGATTGAATGTAATCGACGCACCTGTGTACCGGACCTGCGTCGGGAATGGTGCAGCAAGTGCGGTTCCGATCAGACCGTAGGTCATGCCCATCAGCGCCATGGCGACGAGAATAAAGATCAGAACGCCGCTTTCGCCCATGCCGAGAAGGACTGGCAGCGAGAAGGAAAAGAGTCCAATCAGGACAGTCGTCAGGATCAGCATTTCCCTGCGGCCGAACCGCTCGGCAAGTTTGCCGATAAGGGGGATGAAGATGCCGAATGCAATCGATCCCGCAATCTGGATCGCCAATGCATCGAGAAGAGGCAGTTTCAGCGTTTTGGTGTTGTAAGCGAGCAGCCAAGCCGTTCCGATGTAGAAGAGAACGAATGTCGCGAGCGCCACAAAGGTGCCGAGGACGATGCTGCGCTTGTAATTGCGGAAGAGCTCGGCGATCGGCACTTCGACACGCTCGTGCTTTTCAATCGCCTTCTTGAATTCCGGCGTTTCCGTAATCGACAGACGCACCCAAAGCCCGACACCTACGAGGATGATCGAAGCTAGGAACGGAATGCGCCAGCCCCAGGTTAGAAGCTGTTCCTGGTCCATCGTGTGCAGAATGATCCAAAAGGTGCCTGACGACAGAAAGAGCCCGAGAGGCGCACCGAGCTGCGGGAACATCCCGTACCAGCTGCGCTTTCCTTCCGGCGCATTTTCGGTTGCAAGCAACACCGCGCCGCCCCATTCGCCGCCGAGGCCGAAGCCTTGGCCAAAACGGCAAAGCGCAAGCAGAAGTGGTGCGAGCACGCCGATCGAAGAGTAGGTTGGAACCATTCCGATCACAACCGTTGAAATGCCCATGGTTAACAGCGCTGCAACAAGCGTCGTCTTACGGCCGACACGGTCACCAAAATGCCCGAACACGATTGCCCCAAGGGGACGAGCAAAAAAAGCGATGGAGAAGGTCGCGAAAGATGCAAGCAAAGCTGCATTCGGATCGCTGGTCGGAAAAAACAGTGCCGGGAATACAAGGACCGCGGCAGTGGCATAAACATAAAAGTCGAAGAATTCGATCGTCGTACCGACCACGCTTGCCGTCAAAACGCGTGCTGGTGAATTGACCTGCGCGGATTTTGAAGAAGCGGATGTCGACGATACCTTTGATATCGCGTCTGTCATTGAGATCCCACCCGGATTTTAGCTGTATCTTAAAGAGATGTTTCGGTCTTAGCGCAATTTACTGTCGGCGCAAGTTGTCTTTGCGCAATAAAGCTCCAGAACGCTGGGCATCCAGAGGATTTTCAAGATGCTGAGGCTCGCCGATTTATGGCCCGGGTGCGCGCGGGCAGGGCCGTCTGCGTTTGGGCATTCTATTAAAAATAAGTATCAGCTCTGACTTCGAGTTTGATTCAGGCAATAAATATAAATAGCTGAAAAATATATGTTTTCTAATATTTCAGGCTCTTCTGGCCCTCAGTTTTTCTCTCTGGTATTAAGGAAAGTAAACGATTCGTTAACCATAATGCTGTCTTAATGCTCCTCGCGCCAAGTCATTGAGCGGACGTCGAAACAAGGTTGGCGCAAGGGTTGGTGAGAGATCGTACGAATTATTTCGAGGGTTAGGTTATGAGTCGCAATCATGTCGCCGTCCTGATGGGCGGGTTCTCTTCGGAAAGGCCGGTAAGCCTTTCGTCGGGAAAGGCATGCGCTGAGGCTCTCGAGCAGCAAGGATTCCGCGTCACTAAAATCGATGTCGATCGTGACGTTTCTGAAAAGCTTTCTGCATTGAAGCCCGATGTGGTTTTCAATGCTTTGCATGGACCTTACGGTGAAGACGGTACAATCCAGGGAATATTGGAATATCTTAATCTTCCCTACACGCATTCCGGCGTTCTGGCTTCGGCACTTGCAATGGATAAGGCCAAGGCAAAGGAAGTTGCGGGAGCTGCGGGCATTCCGGTCGCGCAATCGCGTGTGATGAGCCGGTTTGATGTCGGTGCTCACCATCCCATCGATCCTCCTTACGTCGTTAAGCCGGTGCGCGAAGGCTCAAGTTTCGGCGTCGCTATTGTGAAAGAAGGTCAGGCGCATCCGCCTCAGGTCATCGGCTCGGCTGACTGGCGCTACGGCGATGATGTGCTGGTTGAGCGCTATATTCCCGGCCGTGAATTGACCTGCGGTATCATGGGTGATGTCGCGCTAGGGGTGACGGAGATCGTTCCTCAGGGGCGCAGCTTCTATGATTACGACTCGAAGTATGCTGCTGGTGGCTCAAAGCATGTCATTCCTGCAGAAATTTCACCGAATATTTACCAAAAAATACAATCATTGGCGCTCAAGGCCCATCAGGCACTCGGCTGTCGCGGCGTGAGTCGATCGGATTTCCGTTTCGACGACCGAGGTTCGGGGGATGGCGAATTAATCTGGCTCGAAATCAACACGCAGCCAGGTATGACGCCAACCTCTTTGGTGCCCGAAATGGCGGCGCATGCTGGCTACTCGTTTGGTGAATTCTTAACTTGGATGGTGGAGGACGCTTCTTGCTCTCGTTGACCGTCAAAAGAATGGCGCGTCCTCGCAGTGACTTGGACAGCGCTTTCCCTGAGGGGGACGACCGGCTGATCCTGCCGCGTCCGCTGCGTCGTATCGTGCGCTTTCTGGTCAGTCTGGCGAGCGGGCGGATCTATATTCCTGCACATACCGGCACTGTATCGGCTCTCGTTTTTCTCGGCTTGACGGGTTTGTACGGCATGTCGCTCGGCGGGCACACCGAGACTGTTGCTCAGGCAACGACAACGGCGGCTGGATTTGCCATCGAAGACGTCAAGGTGTCCGGAAACGCCGCGACCTCTGAAATCGAAATTCTCCAGCTTCTGGGGCTTGATGGGACAACCTCCCTCGTCGCTCTTGATGTCGATGCGGCGCGCCAGAAGATTGCGGCGCTGCCCTGGGTGGAGAGCGTTGAGGTCCGGAAGGTCTATCCGAAGACGATTGAAGTTAAACTCAAGGAGCGTCAGGCCTATGCGATTTGGCAGCATGGCCAGGAACTGTCCTTGATTGAGCGCAACGGCGCTGTGATTGCTCCTCTGCGAGACAACAAATTTTCGACGTTACCGCTCGTCGTTGGTCGCGATGCGGAAAAGGCTGCTGAATCGATCGAGCGCGATTTCGCCAACTGGCCGGACATTCGTGGTCGCGTGAAGGCGTTCGTCTGGGTTTCTGGTCGCCGGTGGGACCTTCATATGGACAATGGGATTGTCGTGAAGCTGCCGGAAGAGGATGTCGATCAGGCTCTGGCGCGCCTTGCGAAGCTCCAGAAGGAGCAGTCGCTTCTTGAGCGTGACATTGCGGCCGTTGATTTAAGGCTTGAGGATCGGACGACTGTGCAGCTGGCGCCAGATGCGGTCGAACGTCGCCAAGAGCTGGTTGAGCAGCGGGCTAAGGATTTGAAGAAGGCGGAGCAGAATATATGAGCTTGTTTGGTTCATCCCACTTTGGCCTGCCGCGCCTGAAGCCGCTTTCGTCAAAGCGGTCACACATCGTTTCGGTTCTGGATATCGGCTCGACCAAAGTCGTTTGCATGATCGGGCGGCTAACGCCACGCGAAGAAAGCCAGATCCTGCCGGGGCGTACGCACAATATTGAAGTGATCGGCATCGGCCATCAGCGTTCCCGCGGGATCAAGGCCGGCGTCATTGCCGATCTCGATGCACTGGAGAGTGTGGTACGGCTTGCCGTGGATGCTGCCGAGCGGATGGCTGGACTCACGGTCGAAAGTTTGATCGTCAATGTCACGGCTGGTCGTTTGACTAGCGATGTCTACACCGCCACGATTGATCTTGGCGGCCAGGAAGTCGAGGTCAACGATCTGAAAAAGGTTCTGGCAGCGGCTTGCCAGCAGTCCCTTCGGGACGATCGGGCTGTTCTGCATTCATTGGCGACCGGTTTTTCTCTCGACGGAGAGCGCGGCATTCGCGATCCGCTTGCGATGTTCGGTGATATCCTCGGCGTCGATATGCATGTTGTAACGGCCGAGCGCGCCGCATTGCGCAATCTTGAGCTCAGCGTGAACCGGGCGCATCTCTCTGTCGAGGCTATTGTGGCGACGCCATACGCTTCGGGTCTGGCTGCGCTGGTCGATGACGAGGTTGAGCTTGGTTGTGCAGCAATCGATATGGGCGGCGGTACGACCTCGATATCGGTCTTCGCCGAGGGCAGGCTTGTCCACACCGATGCTGTCCTTCTCGGCGGTCATCATGTGACGACCGATCTTGCGCGCGGCCTGTCCACGCGCATTGAAGATGCAGAGCGATTGAAGGTCGTTCACGCTTCCGCCATGCCGAATTCGTCCGATGATCGTGAATTGCTGTCGATCCCTCCCATTGGCGAAGACGATCGCGACGTTCCGACCCAGGTTCCGCGTTCGCTCGTATCGCGGATCGTCTCGGCGCGTATCGAGGAAACGATGGAACTGATTCGTGATCGCATTCAGCGGTCCGGCTTCAGCCCGATCGTTGGCAAGAGAGTTGTGCTCACCGGCGGCGCAAGCCAGCTTACGGGGCTCGCCGATGTTGCGCGGCGGATCCTGGCCCGCAACGTCCGGATCGGTCGACCCATGGGTGTCTCGGGATTGCCGACCGCTGCAAAGGGTCCGGCATTTTCGACTGCTGTCGGTTTGATGATCTACCCGCAGGTCGCGGATATGGAAACGCACGCCTCCCAAAGCGGCATCCTGACTTCGCTTGCCGGCAATAACAGCCGCATCGCCCGGATGGGACAGTGGCTCAAGGAAAGCTTTTGAAATTAAGGAATTGGCCGGCGTCGCGTGGCGGCCAGAAGGAGAAGGAACAACACCATGACCATCAAGCTGCAGAAGCCTGACATCACTGAGCTGAAGCCGCGCATCACCGTGTTCGGAGTGGGCGGCGGCGGCGGTAACGCCGTCAACAACATGATTTCGGCTGGCCTACAGGGTGTCGATTTCGTGGTCGCCAACACTGATGCGCAAGCTTTGACGATGACGAAGGCGGAGCGCATCATTCAGCTCGGCGCCAATGTGACGGAAGGCCTTGGCGCGGGTTCGCAGCCGGAAGTCGGCCGCGCCGCTGCAGAAGAATGCATCGACGAGATCGTTGACCATCTGAACGGCACACACATGTGCTTCGTGACTGCTGGCATGGGCGGTGGCACCGGCACCGGCGCAGCTCCGGTCGTGGCGCAGGCTGCCCGCAACAAGGGCATCTTGACGGTTGGCGTGGTGACCAAGCCTTTCCATTTCGAAGGTGGTCGTCGTATGCGGCTTGCGGAAGCCGGTATCCAGGAACTTCAGAAGTCGGTCGATACTCTGATCGTCATTCCGAATCAGAATCTCTTCCGCATCGCCAACGACAAGACCACGTTCGCCGACGCCTTCGCGATGGCTGACCAGGTTCTTTACTCCGGCGTTGCGTGCATCACCGACCTCATGGTCAAGGAAGGTCTGATCAACCTCGACTTTGCTGACGTTCGCTCCGTGATGCGTGAGATGGGTCGCGCCATGATGGGCACGGGCGAAGCATCCGGTCAGGGGCGCGCAATGCAGGCTGCAGAAGCAGCCATTGCAAACCCGCTGCTCGACGAAACGTCGATGAAGGGCGCACAAGGCCTCCTGATCTCGATCACCGGCGGACGCGATCTCACGCTCTTCGAGGTGGACGAGGCTGCAACGCGCATCCGCGAAGAAGTCGATCCAGACGCTAATATTATCCTCGGCGCGACCTTCGACGAATCGCTGGAAGGCATCATCCGCGTTTCTGTCGTTGCTACCGGTATCGACCGTGCAATGGCCCAGGAAAGCCAGAAGTCCTTTCAATCGGCTTCCAAGCCAGTAAGCCGTCCGTCGGCCGCTATTGCACCGGCTCCATCCGCGCCGCAGCCAGCCGCTCCAGTCATGCAGCAGGCTCCTGTTGCGCAGCCTTTGCAGAAGTCGGTCGATCCGATTGCTCAAACCATTCGTATGGCCGAAGCTGAACTGCAGCAGGAGCTTGAAGTTGCAGCGCCGCGGATTTCGCAGCCTGTCCAGCAAGCTGCCGCTCAGGACGCCTTCCGTCCCCGCAGCAGCCTGTTTGCCGGTGCCACGGAGCCTGCTCCTGCTATCCGTCCAGCAGCTCAGCCTCAGCCGGTTGCACAGCAGCCGATGATGCAGCAGCCGGTTATGCAACAACCCGTGGCGCCTCAGCCTGCACCGGTCATGAGCCAGCCGGCTGCGCCGGTTCACCAGCCTGCGCCTGTCATGACACAACCAGCCCAGGTCCGTATGCCAAAGGTCGAGGATTTCCCGCCGGTCGTCCAAGCTGAGATGAACCATCGTTCTCAGCCTGCACCTCAGCCGCAGGAAGATCGTGGACCTATGGGCCTGATCCGCAAGATCGCCGGCTCCCTCGGTCGTCGTGATGAGGAAACGCCGTCTGAGATGACGTCGGCTCCTTCTGCTTCGTCCCAGCAGCGTCGTCCTCTTTCCCCGGAAGCGAGCGTCTATGCGCCGCGTCGCGGAAACCTTGACGACCACGGTCGTCCTGCACCGCAGGCGCGCATGCTTCAGGAAGACGATCAGCTTGAAATACCGGCATTCCTGCGCCGTCAGTCCAACTGATCCGCCACGGAAATGCCATCAAGATGCCCAGGAGCGACGCCTGGGCATCTTTCTTTTTAACAGTATGTTAATTTCCTAATTCATGAAAAGTATCAAATGCTTGCTTTCGTAACAAACCGAAAGAAACAGTGATTTGGATTGTGGCGGGTGCGAACGTATGTATGTGATGACAAGGCCGCATGTGAGTCTGTCGAAGACGATCGCGGTTCGGAATGAATGACCTTCCTGTCGATGTGACTTTATGTCTGGCGCGGAAGGGAGATAGTAAAGGCAAGTTTCATGGTAATAGGCATGCTCGGTTTTCAGACGACGGTGGCTCGTCCGGTTGAACTTTCGGGAGTAGGCGTCCATTCGGGCCTGCCTGTTTCGATCGTGTTCAATCCGGCGGAGCCTGATACCGGTGTCGTTTTCCATCGCATGCATGCCAGTGGCGAGGTTACCGAACTTCGCGCCGTATCGTCGCAGGTCGGGAATACCGATCTGTGCACCGTTCTCGGTTTTAATCCGGCTCGCTCCGTCGCTACCGTCGAGCATGTCATGGCCGCAGTTTACGCTATGGGCCTCGACAATGTCATCATCGAAGTGACCGGTGCTGAAATGCCGATCATGGATGGCAGCTCTGCGCCATTCATCGATGCGATCGAGCAGGTCGGTTTGGTTTCGCTTGGCGTGAAGCGCCGTTACATCCGAGTCCTGAAGCCTGTTCGTATTGAGCAAGGCGGATCCTGGAGCGAGTTTCGTCCCTATGATGGAACCCGCTTCGAGGTTGAGATCGATTTTGATTGCCCGTTGATCGGCCGTCAGAAGTGGGAAGGTGATTTGACCGCCCAAACATTCAAGAAAGAACTGTCGCGCGCCCGCACCTTCGGTTTCATGCGGGATGTCGAGCGTTTGTGGGCTTCGGGCCATGCGCTGGGTTCTTCTTTGGAAAATTCGGTCGTGATCGCTGACGATAATACTGTTATCAATGTTGAAGGTCTGCGTTATCAGAAGGATGAATTCGTACGGCACAAGACGTTGGATGCTGTTGGCGATCTATCGCTGGCCGGGGCACCTTTCATTGGATGCTACCGTTCTTACCGTGGCGGCCATCGTATGAATGCAAATGCTTTGAAGGCCTTGTTGAGCGATCCTACCGCGTACGAAGTGGTGGAAACATCCACACCTCGCCAGCGCGTTGCTCCACGTGATTTCATAGCCGTAGCGGCTCCGGAATTTGCCCCCTGGTCGGCTTGACCTCCATATTTTGACTAAGGCCAGGGCCGCCTCTTTCGAGAGGCGGTTTTTTTATCACTTATTTTCGTTATCGCGTTCATGGCCTTCTCATCAAATGCATCTATGCGGTTGATCGGGAGATGAGATACGGTAGAAAAACAGCTGGTAATAATCGGCCACCGCCACAAAAATGCGTTAATGCATCATCATTGCGTTGCTCTCGTAATGGATTTGAGGCTAGAAACGCCAGCGAGGCGTGGCTGCCGTGGAGTTTGGGACGGCAGTGGGGAAGTGTTGAATGAATTATGCAGGATCTGAGGGTATGATGAAGACAGCGCGCATTCTGCTCGCATCGTTCCTGGTGCTGGGCGCGGGCGCCGCCATTTCCGGATGCCAATCGGATCCTGATATCGATATTACAAAGCTGGGGCTTCAGAACGATCCCCCGGAGCAGCTTTACGACCAGGGTCTTGCCAATATCAAGGCTGGCAACATGGCCGAAGCTGCACGTAAGTTCGATGCAATCGACCAGCAGAATCCATTCTCGGAATGGGCGCGTAAAGCGCTCGTGATGAGCACCTTCGTCAAGTATCGATCGAATCGCTTGGATGAGGGCATTGCCACCGGCAATCGGTATCTTTCTCAATACCCGAAATCGAAGGACGCTGCCTATGTGCAGTATCTTGTCGGCCTTTGCTACTCCAAGCAGATCGTCGACGTGACTGAGGATCAACGCGCTGCGGCAAAGACCATCGAGGCCATGCAGGCAGTGATCGATAACTATCCCAATTCCGAATATGTCGACGATGCGCAGTCAAAGATTCGCTTTGCACGTGACCAGCTAGCCGGCAAGGAAATGCAGGTCGGTCGCTACTATCTCGAGCGCAAGGAATATCTGGCAGCCGTTTCTCGTTTCCGGATCGTCGTCGAGAAATATCCGAACACCAACCAGATCGAAGAGGCGCTTGCTCGTCTCGTCGAAGCTTATTATGCGATGGGCATCGTGGACGAGGCACAGACGGCGGCTGCCGTTCTTGGCCATAACTATCCTGACAGCCAGTGGTATGCCGACTCGTATAAGCTCTTGAAAAGTGGGGGTGCTGAACCCCGCGAAAACAAGGGATCCTGGATTGCTGCTGCCGGTAGAAAACTGCTGCTCGGTTCCTAAGCACAATGCTCATCCAGCTTTCGATCCGCGATATCGTTTTGATCGACCGTCTGGATCTTGCCTTCGATGCTGGTCTTTCGGTACTGACCGGGGAGACAGGCGCGGGCAAATCGATCCTGCTTGACAGCCTTTCCCTGTCGCTTGGCGGGCGCGGGGATGGTTCCCTTGTACGACATGGTGAAGATAAAGGGCAGGTGACTGCCGTTTTCGACGTTGGCGCAAATCATGCCGCTCGACGCTTTCTGCGCGATAACGGTATCGACGACGACGGCGATCTCATTTTTCGTCGCATTCAATCGCCCGATGGCAGAACGAAAGCCTATATCAACGATCAGCCGGTTGGCGTTCAACTGATGCGGCAGGCTGGGCAGTTGCTGGTCGAGATTCACGGGCAACATGACGACCGTGCTCTGGTCGATACAGGAGCGCATCGCGCGCTCATCGATGCCTTCGCCGGGCTCAGTGAGGATACTGCCGAGGTCGGCAGGCTCTATAAGAGCTGGCGAGACGGTGAGAGAGCTCTGAAGGCACATCGCGAACGCGTCGAGAGCGCAGCGCGTGAAGCCGACTATCTTCGATCTTCCGTCGAGGAACTGGAGAAGCTGTCGCCGCTCGATGGCGAAGAAGATGAACTGGCTGAGCATCGCCAGAAAATGATTAAGGCGGAGCGGATAGCAGGCGACATTGCCGAGGCTGCTGAATTCCTGAATGGCAATGCTTCGCCTGTTCCCCATATCGCTTCGCTGGTTCGTCGTCTTGAGCGCAAGAGCCAAGAAGCTCCTGGCCTTCTGGAAGAGACGGTGAGCCTTCTCGATGCGGCTCTAGACCAACTGTCCAATGCCCAGATGGAAGTTGAAGCAGCCTTGCGCCGGACGGAATACGACCCGCGTGAGTTGGAGCGGGTGGAAGAGAGACTTTTTGCCCTGCGGGCCGCGTCGCGAAAATACTCGGTTCCCGTAACAGAGCTGCCGGCGTTGGCCGAGCGCATGATTGCCGATCTTGCAGATCTTGATGCCGGTGAGGAAAAGCTGACCCGTCTGCAAGCCGATGTCGACGCCGCTGCCGCTCATTATTGGGTCGCAGCCCGCTCGCTTTCGGAAAAGCGGTTGCATGCCGCTACAGCCTTGGCTGAAGCCGTGATGGCCGAACTGCCGGCGCTCAAGCTCGAGCGTGCGCGCTTTAGCGTCGAGATCAAATCCAGTGAGGAGAGCGCTGGCCCTGAGGGGATCGATTTGGTTGAGTTTCATGTTCAGACAAACCCTGGAACACGGCCTGGCCCTATCATGAAAGTTGCCTCGGGCGGTGAACTCTCCCGCTTTCTTCTGGCTCTAAAGGTGGCGCTGGCCGATCGCGGTTCGGCGCCTACATTGGTCTTCGACGAAATCGATACCGGCGTTGGCGGGGCTGTTGCAGACGCCATCGGGCAGAGGCTGAAGCGGCTGTCGGCGAAGGTTCAGGTTCTCTCGGTGACGCACGCCCCGCAGGTCGCCGCCCGGGCTGCGACTCATCTTCTGATTTCGAAGGGCCCTGTGACGGAAGGGTCCGAGCGCATTGCGACCCGCGTAGCGGCCATGGCAGAAAAAGATCGCACCGAGGAGATCGCCCGCATGTTGGCCGGGGCCTCCGTGACCGAGGAAGCGCGCGCTGCGGCCCGAAGGCTCCTGACTGCTGGGTAGGATGCCCTCCGAGCTGGCGTTCGCCAAGCGAAGTTTACACCTCGCGCGAACATTAACGCCGAGCGACGATAACAGGAAAGTGGCGCATGCGGCTCTTCCATTTCAGTGAAAATCCGGCAATTGAGGTTTTCGCGCCAAGAGAGCTTGCAAATCCAAAACCGCGTCCACCAGGACGGGAGTGGCTGAACGGGCCACTTGTTTGGGCGATAGAGGAGCGCTTTCAATTCCTCTACTTCTTTCCGCGAAATTGCCCGCGAATCGTCATTTGGGCTGAGCCTCAGACAAAGGAGCTTGAACGTCAGAAATGGCTCGGCGATCGAAAGGCGGCAGCCTATGTCGAGCATGACTGGATGGCGGCCATGAGGACAACGACCATTTACCGCTATCACCTGCCAATTGACGGGTTCACTGATCTTCAGGACGCGGGCATGTGGGTGGCAGAATCCACTATCATTCCTCGATCTTGCGAGCCCGTTTCTAATTTGGAAGCAGCTTTAGAGGCTATGCATGTCGAACTGCGTCCTGTGGATCGGCTGACGTTCCTGCGAGCGCTCTGGGACACTGGCCTACATGTCAGCGGCATCAGGCTGAGCAAGGCGAAAGGTTGGGACGAGGTCGATCCGGATGGACGGACGGACCCCTAAAAGCTTGCGAAGTTGTTTGTGCGTTTCGGGCAACGTTCTCAGGCCTTTCCTTCATCATATTTTGCTCTAAAACCCATTCGACGATTCAATTGGAAGAGAGCGTTATGTCGACCGAATCCGTTGCTGTGGAAGACCTCACACTTGAAGAAGCTGCAGCAGAGCTTGCGCGCCTTTCCGCTGAGATTGCCCACAATGACGAGCTTTATCATGGTGAAGACGCGCCGGCGATTTCAGATGCCGACTACGACGCCCTGAAACGTCGCAATGACGCGATTGAGGCGCGCTTCCCGGAGCTGATAAGGGACGACAGTCCGTCGCGTCGCGTTGGCGCCACGCCATCCTCCGCCTTTGCTCAGGTGGTTCATGCGCGGCCGATGCTGTCGCTGGACAACACGTTTTCGCAAGAGGACGTGCGCGACTTCGTTGCATCCGTTTATCGCTTTCTCGGACAGCTTCCCGACTGTTCGATTGCCTTCACTGCGGAGCCCAAGATTGACGGGCTTTCCATGTCGATCCGCTACGAAAATGGTCGGTTGGTGACAGCGGCGACGCGTGGTGACGGAACCACCGGGGAAAATGTCACCGCCAATATCCGCACCGTAAAAGATGTGCCCGATCGCCTTCCTGCCGGTGCGCCGTCGGTGGTTGAGGTGCGTGGCGAAATCTATATGGCGAAGTCTGACTTTCTGGCGCTGAACGCGCAGATGGAGGCGCAGGGTAAGCAGACCTATGTCAATCCGCGCAATACCGCCTCCGGTTCGTTGCGGCAGCTTGATCCCAAGGTTACCGCAAATCGCAAGCTTCGCTTCTTTGCCTATGCGTGGGGCGAGATGTCAGAAATGCCGGCCGATACGCAATTCGGTATGGTTGAATTCTTCGAAAAATGGGGCTTTCCGGTCAATCCGCTGATGAAGCGACTGAATTCGGTTGAAGATATCCTGAAGCATTATGACGAGATCGGCAAAATGCGCGCCGATCTCGATTACGACATCGACGGTGTGGTCTATAAGGTCGACAGGCTTGATCTCCAGCAGAGGCTCGGTTTTCGCTCCCGTTCGCCACGTTGGGCAACAGCGCATAAGTTCCCGGCGGAGCAAGCCTTTACCACGGTCACCAACATCGAAATCCAAGTCGGTCGCACCGGTGCACTCACGCCCGTTGCGCGTCTGGAGCCGATTACGGTTGGCGGCGTCGTTGTGACCAATGCAACGTTGCATAACGAAGATTACATCAAAGGCATCGGCAATTCAGGCGAACGTATCCGTCCCGAGGATCACGATATCCGCATTGGGGATACGGTGATTGTCCAGCGAGCCGGCGATGTCATTCCGCAGGTTCTGGACGTTGTTCTGGAGCGGCGACCGGCCGAAGCACAGCCATACGCGCTTCCGAAAAGATGTCCTGTATGCGGCAGCCATGCCTTGCGTGAACGCAATGAGAAGACCGGGAAGCTGGATTCCGTCACGCGTTGCACCGGCGGTTTCGTTTGCCGCGCGCAAGCAGTCGAACATCTCAAGCATTTCGTGTCGCGTAACGCCTTCGATATCGAGGGACTAGGCTCCAAACAGATCGATTTCTTCTTTGAGGCCGAAGATCCTGCATTACAGATCAGAACTGCTCCTGATATCTTTACCCTGAAGCGCAGACAGGAGGCATCGCTTTCCAAGCTCGAAAATATCGAAGGGTTTGGAAAAGTCAGCGTCCGCAAACTGTTCGATGCAATCGACGGTCGGCGCGAAATCGCGCTCCATCGCTTCATCTACGCCCTTGGGATCCGTCATGTTGGAGAGACCACGGCAAAGCTCTTGTCCCGCGCTTTCGGGACCTATGAAGCTTTCGAAGGGGCCATGCAGGAGGCGGCGTCTTTCTCGGGAGACTCGTGGAACGAGTTGAACAACATTGAAGGCATTGGCGAGGTCGTAGCGCGGGCCATTGTCGAATTTTACAAAGAGCCGCGTAATGTCGAAGTGATCGGGCGGTTGTTGGAAGAGGTCACGCCGCTTGCCGCCGAACAGCCGCAGACTGGCAACAGCCCGGTTGCCGGGAAAACCGTGGTCTTTACGGGCTCGCTTGAGAAATTCACGCGTGACGAAGCAAAGGCGCGAGCTGAATCGCTGGGCGCCAAGGTCGCGGGTTCGGTGTCCAAAAAGACGGATTTCGTCGTCGCCGGCCCAGGCGCGGGCTCAAAGCTCGATAAAGCCCGCGAGCTTGGCATCACGACCATGGACGAAGACGAATGGTTGGCCTTGATTGGTGGATGATAGAGTTCACTTCGCAGGCATCTACGCGGTGAAAGGTACGTGGCAGCTTGACGCGCTAAAGCATCTTTAGCGCGTGGAGCAGACGCCGTAGCGCTTCAGCCCTCACGCATCCGTTCCCGTTCGTCATGACCGCGAGGCATGAATCAAATGTGGTTCCGCAGCCTCGCCATAGTGTAGGCATCCACGAATTTGCCATCGCGAAAGGCAAAGGCACGCAGTGTCCCTTCGATCTCAAAACCGAAAGAGCGGTAGAGTTTCAGGGCTGGCTCGTTGTCGGTGTAAACAGTCAGTTCGAGACGCAGCACGTTAAGCCACTGGTCCGCAATGGTCGCAATTTCGTGCATGAGGGCTCGTCCTATCCCGCGTCCTACATAGTCGTCGTGAACACCCATTCCGAGGCTGGCGCAATGTGACCGCCTATTCTGATAGCGGGTCATTCCGATATCGCCGACCAACTTCCCATCTGAAATGGCAACCAGAGATACCGTGTTTGGTGTCTGCGTCTCGATCGCTTTGCGAATTTCCTCGGCAGTATGATAAGGGGGTGCGCAGTGTTCCAAAGCGGTAGCCGGGAAGATTGTGCAAATCCGCAATAGCGCCTGCGTCTTGCGGTAAGCGAGCGCGTATCTGCAGACCTTCGATATTCTGTTTGTTTTGTGAAACGTGACTATCAGGATCTACCATGAGCTCTTCCTTCATCTTTGCGAAGCAGAGCGTATCCTTTAACCCTGCCTCAGTTGGGGGCAGGGTTTGTGCGGGCCATTAACGCAAAAGGCTACCCACGTCCCCTGCGGGAAGTGAATGAAGCGTCTTGCAAAGAAACATCTTGATCGAGGCCATGCGTTATTATTGGCAGGCCTCTTGATATCCGTCAATGCGAGAGCCGATTGGCTACTGTTAGAATTCCGGCGCTGTTTTCAGAAACGGGTGCGGCACAGGTGCTTGCACAAGGAATGTTCGTTCCTATCTTCGCGCCAGTCATTCCAAATGGAGTTTGTGTGATGGTTCGCTCTTTGTCTGCTCGCCGATTTGCATCGATGGCACTGATGCTTTTTTCCGCCTCGCTTTCTTTTGCGCCATCGGTCGCAAATGCGGAGGTGGTCGGAAAGGTTGGCGTCGACTGGATCGGAAACGATATTATCGTCGATGCAATTCCAGATCCGAATGTCAAAGGCGTGACCTGCCACGTTACCTATTTTGACCGCAGCGTGATCGACCGCGTCAAGAATGGCAAATGGTTTGAAGATCCCTCGAATAACTCCATCGCCTGCCGTCAGACGGGACCAATTGAGATTGATGACATCGATCTCTCGAAGGGTGGCGAGGAGGTTTTCAAGACCGGCATGTCGTTGATCTGGAAGAAGCTTGTGGTCAACCGGATCTACGACAAAGACAATGATACGCTCATCTACCTGGTACATTCACGCCAAGTGACTGACGGCTCCGCCAAGATGGCGATTTCAACGATACCGCTTTATGGGCAGAACGTTAGCTGGAAAAATGGCAAGCCGAAGTAAGCTCTTTCAGATTGCATGCAAAAAAGGCGGAGACTGTTGTCCCCGCCTTTGAAACTATAGTTGCGTGACAGATCAGGCGGCTTCGGCCAGTTCGTCCGCAATGATGGTATCGAGATTGAGGAAGCAAACCATTGCCTTCTCGCGAGCAACAATACCGCGGCAGAAAGAGCGCTGCGCCTCCGGAATGATATCCGGTGGCGGCTGCAGGTCTTCGTTGGTGATGGTCATCATGTCGGAGACCTGTTCGACCAGAAGGCCGACGAGTTTGCCTCTGATGTCGGTGACGATGATGGCGGCGCGTTCAGACGGCTCGGTCATCCGCATGCCCAGGCGGCACGCCATGTCGATGACGGGGATGACGGCGCCGCGCAGGTTGATAAGCCCAAGCACATAGGGCGGCGTGTGCGGCATCGGCGTAACCGGCGCCCATCCGCGGATTTCGCGGATTGCCATGATATCGATGCAGAATTCCTGCTCGCCGAGATGAAACGAGACGATTTCGAGTGTTGCGCCGTTTTGCGTGATTGTCGACATGTCGCAAGTCTTCCCTGAAGCCGGTTTTCGTGCGTTGTTCAAACAGACTGAACATTGCCTAGCTCGTTCTACTTTCGCGCAAATCTCTTATTTTTCCTTTAATCGCTTCGTTCTTCCAGCAAAACAGTATTGTCTTGAGGCTACTACGCTCCATCACGCCCAAAACTAACGCGGCAATAAGCAGCAGGGATCGCACGTCGTCTTGAATTGCCTTCGATCTTGTCACGCATTATCAGAACAGCACGCGAGCCCCCTTTACGGCTCGATTGTCTGGCGGCCGTTTCGAAGGTGTGATCGGCGCAGATGAAATGTGTTCGTCCGGAGAGTACCAATGAAGTCGATTCGTATTGCCGCATGGATCGGCGTCCTCCTGGTCGCAGCTGTCCTCGGATATCTGACCCTCAATCCCCCGCAACCGGGGGCTGCTGGCAATGAAGCAGCGTTTGGTGTGCCTTTCTCGTTGGTTTCCCAAGATGGCAAGCCGATCACGGAGCAGGCTCTGCGGGGAAAACCATCCGTGCTTTTCTTCGGTTTCACGCATTGCCCTGAAGTTTGCCCAACGACATTGTTCGAGATGGATGGCTGGTTGAAGAAGGTGGATCCGGAGCGATCAAAGCTTCAAGCCTATTTCGTGACGGTCGATCCGGAGAGAGATACGCCTGACGTCATGAAGCAATATGTGTCGAATGTTTCCGACCGGATCGTTGGAATCTCAGGTCCACCGGAAAAGATTGCAGATGTGATCAAGGGCTATCGTGTCTATGCCAAGAAGGTGCCTCTCGACCCGGCAAAACCCGATGGCGATTATACGATGGATCATACTGCTTCAGTATTCCTACTCGATTCGGCAGGCCGTTTTGCCGGAACGATCGCCTATGGTGAGAACCCGGACACCGCAATAAAGAAGCTGGAAAATCTTATCTCCAAGGGTTAGGACCGTCTTCTTCTAGGACAATTGAAAGAGACGGATCGTGAGCGAACTGCGCCTTTATGTGACGACGACCGAAGCGGGGGCGGCTCACGTTCTCGATATTCTTTCCGACGTGTTCGGCGAAGAGGATTTCGCGATCGCGACTACGGAGATCGACGAGAAGCGGGATGTATGGGAAGCCTCCGTCTATCTTGATCTAGATCAGGAGGACGAGGTCAGGCACCGTGTATCGGGCGCACTTGCCGAGCAGTTCCCGGGGCTTGAATTACAGCGGGAAGTCATTCCCGAGGTCGACTGGGTCGCAAAATCTCTTGAGGGGCTGAAGCCGGTCAGGGCAGGGCGCTTTCTCGTCCACGGATCGCATGATCGCGATAAAGTCAATTTAAGCGATATCGCAATTGAGATCGACGCCGGTCAGGCATTCGGCACGGGTCATCACGGTACGACGGCAGGTTGTCTGGAAACGATCGACCATGTTCTACGCTCTCGCAAAGTTAAAAATGCGCTTGATCTGGGAACGGGAAGCGGTGTCCTGGCGATTGCCGTGCGCAAGCTCAAGCCGATACCGGTCCTAGCGACGGATATCGATCCGATTGCTACTCGGGTTGCCGCCGAAAATGTCCGCCGAAACGGCATCGCAAGTGGAATTGTGACACGCACGGCTCCTGGGTTTCATTCCACATCCTTCTCGGAATATGGTCCCTTCGATTTGATCATTGCCAATATTCTGGCTCGTCCCCTGATCCGGATGGCTCCGCAGCTTGTCAGTCATCTTGCCCCCGGTGGTTCCGTCATTCTGTCCGGCATTTTGGCCGCGCAACGATGGAAGGTTCTTTCCGCCTACAATGGGCAGCATCTTCGCCATGTGCGAACCATCTGGCGCAATGGATGGGTCACCATACATCTTGATCGGCTCTAACTGGCCTCAGACAAGCGCCTGACCGTCAGGCTGTGGCGCATCTCCTATCGATCTGTGCACACGCCGTAAATTCACAAAGACCGGAGCAGCGAGGGAATAAAAAAGGCGACGCTTTACAGCGTCCCCTGGACCGGTTTCCCGGCAAAGTCCGCGAGCCTGGGAGGAGAACGCTCAAGCGGACTTTCTACTTGTTTCGCATGCTTACCCGTTTGGGAGGAGGAGTACAGGCAGGCACTGGTCGAAACGCGTAGCTCTTGATTACAAAGCGATCTTGTTGGCGACCATTGCCGGGCGCATAACCTCTGCACCGGCAGAGTGGCGCGAACCTACCGTGTGACGAACGGTCCGGCGCTCGCCAGCCCGGATCAGGCTACCATGTGCGAAACGCGGAAGGGAGGCAGTCATTTCAAATTCCTTTGGTTGCAGGCTCGTTTGCCCTCATCGATGACCGCTATGTATCAACTTTCGACGCGACGTGTGAGAGGGGCTGTCTCATGGGAGCTATGCACGGCTTGCATGAAGTGCGAAAATCGATGAGGCTTTGCCCCATTTATGCCGGAATTTTGGGCGGATGGCACGCCGCGGTCTTAACCTTGGTCCAGCATTGCTGGAGCTTTTCTGCAATGTTCAAACCTCATCAAGGTAGTGCAAATGCTTCTTAGCGCATTCCGCACGTGAGGTTTTCAAGCTGTATTGCTCTTTCTATGTCCCTTTTCGCAAAAAACTCAGCTAGGTATTCGTTATATCCTTCTTTGACTCAGTGCAGGTTCAGCGATGTTTCAGTCCTTCGAAGTTACTTCCACGCCTCAGTTCGGTCGTGAGCGTGTCGACGCTTTGCGTGCCAGCTTCGACGAGCTCGGTATTGATGCATTTCTCGTGCCGAGAGCCGATGAGTATAACGGCGAATACGTACCGCCTTCGGCTGAGAGGCTTGCCTGGCTGACCGGTTTCACCGGCTCTGCGGGTGTAGCGTTGATTACCCGTAACCAGGCCATTGTTTTTGTTGATGGACGATATGTAACTCAGCTTGCCGAGCAGGTGGATGGAAGCGTGTTCATCGGCGGCGATCTGGTTGGCGAACCCCCAGCCGTTTGGCTCTCCCGTCACGGCTCGCGCGGCTTGCGCCTCGGGATAGATCCGTGGCTTCACGCCGGCACGGAAGTTCGACGCCTTGCCGCATCGCTCGCCGAAATCGGCGGCGCCTTGGTCATTTTGCCCCATAACCCGCTCGACCGGATTTGGGCCAATCGTCCCGCCGAGCCCAAAGGTGCCGTTGTCATTCAGCGCATCGATCACGCAGGTTTGGCGGCGGAGGAGAAGATCAGACGGATTGCCGAGGATCTGGCAACGCGCGATCATCAGGCGGTTCTCATTGCGGATCCCTCTTCTGTTGCTTGGATTTTCAACATCCGCGGTAGCGATGTGCCTCATACGCCGCATCCACTGGCCCGCGCCATCGTTCATTGCGACGGGAAGGCCGAGCTGTTTCTCGATAAGGATAAGACCAATGCTGAGGTGAAAGGCTATCTAGCTGGGCTTTGTGATCAGCATGCGCCGGATATGCTCGTCGAGCGATTGCAAGCTGTCGCTGCCAATGGTGCCAAGATTGCTGTCGATCCCGATATTGCATCTTATGCGCTAGGCGCTCTCATCGAACAGGCTGGCGGCAAGCTTGTCGAAAGTTCCGATCCGGCAAAATTACCGCGTGCCGTGAAAAACAAGGTGGAACTCGAAGGCTCAGCGAAAGCTCATTTGCAAGACGGCGCTGCGGTCACCGAGTTTCTGTGTTGGTTGGCTTCGGTAAAGGACGAGCAAGTTACGGAAATTCATGTTGCAGAAAAACTCGAGGCAACGCGCGCCAAGGTCGGCCAGAGCTTTCAAAACCCTCTCAAAGATATTTCGTTCGATACGATTGCCGGTGCCGGCGAGCATGCCGCTATCATGCATTATCGCGTGACCACAGCGAGTGATCGGCATTTGAAGACAGGCGAGCTGTTCCTGATCGATTCAGGCGCGCAATATATCAACGGAACGACGGACATCACGCGGACCGTCGGCATCGGTGCGGTCGATGAAGAGAAGAGGCGCTTCTTTACGCTGGTCCTGAAAGGCATGATCGCGATCAGTACGGCGAGATTTCCCAAGGGAACGCGTGGTTGCGACCTCGATCCACTCGCACGTATTTCATTGTGGAAGGCCGGCGTTGATTTTGCTCATGGCACAGGCCACGGTGTCGGCTCTTATCTTTCCGTTCATGAAGGTCCTCAGCGGATCGCGCGGCTTTCGACACAAGAGCTTCTGCCGGGCATGATCCTGTCGAATGAGCCAGGCTATTATCGTCCAGGAAGTTTCGGCATTCGGATTGAAAACCTCATTTACGTTAAAGAGGCCGAAGCGGTGGATGGCGGCGATATCCCGATGCTCGGATTTGAAACGCTGACATTCTGCCCCATTGATCGTAACCTTGTGCAGACCAACCTGCTAACGAGCGACGAGTTGGCATGGCTTAACGCCTATCACCAACTGACCCGCGAAAAGCTCATGCCGTTGTTGCAGGATGAGAATGTCAAGCGTTGGCTCGAAGGGGCAACGCAGCCCCTATAGACTGCCTGAGCGCGCTATACATGCATCAGACATGGTGCGGCTGAAATGGTCGCACCTTATGAGAGACATGAAGATGCGCAGTAAGCGCTTTGCTGGTCCTATTGCTAAAGACCGAAGCCGTGTCGCATCACGATGACCACCAACCATGCAGCGACGACCATCCAGATATGGGCAAATCGGAGCCCGACCAGCAGCGCAACGACGAGCGCAAGCTTAGTTTCCCAAGGGCCCGTGAAGAAGGCCGGCGCTACCAGTGTGGTCAGCACAGCAGCAGGCACTGCGTTGAGCGCCGCTTCCATCCGCGGTGGGATGTGCCGCAAGGTCTTCACCATCAAGTAGCCGCTAAAACGTGTTGCATAGGTAACGAGAGCCGCTGCAGCGATCAGAAACACCATGTGAGGATCGAGTTGCATTATCAGGCTCCTTCCGGCCCGGCGGGTTTGGCCGATGGCGGCGGCAAAATCGCAGCTAAAGTAATGCCAGCCAAGGCGCCGAGGCTGACATGCCAGGGAGAACCGACATAGTGGTAGGCGAGGGCAGAGAAGACTGCACTTGTCATAGCGACTGGCAGGAAATTCGGGCGGCTACGAAAATCGATCAGCGTCCCGAGAAAATAGGCGGGCAAGAGCGCGTCAAGACCCATAGCCTTTTGATCAGTAATCAACCCGCCGAGAAGCGCGCCGACAATTGTGAAAGCGATCCAAGGTATATAAACACCGAGCCCAAAGCCCATGTACCATGGAAACGTTACGCGTTCGCCGCTTTCCCCGCGTTTGGCCGCTTCCGCGAATTGCGGGTCCACCAGCAGGAAAAATGCCGCGGCTTTCTCAGCGCCCGTGAACGACTGGATGTAAGGCGCTATTGCAGCCGAGTAGAGCACATGCCGGAAGTTGACTGCCAGGATCGAAAGGACGATGATCCAGGCGGCAACCTCGTGGCCAAACAATTCGATACCGACGAGCTGGCTTGCACCGGCATAAACGGTGGCGCTCATCAGCGTTGCTTCGGCGAGCGACATGCCTTTGTCAACGGCCAGCGCGCCGAACAGAGCGCCAAAGGGAGCGACAGCGATTGCAACGGGCAGCCCGCCCCGAACACCCTCAAAGAAGTCGGGTCTCATATTCTGCTTTCCTTATGAAGATGACACCCTTTAGAATGACCGGATTCAAGGCACAATCGAATTTCGCTGATCTATCGATTGCTTTTCCTGAACAAAGCCGGCTCGAACCGGCGCAACGGCGAAAGAACGCAATTGCCAATCGCCCGAGGGCGGGCCGCTGCATCAAGCAAAGTCTGGGGGAAGCCTGAAGCGTGACAACCAACAGAGAAACCGGCCGGATCCGGATGCAGGCGCGCTAGGAATTGAGGATAGACCGACTTGTCACGATGTCTATGCCGCGACGGCGCATTTCGAGGATCGCGTTCGCGACGCCTTCTGCGGAGATGCCGCGGCTAGCATCCTCAATGAAGCGTACCTTGACCCCAGGCATCATCTCGACGGCGTCTATGGCAGAATATTGAACGCAATAGTCGGTCGCAAGCCCACATACATCAAGCGCGGTGACGCCCTGTTGTGCGAGATAGTCGGCGAGGCCTGTAACGGCGGTTTGGTCGTTGTCGCGGAATGCGGAATAGCTGTCGACGAGGGGGTTTTCCCCTTTTTGTTGGATGAGATCAATTTCGGCCGTGTTCAGTCCGGGATGGAGCTGCGCGTCGTCCGTTGCTTTGACGCAGTGATCGGGCCAAAGCATTTGTGGCTTTCCGGCCAGTTCGCCCATTTCGAACGGCTGCTTGCCCGGATGAGACGAGGCAAAACTGCCGTGACCTGGAGGATGCCAATCTTGCGAGGCCACGATCAAATCGTAATAGCCGCTGTCGATGAGCCGGTTTGCGACAGGAACGACTTCGTCACCATGAGGGACTGGAAGGTTGCCCCCTGGGCAGAAACCTTTCTGGATATCAACCAGCAACAAGGCCTTCATTTTTTAATTTCCCCATCATCCATCACCCCTACGATGCCAAGTCGAGAGATGATCCGCAAGCGGTAAGACGCGCCGCTTTGCGTAGCGCGTCTTACCTGTTCAGCCTTAATTTGGCTTGTGACCCATTAGTCCATAGTAGGCGATGTAGATGTAGCAGATGATCGGGAGAAGGAATGCGAGGTGAATGCCGATCGTGTCTGCAAAGCCGCCCATCATCAACGGTAGAATCGCGCCGCCAACGATCGCGAGGCATAAGATGCCCGAGCCTTGGCTGGTATGTCTGCCAAGGCCATGCAGCGCGAGGCTGAAGATGGTCGGAAACATGATCGAGTTGAAAAGTCCGATCGCCAAAATCGACCACATGGCAACATGACCGCCGGAAAAGACCGTCATCAGCAGCAAGAGAATCGCGATGACGGAGTTGAAGGCGAGGGCCTTGCCGTCTCCGACATAGCGCATCGCCACTGCGCCGATGAAGCGTCCAATCATTGCGCCACCCCAGAAGTAGGTGACATATTTTGCTGCAGCTGCTTCCGGCAGACCCGCGATGTCTGGCTGGCCAAGAAAGTTCACGAGGAAGCTGCCGACGCTGACTTCGGCGCCGACATACAGAAAGATCGCAACTGCGCCTCGAACGAGATGGCGGTACTGCCAGGCAGAACCACTGCTTGCGCGTGGTTCCAGATCTTCGGCCGCGTCGACACGGGGAAGTTTCAAGGCGGCAAAAGTTGCAGCAAGGATAAAGAACGCGACGGCAAGGATCATGTAAGGCAGCTTGACAGCATTGGCCTCCGCAACACGCGCGGCTTCAACCTGTTCTGGCGTTGCTCCCGCCATGACAGTAGCGGTAGCCGACAAGATCAGGAGCGCGCCGAAATATGGAGCCAGCGTGGTGCCGAGCGAATTGAACGCCTGGGTGAGCGTCAAGCGACTTGCAGCCGTATCAGGCGGTCCCAGGACCGTCACATAGGGATTGGCCGCAACCTGGAGAAGCGTGATGCCGGAGGCGAGCACGAAGAGCGCACCTAAGAACAGGACGTAAAGACGATAGGTGGCCGCTGGAATGAAAAGTGCGCAACCGATGGCGCAGATCAAAAGGCCGCCGACAATACCCCATTTGTAGCTGATTTTCTTGACCAGCGCGCCCGCGGGCAAAGAGGCAATGAAATACGCGCCGAAGAAGCAGAACTGGATCAGCATCGACTGGGTGTAGTTGAGCTGGAACACGTTTTTCAAATGCGGAACGAGGATATCGTTCAAGCACGTGATAAAGCCCCACATGAAGAAAAGAGCTGTCAGAGCGCTCAGGGCGAAGGTGTAACTATTTTCGCGGGAGGTTGCAGAAGACGAAGCGGGCTTCGTGGTGGATCCTGTGGTGATTCCTGCCAATTTGATTACCTCATACTATTGTAACCCATCGCTGCGGCATAAGACGCCTCCCAACGAGCTTCAGCGTCAGCGACGGGAAAAATGATTACTTCTGCGTTATAGGGTAATCGATCAAGAAATCGATAGGGTGCAAACGATTTGTTGGGCCGGGAATTTGACGTTCCACAGCCTTAGCGCCCTTGAGTGACCGGATAAAGATATGCAAACGTGTCTGAGCTTGTGCCAACTCGTTCCGCTCAGAGCAGCCCTTGAGTGAAACGTGGATCAGCTCAATAACATCATGACAGGAGCTCGAGCCAACATTCGGCTTTGACTGCGCAACATCCGTCAAACGGCTTCTACAAAGCCGTCTAAAACGCGTTTTTGGCCAGCGCGATCAAAGTCTATGGTGAGTTTGTTGCCTTCTATCGCGGTAATGTTGCCATTGCCGAACTTGATATGAAAAACTCGATCGCCCGTCTTGAAACGCGACGGTTCGTTGCTGGTGGATTTTGCCACCAGTTCGCCTTCGATTGTTCTGACCTTTGGTCCACTTTCCCCGTATCCTATTCGTTCGACAGAATGGCCGGACCGCGTGCCCCAGTTGTCGCGCGTCGCGTCCGTCTGGTTGGCTTGCGCGCGTTTCCATCCCGGCGTTGCATAGGACCCCGCAAACGGCTCAGCTTTATCGAAGCGCGATGCACCGTAGTTGCCGCGGCCGTAGCCTCCATAGCTTTGCTCAACCTCGGCAACTTCAACATGTGTCACCGGTAGTTCGTCAAGGAAACGTGACGGGATCGTCGACTGCCAGAGGCCGTGGATACGCCGATTGGACACGAACCAGATATGGCATCTACGCTTGGCGCGCGTGATGCCGACATAAGCGAGGCGTCGTTCTTCTTCGAGGCCGGCTCGACCGCTTTCGTCGAGCGAACGCTGATGCGGAAAAAGACCTTCCTCCCATCCAGGGAGGAAAACGGTGTCAAACTCGAGACCCTTGGCAGAATGCAGGGTCATGATCGACACCGCGTCCATGTCTTCGTTCTGCTCGGCGTCCATGACCAAGGAAACATGTTCCAGGAAGCCGCGGAGCGACTCGAAGCTCTCCATAGAGCGTATCAATTCCTTCAAGTTTTCAAGCCGTCCTGGCGCTTCGGCAGACTTGTCCGCCTTCCACATATCGGTGTAGCCCGATTCTTCCAGAATCTGCTCCGCAAGTTCCGTATGCGGCGTTGTTTCGAGAAGCTCCTGCCATCGCCTGAAATACTGCACGACATCGAAAAGCGCCTTGCGCGCCTTTGGCTTCAACTCATCGGTATCGATGATCTGCGCGGCCGCGGCCAACATCGGGATGTTGCGAACTCGGGCGTAGTCGTGAAGCGCGCGAATAGTCGTATCGCCCAGCCCTCGCTTTGGCGTGTTGACGATACGCTCGAAGGCAAGGTCGTCGGCAGGCTGTGAGACGAGCCGGAAATAAGCCATCGCGTCACGGATTTCGAGACGCTCATAAAAGCGTGGGCCGCCGACAACGCGGTAATTGAGGCCAAGGGTCACAAATCGATCTTCGAACTCACGCATCTGGAAGGAGGCACGAACCAGAATTGCAATATCGTTCAGCTTATGCGTCTTGCACTGGAGTTGCTCGATTTCTTCGCCAATCGCACGGGCTTCTTCTTCTGAATCCCATGACGCATGCACCTGGACCTTCACGTCTTCCGGATCTGCCCGCTCGGTAAAGAGAGTTTTGCCAAGCCTGCCTTCATTGTGGGCGATGAGATGAGCGGCTGCTCCAAGGATGTGCGCGGTTGAGCGGTAATTCCGCTCCAGCCTGATGACTTTTGCGCCGGGGAAATCCTTCTCAAAACGAAGAATGTTGTCGACCTCAGCGCCGCGCCAGCCATAGATTGACTGGTCGTCATCGCCGACGCAGCAGAGATTCACCGATGCACGACCTTCGATCGGGGCTCGCTGCGCAAGAAGTCGCAGCCAGAGATACTGCGCCGAGTTCGTGTCCTGATACTCATCGACCAGAATGTAACGAAAACGCTGGTGGTACTCCTTCAGCAGATCGGGGTTCTTCCTGAAGATGGCGATCGGGTGCATCAGAAGATCGCCGAAGTCGCAGGCATTCAACGTCGCAAGCCTGGATTGATAGGCGGCGTACAGCTCTCTTCCACGGCCATTGGCAAAAGCGCGTGCGTCGCCCTCGGGAATGTCGGCAGGCGTCATTCCCTTGTTTTTCCATCCGTCGATCATGCCCGCCAATTGTTTTGCGGGCCAGCGTTTATCGTCCAGACCTTCTGCCTGGATAATCTGCTTCAAAAGCCTGATGACGTCATCGGTATCGAGAATGGTGAAGTTCGATTGCAACCCGGCCAATTCGCTGTGCCGACGAAGGAGCTTTACCCCGATTGAGTGGAAGGTACCAAGCCAGGGCATACCTTCGACAGCGCCGCCGACCAGAAGCGCAATTCGTTCTTTCATCTCGCGCGCGGCCTTGTTGGTAAACGTCACCGCCAAGATCTGCGATGGATAGGCACGCCCGCTCGCCAGAATATGAGCGATTCGGGTCGTCAGGACGCGCGTCTTGCCTGTGCCTGCGCCCGCCAGGACGAGCACTGGCCCTTCCAGGGTTTCAACGGCATCGCGCTGCTCAGGGTTCAGGCCGGTCAAATAGTCGGCGGGCCGTTCGCCGCCGCGCGCTGCCATCGCCCGTGCCGCCAAGCCGCTAGGCGCGGCTGGTTTACGCGGCGTTTCGCTGGGTTCTTCGTCGAAGAATGGTATGTCGTCGAAACCGTTTGTCATAGCCCGTAATGTAGTGATTCGGACAGGAAAGACCAGAAATTCGTTCTGCTTTCATTCCGCGTTACCGTCCAATTCGAACGAGGCCTGATGCTCTGCCTGGCGCTCTCGTCCGTGCCTTATGGTTTATGAAGATTTGCGAGGCAAGGTGAATTCTTTGTCTAAATTAGCGGATTTTTAAACATGAACGGTAATCATTCAGCTCAGCCGCCGGGGTTTTGTGTGTGTTGAAACTACGGGGGCTTCGGGTACCGATTGGGAGATCGGTTGCTGCAGATGATGTGTATCTAGTTCGTGTGCTTATCCGGAGTTCAGTATCTTGAGTATTTATCGGCGTGAGGCGGTTGACGCTGCGCTCTATGTGCTGCGTGACGTTAACCGCAACCTTCTGACAACCCAAAGACAAGTCGCGACGGGTCTGCGCGTCGAGCGCGCTTCAGACAATGGTGCTTATTGGGCGATCAGTACAAAACTTAAGACCGATCAGAAAGCACAGTCCGCCATCCAGGACGCCTTGGGCTTGGCGGGTGCCACTATGGACACGGCCTATTCCGCGGTGGCCGAAAGCACGGACCTTGTTTCCGAAATCAAGGCCAAACTTGTCGCCGCCACGGAAACAGGCGTCGACAAGACGAAAATCAATGATGAGCTTACTCAGCTCAAGGATCAGCTGCGATCGGTCGTCAGCTCGGCGACATTCAATGGAGACAACTGGGTCCAGCTCAAAGATGGGGATAACCCCGCCAAACCACGGGAAATTCCGGCCTCGTTTATCCGAATGGCGGATGGCACGGTGCGAGTCGACAAGCTGAGCTATCAGGTCGATATTTCACCGAGCGGAACGACGACGTCGAAAGACGCGCGTTACCTTGTGGATGATCGGCCCGATCAGAGCGGGCAGAACGGTGTTTTCACCTCTGTGCATTTCGCGACGGAAACTGGCGCCTCTCAAAACTACGTCCTTGTTAAAACCGCTGGAGATTCAACGGGCCAGGTCGAAATCGCGCTCACGGAGAACACCAGCCAGGACCAGGTAAAGGAAATGGTACGCGTCGTCGATGCGATGCTCAACCAGATGACAACAGTTGGATCTGCATTCGGCGCCTTGGAAAAACGAATTTCCTTGCAAAGCGATTTCTCGAAATCAATCAACGACAACTATTCCACGAGCATCAGCAGAATGATCGATGCGAATATGGAAGAAGAGGGCAGCCGCCTGAAAGCGCTACAGACGCAACAGCAATTGGCGCTTCAGTCGTTGTCCATTGCAAACGCCGCCTACGATACGGTTCGCCAACTCTTCCAGAACATCTGAGCTGTAGGCCGCCATTTTGCTGTTCGCGTTCATATTCGTTGCAGCTTGCATCGATAAAGGCAGGGAGCGAGGGATAATGTGATGGAGCATGGACTGGTCCATCTTCTTGCCTCATTCCTCGATAACTCCTCGCTTCATATTAAATTGAGGGCGCCTTTTCATGATGAAGAAACTTATCCTTGCCACTGTTGCAGTCAGTTACCTGAGCGCGTGCACCACAACCGATCCCTATACCGGGGAACAAAAGATGTCGAACACGTCGGGCGGAGCATTGCTGGGCGCTGGCGTAGGTGCGCTTGCGGGACTGGCGGTCGGCGGTTCGGCACATGGTCGGCGTAACGCAGCACTGATTGGTGCTGGTATTGGCGCGCTCGCTGGCGGTGCGATCGGCAATTACATGGATCAGCAGGAGTCCGAGCTGAGGGCGCAACTGCAAGGAACGGGCATTTCGGTCACCCGCCGCGGCGACAGCATCATCTTGAACATGCCGTCCAACATCACGTTTGACGTGGACCAGGATGCGGTGAAACCTGGTTTCTATGAAACCTTGAATTCCGTGGCAATTGTTTTGAGAAAGTTCAACCGCACGCTAATCGACGTTAACGGTCATACCGATTCGACCGGCAGCCTTGAGCATAACCAGGAGCTGTCGCAGCGTCGCGCGGCGTCCGTCGCGAATTATCTCGGCGATCAGGGAGTCGATCAGCGCCGTATTTCGGCAATGGGCTTTGGCCCGTCCCAGCCGGTTGCATCCAACGCGACAGAAGCGGGGCGTGCTCAGAACCGCCGCGTCGAAATTCAGATTGCGCCGATCAAGGAAGGCTGATCAGGTATTGTTTTGCTTGAAGGCGGACCGGATGGCGGGCCGCCTTTTCATTGCTTCGTTACATCCGGAACGCCCGCATATTTTGCGATCGTGCGTGCCAAGAGTGGCCCGGTGAACAAGATAATCAGAAAGCGCCCGGTCTGCATTGCCATGACGAAGGGTAAATCAACATTGCTGGATGCGGCAATGATCGCGACCGAATCGGCTCCTCCAGGACTTGTTGCAAGATACGCGGTAAGGGGATCGACGCCGGTGAGGTAATGAAGTGCCGCTGCCATCAAGCTGCAGAGCGACATCAGAAGAAGGATCGAGCCTGCCACCTGCGGTAAGGCATGTGCCGCATGCCTGATAATCACCCGACTGAAGCGAAGGCCGGTGCTCCAACCCACCATGGCATAGCTGATCGCGAGAAGCCAAATCGGCAGTTCTAGGTTCAGGTAACCCAAAGCTTGCAAAGGCGTTGCAAGAACGAGCGGAACAAGGATGGCGCCGCCTGATATGCGAAAGCGTAGGGCAATCCAAGCACAGAGACAGGCTAGGGCGAGAGTTACACAGAGGTTCAGCCAATTCACTGACGGAAAGAAGTCGATGGCAGGCATGGCGTCCGAATTGCCTGCCGACCATAAGCGTGCGACAACAGAGGCGGCGATCGCAACAAAAACCACGCGAAGATACTGCATGAAGGCAACAAGTCGCGCATCGGCACCATAGGCTTCCGACATGATGACCATTGCCGAGGCTGCGCCCGGCGAGGAACCCCACACGGCGGTCGTGCCGGGCAGGACCTGCCAGCGTGTGAGTGTCCAGGCGAGCAGGGCGGCTGCAATGATAACCGCGAGGATCATTCCCAAAAACAAGGGTGCGCTCGATATCATTGTCCTTAGTATGTCCGGCGATATAGCGTGCGCCATCAATAGGCCGACGATCGTCTGGCAGAAGACGAGCGGCGCACGTGGCACCTTCATATTTCCGCGTCCGATGCCCAACACCAAAAGAATGGCTGCGACCATCGGACCGATAAGAAGCGAGGCAGGAAGACCAGCCAATTCCAGCCCGACGCAAAACAGCGTGGATAAGGTTAGCAGTAGTGCCCATCGCGGCAGCAAGACGTTGTCTGGCAGTCGAAATTCATCCTTCAAGAGCAGTTCCCGGGCAGCTTGTTGGCTACAAGATTGGAAATGTGGGGCGGCAGCTTCATGTGCCGTGGCCGCAAAGATCTGAAGTTGCAGTAGCTCGCCTATATGGCGGGTTCTACGACGAGGTCAATTCTCTGCTGGTCCATGCGCACGGCTTGATGCTTCGTACAATGAGCGGCTGATATCGGGCGAGCTTGCCACAATCCGGTTAGACGAACCGAAGGGCGGGGAAGTGATGTTGCGGAATTTTCGTTTTTCTGTTCCATCTTTTAGAGACGAACCAAGGAGAATACGGCCATGGCGCTGAAAGATGCTCAAGTTGGAACACGGAACGAGGCGGGCATTGCCACCGTCATCGGCTCTTTGAAACAGAGCTATGGCGAGCGTTTTCAGACCGGCGAGGCTTTCCGCGCCCAACACGCCCACACAACGACCTATATACCCTCCCAGGTGCCGGACGGTGTCTTTTTCCCTGAAAAGTCCGATGAGGTGAAAGCCGTTGTGAGCTTGTGTGCACAGCATCGTGTTCCGCTCATCCCGTTCGGAACGGGGTCTTCGCTGGAGGGGCAGGTTAATGCACCTTATGGGGGTATATCCATCGATTTCCAGAAGATGAGGCGCGTTCTTGAAGTCAATTCTGAGGATCTCGACTGCACGGTGGAGCCGGGAATCACGAGAGAGGAGCTCAATGTCTATCTTCGTGACACTGGCTTGTTTTTTCCGATCGACCCCGGCGCAAACGCATCGATTGGCGGAATGACATCGACGCGCGCTTCCGGCACGAACGCTGTCCGTTACGGCACGATGAAGGATAATGTTCTCGCCGTGACTGCCGTAACGGCCAATGGAGAAGAGGTTCGAACTGCTCGGCGGGCCCGGAAATCTTCGGCCGGATACGATATGACGAGATTGTTCGTCGGCGCAGAGGGCACGCTGGGCGTGCTGACATCCATCACCTTACGGCTGCACGGCATTCCACAGATGATCGGCGGCGGCGTCTGCTCGTTCCCAACGATCCGACAAGCTTGCGATGCCGTCATCATGACAATCCAGCTCGGCATCCCCGTCGCTCGCATCGAACTGCTCGATGCTCTGCAAATGAAATGTTGCAATGCCTATTCGGGTCTCAGCTACGAGGAGACGCCGACGCTTTTCCTAGAGTTCCACGGCTCTGAAGAAACGGTGGCTCTGCAGTCCGCGCAATTTTCCGAAATTGCCGCAGAGTGTGGCGGCGGCACATTTCACTGGACGGTCAATGCCGAGGAGCGGACGAAGCTCTGGAAGGCGCGGCACGACGCCTATTGGGCGTCCCGCGCGCTTGCGCCGCAGCTTGCTGCGCTATCCACGGATGTATGCGTGCCGATCTCTCAGCTGTCTGACTGCATCACGCAAACGCAGGAGGATATTGCTGAGCACGGCCTTCTCGCCATGATCGTCGGCCACGCAGGGGATGGCAATTTTCACGTGTTGCTGCTCTTTGACGACAAGAGCACTGAAGCCATTCAGCAGGCCGAGGCTTTCGTCGAGAGACTGAACAATCGAGCCTTGGGCATGGATGGAACCTGCACCGGCGAACATGGCATAGGTCAGGGAAAAATGGCATTCATGGCGCAGGAGCTTGGGGGCACTGTCGACCTGATGCGGCAGGTCAAGCGTGCGCTAGATCCCATGAACATTTTCAATCCGGGCAAGATATTTCATCTCTGACGAGCGGCGACATCATTTGTCTGACACATGCGGTTCTTGTTCCGCGAAGAGGCGCGGATCAGAAACCTAGCCTTCGTCAAGATGTTAGACATGAAGTCGCCGGAAAAGCGCTTACACTTTCGGCCTTGATGTTCTAGTGTCGCGCCCATTCGAATGGAGAATCTCTGACGTGGTAGGCCGCATTCTGATCTTTGTGGGGGCCGTTATTGTCGTTGCGCTTTTTGCAGCGCTGCTTGCACCAGTCTTTATCGACTGGACCGGCTTTCGGAAAGATTTTGAAGATCAGGCAAGCCGTATCATCGGCAAGAAGGTAACCGTTCACGGAGCGGTCGACGCAAGACTTTTGCCCTTCCCATCGGTAACCATGCACGACGTGCGCGTGGGCACGCAGGAGGACGGGCAACCTGTCGTTACTGTCGAGCAGTTTTCCATGGATGCCGAGCTTGCGCCATTTTTGTCAGGCGAAGCGCTCATCTTCGACATGCGGATCGTCAATCCGAAAATGACCTTACGCCTTTTGAAGGATGGCACGCTTGACTGGATGCGTGGCAGCCAGCCTGAAATACCGGCCAAGACCGTCGTGCTGGAGCATGTCAAGGTTACCGGCGGTGACATTGCCTTCATCGACAACCAATCCGGACGTAATAGGCACATTTCAGGTTTGAACGCGGACATGTCGGCAAAATCGCTGGCCGGGCCGTGGCGCATCGAGGGAGACGCTTCGCTTGACGGCCATCACGGCAACTTTCTGTTGTCGAGCAGCCAGCCGGACGACAGCGGTGTCTTGCGGCTGAGGACCCGGCTGCAACCCGATCAAAACCCTGTCACTCTCGATCTTGATGGCGAGTTGAAGCTCGTTTCGAGTCGTCCGAACTATCAGGGCACCTTTGCTGCGACGATGGACAATCGCGGAGAGGCAAAATCTGCTGACAAGAACGAGCAGCTCCCTCGGGCGAAGGGGCGGTTTGAACTGACAAACGAGAGTATACGGCTACCGGAATACCGGCTTGAAGTCGACAAGCTCGACGATCCCTATGTTGTGACGGGCGAGGCGACGCTCGATACCGGGACCAATTCGCAGTTCTTGCTGACAGCGAACGGTCAGCAGATCGACGTCAATCGAATTGGCAATCAAGGGGCAAGCGGCAAGACCTCACGAGATCCAACGCTTTCAGCGCGTCAGCGGCTTAATTCTTTGGTACAGATCGTGTCGCAAATTCCCATTCCTCAGGTCCCTGGGACGGCGACAGTGCGTCTGCCGGCGATCGTAGCCGGCGACACAACGATCAGAGACGTTCGGCTCGATCTTGCGCCTGCAGGGAACGGCTGGAAAATCGACAATGCCGTTGGCATGCTTCCTGGCCGGACCGAGGTGGAAGGCAAAGGGCTCCTGATGCTGCGCGGTGCGCCCTCTTTCAATGGGCAGATCACCGTTGCATCCAATCAACCAACCGCTTTGGCAAATTGGCTTTCCGGCTCCGTCGATCCTGCGATACGTCCATTGAGACAAGCGGGCTTTACGGCCGATGTGAGTTTGACGCATGAACGCCAGCGTTTTGACAATCTCGAAATTGCTATTGGGCCTGCGAGTCTGAAGGGATCTTTGGAACGCAATGTTCCCGCCAATCAAACGCCAACGCTCGACGTCGCCCTGTCAGGGGATGCTCTTGATCTTGATGCGCTAAAGGCGCTGACGGGCCTCTTCACGGGGCAAGACGCAGGCGACAATGTGCTGGATCATAAGATCCACGCGCAATTCAAAGCCGGTAAACTCAGCGTTGCAGGTGTCGAAGCGGGAGACGTAGAAACGAGCTTCACCATCGCCGACGGTGCCCTGTCGATCGAGCGCCTTTCAGTCAAGAATTTTGCCGGCGCTGAAATTACCGGAACGGGCCGCGCAGAGGGCTCGCTTCTGGATTATCGCGGCTCTGGCGAATTTACATTCAAGTCTGCCGACCCGGGACCGTTCCTGGCTATGCTGCAACAGCATTTGCCGCATCACCCCGTTATGGACCGACTGGAGCGAAACTCCGCGTGGTATGCGAATACGGCCCTGCGGGGTGCGCTGACCCTTGGCGCAAATGATGGCGATGGGCTGACCGTCACCCTTGCAGGCGTTGCCAATGGAAGCCGTGTCAATCTCGACTATCGGATGTCCGATCTTCTTGCGTTCGACGGTAAGGGGACGACGACGCTGGAAGCGACGCTGGAAAATGCAACAACATCTATCTTGTTCGGCCAGGCCGGCCTCGATCCGCTGCCAATCAATGCAGACTCCAATGGCCGCCTGACGTTGAAAGTGCAGGCTGACGGCAGCAATCCGGCCGACGCGGCACTTACTTTTGCGACGGATAAGACGTCCTTCACAGCAACGGGCAAGGTCGACGTTCGCCCGGAAAGCTTCCTGAACGGCGAGTTGAATCTGGCGTTGGAGAGTGGCGACATCGGTCCTTATTTGCTGATGAATGGGATTGCGGTTCCGCAAACCGGCGCAGGGACACCCTTCAAACTGCAAACGAAGGCGTCGGTCTTCGCCGATAAGATTGCCCTTGAGGATCTCAAAGGACAGGCCGCCGACAATGGATTTTCCGGTGTGCTTGGGGTGAACAGAAAATCGGATCGTGCAAGCATTACCGGAAATTTGGCGCTTGCCAAGACGGATGCTGCTTGGCTCGCCGAAGCCGTTTATGGGCCGCTCACAGATCCATCGAACGGGACGTTGTCCGCCAATCCCTTGGCTAAGCCAACATTCCGCGATCTCGATGTGGCCCTGAAGTTGTCCGTCGGTCAGTTCTGGGCAGGCTGGCCCCAGCCAATCACAGGCTTTGGTGCGGATCTGGTTTATCGGGGCGATGAACTTCAGCTAAGAAACATTGGCGGCGAGTGGGACGGCGGACGTCTCAGCGGGAATGTGCTGTTCAGCAATGCGGACGGCACGGGAATCTTGCAAACAAAACTTTCTCTGGCAGATGCCGATCTCGGTGGCATGGTCTGGACACGGGACGGCTCGCCATTGGCCACAGGAAAGTTCGGCCTGTCGCTGGCGTCCGAAACATCTGGCAAATCGGCAACCGAAATGGCAGCGGCGCTAAGCGGGACTGGGCAGTTCGACCTCGGAAAGACCAATATTCGCGGCATGAACCTATCAATCTTGCCGCCATTGATTGCCGCGACCGATCCGATGCAAGATCAAATCAATGCAGGTCGAATTCATCCGATCGTCGAAACGCTGCTGAACAACGGCGAAGCCGAGCTGCCTCCTGCGACCATTCCATTCAACCTGTCGGGGGGCATCATGCGAGTTCAGAACGTTGCCGCTGAGAACGATCTTGCGACTGTTAATGGCGAGGCGCAGATCGATCTTGTCAAGAAGCGCTTGAATGCGACGATTGGGATCGTGCTGAAGGCTAGCAATGATGCATTGCCTGGCGCTCAACCCGCCATCAAGCTCAATTTCTCTGGTCTCCTTGCCTCGCCGGGACGGACGATAGATGTCACGGATCTTACTGGCTATCTCTCGCTTCGCGCCTTTGAGCGCGAGCGCCGTCGTGTTGAGCGGCTGCAATCCAACCTTCAGGAGAAGCAGCGACTGAGACGAGAGGTCGCGCTTTATCGGTTCAATGATGCCGAGCGCCAGAAAAAGGCTGCCGAGATCGAGGCTTTACGAAAGGCGGAAGAGGAAAGGTTGAGGGCGCTCGCCGAAGAGGCCGCCAAACAGAAGGCTGATGCCGATGCTGCCGCGAAGGCAAAGGCAGCTGCCGATGAGGTGCGCCGTGCCCAGCAGCAAGCGCCGGCTTCACCTCCTGCTACCCCGCCGTTAAATCTACGTTTTGACCGTGCACCCGGCATGCCGGGCGTCGAGATGCCGCAGTGAGCAACGAAGGAACCAGCGCAGCGCGTTCTCACCAAGGCGTAAACTGGCGCGCTTTTTGATCCCGACATCTGTGCTGCGCTGCAGACAGGTGCCGATTTAGACTTGCGTCTTCGTCTGCCGTTTGATCGTTTCCAGTACATGAAGCCTCAACGCCGAAGACAGATTATGATCCTCCTGTCTGCGGTCGTCGATCTCAGCAATGAGAGCGGCTAGGGGAATGGCTCGGTCGGATGCAATTGCTTTCAGCTCGTTCCAGAACGCATCTTCCAGAGTAAGACTCGTCCTATGACCGTGAAGGCTGATGGAGTGTTTGCGGATCATGAGACGCTTTTCGTCATGCAAAGCAATTCTCAAAATGAGTCAGGAAATATGCGGAAAGATTTGATCTGGAATATTTTCTCTGCAAGGCTAAACAGTGAATTTCGGACGAGATCAGATTGCGAGAGGCAAAGGCCGTACTTGAGTCTCAGTTCTCGTCGTCATTTTGTTGGAGACGTCCCGCTTCGTGATTTTTCGTAGCTTTTTCGTTCAAAGCTTTTGACAGGCTTTTTTGCGCCTTAGTGCGACCGAAGGTAATTCGGTTTTGTTCGGCCTGCTTTTCTTTCTCGCTACGTGCCTGCTTCTTCTTGAACTGGCGTAAATTGACGATGTCGGCGCACATGTCCAGTAGTCCTTGCGTTCGCATCACGCGGTGAAGAAAAGGGGGCCTCAGCCCCCTTGCAATCACTGCTTCTTACGGAATGCATCCAGAGATACAACGGATCCTTCTTTCTTTTCCTCACCCTCAGTTGGGTTTGGAGCCTTTTCGGAAGGCTCGTCCTCCTGCAAGGGATAAGCGGTAATTTCGGCGTCGGTCTGTCCTTCGGCCTGCGCAGCAGGCATGTCGAATTCGAGCTCGAAATTCACCGAAGGATCGTAGAATCCTCTGATCGCGTTGAAAGGGATGACCAGCTTTTCAGGCACATCCGAAAAGGACAGGCCAATTTCAAAGCCACCTTCCGTCACCTTCATGTCCCAAAACTGGTGCTGGATCACGATCGTCATTTGCTCGGGATATTTCGACTTCAGTGCTTGTGAAATACGAACGCCCGGCGCGCCTGTCAGGAAGGTGATGAAGAAATGGTGGTCGCCAGGCAAACGGCCCGTCGTTGCAACTTCAGACAAGACCTTACGGATCACGCCACGCAATGCGTCCTGTGCCAGAATGTCGTAACGGATATGATCCTGCCCCATGCTTTCCTGTCTTTCGCTCGTTTTAAGACGTCTTTTGAATTGCTGTTATATGACATGATGCGAGGCAGGTGGGAAGTGCGCTGCAGCATTCATGTGCGACTGAACATATATCAAATCATTGATCGAAAGAAGGTGGAGGCTTCTGTTGCCAGGTGCCTCCGGACCCCGCCTTAAGGGGCTAACCCTAAGGACTTAGGTCGGAATTCTCACACCGCCATTAGGCAGCGAGAGCATATTCCTTAGCGTTGTTGTCGTTTGCAACTACACTTGTGACCCGATAACGGTGGTATCATACCGAGCACAGCTTTTGTCTTTCAATGCCAGTCGATCCCATTTCGCCCCCATCAACAGCCGTCGCGGCCGACGGTTCTTGGTGGAGGCGGCGGCTTCGAAGCCGCGTCCTGTACATCTATTGCACAAAAGGTTTAGCGCCATAGTCTCCCGAAGGAGCGGGATTTATGTAGGGGGGATCGTGATTTATTGCAATATGCCTGAGGAGCGCCGACCGAAAATCTCCTGGCGCGAATCTTCGTTCGCATATGCATTCAGCATGAAGGCCGTTCACCGCATAGGCATTCCGCGCTATAGCGCGATGATCAGTTTAGGATTGGAAACCCGTGATGACCGACACCGTTCTTTCCCGATTTCTCCGTTATGTGACGATCGATACACAGTCCGATCCGGCCTCTGCAAGCCAGCCTTCGACCGAAAAACAGAAGAACCTGGGACGAGTTCTCGTTTCCGAGTTGAAGGGAATCGGGGTTGTCGACGCCGAGCTCGACGAGAATGGCTACATCTATGCAACGATTCCTGGGACGAGCAGTAAAAACGTTCCGGTCATCTGCTATTGCTCGCATATGGACACCGCTCCCGATTTCACGGGCACCAACGTGAAGCCGCAGGTGATCGAGAATTACCAAGGTGGCGATATCGTGCTGCCGATGGATCGCGAACGCGTCATCAGGTTCGCTGAACATCCCGCGCTCGCCGATCAGATCGGCAACGATATCGTGACAAGTGACGGAACTACCCTGCTTGGTGCAGACGACAAGGCGGGCATTGCCGAAATCATGACGGCTGCGAAATTCCTCATCGACAATCCGCAAATCAAGCATGGAGCGATTCGCATTCTTTTCACGACGGATGAGGAAATCGGTCGCGGCGTGGATAAGGTCGACCTTGTAAAGCTCGGCGCCGACTTTGCTTACACGGTTGACGGAGAAACGGCGGGCCATATCGAAGATGAGACTTTCTCTGCGGATGGAATGGAAATCGCCATCAGCGGTGTTGCTATTCACCCTGGCTTCGCAAAGGGCAGGATGGAGAACGCCATCAAGATCGCCGGCGATATCGTTGCCCGGCTTCCGAAAAATCTTTCTCCAGAGACGACGGAAGGCCGTGAAGGCTTCATTCATCCCGTGGCTGTAACCGGTTCGATGGAAAGCGCCTCCATAAAGCTGATCGTGCGCGATTTTGAAGAGCAGGGGTTGGCAGAAAAAGAAGCCTTAGTCGAGACGCTCGTCAAAAAGGTGATGATGGGGTACCCGGGTTCGACGGCCAAGACCACCGTCAAGGTGCAGTATCGCAATATGAAGCAGGTTCTCGATCAGCACCCGCAGATCGTCGACAATGCAGTTGAGGCCATCCGTCGTGCTGGAATGCAACCGGTGAAGGGCAGTATTCGCGGCGGGACGGACGGCTCGCGTCTATCTTTCATGGGACTCCCCACAGCTAATTTGTTTGCTGGCGGTCACGCCTTCCACTCGCCTTTGGAATGGGTCAGCCGCCAGGATATGGAGAAAGCGGTCACGACATTGGTCGAGCTTGCAAAGCTTTGGGAGGAGCGTGCCTGACGTTCTTGTGAATCATCTTGCTTTGGAATGCGATCGGCTTGCTCTTCGCTGACAAGCTCGTCAGTATCCGCCGCGTTACAGGAAGGACGTGAATGGCCCGGCATCCCGAATACCAATATCTTGATGTGGTGGAGCATCTCCTGACGAAAGGGGATCGCCGCATCGATCGCACTGGCGTGGGCACCTTGGCAATGTTCGGTGTGATGCTGCGTTTCGATATGTCGAATGGCGATTTCCCAGTCTACACAACAAAGCGCGTCTATTGGAAGACGGCGATCAAGGAGATGCTCTGGTTCTTGACGGGGCAGACGAATATTCGCTCGCTCTTGCAAGATAATGTCCGCATCTGGAGCGACTGGCCGCTGGCAAAGTACAGAAAGACGACGGGCGAGGACATCTCCCAGGACGACTTCGAAGCACGCATTCTTGCCGACGAGCAATTCGCCTTGCAATGGGGCGACCTTGGGCCCGTCTATGGCAAACAGTGGCGACGCTGGCTTGGTCCCGATGGGCGTGAACACGATCAGCTGGCTGACGTGATTGCGACGCTCAAGAGCAATCCGACCAGTCGGCGCATGCTCTTTCACGCCTGGAATGTGGCCGAGCTGGACAAGATGGCGTTGCATCCGTGCCATATGACCTATCAGTTCTTTGTCAGCGACAGCAAGCCGTATGCCGCTATCGGCGAGCCGAAAGGAAAGCTCTCCTTGATGGTTGGCCAAAGATCAAACGATATTGGTCTTGGTAATCCATTCAACGTGTGCCAGCAGGCCGCTCTGCTTGCGATGGTGGCGCAGCAGGTCGATATGATCCCCAACGAGTTGATTTGGGCGGGTGGGGATGTTCATCTTTATCTCAACCATGTCGAGATGGCGCAAACGCTTTTGTCCCGTGCGCCGCGGCCCTTTCCCAAGCTAGCGTTGAAGCGCCGACCGGGCAGCATCGACGGCTACAGGATCGAAGATTTTGATGTGACGGGTTATGATCCTCACCCACCTATCGAAGCGCCGGTTGCAGTGTAAGCGCGGCCAAGCTTCAGCGGCGCAAGGCGCAGGATGCTTCTAGATTGGAAGGAGGGGAAACGTGTCAGCCATTCGAAAATCAATCCTGGTCGCGCATGCCCAAAATGGGACGATCGGCCGGAACGGCGTCATGCCTTGGCGACTTTCAACAGATCTCAAACGCTTGAAGGCACTTACGATCGGCAAGCCGATCATTGTCGGACGCAAGACTTTCGAATCCTTCCCCAAGCCTCTTCCGGGTCGCCCACATGTCGTGGTTTCAAGACAGGCAGTCATCGACCATCCCCAGGTCTCGACCGTTCGAGTGCTTGATGATGCTTTCGTGAAGGCTGAAGAGCTGGCAAAGACGTTAAACGAGAATGAGATTTTCATCCTTGGAGGCGGAGAAATCTACCGGCAGTCTCTCGGTGTCGCCGATAGGCTCTACGTTACCCATGTCGATGCAGAGCTGGAAGGCGATGCCTTTTTCCCGGAACTCGATCCGAGTGTCTGGAAAGTTGTCGAGCAAACTACGGTTCCCGCTGGCGAGAAGGATGATTATCCCACTCAGTTTGTCATTTATGACCGCGCCTAATCGCCGCGGGCTACGAATGTTTTCCTCCCTTTGCAGCCCCGGTAGAGGGCGTTTCGGTTTCCTAATGTGAATTTTTCCTGCACTACGCTAACTATATTCGACTTAAAGTGAAATCTGGTGGCCGCTCGCGCGTTGAAAGCAGGGCAGCCGATACCTATAACGGGTCAAGATGCGAGGAGCCGTTGCCCCCACGGCGCCTTTTCATCATAAGACCAACGAACAAGAGGTTTTGATGCCCTGGAGCAATCAGAATGGCGGCGGCGGCCCATGGGGCGGCGGCGGCGGTAATAATCAGGGACCATGGGGGCAGGGGCCAAACCGCCCGCGCGGCGGTGGTGGTGGAAAGGGCGGACCGCCCGACCTGGAGGAGATGATTAAACGCGGCCAGGATCAGCTGCGCAATATCGTCCCCGGTGGTTTCAACGGAGGCGTCACCGCCCTCCTGGGCGTCATAATTCTGGCGTTCTGGCTTTTCCAATGTATTTACGTGGTTCAGCCCGACGAAAGAGGCGTCGAGTTGCGGCTCGGCACGCCAAAGGACGAGATTTCGACACCCGGCCTGCACTTCCATTTCTGGCCGATCGAGACGGTCGAAATCGTGAAGGTCACGGTCCAGCAGCAGAATATTGGCGCGACGTCCGCTTCCTCGCAAAACGGCTTTATGCTGTCGGGCGACCAGAACATCGTCAACGTTCAGTTCGCGCTGTTCTTCACGATCAGCGATCCGAAGTCATATCTCTTCAAGCTGGAAAATCCTTCTGAGACATTGCAGCAGGTCGCAGATAGCGCGATGCGCGAGGTGGTGGGACGCAGACCTGCGCAGGATGCTTTCCGCAATAATCGCCAGCCGATTGAGACAGAGGTCATGGCAATCGTGCAGGACACGATGAACCGTTACGGCGCGGGCATCACCGTCACCGGCGTGACCATCCAGAACGTGGCGCCGCCTCGTGAAGTGGCCGATGCATTCGAAGAGGTGCAGCGCGCCGGCCAAGACAAGGACAGCCTTGTCGAAGAAGCCAATCAATATGCCAACCAGAAGCTTGGTCAGGCACGCGGTGACGCTGCGCAGATCAGAGAAGCGGCTGCCGCTTACAAGGATCGCGTCGTGAAAGAAGCAGAGGGCGAGGCGCAGCGCTTCACGTCAATTGCTGACGAATATGCAAAAGCGCCCGATGTCACTCGTAAGCGTCTATTCCTAGAAACGATGGAGCAAGTCCTGAAGAACGCGAAGAAGGTCATCTTGGATGATAAGTCGGGGGCCGTGCCATACCTGCCGCTGAACGAGATCGGCAAGCCGGCGCCACGTCAGGGACAGGAAGGCTGATCATGATATCGAACAGACTTCCAATATTCCTTGTCGTCTTTGCGCTCGTCTTGATCGTCCTCTACTCGTCGATCTTCGTGGTCAATGCACGCGAGCAGGCAATCGTCGTTCGCTTCGGGCAGATCCAGTCTGTGAAGACAGAGCCTGGGCTCTACTTCAAGCTGCCGTTTACCTTCATGGACGCAGACCGCGTGCAAATTGTTGAGAAGCAGGCACTCCGCTTCGATCTCGATAATATCCGTGTTCAGGTGCAGGGCGGCGCGACCTTCGATGTCGACGCATTCCTTGTTTACCAGATCTCGGACCTGAGACGCTTCCGTGAGGCTGTATCCGGCGACCGGTCCGCTGCCGAAGCACGTCTTCGTGCACAGCTCGATTCATCGCTTCGCCGCGTTTACGGCCTTCGAAATTTCAACGCAGCCCTTTCCGACGAGCGCGTTGCGATGATGCTTGAAGTCCGTAACGATCTGGAGAAGGATGCAAAAGACCTAGGCATCAAGATCGACGACGTGCGTATTCGCCGGACGGATCTTTCGCCCGATGTTGCGCAGAACACCTATCGCCGGATGCGTGCAGAACGTCTTGCGGAAGCAGAGTTCATCCGCGCTGAGGGTACTGAGGATGCGCAGCGCCGGCGCGCTGTCGCGGATCGTCAGGTCGTTGAGCTGACTGCCGATGCGCAGCGCGACGCTGAGGTTCTTCGCGGCCAGGGCGACGCGGAACGCAACCGCATTTTCGCTGATGCCTACAAGCGTGACCCTGCATTCTTCGAGTTCTATCGCTCGATGAATGCCTACACGACCTCGCTCGCATCTGATAGCTCGACGTTCGTGCTGTCGCCACGCTCGGAGTTCTTCCGCTTCTTCGACAATGCGGACGGCAAGTTAGGCGCTCCGCCTTCTGTGCCTCCTGCTCCTCCGGCAGCTGGTGCTGTTCCGGCGGCACCCGTTCCTGCTCAATAATTGGCAGGTGGAAATTGGTGGGCCGGCTTTTCGAAGCCGGCCCTCTTTATTTTTAAAGACATTTATTGTGTAGCACCGTACCGCGGAAAATCGGAGGCCGCAGCCACCTTGTCGGCTCTACATGGCATGACATATGGTTAGCCATGAACGCAGTCGTATTCGCGAAAAGGTGATTTCGCCTGCAAATATTCGCTCTTATGTTTGAGCGGATGCACATACGCATAGAAGAGGAAAATTGATGGCTTTCGTAAACCGCCCGCCTTTGAGACGAACGGTTACTCTGCTTGCGGGAGCTGCTATCGCTGTCGGAGCAGGTTTATCGGTTGCGCAAGCGCAGGTTTCGCAGCCTCCGGCGGAGATGAAGGCGCAGGCACCGCAAATCCAGATAGCGCCAGGCGCACGTGCGCCCTATGGACCGGCATCTGTTGCCGATCTCGCGGAAGGTCTGCTCGATGCCGTCGTCAATATTTCTACGTCCCAGAATGTAAAGGACGACGAGGGAGCAGGGCCCGCGCCTAGAGCACCTGATGGCTCCCCCTTCCAGGAATTTTTCAACGACTTTTTCAATAAAAACAAAGGCGGCCGTGGCGGCAATCACAGCGTCAGTTCGTTGGGCTCGGGGTTTGTCATCGATCCTGCCGGCTATATTGTCACCAACAACCACGTTATCGAAGGTGCTGACGACATTGAGGTAAACTTCGCCAATGGCACCAAGCTGAAGGCAAAGCTCATCGGGACCGATACGAAAACCGACCTTTCCGTCCTTAAGGTCGAATCAAAGACGCCTTTGAAGGCCGTTAAATTCGGCGACTCCAGCAAGATGCGAATTGGCGACTGGGTTATGGCCATCGGAAATCCGTTCGGTTTCGGCGGGTCCGTGACGCTGGGCATCATTTCCGGCAGGGGACGCAACATCAATGCCGGCCCGTATGATAACTTCATTCAGACCGATGCTGCGATCAACAAAGGAAATTCAGGCGGCCCGCTGTTCAACATGGAAGGCGAGGTCATCGGGATCAATACTGCCATCATCTCTCCCTCAGGAGGCTCGATCGGCATTGGTTTTTCCGTGCCGTCAGAAATTGCAATCGGCGTTGTTGATCAATTGCGCCAATACGGTGAGACGCGGCGCGGTTGGCTCGGCGTGCGTATTCAACCCGTTACAGATGATGTTGCACAAAGTCTTGGATTAGACAGCGCTAAAGGCGCTCTCGTTGCTGGGGTCATTAAAGGCGGACCGGTTGATCACGGAGAGATCAAGGCTGGCGATATAATTCTGAAGTTCGATGGCAAGGTCGTCAACGAAATGCGCGATTTGACACGCGTTGTTGCAGAAAGCCCTGTCGGCAAAGCTGTCGATGTCGTGGTCTTGCGCGATGGAAAAGAGCAGACCGTTAAAGTCACGCTCGGACGCCTTGAGGATAATGAACAGACTGCGCAAAACACCAGCGGCGAGAAAGATGGCGGCGTCATCAATCCGGATCCTCAGGAAAACGAGGATATGGACAACCCCGACGATGCAACGCCCCAAGCCAATCCGCCGGCAGTCTCGCCCGATACCGAGCAGGCCAATCCGGACGATACCGCTCCAAAAGACATTCTCGGTCTTTCGCTATCCATGCTGGATGCCGAAACACGCAAAAGCTTCAAGATTGCCGACAGCGTCGATGGTGTTGTGGTGACCAAGGTCGCGCCTGATTCTGCCGGTGCGGAAAAAGGTCTGAAGCCCGGTGACGTGATTGTAGAGGTTGCGCAGGAATACATGAAGTCTCCCGCGACGATCGTTGCCAAGGTGAAGTCGCTGAAGCAGCAGGGCCGTCGTAACGCGCAGATGATGATCGCATCACCGAATGGCGATCTTCGCTTCATTGCCGTGCCGATGGAGTAGTCTGAGAATTGTGCTCTTTCAGCCCTGACGCGTCATTGCTTCGATTTAAGTGCATGACGCGTCAGGGCTAAGCAGTTCATTGCTCAACCAGTTTAAAGGGCTTCGCCAGTCGTTATTGATCGAGCGGTTTCAGTGAGGTGTGGGAAATTTTAGGTGGTTGTCGCCTGTTCGCACGTTGCGCGCCACCCTAATCTATCTAGCGCGTAGAGAACGCAGGGCTGTAGATGCGGCAAGCTATTGGGAACCCGTGGGTGCTTGAAGTCACGCGCCGGGTCATGGTGCATTCCAATCCGTTTCATGACCGCGGTCGATCGATGATTGGTGACGACCGCGAAGGAAACGATTTCCGGGAGGTCGAGCGTTTCAAAGCCATAGCACAGCAAAGCGCGGGCGGATTCGGTCACGTAACCCTTGCCCCAATGGCGACGCGCTAAGCGCCAACCGATCTCGACGGTTCCATCGGGCAGATATGGTTCGAGATTGGTTCGTGCCAGACCACAAAAACCGAGCGTTTCGTCGGTGTCACCAAGTGCGAGCGCATAAAAACCCAAGCCAGTTTTCTCGATCCCGAGGATGACCTCGTCCAGCAGCGTATCGGCTTCGACCCTGCTGCGGCGCTTTGGGAAAAATTCCATCACCTCCGGATCCCAATTGATCTCATGAAAGAGATCGCGATCGGCATCGCGCCAGTTTCTCAGCACCAGCCGTTCTGTCATCACGATCGCTGTCATGGGCTTACAAAGTCCGTTTTTCGATAACCCTGGATGTAAAGAAGTGCTGTGAGATCTCCATGGTCGATCCGCATTTTTGCCTCGGCCGCGACTGCAGGCTTTGCATGCAATGCGACGCCTGAACCAGCCAGGTTCAGCATGCCAAGATCGTTCGCCCCGTCGCCAACGGCGATGGCATCGTCGGGCGTGATCTCGAGCGCGGCACAAATCTGGCGCAAGGCTTCTACTTTCGCCTCACGGCCCAAGATCGGCTCGGCCACGACGCCGGTGAGCTTGCCACCTTCTTCCAGCAAAAGATTGGCTCGGTTTTCGTTGAAACCCAGCACGTTAGCGATACGGTTGGTGAAGACAGTAAATCCGCCCGAGACCAAGGCGGCATATCCTCCCTTTGCTTTCATCGTCGAAACCAGTTCATGGCCGCCTGGCGTCAACGTGATGCGTTTTGCAATGACGTCATCGACGGCGGAGAGCGGTAGACCCTTCAATAGCGCGACGCGCTCGCGCAGGGCCGGCTCGAAGGCGATCTCGCCATTCATAGCGCGGGCGGTTATGCTGGCGACCTTTTCTTTCAGTCCGACCTCGGCTGCCAGCTCGTCGATACATTCCTGGCCGATCATGGTCGAATCCATATCTGCGATCAGCACTCTTTTGCGCCGCGTCTCAGCATCCTGCACCACGAGATCGATCGGTGCGTCGGCAATTACAGCCTCTATCTTCGCCTTTGCCGTATCCGCCTCGGTGCCGTCACGAAAGACCATATCGCAGGCGATACCGTCAGCGAGCCAATAAAGACCGGCCGCATCGGCTGCCGCCGCCGCCTTTTCCGCCAGAACTTGAGTGAGAACAGGGTTTGACGGATTAGCGATAAGCGTGGCAACGAGAGCCATGACGAAAAACCTTCCAACTGCGATGAACGCAATCCTGATAACCGGGCCGACAGCCAGCGGCAAGTCCGCCCTTGCGCTCGACCTGGCCCGCCGTCACGAAGGTGTGGTGATCAATGCCGACAGCATGCAGGTTTACGATACGCTGCGCATCCTTACGGCAAGGCCTTCGCGCGCGGATATGGATGGCGTTGCGCATTTTCTTTACGGGCATGTGCCTGCCAGTGCGCCTTACTCGACCGGGTCATGGTTGCGAGATGTTGCCGACCTTCTGGCTACTTTGAAGGCCGAGGCGCGATTGCCGATCTTTGTCGGCGGTACCGGGCTTTACTTCAAGGCACTTCTGGGTGGCCTGTCAGAGATGCCACAGATACCGACAGAGCTTCGCGAGGAAATTCGTGAGCGCCTGCGACAGGAGGGTCCGGTCGCTCTGCACCGCGAGCTTTTAGACCTCGATCCTCAAAGCGCCACTGAACTTGATGCGCAGGATGGCCAAAGGATAGCGCGTGCGCTCGAAGTATTGAAGGCGACCGGGCTATCGATCCGAATGTTGCAGTCCCGCAAGGGAACGCCCCTCGTTGATCCGGATGGGTCCCGCAAGATCATTGTTCTGCCCGATCGGGACGCGTTGAAAAGGCGGATCAACAATCGTTTTGCCGAGATGATGGCTATAGGCGCGATTGAAGAGGTTCAACAGCTCCTTGCCTTGAACTTGACTTCCGACATGCCGGTGATGAAGGCGATCGGCGTAAGCGAGATTACGGCTCTGCTGGATGGTTCGTTGACTGAACGCGAGGTCATTGAAAAAGCATCGGCTGCCACCCGCCAATATGCGAAGCGTCAGATGACGTGGTTTCGAAATCAGATGGATGAAAGATGGGAGCGCTTGGACCCGTCTAGCGGCACCTAACTCATCCGTCTCGGGAAAAGCGGCTGCGAAACGCAAAGCTTGTATTGCGTGGAGAGTTCGTGGATGAAGTGGCATCCAACGGCCGGCTGGGGTCCATACGCTGCATTTCACGGCGAAGCGCATCGAGCTTTTCCTGGACCGACATGTCCGGGCGAAGGACTGGGCCTTCCAGTCTTTCCCCGTCGCTATTCGGCAGCATTTCAGCTCGGTATGGTTCCATGGCCTCGTCGGCGTATTTGGGCTCGTGGAACATGTTTTCGCGGCTCTCGTAGGTTTGTGCAACCTGTTGACTAAGCCGGTTCTGCGCGAGGTCCGAGTTCCCTACAGATCGCATTCTTGTGACAACGCGGCTGAGATCGACGGTGTCGGCCGTCTCCTGTATTTCGGGAGCGCCCGCTTGGGTCCTTGGGAGAAGTTGTGTTGACACATGCTGAAAGCGCATTCTCATCGGGACGCGAAGGGCTTCGCCGAATGCGATTGCTTCGCCATTGTCCATCGAGGAAATGAAGTTCATCGTGGAACTGGATGCTTGCGGAATTGCAGAGCGGATAATGTCCTGGTCCCTCACATTGGCGAGGCGCATTGCAAACAGTGTCGAGCATTGCGACAGGATCGTCTGGTCGAGTTCTTCTGGCCTCTGCGTCACGATACCGAGCGAAACGCCATATTTGCGGCCCTCTTTCGCAATTCGGGCGATGGCATGGCGTGTTGGGAGAAAGCCCAGGTGAGGATTCGAAGGAATATAGCGATGTGCTTCCTCGCAAAGCACCAGAAGGTGGATGCCGCCATTGCTCCAAAGCGCAATCTCGAACGCCATTCTGCATAGAACGGACGCCACAGAGTTGACGATGTCGGAAGGGATGCCGGCAAGTTGAAACACCGAAATTGGTCGCCCATCGCCCGGAATACGGAAAATGGTCGCGAGGGTTTCCATGATCGTATCGTTGATCGTGTTGCTCGAGAACATGAAGCGATGTTGCGGATCGTTCATGACGGATAGAAGCCGCATTTTCAGAGAACGAAGCATCGGCTTTTCCGACCGGCCCTCCAGACGGCCAATCCTTTCATCGAGCAACGCTAGAAGGTCAGCCATCCGGTAGGGAACGGGTGAGTCTACGGTCACCGTTCCATTTTTGTCGCCAGGTCTGCGCAGGGCATCACTGCTTGTGCGAAAGATCCGCTTTGCTTCGGGAATAAGATCGCGCAGAACATCCAGTTCATCCGGGATCGGAGGGCGCCCCCTGAACACGACTTCGGCAAACTCCTCCAGCCGCATCAACCAGAAGGGCAGGTCGAGATTATCGACATTGATGACGGCGCCATGCGAAGGGAAGGCTGCCGCAAATTCGTTATGGGGGTCCAAGATCAGAATGCGAAGTTTTGGATCGGCTTCGATAGCTTTGCGAAGCAACAATGTGACGGCGGTCGATTTGCCGACGCCAGTTGATCCAAGTACGGCGAAATGCTTCGAGAGCATCGAAGGAATGTCGATGGTCGCTTCGATACTTTCGTCCTGGCTGAGCGTTCCTATGATGGCTGTCGCTGTGTGCTGTGTATTATAGATGCATCGCAGATCGGCGGTACGGATGTGGTGGGCCACAGCGCCAAGGTGAGGGTAGCGAGCAATACCAGTGGTGAATTCGTCATGGCCACTCGGACCTCGCCGCACCTCGCCGAGCAGTTCCACCTCGATGCGGATGGTATTGTCGCTGGCTTCGCGCCAGGTCTCTTGCTCGGTCTTCATGGAATTGACGAGGGCAACGACACGGCTTTGTCCGGTGCTGATCGAGATCAGCCGGCCGACCGCCCAAAGCTCCGTCAGAGTCGTGGTCCCCGCTTCAGCCGTTGCCGAAATAATTGCACGCGCACCGTCGCATGCAACTACCCTGCCGAGAGATCGATTGCCGACAACCGATCCGTCTCTACGATCACGATCTTTGAAATCACTTGATAGGTCATTATCGGGATTGGACACACGGGCCTCCATTGTCGCGAAATTAGGATGCCAGCCCTTAAAAAACTATTCTCAAGCGGTGATATTCAGGCATCAAAAGCGCTCGCAGGGTTTTTTCTTGCCCGATGCGTTGACCTGAAGAAATTTTATGTCTATCAGTGCTTCCCATGAAGATCGCAGCAATTCTTATTGTGGTGGGAACGCGCATGGGCAGGATGGTGTAACCATCCGGCGTTAGCCACCCATGCGCGAGATAACAGGCTCCCCGGGAGCCTTTTTTTATGCCCGCAACTCAGCCCTTACCAAGTGACCAGGCCCTTCTTCAGCCAGCACGGAACAGCAGTCGAAACGGATTAGAGATATGACAGGCACGCAAACGCAAGAAGCCCAAGATAATTTGATGACCGGCGCCGAAATCGTTCTGCGCGCGCTCAAGGATAACGGCGTTGAGCATATTTTCGGTTATCCAGGCGGCGCAGTGCTTCCGATCTACGACGAGATCTTCCAGCAGGACGATGTCCAGCATATCCTGGTGCGACATGAACAGGGCGCTGGTCACGCAGCAGAAGGTTATGCGCGTTCGACAGGCAAGGTCGGCGTTATGCTGGTTACCTCAGGACCCGGCGCAACCAATGCAGTTACGCCTTTGCAAGACGCGCTGATGGATTCCATTCCCCTCGTTTGCCTGTCTGGCCAGGTTCCGACCACATTGATCGGTTCTGATGCTTTCCAGGAATGCGACACGGTTGGTATTACCCGGCCCTGCACCAAGCACAATTGGCTGGTCAAAGACGTCAACAAGCTGGCAGAAACGATCCATGAAGCCTTCCGGATCGCCCAATCCGGCAGGCCAGGGCCTGTTGTCGTCGATATTCCGAAGGACATTCAGTTCGCGACCGGCACATATGTCCCACCAGATGCTCACCGCATTCAAAAAAGCTACCAGCCACCGGTTGGAGGCGATATTCGTCAGATCCAGGCTGCCATCGAATTGATGGCCTCGGCGCGCCGTCCCGTGATCTATTCAGGCGGCGGTGTCGTCAATTCTGGTCCGGAAGCTTCGCGTCTCTTGCGTGAGCTTGTTTCGCTGACTGATTTTCCGATCACCTCGACGCTGATGGGGCTTGGTGCTTATCCTGCCTCCGGCAAAAACTGGCTGAAGATGCTGGGTATGCATGGTTCTTACGAGGCCAATATGGCGATGCATGATTGCGATGTCATGGTCTGCATCGGTGCGCGTTTCGACGACCGCATCACCGGGCGGTTGAACGCCTTTTCGCCGAATTCAAAAAAGATCCATATCGATATCGATCCTTCCTCGATCAACAAGAACGTGCATGTCGACATCGGCATCCGCGGTGATGTTGGGCATGTTCTGGAAGATATGGTTCGGTTATGGCGGGCTCTGCCCAAGAAGCCGGAGAAGGCGCAACTCGCCGATTGGTGGGCCGATATCAATCGCTGGCGCGCGCGTAATTCCTTCGCCTACACAAAATCCAATGACGTCATCATGCCGCAATATGCTCTGGAGCGCCTCTACGAGCACACCAAGGATCGCGACACCTATATTACGACGGAAGTTGGCCAACACCAGATGTGGGCTGCCCAGTTCTACGGTTTTGAACAGCCCAATCGCTGGATGACATCAGGTGGTCTCGGCACCATGGGATACGGCTTGCCAGCGGCGCTTGGCGTTCAGATCGCCCATCCGGATGCACTTGTCATCGACATTGCCGGTGATGCATCGATCCAGATGTGCATTCAGGAAATGTCGGCTGCAATTCAGTACAGCGCGCCGATCAAGATCTTCATTCTAAATAACCAGTACATGGGCATGGTTCGTCAATGGCAGCAGTTGTTGCATGGCAACCGCCTGTCGAACTCCTATACCGAAGCAATGCCCGATTTCGTCAAGCTTGCCGAAGCTTATGGCGCGGTCGGCCTGCGTTGTGAAAAACCTGGCGATCTCGACGGAGCTATCCAGGAGATGATCGAGGTCAAGAAGCCCGTCATCTTCGACTGCCGTGTCGCCAATCTTGCCAACTGCTTCCCTATGATCCCATCGGGCAAGGCTCATAACGAGATGCTTTTGCCAGACGAAGCAACCGATGAAGCAGTTGCTAATGCCATTGATGCCAAGGGCCGCCAGCTGGTTTGAGGAGAGGGGGTGAATACCCCCGTCTTTCCGACAAACCGACGCTTCGCCATCATTTACGCGCTAGGGACACACAAATCGATGAACGCACACCAGCATGCCACCGGATCGGCCTATTTCATTTCTCCGGAAACGACACCGCCCGAAAGCCATACGCTCTCTGTTTTGGTCGATAACGAACCGGGCGTTCTTGCCCGCGTGATCGGACTTTTTTCCGGTCGTGGGTATAACATCGAAAGCCTAACCGTCTCGGAGACGGAGCATCTTGCGCATCTATCACGCATAACGATTGTGACGCGCGGAACGCCCCAGGTTCTTGAGCAGATCAAGGCTCAGCTCGATCGGATCGTGCCCGTGCATCGTGTCGTTGACCTGACCGTGCGCGCCCGTCAGCTTGGTCAAGAGCGACCTATCGAGCGTGAGGTGGCGCTGATCAAGGTTGGCGGCGAGGGTGAAACGCGCGCCGAGATGCTGCGACTTGCCGATGCTTTCCAGGCAAAGGTCGTTGACGCCACCACCGAACACTTCATCTTCGAGCTCACGGGAAAGTCTTCCAAGATCGACCAGTTTGTCGCGATCTTGAAGCCGCTCGGCATCATTGAAATCTGCCGAACCGGTATTGCTGCCATGAACCGCGGCGCTCAGGGAATGTGAAGGCAAGCCGGCGCGTTTAATCCGTTTCGGCTTTATAACATCTGAAGTGAAACCTTCCTTTCGGGCGGCGGAAAGGCGGCGTCGAGCGCCGCCCAGTCCTCATCGGTGATTTCGAGCGAAACCGCTTCGCGGTTTTCTTCGACCCGATGCCGGTTCGCGGTTTTCGGGATTGCGATGACGCCATCTCGCTCCAGCACGAATGCCAAGGCGATCTGTGCAGGCGTCGCCTGATAGGCTTTGGCAATACGAATGAGCTCCGGGTGATGAAGAATGCGGCCTTGCTCAATCGGGGAGTAAGCCATCACCGGGATCTTCTTTGCTTGGCAGAAGGGTAGGAGATCGAATTCGATGCCGCGACGCGACAGGTTGTAGAGGACTTGATTGGCGGCAACGTTCTCGCCGCCAGGAAGTCTCAGCAATTCTTCCATGTCGTCGATGTCGAAATTCGAAACGCCCCAAGCGCCTATTTTTCCATCCGCTCTCAATTGCTCGAAGGCTTCTATTGTTTCCGACAGCGGGTGGTTTCCCCGCCAGTGCAGAAGATAAAGATCGAGTTGGTCGACCTGCAGGCGTTCCAGGCTTCGTTCGCAGGCTTCCATTGTGCCTTTAAGGCTTGCATTCCAGGGATAGACTTTGCTGACGAGAAACACGTCGTGACGCCGGCCTTTGATCGCCTTGGCGGTGATGCGCTCCGCGCCGCCTTCGGCATACATCTCGGCAGTATCGATCAAGGTCAAGCCAATCTCCAGACCGCGTTGGAGACTCTCGATTTCCTGGGACGATCGTGAGGCATCCTCGCCCATATTCCAGGTTCCTTGACCGAGAGCAGGGACCGCAGTGCCATTGGGAAAAGTAACGGTCGGTATGTTGTCTTCGTCCACTGTTTTGGCTCCGGTATTAGCACGTTGGGTTGCGTGGACCCTAAAATTGGCTTGAACGCTCGACTGTCAACCATTCCTGTCACCGTGACAAGAAAGGAATACAGGACGCGCATTTTGTCAGCTATTCATTTGGTCGCTGGCGATGCTCACGACTTCGAGCGCGCCATCTCCGCAGGAAGCAACCTATGTCCCTCGATACTTTTCTGGCGCTTATACTTTTTGCGTTCACCACGTCCATTACACCTGGCCCCAACAATATGATGCTATTTGCGTCTGGCGTGAATTTCGGCTTTGGCGGACCGTGCCCCATATGCTTGGCATTACCGCGGGATTCTTCGCGCTACTTTTGGCCGTCGGCTTCGGGCTCGGCGCTATTCTCCACGCAGCGCCATTTTTGTATCTCGTTCTGAAACTTGCGGGCGGCGCGTATATCATCTGGATCGCCTGGAAAATCGGTACTTCTCGTGGTCTCTCGGAAGGCCAAAGCGGCGCGCAGCCAATGACGTTTTTGTCTGCCGCAGCCTTTCAGTGGGTCAACCCAAAAGCTTGGGTCATGACCATCACGGCTATTGCCACGTATACGAGTGAGACGCTCTACGCCGTTAGCGTCATTATCGTCTGCTCCGCATTTGCGCTTGTGAACTTCCCGGCGATCTTCACATGGGTCGGCTTTGGTTCGGTTCTTCGCGATTGGCTCTCCGATCCTATCAGGCTCAAATGGTTCAATATCACCATGGCCATTTTGCTTGTAGTCAGCCTTTGGCCAATGCTGAAATAATGCGAATAGTCATGGGCCGTTGACCAGTTTCAGCACAAGTTGCTGAACATTGCCTCCTTCGCTCATTTCCGCCTGATCGAAAGCGCGGCCTTCTTCGCGCTGCCGATCTGATAGTGCCTTGAGACGTGCCTGCAGTGTCACACGCAGCTTCCGGCATGTCGGGTCGTCCTGTTCTGTGAGGCCCAGTGTTTGCGTTTCGATCGCGCGGACCATTCGGATAATGCTTTGCCCATGACTTTTCTCGTGGGTACGGATGCCCTCGATAAAGCTTTGCCAGCTGCTACGCACCGATGCGGGCAGCGGGTCTTCAGCCTTTGGCAGCGTGTAAGTGATGATAAGTTTGGGCTTTTGAACCGACAGAACACATGTATTTCCGCGAGGCTCGTATTTGCGGGTCCAGGTGAGCTTGAAGGTCGTGTGGGCAATCGCTCTGGTTTGGCCGGTCATAGGCCCTCTCTGCCCTATCGATTCATAAAGCTGAGCACCGCTGCGGCCCGAAACAGCATAGGAGCGAACTTCCTCTATCGGCTGCCATTCAGCGTAAGCGACCTTAACAAGGCAGATGCCAAAGATCGCTGTCCAGAAACCTTTCCAAACCAAATTCATAAAATACTCCGCTGCTTTACCTCGGCCATGCTCTTGGCAGATCACGATGGTCGCGTGAATAGACCCTAGCTACCGCAAAGGGTTTCGTCATTGAAATTTGCCTTGTCAGCACCGCACGAATCCTGCCATTGCCTAGACATGCAATTTGCTCCGCAGCAGGATGAAGCCCTCAAGGCCGTGTCGGCATGGTTGAAGGAGGGACGCTCGCCGGTTTTTCGCCTGTTCGGCTATGCCGGGACAGGAAAAACCACGCTTGCGCGCTATTTCGCCGAACATGTTGACGGAGAGGTTTTGTTTGCCGCCTTTACCGGTAAGGCAGCCCAGGTCCTGCGCTCGCGCGGTGCAAGCAATGCCAAGACAATACATTCGCTGATTTACCGTCCCCGCGGCGAAGAGCAGGTCGAAGACGAGGAGACCGGTAAGACTTCCATGTCTCCGATGTTTTCGATCAATCGTCAAAGCCCCGTCGCAAAGGCTGCTCTGATCGTCATAGACGAATGTTCAATGGTGGATGAGCAGCTTGGGCGTGATCTCATGAGCTTTGGGACGCCCATCCTGGTGCTGGGCGATCCAGGGCAGCTGCCGCCGGTATCGGGCGGTGGCTTTTTCACCAATCAGGAGCCCGATTACCTTTTAACGGAGATTCATCGCCAGGCACGCGATAATCCGATCATTCAGGTCGCCATGCAAGTTCGCGAAGGCAAGGAGATCATTTATGGAGATTACGGGACCGCTAAGGTCATTCCGCGATCAGAGGTGAACCAGGACCTCGTTATGCAGGCCGACCAGGTTCTCGTTGGAACCAATCGAACGCGGCGTCGCTACAATCAGCGGCTTCGCGAGTTGAAGGGGTTTAAGACAGACTATCCCCAAACAGGCGACAAGCTCGTTTGTCTGCGTAATGATCCAGCCAAGGGTCTGCTCAACGGTTCTCTCTGGCAGGTGATGACATCGTCGAAAGAGACGACAAAGCCCGGTATCAATCTTCTTATCCGGCCCGAAGATGATGACATGAATCGCGGTGCGGCAAAGATCAAATTGCTAAAACAGGCGTTTGAAGACGTCGAAGGCGACATCCCGTGGGCGACGCGAAAACGCTATGACGAGTTCGATTACGGATATGCGCTGACGGTTCATAAGGCGCAGGGTTCTCAGTGGAATGACGTGGTCTTGTTCGACGAAAGCTTTGCCTTTCGCGATACACGTGAACGGTGGCTTTACACGGCGATCACACGCGCCGCCGAGACTTTGACCATCGTTCGTTGAAGAGCTTGCTCTTTCAAGATTGAAGAGAATCTTTACTCATTTTTTGGTCCTCTGGTTTTGGGGCATCAAGCTTTCCGAAATCGATTTTGAATTTTGGAATGATGCTGTAGGAGCATTGGTCAATCTGGAAGGAGCACGCGATGCCCACAACGCTGTCTGTCAACGTCAATGCAATTGCCGGTCTTCGAAATCGCCGTGACTTGCCGTGGCCGAATGTTGAGCATTTTGGGCGCATCGCCTTAGAGGCAGGCGCACATGGGCTGACCGTGCATCCGCGGCCTGATCAAAGGCATGTTCGTTTCACCGATCTTCCCATATTGCGGGCTTTGATCGATGACGAATTCCCACAAGCCGAATTCAATATCGAAGGTTATCCTTCGGAGGACTTTCTCGTCCTGTGCGAAAAGACCGAGCCGGAGCAGGTGACGCTCGTTCCGGACGATCCTTCCCAAGCGACGTCCGACCACGGCTGGAACTTCAGGCGTGACAGGGCCCTTCTGGAAAAGGTGGTGGAGCGTCTAAAGAAGAAAGGGATGCGCGTTTCGCTTTTTGCCGATGGCGACGGCGATGCCGAAGCGGTGGCTATCGCTAGACAGGTTGGGGCGGACCGCATCGAGCTTTACACGGGACCTTATGGCGGTTGTTTCGATCAGCCTGAGAAAGCGGCTGAGATTGTTGAGATGCTTGGCAGAACCGCCGATGCAGCCATGGAACACGGCCTTCAGGTCAACGCCGGCCATGATCTTACCGTTGCCAATCTGCCAGCTTTGATACGCCGCATTCCGGCGCTCGCCGAAGTTTCCATCGGTCACGCATTAACAGCCGATGCCCTTGAACATGGGATGGCGGAAACGGTGAAGCGCTTCCTGCGGGCCTGCGGCCAGAAGGCTTGAAGCTGTCGTCCAGCACGATAACCGAAATGCCGTGCTTTTCGTCTGAGTTGGAATAGGAAAACAAAGGCCCCAGGCATTGGCGCGCTGTGGCCCCTTGAGATTCACTCGCCCCTGAGAGCCGCGCGGCGGCTAATCATGAAGTCCTTCAGCGATTGTGGCTGCTGGCCGGTCAGGATTTCGAAGTCGTTGGTGACGAAATCAAAGTTTCCAGCGCGGATATTGGCGTCGGCCGACACCAGCATTTTCACCACGAAGTCCGGCAGGCCGGCCGATGCGATGCCCGCAGCGAGTTGGTCGTCGCTGACATTTATCGCTTCCAAAGGTTTTCCGGCAGATTCGCTGATTGTCGCTGCAATCTGTGGCGCTGTGAGTGCCTGGCTTCCGGTCAGTGTAAACGTTGTGCTTTCCGTTCTTCCGGATGCAAGTGCAGCAGCAATGGCTCTTGCACAATCATCGCGAGCAATGGTCGCAACACGACCTTCGCCTGAGCTTGTGTACCATTTGCCTGCCTGCAGATTATGCGGCATGCTCATCAGATAGTTGTCGTGGTACCAAGCGTTGCGGATAATCGTGTAAGGCAGACCGCTTTTTTGGATGAGGTGTTCTGTTCCGAGATGATCCGGTGCAAAAGTCACCACGGACTTGTCTGGCTTTGGCATGGATGTGTAAGCGATGTGACCGATGCCAGCAGCGACGGCAGCTTCGACGGCAGTCTTGTGTTGCTGCAAGCGCTGGCCAGGAACTGCCAAGGCGTCGGTGCTGATAATCAGGACGCGGTCTGCGCCTTTAAATGCCTCGATGAGGCTCGCCGCATCATCAAAGTCGCCTTTCTTCGTCTGAATTCCTTTTGCCGCGAGATGCGCAAGCTTGGCCGGATCTCGAGAAACGGCAATAAGCCGCGACGGCTCTACGCCGTTGCTCTCCAAAAGATGATGGATCACAGCTTGCCCGAGCTGGCCGGCTGCGCCGGTAACCAGAATATTTTCGGCCATTGTCAAAACTCCATTGTGCCCGTAATTCTGAGGTCTCAAAAAGAGACTAGCACTACGATAGGATTGTTGAACCTGCTGTAAAGAAGGCAGGTTTTTGAACCATAGTTACCGAAAGGGAACCGGGATGAGCAGCGCCGTCATCAGCCTGAAGAAGATTGAGGATAATAATCTGCCGCGCGTCGTAGATCTCTCGACACTCGATCCCGCAAATTGCCCTGTGCGTGACGTCCTCCAGCAGATCGGTGGAAAGTGGGCTCCTTTGATGCTCGATGCGCTGGCGCAAAAGCCCTACCGTTTCGGCGAGTTGCGTCGTGCGATTCCAGATATCTCACAGCGTATGCTGACGCAGACCCTGCGAGATCTCCAGCGCGAAGGCTATATCGACAGGCAGGTATTTCCCACCAATCCACCGAGTGTCGAGTATCGGCTGACCGAACTTGGCCGTTCGCTTTACGCGACTTTGGCGCTTCTTTTGAACTGGGCGGAAGCCAATCAGAGCGCCGTGCGTGCTGCGCGTTATCGCTTTGACGCGCAGGCGTAAGGTCCTGACCTCTCGCAGTCTTCTTTGTTAGCTGCTTTTGCGCTCCGTGAGGAAGAAGAGAAACGCGCAGCTTGGCAGCGCGAGGCCGACAAGGCTGGTCAACCACCATCCGCCCGTTGCAAAGGCCCATCCTCCGACGGCCGAGCCAAGAGCTCCGAAGATGAAAAAGGCCGTCATGTAAAGACCATTCAGGCGGCTTCGATGTTCGGCGCTTATCGCGTAGACTGCGCGTTGCCCGCTTACCATCGTCGAGGTAACGCCGAAGTCCAGCAGGATGGCAGCGAGCGTTAGGATCGCAAGGCTGAAGGCTGAACCATCCGGCAGAAAATGTGCCATCAGAAAAGCGAGAATGGCAAACAGCATTCCCATTGCCGTGGCTGCTTTCGAAAGTCCCTTGTCCGCAAGACGCCCGACGATCGGCGACGCGACGGCACCTGCTGCTCCGGCAAGAGCAAACAGAGCAATTCCATTTTGCGTTAGTCCGAAAGGCTGGCCTGCCAGGAGAAGCGGCGTGGTCGTCCAGAACAGACTGAAAGCGCCGAACATGCCGCACTGGTAAAGCGCTCGACGCTGCAGGACAGGCTCAGTGAGAGCAAGTTTTACCATCGAGGCGAGCAGTGCTCCATATCCAAGCCGTGTATGAGGCGTTCTGTCTGGCAGCGTAAGACGCAAGACGATCGAAAGCGTCAGCATGAGAGCCGCGGACGTGAAGTAGACGACATGCCACGAGGTTGCTTCGGCAAGAAAGCTCGCGGCAGGACGCGCCAACATGATGCCTGTCAACAGACCGCTCATCACGTTACCCACAACGCGTCCCCGAGTTTCGTGAGAGGCCATATGCGCAGCGAATGGAACGAGCACCTGCACGGCAACTGAGGCTCCGCCAATGAGAAGGGAGGCCAGCAGGAAGAGGGCTGGCGTGGCGGAAAAGCCAGCCGCTAACAATGCCAATGCTGCCAAGATCACCAACCCCAACACGAGCCGGCGATTCTCGATCAAGTCTCCGAGTGGCACGATGAAGAAGAGGCCCAACCCGTAGCCGATCTGTGTAGATGTGACGATCAATCCGGTCATGGCGGACGGAAAGCCAAGGCTACGCGCGATCGGACCCGCCAGCGGCTGACCGTAATAGATGTTCGCAACCACAAGGCCACAAGCCGCCGCAAAAAGAAACGTCATCGCAGGCGAGATTGCCTTCTCAGCACTATCTGCCGTTATGGGAAGGGACATCGGAACTCCGATCATAGAAAGCGAGAGCACATCTGATTTGCCAGTCAGATCGCTCAACTCAACAGTTTCATTGCCATCGTGACGACAGCGTTCATCTCAGTGTGTGTGCGCCCGGTTTTTCCCACAACGCGCATCCCTTTGGTCAGGCACAAAAGGGAACAAGCGAGCGCTTCCGGCTCCGAGTCAGGCGCAATCGAACCGTCACTTTGCCCAATCCGAATAAGTTCTTCCAGTTCCGCCTCATCTCGCTCAAAAGAAGAGCGGATCCTGTCTGCAAGATCTTGATCGAAGAGCGCGATTTCAGTTGCCGCGCCGACCACGATGCATCCGAGGCGACCGGTTTCGCCCCAAGCGGATGACGCGAAAAAGGCGAGCAGGCGCTCTAACTTATCACGTCCCGTCGCACCCTTTGCAATTTCATCCGACCGTTGCCGCCTTCTGACTGAAAGATAGCGATCAATGGCTGCAAGGTAGACCCCGCGCTTATCGCCAAAGGCTTTATAAAGGCTTCCAGACGTTAATTTCATTGCAAGGCCCAACTCGTGTATCGAAGCGGCCTGGTAGCCTCGCTCAGAGAAAACAACCAATGCGCTGTCGAGCGCCTGATCGGCTTCAAATTCGCGCGGCCGGCCCGGCGGCCGTTCCGCGATTCGTTTTTCGGGATGCAAGTTCAACATCTCGCATGATTAGGAAATGATCGTTTCCTAATCAATCTCCATTTCCGCAGGGGAGTTATGTGTTGGACGGGCAGCAGCATCGATTAAATTACGAGCTCGTAAAGCTGATGCTTTTCGCAGATCGGATGATAGAGTGAGGTTTATTCCAGGGAGGCCTTATGGAAAACAGCGATCAAGATGTCGGCGCGAGTGAGGTCTCCGATGCCTCGGCCGTAAGCCATGAAGTCGATCTGATCATTTCCTCCGCAGGCGACTGGCGGGGAGCAATCCTGGCGCAGTTGCGCAGGCTGATTCATGAGGCCGATCCCGATGTTGTCGAGGAGATCAAATGGCGCAAGCCATCCAACCCGGCGGGCGTTCCCGTTTGGTCGCATGATGGGATTATATGCACCGGTGAGTTCTATCGGGACAAAGTCAAACTTACCTTTGCCTATGGCGCGCTGCTAGAGGATCCGGCGCGCCTTTTCAATTCCAGCCTCGATGGTAAAATGCGCAGAGCTATTGATCTTCGGGAAGACGAGGCGATTGACGCGACCGCATTTAAAGCGTTGATCCGCTCTGCGATCACGCGCAACACCAAGGCATAATGATTGACATTGCGTTGAACGCACAGGCATCGAGCGCACGATGAGGTTGGGCAGGTTTACGCTCAAGGCCCGTATCACCGCGCTTTAAGGTAAGGTTCGCAGTGCGAAGCAGCAGACTTTACGCTGCGCGTGAAGCGGGGGCCACTTTGCGCAAGGAGAAGGAAACGGCAGCCTCTGCGTGGATTTCTGTCGAGTCGAAGCCTGGCAAAGGAAGCTTTTTGGGATCGAGGATCAAGCAAATCTCCGTGCATCCCAGGATCACGCTATCAGCCCCTTTCGTCTTTTCCTTTTCGATCATCGACATGAGGGCAGCACGCGAGTGGTCCAGCACTTTGCCGGCGCAGAGTTCGTCAAAGATCACGTTATGGACGATCGTCCGGTCGCCTTCGTCGGGAACCATCACGTCAAGCCCTTGCTGCTTCATCCGCTCGGCATAAAAGCCGTGTTCCATCGTATAACGCGTTGCAAGCAGTAATGGACGGCGCCGACCGGCCGCTTTCAAGGCAGTCGCTGTTTCATCGACTATATGAACAAGAGGAATAGAAATTTCGCGAGCGACCGCATCGGCGACAAGATGCATGGTGTTTGTGCATATTAAGATACAGCTTGCACCGGCTGCCTCCAACCCTTTTGCCGCTTTGGCTAGCCGATGTGCAGCACCATTCCAATCACCTGCCTTTTGCAAAGCAACGATCTCAGCGAAGTTGACCGAATGCATTAAAAGCTCTGCCGAAGCGAGCCCTCCCAGTTTCGATCGGACCATTTCGTTGATCCGGCGATAATAGACCGCTGAACTTTCAAAGCTCATTCCGCCGATCAACCCGATAGCCTGCATGTCGATGTGCTCCCAAGATGCGTGTCGATTGCCGCTATCATCGCGTCAAAAAGACGAAAATAAACCGCGAATTTTTTGCGAATTTTCCAAGACGACGCTGCAAAATCTGCGTATCTTGACTATGACCTGCAAAAAAACAGCGTGATATGCATGATGATCGACGATCGAGACCGAAAAATTCTTGAGCTTATGCAAATTGATGCGCGAATCTCGGTCAGCGAGCTGGCTAACCGCGTCTCCCTGTCGATCTCAGCCTGTTCGCGGCGCATTCAGAAATTGGAGGAGGCTGGTTATATCTCGCGGCATGTCGCTGTACTTGATCGCGAAAAGATGGGCGTGCCTACTACCGTGTATGCGCTCGTTAAAACGGCGCACCACTCCGACGAATGGCTGGACCAGTTTCGCAAGGCGATCGGCGATTTGCCTGAAATTGTTGAGGCGCATCGGCTCACGGGACATTATGATTATATCCTGAAAATCGTGCTTCCACGCGTCGAGCATTACGATGTCATCTACAAACAGATCGTTCGTAAGGTCGAGCTCTTTGACATGTCGGCCGCCATTTCCATGGAATTGATGAAGGGCGGGACGTCCATACCGCTCGGTTATGCGCGTTAGCCGTTTTTTTGAACTGTCCATGAAAAAGTTTAAGCCGGAATACTGATTGATAGCGTGCTCTAACCGAGCGTTCGTTATTATCCGAACTCGGCTTTTGCCTTGCTGCAGAAGTGTATTGCACCATTTCCCATATGGATAATGGAAAGGACACCGATGACCGAACATCACATTGTTGTCGTGGGCGGGGGGTTCGGAGGAATACAGCTCGTCAACGACTTGCGGGGCAAGAACACCAGCATCACCTTAATCGACCGCAAAAATCATCATCTCTTTCAGCCGCTTCTTTATCAGGTAGCGACTACCATTTTGGCGACATCTGAGATCGCTTGGCCCATCCGCCATCTTTATGCTGATCGTAAAGAGGTCACGACGCTCCTCAGCGAGGTTATCGGTGTAGACCCTGCCCTAAAACAGGTTTTACTGAATGACGGCAAGGCCGTCATATACGACACGCTCGTTCTGGCAACCGGCGCGACCCACGCCTATTTCGGTCATGACGAATGGGAACCGTTTGCGCCCGGGCTAAAGACACTCGAAGATGCAACGACCATTCGTCGACGTATTCTTCTTGCCTTTGAAAGAGCCGAGCTAGAAACCGATCCGGCCAGGCGTCAAGCCCTTTTGACCTTCACGGTTATCGGGGCAGGACCGACTGGCGTCGAACTTGCCGGCATCATTGCAGAATTGGCGAGGAAATCTCTGCCGCAGGAGTTTCGCAATATCGATACACGGCAGGCGCGGATCCTACTGGTTGAGGCTGGACCACGTGTTCTGGCAAGCTTTGTCGAAGAACTTTCAGACTATGCGCGCCATGCACTGGAGCGGCTTGGCGTCGAGGTTCGGCTGGGGAAAGCCGTTACGCGTTGCGACGCTGATGGCGTGACCATCGGCGATGAGCATGTGCCTTGCCAGACGATCGTGTGGGCAGCGGGCGTGCAAGCTTCGCCTGCGGCGAAATGGCTGGACGCGCCAAGTGACCGCGCCGGTCGCGTGATTGTTGAGCCTGACCTCACCGTTCCTGGCTTTCCAGATGTTTTCGTCATCGGCGATACCGCTTCGGTACGGTGGGAGGAGGATAAGCCTGTCCCCGGCATTGCGCCGGCTGCCAAGCAGCAGGGTAGTTATGTCGCGCGGGTGATCAGCGCCCGGCTGGCCGGCAAAACGCCGCCGCCTGCATTTCGCTATCGCCACCAGGGAAGCTTGGCGACGATTGGCCATCGCTCCGCTATTTGCGACTTCGGAAGTGTCAAGTTGAAGGGACCGCTGGCATGGTGGATTTGGGGACTGGCCCATATCTACTTTTTGATTGGAGCGCGTTCGCGCTTTGCGGTCGCCTGGAGTTGGCTGTGGATATATCTCAGCGGCCTCCATAGCTCTCGCCTTATCACGCAGCGGGAATCGCATCAGCGGAATGTCGCGGAGAAAGCCTCCAAACCTATAAACGGCCCGGTGGGAGCTTCCTCGCCCCCACCGGACGCGACATCAAGCGAGTGAAGCCATGTCGATGACGAAGCGGTAGCGCACGTCGCTCTTCAGCACGCGTTCATAGGCTTCGTTGATCTGCGAGACAGGAATGGTTTCAACCTGCGCAACGATATTGTGCTTGCCGCAGAAGTCGAGCATCTCCTGGGTTTCCTTGATCGAGCCGATCATGGAGCCTGCGAGTGTGCGACGTCCGGGAATGAGCGAGAAGGCGTGGACGGGAACCGGATGTTCCGGTGCGCCGACCAGGACCATCGTGCCATCGACTTTCAACAGGCTGAGATAGGCGTTCCAATCGATCGCCGTCGCTACGGTGCAGATAATCAGATCGAAGGTGCCGGCAAGCTTTTCGAACGTCGATTGATCGCTCGTCGCATAATAGTGCTTCGCGCCGAACTTCAGACCGTCTTCCTGCTTCGAAAGAGTTTGCGACAGGACGGTAACTTCCGCGCCCATGGCTGCGCCGATCTGAACGCCCATATGGCCGAGACCACCCATGCCGACAATCGCGACCTTCTTACCCGGGCCGGCCTTCCAATGAGCCAGCGGCGAGTAGAGCGTAATGCCTGCGCAGAGCAGGGGAGCGCCGGCATCTAAGGGAATGTTCTCCGGGAAGGACAGAACATAGCCTTCCTTCACAACGATCGAGTCAGAATACCCGCCAAAGGTTGGCGTCTTTCCATCGGCTTCGACATCGTTATAGGTCTGAACGAGGCCAGGCATGTATTGTTCGACATCGAGGTCACGCGAAGCGCAAGTCGTACAGGAATCGACAAAGCAGCCGACGCCGACATGATCGCCAACTTTGAACTTTGTAACCTTGCTGCCAACCGCGGTGACAACGCCGGCAACCTCATGGCCGGGAACCATCGGGAAGCGCGAATTGCCCCATTCGTTACGGGCCTGATGGATATCCGAGTGGCAGATTCCGCAATATTTGATTGAGATCACAACGTCGTCGTCATTGGGATCGCGACGCTCGAAAGTAAAGGGAGCTAGGGGTTGCGACGCATCGGTCGCTGCATAGCCTTTTGCAATGGGCATCTAGAATGTCCTTCTGTTCATTGTGAGAGCGACGCTCATTGATGCCTTAAAACTTGTCTGAGGCGTTACGGCAATTCTGCAAGTTTTTTGCCTGATCCTCCAAATTTCATTTGTCATGGAAGGCCGCGCGAAAAGATCTATATTGGGCGCACATTTTCGTTGCGCTACTCGGCGTTCTTAAGAAAAAGCGGATATTTATGACGGTTTCGTTCAGCCCATTTCAGGAGATTGCCTCCACTCTTCTTCGCCATGCCCCGCATGACGGCGAGCATAAGACGCCGATTGAAAACCTGATTTTGAGCAGAAGAGGTTCCTCCACCGAGCCATGCTGCACGAGCTACCGGCCGTGCTTTGGCTTCATGGCGCAAGGCAAGAAGGCAATTTCTTTCGGTTCGGAGGATCTACACTTTCCGACAGGTCACTATTTGCTGAATTCTCTGGATCTCCCGGTCACCTGGAGAGTTGCCGAGGCGAGTGCCGAAACTCCCTATCTTTGCTTTTCCTTATTCATCGACCCCGCTGTTGTCAGCGATCTTTTGACCCGCATTGGCGCGCCTCCGTCAGCGTCATCCATCGAAGGCCAGCGCGGTCTGGTCATCAAGCCTGCGGTGCCAGATATTCTCGATGCGGCTTTGCGTCTCGTTCGCTTGCTGGACCGCCCGCAGGACATTCCGGTTCTCGCTCCACTCATCGAGCAGGAGCTTCTCTACCGGATTCTTTCGGGGCCGGACGGTACGCGTCTTCTCGCGATTGCGATGGCCGATAGCCAGAGCAACAAGATCGCCAGAGCCGTTGCCTGGCTTCGCGAAAATCACACGCGACCTTTACGCGTCGAAATGCTGGCCGAACATGTTGGAATGAGCGTTTCCTCATTTCATCACCATTTCAAAGCGGTGACGGCGATGACGCCTGTGCAATATCAAAAGCAACTACGTCTCCATGAAGCGCGGCGCTTGATGATCACCGAAGGGCTCGACGCAGGCAATGCAGGCCATCGCGTCGGTTACCAAAGTCAATCTCAGTTCAGCCGCGACTATAGCCGGCTTCATGGACTGCCGCCGGCACGCGATATTGATGCGTGGCGCTCGGCGCAGGCTGCTGTCTAGCCAAACCGAATATCCTCAAGACAGCAGTATTTTTAGTGCGGTGCAGCGACGAAAGTTGCTTGACGCGATTCCAACTTCGTCATAGAAAGCATGCGAACCGTACCGTACGGTACTTTTGAGGAATATGTCGTGTCCGCCGAAAATCTGGAGCCCAGCGAGTTTTCGTCCCGCCAAAACGCCGTTCTCGAGCAAGCGCTGCAGCTGCTTGTCGAAGGTGGGGAGAAGGCGTTGACGACGTCAGGTCTTGCGCGCGCCGCCAGTTGTTCCAAGGAAAGCCTTTACAAGTGGTTTGGCGATCGCGACGGCTTGCTCTCGGCGATGATCGCCTACCAGGCGAGCAAGGTTCGCACTGTCGAATTGCATGGGGAGCGGATGACGCCTGCTGCCTTGCGCGAGCATTTGACAGTCTTCGCAAAAGATCTTCTCGAGGTCCTTGCGGGCGATGTCTCACTAGCACTCAACAGGCTTGCGATCGGGCAATCGCATCGTTCGGGTTCCAAGCTTGGGCGTCTTTTGATCGAGCGGGGGCGGCGTCAGATCGATCGTCGCGCCATGGCTCTGATCGATGCCGGAAAGCGTGGCGGTGTCCTGCGATTTAACGACGGCGACGAAGCCTATCATACGTTGTACGGGCTCATTGTCTCGGATTTGCATGTGCGCATGCTTCTCGGCGAGCCTTCCATCAAGGACAGCGGCAAAAAGGCGGAAAGGGCGGTTGATGCTTTTCTGCAGCTTTACGGTACGGAAAAGGCAAAAGCGGATATTCCGGCTCTGACCTGATCCATCAATCTTTCACTCACTAAACTTAAAGGGAAAATGTCCATGCGCGTCTATTACGATCGTGATGCAGATATCAATCTGATCAAGTCCAAGAAGGTCGCCGTGATTGGTTATGGAAGCCAAGGGCGTGCACATGCGCTGAACCTCAAGGACAGCGGTGCGCAAAATGTCGCCATCGCATTGAAGGCGGGTTCTCCGACCGTCAAGAAGGCTGAAGCGGATGGCTTTAAGGTCATGACGGTTGCCGAAGCCGCTGCCTGGGCAGACCTGATGATGATGGCGACGCCAGACGAATTGCAGGCCGATATCTATAAGGCCGACATTGCTCCTAACATTCGCGATGGCGCGGCCATCGCTTTTGCCCACGGCCTCAACGTGCATTTCGGCCTGATCGAGCCAAAGGCTTCAGTCGACGTTGTCATGATCGCGCCGAAGGGTCCGGGTCACACAGTTCGCGGTGAATATCAGAAGGGCGGCGGCGTCCCCTGCCTCGTTGCTGTTCATCAGAACGCTTCGGGAAATGCGCTGGAGCTTGCGCTGTCATACGCTTGCGGCGTTGGCGGTGGTCGTTCGGGCATCATCGAAACCAGCTTCAAGGAAGAGTGCGAAACCGACTTGTTCGGCGAACAGGTTGTTCTTTGCGGCGGCCTGGTGGAGCTGATCCGTGCAGGCTTTGAAACGCTTGTCGAAGCCGGATATGCGCCGGAAATGGCTTATTTCGAGTGCTTGCATGAAGTGAAGTTGATCGTCGACCTTATTTATGAAGGCGGCATCGCCAACATGAACTATTCGATCTCCAACACTGCCGAGTGGGGCGAATATGTCACCGGACCGCGTATCATCACGGCCGAAACGAAAGCTGAAATGAAGCGCGTCCTGACCGACATTCAGACGGGTCGCTTCACGTCTGAATGGATGCAGGAATACCGCTCGGGTGCTGCGCGCTTCAAGGGTATCCGCCGCGTCAACGACGCTCACCAGATCGAGGAAGTCGGTGCCAAGTTGCGCGGCATGATGCCTTGGATTGGCAAGAACAAGCTAGTCGACAAGTCAGTCAACTAATGCATGCCCCGTTTGAACGATTGTTTGAGCGCGTCAACTAAAGATGTAACATGATTGCAGAGAGCCGGTGCGAGCTTCGTGCCGGCTCATTTTCGTTGTCGAAAGAAGCGGAGATAAAAGCGAGCAACGATTCAAGACCGCTTCTTGTACTGCAACATCGATAAGGAAGTCATCTCCGAAAATCAGGCGGATTGATTAGGGAAGCGCGAGGTTTTGTCGCTCCCGATAAACTTGCCGGGCACTAGGCCCAAGCATTCCATTAATGGCTCAAACTGGCGGCTGACCGTTGATGTGATTGGCAATCATTTTGCTCCAAGAAGCCTATAGAAGCGCCAACTGTGTCAGCTATACAAAATGACTTAAGATGGGCAGCGGATATAATAGAAAACGCCCGCTGCGCGAGCAGCAGGCGTTTTGAGCGATCGTCTTGGGAGGAAGCGTTCGCTTAGGTGATTTTCGTGTATTAGCGGCCAACAGCCTGGCGAGCGACGCGCTGAATATCGCCACGGTCGATGCCAAGGTCGTGAAGTTCGCGGTTGCTCATGCGGCCGAGTTCGCTAACGGTCTGACGATACTTGCGCCAATTTGCGAAAGAACGGGTGATGTTCATGGTCTTTGCCCTTTTCTAGCGTTTTGACCGGCTCTTTAACATCCTGACCGGTCCCTCATCTGATGGTTTGAATATAGTGATTGCGGGCTCCCACGAACAGAAACAAGAATACAAGTCACCTATGCATATAATGCAAATCTAACCGATTGAACCGATTTCACGGCAAGTAATCTGATTAAGGATTGAGCAAACATATTTCGGCGCGCGTGCTCATCGATATATCGAACTATGGCTGGGTCATGAAATGTTCTTGTTTGTCGGCGGGCGGTGATCTTGCGCGGTTCGTCTTCCATGTGTGGCGTAAGCCTTTGCCCCTCCAACCTATCAATTCACCGCGCCATCCCCAGCATCCGTTCGGCGCGCCATGGTGGCTAAATAACTGAATTTATTTTGCTAAATTTGTTTCACATGCAGCTAATCAATTTAACACTAGTTGTTAGAAGGAACGATAAGCCGAGGTGCGAAATGATTAGTTTTGAAAATCGGGCGCACGGCAACGACTGTGGACCGCATGGCTTGCTGCGAATCACGACATTTTGCTTGGAGGCTGTGAACGATGCCCATTTTTCGGGTATCAAGCAGTGCTTTGCCCGAATGAAAGCTATGCGTCTCTTGCATTTCCGAACGGCCGAACGGTGATTATGTCGCGCCTATGTTAAATTCGAGTTAAAAGGATAGATGTAAGCCTCGGAATTCTTATGACAAAGTTATAGCGTCAACGATACCTGGATTTATAACAACCAAAAGTCGCGTCAAAGAAAAAATATAGACATTATTGCACTTTTTCTTCCCTGATGCGTTTCGCGTCGCACATTTGTCGTTGAAGCAGGAGCTCCATGTATCGCAGTCGCTTGCAGAAAGATTTGTCGCTCTGGGTCGAACAAGGGCTGTTGCCTGACGCAACTGCCAAAGCTCTCCTTTCGGAGTACGATGCGCGCCAATCGAGTTTCAGTCTCGGCAAGGTTCTCGCGATCCTGGCTGCGGTTTTGATCGGCGTTGCGGTGATCATTCTGATTGCCGCAAATTGGGAAGCTATTCCCCGGCCAATGCGCCTCATCGGTATCGTTGCCGTTTTGTGGGCTGCTCACCTTGGTGCGGCTCTATTTTTAGCGCGCGGTGCGGCAATCACCGGCAATGCAATGCTGGTGTTCGGAGCCATCAGCTTCGGGGGTGCGATCTCGCTTGTGGGGCAAATGTATCACTTGTCCGGCGATCAGCAGACCGTGATGTATGTCTGGTTCTCGCTTTGCGCCATCTCGGCCGTCCTGTTCCGCTCGGCTGCGGTGACGGGTGTTGCCGCAGTTGTTGCCTGGGGCTCTTTCGCGACTTATCTCGATTTGATCGGCGCAGAATGGTCCGGGTTGGATTCCTGGGCGACGCCCGCTTTGGCCACAGCGTTGATTGTCCTGATCCGCTGGAGCGACGCCGGACCGGTGCGGCATCTGGCCTATCTTCTTTTCGTCGCTTGGTTTGCATGGCTGTATACGGTTTTCGACAGCGAAACCGTCGCTATCGTTTACTGTGTGGTTGGCATTGCCATGCTGGTGGCGATCAGCCTGACGCCCATACGGCATTCATCTTTGCTCAGGCCGGCCGGAATTGCTCCCGCCTTTTATGCTTTTCTGTTCGCTCTGCTGGGTTTCCTGTTCCTGCATGACAGCTTCTCGAGCGGTACGATATCCAGTGTGGTCCTGGCGGTTCTCGTTCTCGCTGCAGCCATTTTGGCCATCGTCCTCCAGGGGCGAGATAACGGTGCGGTCAGGTGGCTTGCTTACGCCGCCTTCGCCGGCGAAACACTTTATCTCGCAGAAAGGACCGTCGGGAGCATGTTAGGAACATCGGGGCTGTTTCTTGCGATGGGTCTCTTCGTTGCCGCGCTTGCCTATGCCGTCGTTCGAGCGGAAAAACTTCTGGCGGGAAAACGGAGGGTGTCGTCATGATCTCCAATCGTTGCATCGTTCGACCGCTGTGGGCCGCTGTGATCGTTGCTGCGCTGCAGACTGGCGTGATCGGCTACATGGTGCAAAGCCGCGCTGCCATTCTACGCAACGGAGCCGAGGTCGTTCTCAAGGCTGCACCCGTCGACCCGCGCGATTTGCTGCGCGGTGACTACGTCGTCTTAAGTTACGATATTTCCACTGTTCCGGTTGCCTCACTTGTGGGGCAGCAGCCAGGCTACAAGAATGACGCTCGTCTTTGGGTTCGTCTAAAACCTGAGGCCGATGGGTATTGGGCCGTAGCAGAATCGTCGTTCTCAGAACTTCCTGAGATGGCGGGAAGCGTAGTTATGCGAAGCCAGCCCTTCAAGGCCATAATGCTGTCACCCGATGGTGCGTTTCATGTAACCTACGGTATCGAGCGCTACTTCGTTCCCGAAGGAGAAGGGCATTTGCTCGAAGAGGCACGCCAGGCTGGGGCGGTGTCGATCGTTGCGCGCGTTTCCAATTCTGGCGAAGCGCAAATCCGCGATCTTCGTGTCGATGGCAAGCCGGTTTACCAGGAGCCGCTGTACTAAAATATGCAAAGGTTTGTGGGGAAGGCATAACTCCGTCACGTGAGCTTCATTTTTCCTTTGCCTCATCTGAAACGGGTGATATAGAGACGCCGCTCATGAGGGCCCAAGCGCAGGCAAATGCATGCGGTTGTCGCAGAAGCGGGTATGGTGAAATTGGTAGACACGCCAGATTTAGGTTCTGGTGCCGCAAGGCGTGGGAGTTCAAGTCTCTCTACCCGCACCAAGCTTGGATCGCAGACGCAAGTTTTGTGATCAGCTCTTCGCGATGACGCTGCGGTAGCGCAGTTCCCTTCGGGTGGAACGATGAAGGTTATAAAAGCCACGCCCGGCAATTTCCGGCGTCGTGCTCATTGAAACGAACGGCGTCTGGGCACGGCCGCCATGAATAAAGGTAGGAAGACATGCAGGTTACCGAAACGCTCGCTGAAGGGCTGAAGCGCGAAATCAAGGTCGTAATTCCGGCCAAGGACATGGAAAGCAAGATGAACGAGCGTCTTGCCGACGTGAAGGACAAGGTTCGCATCAACGGCTTCCGTCCTGGCAAGGTTCCGGTTGCGCACATCAAGAAGCTCTATGGCAAGTCGATCATGGCTGATCTCGTCAATGAGATCGTTCGCGAGCAGCCGACTGCTATTCTTTCCGAGCGTGGCGAAAAGTCTGCGACACAACCTGAAGTTTCGATGACGGAAGACAAGGATGAAGCCGAAAAGATCCTCGCTGCTGAGCAGGATCTTGAATTCACGCTCTCCTACGAAGTGCTGCCGCCGATCGAGCTGAAATCGTTCGAAGGTCTTAAGGTAACCCGCGAAGTCGTTGACGTTACCGACGAGGAAGTTGACGAGCAGGTCAAAAAAATCGCTGAAAGCGCCCGCACATACGAAACCAAGGACGGCGCCGCCGCGAACGACGATCGCGTTACGATGGATTACGTCGGGAAAGTCGACGGCGAAGCCTTCGAAGGTGGCACTGACAACGGCGCTGAGCTTGTTATTGGCTCAAACCGCTTCATCCCGGGCTTCGAAGAACAGCTTGTAGGCGTGAAGGCCGGCGACCAGAAGACGATCACTGTCACGTTCCCTTCTGATTATCCCGCAAAGAACCTTGCCGGCAAGGAAGCGACTTTCGACATCACCGTCAAGGAAGTGGCATCTGCTGGCGACCTCGAGATCAATGATGAACTCGCTTCCAAGCTCGGCATCGAGTCGGCTGAACGCCTGCGCGAGATCGTCCGCGGCCAGATCGAGTCGCAGTACGGTTCGGTGACGCGCCAGAAGATCAAGCGACAGATCCTCGACCAGCTCGATGAGATGTACAAGTTTGAAACGCCTGCTTCGCTGGTTGACGCCGAATATAACGGCATCTGGTCGCAGGTGAACAACGATCTTGCTCAGTCCGGCCGCAGCTTCGAAGACGAAGACACCACGGAAGAAAAGGCGCAGGAAGAGTATAAGAAGCTTGCAGAGCGCCGCGTTCGTCTTGGTCTCGTTCTCTCTGAGATCGGTGAAAAGGCAGGCGTCGAAGTCAGCGAAGAGGAAATGCAGCGCGCCATCTACGACCAGCTCCGTCGTTATCCTGGCCAGGAAAAGCAGATTCTCGAGTTCTTCCGCAGCCAGCCGGGCGCAGCTGCTTCGATCCGCGCACCGATCTTTGAGGAAAAGGTCATCGATCATCTGCTTAGCCAGATCGACGTAACCGACAAGAAGGTTTCGAAGGAAGAGCTGATGGCAGAAGACGAAGAAGCCGGCTCCGAAGAAACCAAGAAGTCTGCTCCCAAGAAGAAAGCTGCAAAGGCAGAAAATTCCGAGGGCGAGGCATCTGACGCTCCAAAAAAGAAGGCTGCGTCCAAGAAGAAGGCTGCTGACGAGAGCGCCGAATAATTTCTCCGTTTCTGACGGAAATTGCTTTCGAAGGGCTCCGCTTGCGGAGCCCTTTTTGCATTTAGCTGGAGCTTGGTAAGGCTATAGTATGATTTGAATAATGGATGCCGTGCTTCAGCGGCAATGTTAGGCAGTCCGGCATGCATCAAAACAGAACGCCTCCTGTGCTTCATGCGTTAGAGAAATTGCGCGGCCGGATACGTAAGTCGCTGCGTTTATCGAAAGATCTTCCGAGAATTGGTCCCGATGCTGCGCCGACCGGGTCTCTTGCGCCTTGCAGTATCCGAGCAAATCCTTATTCTCGAATGCGCTGACCAGCCCCAAAGAGCCTTGCGCCAATCTCACTGATATGGCCCGCCTCTTCAACGCTTTCCATTTTGTCATTCTTACGAATCGTCGCGATTCCGAATGATGCCGAACTGCTTTCCGGAGGAGACCCCGATATGTCTTGGAAACCTGCTGAAAATCGTTACGACACGATGACCTATAACCGCGTCGGCCGATCTGGCCTCAAATTGCCTGCCGTTTCGTTTGGTTTATGGCATAACTTCGGGGACGACACGCCGCATATGCGCAAGGTGGAGATGTGTCGCACCGCCTTTGATCTCGGGATTACACATTTCGATCTCGCCAACAATTATGGCCCGCCTCCTGGTACCGCCGAAATTGCTTTTGGCGAGATATTGAAGACCGAATTCTCCGGTTTGCGCGATGAACTGATTATTTCGTCGAAGGCTGGATACAACATGTGGCAAGGCCCCTATGGCGAATGGGGCAGTCGCAAGTATCTCGTTGCATCATGCGATCAGAGCCTGAAGCGGATGGGCCTGGACTATGTCGATATCTTTTATTCGCATCGATTCGATCCAGACACACCGCTTGAAGAGACATGTGGAGCGCTCGATTACATCGTTCGATCGGGCAGGGCGCTTTATGTCGGGATCTCTTCCTACAATTCCCAGCGCACACGCGAAGCCGCCGCGATCCTGAAGTCTCTTGGGACCCCATGCCTCATTCATCAGCCAAGCTATTCGATGCTGAACCGCTGGGTCGAGACGGATGGATTGCTCGATACGCTTGATGAGGTCGGCATGGGATCGATCGTGTTTTCCCCGCTCGCGCAAGGCATGCTGACGACCAAGTATCTTGGCGGCATTCCAGACGATAGTCGCGCAGCAAAAGATCATTTTCTCAAGAAGGATTTCATCCGTCCTTCAATCATCGATAACATTCGCGAGCTTAACGCCATCGCAGAGCGTCGCGGTCAGACTTTGGCCCAGATGGCGATTGCTTGGGTCTTGAGAGGTGGCAGAGTAACCTCCGCGTTGATTGGCGCCAGCCGTGCCGAGCAGATCATCGACTGCGTCAATGCGCTCAAGGCTCCAAATTTCACCTCCGAAGAATTGGCCGAGATTGATCGCTACGCCCGCGAAGCTGACGTCAATCTATGGGCGAAGTCGGCCGAGTTGGAATAGCGCTTTACCTTAACAGGGGCAGGGCATGCCTGCCTCCGCTAAGGTCTCAAGGCTATGCCATTGTTACAGTAAAGTAATTTTTATTTCAGTTTTCATTCATGTTCTGAAAGTTAGGGTGCTAACCGTATCAACAGGAGGTTACATCCATGAAAAAAATCGCAGCTCTTCTTCTTTCGGCTACCGTCCTAGCGGCTCCGCTGCTTTCAGCCGGACAAGCTGCAGCCTATGATCATCGGCGCGGCCCTGTCGTTGAAAAGAAGGTTATCATCAAGAAGCACTCGTGGAAGCGCGGTCACCGCGTGACACGCGAAGAACGCCGGTATTTCCGCAGCGTGAACGACTATCGTCGTTATCGTCTCGCGGCGCCGCCACGTGGCTACCACTGGGTGCGCGTCGACAACCGCTTCCTGCTTGTCGGCATTACGTCCGGTCTTATCAGTCAGGTCATTATCGCCCGTTGAGGGGCACATCTGAGATCCCATTTTCAAAGAGCGCATCGGGTCTTTCCGGGTGAGATATCGATGAAATGAGTTAAAGGTATAGAGAGGACGGTCAGATTGGCGGCCGTCCTCTCATCGCTTTGGATAAGGGATCCAATCCCAATTTGTGGAGGATCGCTTCGAGTAACCACACGACCCTGTGAGCGTCCAGGCGTTCAGCCCTCTTGCGAAAGGCAGCTTTTCAAGTTCTGCGCTATATTTTGCATCAGTGTGAAGTAAAGATCTGGGCCTGCGGGCAAAGATGTCCCCTCTGGGTCAAGAACGCCTGCCTTTGCATCTGTCCCTTCGAGGGCGGTATCGATAAGCCGCGATTGGAACTGCGGTTCGGCGAAAACGCAGGTTGCGCCGAGTGAGGTGATTTTTGTATGGATCTGTGAAAGACGTTCAGCGCCTGGCAGGGTTTCGGGGCTCACGGTGATTGAGCCTGCCACCTTCACGCCATAGCGATGCTCAAAATATTGATAGGCATCGTGGAAAACAATGAAGGGTTTATTGGCCACGGGAGCTACGGTCGTCTTGATTTGCTGATCCAGCGTGTCGATGCGATCTGACAAGGCGGCAGCATTGTTTTGATATGCAAGTGCGTTCCTGGGATCTGCAGCTGAGAGGGCTGTGGTGATTTCAGCGACCATCGCCTTTGCATTCATGGGATCAAGCCAAAGGTGGGTATCAAACTGGTCGTGGGCGTGATCCTGATCTTCGGAACCATGGCTGTCATGGTCCTCATCACTATCGGCTTCGAAGGGGCCACCCGCGCGATATTTTAGCTTTACAAGGTTCGGCGCCTCATCAAGCTCAGCGACAATTGTCTCCGGTCCAAGATCTGAAAGCGGCTTCGTCAGGAAGGTTTCGAGACCAGGCCCCATCCAGAAGACGACTTTGGCGTTTTGCAACGCGCGCGCATTCGAAGGCTTCATGGCATAGGTGTGTGGCGAGGCAGAGCCATCGACGATGAGTTCAGGTGTCCCGACACCCTGCATAACGGATGCAACCAAGGAATGTAATGGCTTTATCGACGTCACGACAACCGGTGTGTCAGCGGCCGTTGCATGTCCGGCAAGCATGGATGCCGAGAAAGCCATCGGGATTAAGACCGATTTCATCTGGAAGTCCTTTAAAGTATAGCGTTATGTTATTACATAGATTGAGTTATGCTATAACGTGTGCGATAGCGGTGAGCAACATCACCTTCGGATAAATAATGAATTCTCCTAGGCAATCGAAAGCGGATCTGTTGGTCAACCTTTCCGGGGTTGGCGTGTGGAGGGATGGTCGCTGGCTGATCCGCCATGTTGACATTAGCGTGTCCCGCGGCGAGATCGTTACCTTGATCGGTCCGAACGGATCGGGGAAGTCAACAAGCGCAAAAGTTGCGTTGGGTATCTTGCGCCCCGACGAAGGCAGGGTTTCGCGAGCTGAGCGATCCGTTGTGAGTTACGTTCCACAAAAGCTGGCCATCGATTGGACATTACCGCTTTCCGTCCGTCGCTTGATGACGCTAACACGCCCGCTTAAGACTGCTCAAATCGAGGCGGCGCTTGAAGCTGTCGGTGTGGCGCACATGATCGAGGCTGAGGTGCGGCATCTGTCAGGCGGGGAGTTTCAGCGGGTCTTGATGGCCCGTGCGATAGCACAAAAACCGGATCTGCTTGTCCTCGACGAGCCTGCTCAAGGCGTCGATTTTTCAGGAGAGATCGCGCTTTACGAGCTCATCCGTAAGATTCGCAATGAAAGTGGCTGCGGTATCCTGTTGATTTCCCACGATCTCCATGTGGTGATGGCGGAGACGGATACGGTGATCTGCCTTAATGGCCATGTTTGCTGCCGCGGTACGCCGCAAGTTGTCAGCCGCAGTGAGGAATATGTGCGGCTGTTCGGCAGCCGCGCTGCCGGTGCGCTTGCCGTTTACAGTCACGAGCATGATCATACGCATCTGCCGGATGGGCGCGTGCGGCATGCGGATGGCTCGTTGACAGCAAATTGCCATCCATCCGACGGCAATCACCATGATCATCATCATCATGGACATGGCCATGAAGAGAACGTAGAGCCTGGCGAAAGGTCACGCCATGTTTGACGACTTTTTCTTGCGTGCCATCATCGCGGGGGTTGGTGTTGCTTTGACGACCGGCCCGCTGGGATGTTTCATCGTCTGGCGAAGGATGGCTTATTTTGGCGATACGATTTCCCACTCGGCTTTGTTGGGCGTTGCGCTTTCACTGCTCTTTGAGCTGAACCTGACGGTCACGGTCTTCGTCGTTGCCGCCATTGTATCGGTTCTGCTGCTTTTGCTTCAGCGTCGGCAAGGTCTGTCCGCCGATGCGCTTCTCGGCATCCTGTCGCATTCGACACTCGCCATTGGCCTCGTCATGGTTGCCTTCATGACCTGGGTTCGTGTCGATTTGATCGGTTTCCTCTTCGGCGACATCCTTGCCGTATCAAAAGCGGATATAGCGCTTATCTGGGGGGGCGGAGTTGTCGTCGTGGGCTGTATAGCTTGGCTATGGCGGCCACTTCTTGCCGGTACGGTGAGCTCGGAGATTGCCGAGGCTGAGGGACTGGCTCCAGAGCGTGCGCGCTTCTTCTTCATGCTGTTGATGGCGCTGGTGATCGCGATCGCCATGAAGGTCGTCGGCATCATGCTAATTACGTCGCTCTTGATCATTCCGGCTGCGACGGCCCGTCGATTTGCCTCGACACCCGAGACGATGGCGGTGGTGGCTTCTCTTATTGGAGCGGTCGCCGTCATCGCAGGTCTTTTTGGATCGCTGACCTACGATACCCCTTCGGGACCTTCGATCGTTGTTGCGTCTCTCGTCTTTTTTATCATCAGTCTTTTGCCGAAGCCGCATAGCCGACGTGGCGGTGTGATCGGAGGAAATCGATCATGAGCTTGCAATCCTTGACCCGCAACCAGTCAATGGTCTTTGACGTTCTCGAAAAAGCGGAAGGCCCCCTCAGCGCTTACACGATCCTAGATCGGCTTCGAGATCAGGGCTTCCGCGCGCCTCTGCAGGTGTACCGAGCGCTGGATAAGCTGATCGAATATGGAGTGGTCCATAGGCTTGAGAGCATCAATTCGTTCGTTGCCTGCGCTCATCCCCAGGAGAATTGCCACGGACACGGTACCGTTGCCTTCGCTATATGCGAAAGCTGCGGGAACGTGATCGAATTTCATAATCACGATGTAGACCACAAGCTGGCTGACTGGGCAAAGTCGCGCGGCTTCAAGGCCGAAAAAACGACTATCGAAATTCGCGGTCTTTGTGAGAACTGCCAATCGTGACGTTAGCGCCAGAACATGTCTGGTGACCGCGTTTTCTGCGGAGATATGCTATCCGTCCAGCCGCTCAAGGTTTTTGGAAAAACGCTTCCAGTTTGCGACGTATTTTTCTGCTGAGAGCTTTAATAAGGCAATTGCGTTGTCGTCCAACTGCCGGATCGCCCTCGCAGGCGCACCGACGATGAGGCTCCGATCGGGGTACTCCTTGCCTTCGGTGATCAGGGCATTCGCGCCGACCAAGCAGCTTCGGCCGATTCGGGCTCCATTCAAAACCGTCGCGCCCATGCCGATCAAAGAGCCTTCACCGATCGTGCAGCCGTGAAGAATGGCGTGGTGGCCGACGGTGCAGCCGGCTCCAATCGTGAGAGGAAATCCGGGGTCGGTGTGAAGCATCACACCTTCCTGAATATTTGTTCCCGCTCCGATCGCGATCGCCTCATTGTCACCGCGTGCGACCGCGCCGAACCAGATACCAACATCTTCCGCAACGATTACGCTGCCAATGACATGAGCGTCCGGCGCGATCCAGAAGCGCTCGGGTGAGGGGAGCATTGGCATGACGCCATCAAGCGCATAGATCGCCATGCGATCCTCCTTGCCATGCCTTATGCGACTTTTAACGAAAGAGTGGCGATCCCTTCAATACCGCAATCGATCCGATCGCCAGATACAACGGCGCCGACCCCTGCAGGCGTTCCCGTCATGATGATGTCACCGGCGGCAAGTTCGAAAAGCTTTGATAATTCTGCGATGATTTCCGGGACGTTCCAGATCATCTGAGAAAGGTCCCCATCCTGCGCGCGCGTGCCGTTGCGGTCGAGATAGATCCGCCCACTGGATGGATGACCAATCCGCTCCGCAGGAACGATGGCAGACACAGGCGCGGAATGTTCGAAGGCCTTGGCTGCCTCCCATGAGCGGCCCTGTTTCTTCAATTGTGCCTGGAGATCACGACGGGTGAAGTCAATTCCGACTCCATAGCCATAGATGAGTGCTTGCGCGGCATCGAGAGAGATGTCCTTGCCCCCGCCTTTCAGTGCGACAATACATTCGACCTCAAAATGCACGTCGTTGGAATGCGGCGGATATGGAAAGTCCTCGTTAACAAGAAGGTTCTGTGGGTTCTTTTGAAAAAAGAATGGTGGTTCGCGATTTGGATCATGCCCCATTTCAATCGCGTGATCCGCATAGTTGCGTCCGACACAGTAGACCCGCCGGACGGGAAACAATGCGGCATTGCCGTCAACGGGCAAAAGCACAGGCTGGGGAAGAGGGATGACTGTCTCGGGAGAGTTCGACATGCGACTGCACTTCCATGATTGGTGTTAGCTAAGCAAACTTAAGGGCAAAGTCGGGTCGGATGAAGCCTCAATGAGCACCCTACCGTCTTTTTCTGTTCTTGCTGTTTCGAGCTCAGAACCTCAGGCGATCTCCGCTCTCTCGGCTTCGGTCAGGTCCACAGCGGCGAACGCGGCTGCCAAGACCTCTGGGCCGGCCCCGTCGCGAGCGGCATCCGTTGATAGAATTTGCCGATAGCGCCGCGCCCCAGGAAGGCCCGAAAACAAGCCGACCATATGGCGGGCCACATGCTGCAAACGCCCCCCGCTTTCAATATGGCGCCGTGCATAGTCCATCATCGCGTCACGCAGGACCATCCAATCGCCTTGAAAAGGTGAAGCGCCATAAAAGCGGTGATCGACGTCAGACAGGAGTGCTGGTGTCTGATAGGCAGCCCGGCCAAGCATGACCCCATCGACATGTTTGAGATGATGTTCCGCTTCATCGAGTGTGGCGACACCGCCATTAATGCCAATGAAGAGATCGGGACGCTGGGCTTTCATACGGTAAACGATGTCGTAATCGAGCGGCGGGATCTCGCGATTTTCTTTTGGTGACAGACCCTTGAGCCAAGCCTTGCGGGCATGGATCCAGATCGCATCTGCTCCTGCGTCGACGACTTGATTGATCAAGGCAGGCAGGGCGCGCTCGGGATCCTGCTCATCGACACCAATACGACATTTAACGGTGACAGGGACGGTGGCTACCTTCTTCATAGCCTCCACGCAAAGAGCGACCACATCAGGCGTCAGCATCAGGCATGCACCGAACGTGCCGGATTGAACCCTATCGGATGGGCATCCCACATTGAGGTTGATTTCGTCGTAGCCATAGGGTTCGGCGAAGGCGATAGCCTTTGCCAGTTTGGCGGGATCTGACCCACCGAGTTGAAGCGCGACCGGATGCTCGCTGCTGTCAAAGGATAGGAGGCGCTCCCGTGGGCCATGGATGATAGCGTCGGCGACCACCATTTCCGTGTAGAGCAGCGCATTCCGGCTCAGGCGACGGTGAAAATAGCGACAGTGCCGATCGGTCCAGTCGATCATGGGCGCTACGGCGAAAACTTTTGCAGAATTGGTCACTCAAGCGCCATTTCATATTGATGATAGTTGCGCCGACGCCAGTTGACGGCAGCTATGCCGCAAATTCTCATCGTGAGCGGAGTGGCGAGATTTGGGCGATCGTATAGCAAAACATAGAAGAGGTGTCCAGGAAAGCAGCGGGAAGTGGTCACCTAGCTTGTTAAGAGCGATCCCGCCTTGCTGTCTCCCCGACTTGGATGTCGCCAGACACGCTTGTGACGGAGCCGCCAATCTTCTCGCACGTCACGTCGCCGGACATCGTTCCCACGTCACCAAGGACATCCCTGCAATGGACGTCCCCGCTCATTGTTATAACGCTGCCGCATGAACCGCTTACGTTGATTTCGGCGACGGTACCATCAATACGATCCACATCGCCATAGACGCTCACACTCACCGGTCCCGTCAAGCTGTCCGACTGCTCGACGCCATCTATCGTGACTTTGCTATTTGAGATTTGTTACGCTCTTGCCGAAAAACTCTCGGTCGTCGATGATGATTTTTGCAACGTTTTTCAGGACCGATCTGAACTCTCTCATTTTCATCGCGGCTTCCTCTATAATGCAAAGCGGCGCGGGAATCTGACCGGACATGGCAACCATCTTGTCATGGATTAGCGTCTCTCCACGTCATGCAGAGGAAGCTGGCGCTCAGCCTCGAGAGCCACCATTGCGCAGCTGAAAATATCGACTGATTGAAATCGCTAAAATACATACTACTGTATTTTTCGAGGCATGATGTTCAAACCTCGCCATGTCACTAAGCTCACGACCAGTTCAGCGTGGTCTGAGAAGCCAATCATCGAAGCAACGGGTTCGTCATCCGTTGCTCCTGTGGCGTAGCGCGGTCGATTGCGCGATACACCGTCTTTGATGATCTTCTTTAAGCCTGATATTGCAGGCTGTAGGAAAGATCAGTCCAGCAATCTTTGGCATAAGCGCCTTTATGCGGCGCAACTCGCCAGTAGCTGTTCGTCAGGCTCTACAGATCGCGAAGCGCGCTGCAAAGCGACGACTTAAGCTTCCGAAATGTTGACAGCCTTCGGACCCTTGCCCATGCGATCCGGCTCGGTGTCAAAAGTAACTTGCTGACCTTCACGCAGAGACTGAAGCCCGGAAGCCTGCAACGCGGAAACGTGAACGAAAACGTCCTTCGCGCCGCCATCTGGCGTGATAAAGCCGAAGCCCTTATCCTGGTTGAAGAATTTTACGGTGCCCTTCATGGCCATGGGGAGAAGTCCTTTTCCCTTGTTCAAGTGTTATCCGCGCCCCTCCAAGGGAACGGACGGCTTTGCTTTCGTGCATTGGCACGACGAGCTCAGTCGTTAAGCACGGTCGGAGAAAGAACGTCTAGGAAGGCGCAAGCACCAACCGCCTCTTTTGGAAACCCGAAGGAGGCACTACCACATCAGTCCAGTCACCGGCATGTAAATGCCCGAGCGACGTGAGTGGTGCCAGTAAACAACGAAAAAGGCAAGCGTCATTCTGTGGCGCGGAATGAAAAAGCTCTTCAGGTAAGGGGTGTTAGGTCCGAATGAGGCCTCTGCGCTGCATACGTTGATGGGCTACCGATTGACTTATTTCCTGGCCGTCAATTTGCCGTAAAAAGCGACGCCGGCGATTGTCTTCAGGCTCATATTTTTTGCCAACAATCGCACAGTCTGGGGGCGCCAGACTTTTGCTTTCCAACACAGGGCTTGACGTTGAGGTTACCTCAACGTCCAGGTCGTCCCGTTTTTCCCTTTGTTCGACCTTTACGGCGGCTTTCGCCTGGATCCTCATAGGAACCTACGCCTGTCTTGCCGCGTACGAGCGGCCGCACGTCCTTACCCTGTTCCGGCATGCCCTCCAACAACGGAGAAAAACGCTTCTTGCTCGATCGTGATTCATCCGGCCTATCTGGCATTTTCCCAGTTACCGGCTTCTCCGTCCGTCCGACCGTCATTTCGTCAAGCGAATTCTTGCGAAACAGCGGAGTTGCCGTATCAGTGCCAGACCCCATGTCGTCGAGGCCAGGTTTCGCAAAATAACTTGCCTGCGCCGTTTCAACGAATTTTGGAGCCTTTGAAGATGCGCCTTTTCCTTCGACGCTTCGAGCTTCTTCCTTGGCGATCGGGTCGTCCATTGTTGCAAGCTCTGCCGCCTTCAGTCGCTTGATCTCGTCTCGCAAGCGCGCTGCCTTCTCGAAATCGAGATCCGCGGCAGCATCGCGCATCTGTTTTTCGAGCGCGTTGAGGTGAGACTGCAGATTGTTGCCGACGAGATGTCCGCCTTCGGCGAAGCCCTTTCCGGATGCGCCGGAGATGTCGGCACGGACGTGATCGCGCTCGTACACGGAGTCGAGAATATCCGAGATACGCGCCTTCACGGATTCCGGTGTAATTCCGTGTTCGGCGTTGTATGCCATCTGCTTTTCGCGGCGACGGCTGGTCTCGTCCATTGCTCTTTGCATCGATCCAGTGATGGTGTCTGCATAAAGAATGACCTTCCCATCGACGTTACGCGCAGCGCGTCCGATGGTCTGGATAAGCGATGTTTCTGAGCGGAGGAAGCCTTCCTTATCAGCATCCAGAATAGCGACGAAGCCACATTCAGGAATGTCGAGACCCTCGCGCAGCAGGTTGATGCCGACGAGCACGTCAAAGGCGCCGAGTCGTAAGTCGCGAATGATCTCAATGCGTTCGAGCGTGTCGATATCCGAGTGCATATAGCGCACGCGCACGCCCTGTTCATGCAGATATTCGGTCAGATCCTCCGCCATGCGCTTCGTGAGGACGGTGCAGAGCGTACGATAGCCCTTGGCAGCGGTCTCGCGAATTTCTCCCAAAACGTCGTCGACCTGGCTCTTCGCCGGTCTCACTTCGACCGGGGGATCGATCAGGCCGGTGGGACGAATGACCTGTTCGGCAAAGACACCGCCGGACTGGTCCAACTCCCATCCGCCAGGCGTTGCCGAAACGGCGACTGTGAGAGGCCGCATCGCATCCCATTCCTCAAATCGAAGCGGACGGTTATCCATGCAGGAGGGCAGTCTGAATCCATATTCGGCTAGCGTTGCCTTGCGACGGAAGTCGCCGCGGTACATGGCACCAATTTGCGGAATGGTGACGTGACTTTCGTCTATAAAAATGATGGCATTGTCGGGCACATATTCGAAAAGTGTCGGTGGCGGTTCGCCTGGCGCGCGACCGGTCAAATAGCGGGAATAGTTTTCAATCCCCGCGCATGAGCCGGTTGCCTCCAGCATCTCGATGTCATACCGCGTGCGCTGTTCCAGACGCTGCGCTTCAAGAAGCCGGCCCGCCTTCTCCAGTTCGACCAGCCGATGTTTCAGCTCTTCCTTGATCGCCTTGATCGCGCCGTTCAATGTTGGTCGGGGCGTTACATAGTGCGAGTTCGCATAGATCTTAACGGATTTCAGGTCGCCCGTCTTTTGACCCGTCAGAGGGTCAAACTCGGTGATTGCGTCGATCTCGTCGCCAAACATTGAAATCCGCCAAGCCGCGTCTTCCAAGTGGGCGGGAAAGATCTCAATCGTATCACCGCGAACGCGGAATGAGCCACGCACAAAATTGATGTCCTGCCGCTTGTACTGCTGCGCCACAAGATCGGCGAGAAGCTGACGTTGGTCGAGCCGGTCGCCGACCTGCATTTGGAAGGTCATCGCCGTATAGGTTTCGACGGAGCCGATACCGTAAATGCAGGATACGGATGCGACAATGATGCAGTCGTCTCGTTCGAGCAAGGATCGGGTCGCGGAGTGCCGCATACGGTCGATCTGCTCGTTGATCGACGATTCCTTCTCGATGTAGGTGTCCGAGCGCGGGACATAAGCCTCCGGCTGATAGTAATCGTAGTAGGACACAAAATATTCGACTGCGTTGTTCGGGAAAAAGTTTTTAAACTCCGAATAGAGTTGGGCCGCGAGCGTCTTGTTGGGTGCCAAGATGAGGGCAGGGCGCTGAGTCTCCTCGATGACCTTGGCCATGGTAAAGGTCTTACCCGAACCAGTGACGCCGAGCAGGACCTGGCTGCGTTCGCCGCTTTCCAATCCCTCGGCCAAATCCCGAATGGCAGTTGGCTGGTCGCCTGAGGGGCTGTAATCGGTTACCATCTCAATGCGGATGCCGCCTTCCGACTTCGCGGGACGGGCAGGGCGGTGCGGTGTCCAGATCTTGCCGTTCTTATGCAGCGGGTTGCCGCTCTCAATCAGCTTGCCCAGGGCTTCGACCGTTGCGGTCACGCTGCCTGCTGCTAGAGTGCCCGCATCCTCCAGGGAGACATCGAGGCCAGAGACGGGGTTGAGCCCAGCGGCGGCACGCGTCTTCGGATCTGACGATCCGCCGATCGAAACGCCTCTAGATGTCTTGGATGCCGTGGTGTTCTTTGCGGTGCGGCTATCGCCCTTAGCGGCCGGTTGCTCTGCCTGCCGCCGCGCTTCATTCTCGACCTTGCGCCGATGCTTGCCCGCTTTCGACGCTATATCCCGCTGGCTCTCAATGGAGGAAGCTTCTGCCTCCGCTTCAAGCTGCTTTACCCAGTCGGCGACGCTGCCATGTAGAGGCGCGCCTTCAAAACTCGATTGCGGGGCTTCCTCGAAACCGGTCGAGGGGGCGGATTTCTTGGGAGATTTTGCCATGCCGTCAATATGGGCATTCTTGTGGACGAAGGAAAGAGGCATGGGAGTACAAAGCGGAAACAAATCGCGTTCTTATCTTCGCGATCTCGCTCCTCAAGAAGAGTCTCTGCATGCCCATGTTGCCGGTCAGGTGGCCTAGGGTGACAAGCAGCCCGCTTCCCATTATGATCTTACGCCATCAGAGGCTCTGAACGGGTCGGCAGCGACGTTGGTTCATTTCTCTTCACCTGCCGCAATTGCCAACCCCTGCTCCAGTCATCGCGTCGATACTGTCATTTTACGAAACAGCGATCGGTTTCATCTGGCGACGTTCGCATTGTTTCCAAACTGCGACATACTCGACGCGGGAACGGACTCCGTTTTAGGTCATCAAGATGATGCACGCTTGGCGCGTCCTTTTATTTTTCTTGCTGCCTCCAGAAAAAGTCTCGCGATAGCTTTTTGTTAATCACTCTACCGTTAAGTAAGCCCTGCGCGGGTCAGGTATTGCGTCCCGCTGCTTTCATGTTCAGGCCGAGTTTTCACGTCCTATCGCTGATGCGCGCACCCGGTGCCGATGTCAGTGATTGTCGATTGGCTTAGGTTTGCCGTCTTCATCCAGTGCAACCATAATGAACGTGCCAGCCGTCACCTTTTCCAGCTTTGCATATCGCGACCGATGTGCCCACACATCGACGGACAGCGTGATTGACGTACGGCCGACGCGCGTAATCTCCGTATAAATCGACAGCGTATCTCCGATTTTAACTGGCAATTCGAACGCCATTTCCTTCACAGCAGCTGTTACGACCCTGGCATGGGCTCTTTCGGCGGCGCGGATACCTGCTGCCAAATCCATCTGCGCCATTACCCAGCCACCGAAGATGTCTCCCGCTGGATTTGCATCTGCAGGCATCGCGAGCGTGCGCAGCGTCAATTCGCCATTCGGTTTTATGTTGTCTTCGCTCATTGTGGTTCCCCAGTTTCGTCTCTTCTGGGTAATTCGCTCTTTGCTGACGAGCAAGGCGAACAAAGCGCGATCACCAGCTTCATACCTCATCTATTGCCAGTTTTGTCCCTTACAGGTGACAATTCATGCTGGATGCGTGGGGCGGTAAGCTTTCATTCACCCTTTCTAATTAATTTGAAGCTGCGTTTTTCCGGTCACGGGGCTCGTTTAGCGGAAGCGATGAAAGTATGGCGTTTATATCCTTCACGCGAAAGAGCTTGTCGGCAGCTCTATTCTCGCTTGCTTTGACCGCATGTTCTTATGACGGTTTTGTTCCGCCTGAGCGGATCGACAATGGTGTAAAAGTCAGTTCCATTCCCAGAGCGCGCGCTCGTGCGGTTGAGACGCAAACGCAGCGCGGCTATGCTGCGCCTGCAACGCCGGTGGTCACGACCAGCGACGATTATCTGAATACACCCAATCTGGCGGGAACTGATCCAACCGCTTCCCAACAGCCGTCTCGCAGTCTGCCAAAGATCGATAGCGACGAAGCAATGGCTGGTGCGCAGGGAGCGGCGACGGGTCTTGCCCGGCAATCGACAACATGGGGAGGGGCGCAACCTCTGGCGGCTCCTTCTGGCGGCGTCAATATGGACGCCGAGCTGGGCGTCGCGCCTGTAAAGGGCCTTGCCGAGGAAGAGCAGCAGCAAATTGCCGAAAGCGGGACGGAAGAGCCTGTCGTTGACGGCATCGGTAGCCAAACACCTGTGGCTGTGAAGCGATCAAGGCTGCCTGAGCCGCAAGCTGGTGACGAGATCAGCAGTATGCCGCCGCAAGGCACGAGTCGGGAAGTCGCGATGTTGCGCCCTTCCAATCCACTGATCGATGCTCCCCAGACACCTCTGATTCCTCAGGCCATGCCGTCTTCTGAAATCGCCTGCCGCCGCGAGCTCAAGCGGCTGGGGGTCGATTTTGTTGATAAGCCGCCAATCAGCCAAGGCCCGGCCTGCCAGGTCCCCTATCCAATTTCACTGCGCGGGCTTTCCGGCAATATCGACGTGAAGCCCTCGGTCACACTGAACTGCCAAGTCACGCTAGCTTTCGCGAAATGGGTCAAGAATGATCTCGCCCCGGCCGCCCGCACCCGTTACTGGTCGGGCATTGGCCGGATCGAGCCAATGGGCGGCTATTCATGCAGACGGATGAACAATAGTCGCCAGCGCTATAACCCGATGTCAGAACACGCGAAGGGCAACGCAATCGATGTCGGTGCGATTGTTTTGAAGAACGGCCATGAGATTGATATTCGCAAGAAGGGCTTTTTCGCGTTTCGCGAGCGCGGGCTGCTGAAAGCCGTTCGTAGCGATAGTTGCCAATACTTCAACACAGTGCTTGGCCCAGGCAGCAACCCGGAACACTGGAACCATTTCCACTTTGATCTGCGCGATCGCGCCAGTGGCAAGATTTACTGCGACTGACACGCTGCCTAGGGGCATTGACTGGCAGTAAGAGTGCTGCCGGTCGCTCTCCGTTCCATTTCAGTGCATAGATATCAGAACGATGCGTTACGGCGACCTTCACATCAACGGGTGAAGGCATCGTACCGATCGGCGCGTGTTTAGTTTTCCCACAGCATCATCGCGGGCTAGGATCTCCCTTCCAGCCTTTTGGTTCACCGTTGCCCATTGTTTCGCCTCTTTCCTTTCCAAAATCCGGCGCTAAAACGAAGGCATATGCGAATTTAGAAGGTTTTCTCATGCATGCATTTCTGAAGCACACCGCACTGCTATTGGCCCTGTCAGTTCCGCTGACGCCTCTTGCCGCATCCGCACAGGAAAAGAGCGTGCCTCAAAGCCAGACGGAGATGCAGCTTTCCTTCGCACCTCTCGTCAAACGCACTGCAGGTGCGGTGGTCAATGTCTATGCGGAAAAGACAATTCGCCGCCAATCTCCCTTTGCGGGTGATCCATTCTTCGAGCAATTCTTCGGTCAGCAAATGCCGAACCGCACGGAGAAGCAATCCTCGCTGGGATCAGGCGTTATCATCGAAGCCAATGGCACGGTCGTCACCAATAATCACGTGATCGAAGGTGCCGACGACATCAAGATCGCGCTGGCCGACGGCCGCGAATTTCCCTGTAAGGTCGTGCTCAAAGACGATCGGCTCGATCTCGCCGTGCTGAAAATCAATGGCAAGGGCGATTTCCCGACACTGCCGATCGGAAATTCAGACAATGTCGAGGTCGGTGATCTCGTTCTTGCAATCGGTAATCCATTCGGTGTTGGCCAAACGGTCACGAGCGGTATCGTCTCAGCCCTTGCACGCAATCAGGTCGTCAAGAACGAGTTTGGCTTCTTCATTCAGACCGATGCTTCGATCAATCCCGGCAATTCTGGGGGCGCCCTCATGAACATGAAGGGCGAACTGATCGGCATCAATACGGCGATCTTTTCGCGTGGCGGCGGTTCCAACGGGATTGGCTTCGCCATTCCGGCGAATCTCGTCAAAGTCTTCCTGGCCTCGGCCGATTCAGGCGCAAAAAGCTTTGAACGTCCCTATGTTGGTGCCACCTTCGATGCTGTGACGTCCGATGTGGCGGAGGCGCTGGGACTTAACAAAGTTCGTGGCGCCTTGATCGTCAAGGTCACGCCAGACAGCCCGGCAGCGAAAGCCGGATTGAAGGCCGGGCAGGTCATTACGGCGGTCGATGGTGTGGAGGTTGAACATCCCGATGCGCTGCTCTACCGATTGACGACGGCGGGCCTTGGCAAGACGGTCAAGCTTAATGTGCTTGAGGGCGGCAAGCCCCGCGAGGTGCCGATGCAGCTGGACCGCGCTCCCGAAACGCAGCCTCGCGATCGGCGCACCATCGGCGGCGCATCGCCCTTCACCGGCGCCGTTGTAGAGAACCTTTCGCCACGTGTTGCTGATGAGTTGCGGATGTCGAGCGATTCAACAGGTGTTGTCGTTGCTGATCTGGCAGATGGCTCACCGGCGGCTCGGCTCGGTTTCCAACCGCGTGACATCATTATTTCCGTCAATGGCAGCGAAATCAAAGATACGCGGCAGCTTGAAACGCTTGCGGGGCAGGGCGCGGGTCTGTGGCGTGTCGAGGTCGATCGCGATGGTCAGCGTCTTCGTCAGTTCTTCCGATGAGCGATGATCTTTTCGCACCTCGCATTCCCGAAGAGGTCGCCAACCGGCGACCCCTTGCCGATCGGCTTCGTCCGAAAACTTTAGGTGAGGTCACAGGACAAGCGCATCTAACCGGTGAAGACGGCGTCCTTCGCCGGATGATTGCCTCCGGTTCTCTGGGCTCCATGATATTCTGGGGACCTCCAGGCACCGGCAAGACGACGGTGGCGCGTCTTCTGTCGGGCGAGGCCGGCCTCGCCTTCGAACAGATCTCTGCGATTTTTTCCGGCGTCGCCGACCTCAAGAAGGTTTTTGAGGCTGCGCGCTTGCGACGTATCGACGGACGGCAGACTCTTCTCTTCGTGGATGAAATTCACCGGTTCAACCGTGCCCAGCAGGACGGCTTTCTGCCCGTGATGGAGGACGGGACGGTCATTCTGGTCGGCGCGACCACCGAAAATCCAAGCTTCGAGCTCAATGCCGCTTTGCTTTCGCGCGCCCGCGTTCTGACGTTCAAGCCTCACGACGAAGAGAGCTTGGCAGAATTGTTGAAGCGCGCCGAGACGGTGGAGCAAAAGCCTCTGCCCTTGACTGACGAGGCGAGAGGCAGCCTCCTGCGAATGGCCGATGGAGACGGTCGAGCGGTACTGACGCTTGCCGAAGAGGTGTGGAGAGCGGCGCGCGCCGATGAGGTTTTCGACAGTCAGGCGCTGGCGCAGATCGTCCAGCGCCGCGCTCCAGTCTACGATAAGGCGCAAGATGGTCATTATAATCTGATATCGGCGCTGCATAAATCGGTACGCGGTTCTGATCCGGATGCGGCTTTGTACTACCTTTGCCGGATGTTCGATGCTGGTGAAGACCCGCTCTACATAGGACGCAGGCTTGTGAGGATGGCTGTGGAGGATATCGGCCTTGCCGACCCGCAGGCGCTTGTTATCTGCAATGCTGCCAAGGACGCCTATGATTACCTCGGTTCACCTGAAGGCGAACTCGCTCTGGCCGAGGCCTGCGTTTATCTCGCGACGGCTCCGAAGTCGAACGCGGCATACGTCGCCTTCAAGTCGGCGATGCGCGCTGCCAAGGAATACGGTTCGCTCCTGCCCCCGAAGCATATTCTCAATGCACCGACGAAACTCATGAAGGGTGAGGGGTATAGCGAAGGTTATCGCTACGATCATGATGAGCCGGACGCCTTCTCCGGACAGGATTATTTTCCCGAGAAGATGGGCCGAAAGACATTTTACGACCCACCCGAACGCGGGTTCGAACGCGATATCCGCAAGCGTCTGGACTGGTGGGAAAAACTGCGCAAAGAGCGCCAGCAAATCTGATCTCAGGATGCCCGGCGCTGTGGCATGATTATCTTCAGGCTGGACTCCGCCAATCCGTGGTGACCTTCCATATCGACAACCAGATGCCAATGTCCGCCATGCGGAATGGCAAGTTTGATTGGCGACTTGCGAGCCACCCCGCCGACATATTTGAAGTCGAGAACTTCCGTAAATCGTTGAAAGTTTCCGGACGTCATCAGCCGCACGTTGGCAACGGCGCTGAGCGTCACCTCCACGAGTGCACCCGCCGGTTGCTCGTTGAGATCGTAATGAGTGAAGCGGAAAAGCGGTTTTAGCATGAGTGCAGTTCGGCTACGGGCTAGAGTGTCGATTGAGCCGTCATTGTCTCGTAGTCATCTTAAAAACTGCTTGATGACCCCGCTCCTAGATTTTGCTGAGCAATACTTATGGGCGCGGGCTAATCGGCGCCTTGCCTTCATGCCAGATGCTACCTTGATCTTGCATTCAAGATGCTGGTTCTCGGTTGAGCCATAGTGGATTTCGTTCCTGAGTTGAGCGGCTGCAAAGGCCCTCATCGCTGGCTTGTGTGATAAGAGCTTGTTCTTTCGCCCCGGCTCTGCCTTTTTGCGGCAATATAAGCACACCGATTCGTTTCATGGCTGACATGAGTTCGAGTCCGGTGACGATGTTCGCGAAGGAGAGTGCGATGGCGGACCCCAAGAACGGAATTTCGGAAATGCGGCCGCGGATCACCGTGATCGGTGTTGGCGGCGGCGGCGGTAACGCGATCAACAACATGATTGCGGAGAAGCTGGAAGGCGTAGAGTTTATCGCAGCGAATACAGATGCGCAGGTTCTTGCGACATCAAAAGCATCGCGGCGGATCCAGCTTGGTGCTCACGTGACAGAAGGTCTCGGCGCAGGCTCGTTGCCGGAAGTTGGTCGCGCGGCTGCGGAAGAAAGCATCGACGAGATCATGGATCATCTTGCCGGCTCTCATATGTGCTTCGTCACGGCTGGTATGGGCGGAGGCACCGGCACGGGCGCTGCTCCTGTCATCGCGCAGGCTGCACGCAATGCAGGCATCCTGACGGTCGGCGTGGTCACCAAGCCCTTCACATTTGAAGGCAACAGGCGTCTTCGCACGGCTGAAGGGGGTATCGAAGCCCTACGCGAGGCTGCCGACACCGTGATCGTAATCCCGAACCAGAACCTCTTCCGGATTGCCGATGCCAAGACGACCTTTGCAGATGCGTTTATGACGGCTGACCGTGTTCTTTATGCGGGCGTTGGCTGCATCACCGACCTGATCGTCAAGGAAGGCCTGATCAACCTCGATTTCGCTGACGTGAAGTCCGTTATGCGCGGGATGGGCCGTGCGATGATGGGGACGGGCGAGGCGGACGGTGATGGCCGCGCTTTGCGTGCGGCAGAAGCTGCTATCGCCAATCCTCTTCTCGACGATATTTCGATGCGTGGTGCAAAGGGCGTGCTGATTTCCATTTCCGGTGGCTCTGACATGACTCTGTTCGAAGTCGACGAAGCGGCCAGCCGCATTCGTGACGAAGTTCAGGACGATGCCGATATCGTTGTCGGCGCCATCTTCGATCGCGATCTTGACGGGCGTTTCCGGGTGTCAGTCGTGGCTACCGGTCTTGAAGGTTCACGCGCTGCTGCACAGCCCACCGGCCAGCCAATGCCGGACATGATCCCGCGCACCTTGCAGTAGTCTCTACCTGAATGACAGCCGGCGGCGCGTCCCGTGACGCGCCGTTTTTTTTGCTGTAAGCAAGGGATCAGACCAACCAGACAACGGTGCCGCGTGTCCGAGCCAGAAAGCCCTCCCAAGATCAATCGATCTGTGTTGTTGCAATTGATTGTGGGCTTGAGCGATGGTCTCATCCTCGTTGATAAGGGGGGCCAGATAACCTGGGCCAATCAAGCCGCGCTTGATATGCACCGTGTCGGCGAGCTCGCGGACCTTGGGAGCGACATCGGTGAATACCGCCGGCGCTTTACTCTGCGGTATCGGAACAATCATCTTCTGGAGCAGGGCCAATATCCCATCGAGAAACTCATCGCGGGAGAGACTGTCGATGACGTGACGGTTGAGATTTTTCCCGTGGAAACGCCGGAGACCGTGTGGGTTCACACGGTCCGCAGCCTTGTGATCGGTGATGATCCGGAGGATGCCGATCTTCTTGCGCTTATTATCCGGGACGAAACGCCCCGGTTCGAGGCTGAGGAACGGTTCGAGAGCGCCTTCAACGCCAATCCAGCTCCGGGTTTGATCTGTCGCCTTGAAGACCGCCGTTTTATCCGCGCCAACCTTGGCTTCGTGGAAATATCCGGTCATCCGCGTGAAGACGTCATTGGCCGTACGATCGACGAGATCGGTCTTTTTTCCGGTTGCGAAACGGGGGAAGACGCTCTCGAGAAGTTTAACGAGGGACGCTACATCCGCCAGCGCGAGGCGCTTTTGCCCACAGCCGACGGAGGCGATAGGCTGGTCATCGTTGCTGGCGAACCGATACAGGTGTTTGAAGAACCCTGCATGCTCTTTACCTTCGCCGATCTTGACCAACGCAGGAAAGCGCAAAACGCATTACGGCAAAGCGAGGAGCGTTTTTCGAAATCGTTTCGCCTTAGCCCGGCGCCGACGGCAATTTCGCGCCTCAAGGATTTCGTCTTCATCGAGGTCAACGACGCGTTCCTTCAGCTCTGCGAGCGAAAGGAAGAGGAGGTCATCGGCCGTAGTGCAGCCGAGCTTCATCTTTGGGAGGATATTGCAGCGCGGCGCACGCTTGAGCAAACCCTCAAAGACAACGGGCTCGTGCGAAACGAGCTTATGCGCATTCGATTGAAAGACGGAAGTTTTGCGGAATGCCAGGTCTCTGCAGAACGTGTCGAGATCAATGACAGTCAGTGTGTGATCTGGGCGCTGCAGGACGTGACCGAGCGTCGAAGAAGCGAAGCAGAACTGATTGAGGCCATTGAAAGCGTGATGGCCGATACATCCTGGTTCAGCCGCTCCGTTGTGGAGAGACTGGCAACACTGAAGCAGAAATCGACAGGTAGTGTCTCACGTGCGCAACTGCTCGACTTGACGGATCGTGAACGGGAAATCCTTGGGCTGATCTGCAATGGGTTGAGCGATGCGGAAATGGGCGAAACGCTTCACCTTTCGAAGAATACCATTCGCAACCACGTCGCATCTTTATACAGCAAGATTGGCGTCAATCGTCGCTCGGCCGCCATTATCTGGGCGAGGGAGCGAGGTTTCACTGGGACATCGCCGAAACGGCTGGGCAAACGAAAACCTGCATAGGATTGAAAGGTTGACCCAAGCGCCTTGTCCGCCGTCCTAGCAACGATATCTGGTCCCAGTACAATTGGTTTTGCTGGCGCATACGAACCGCATTCCCAGAAACTGATGCTGCCAGTCGACCTCGTTAGTTTTGTAAACCGAATTTCAGCTAAAAAAGGTTAAGACATACTAGTTTTTCTGGTATCTTCTTGCCTGCATTTGCCTTTCTCTCTTCCCTATTTTTCAAGCTACCAACGCAGTGGCAGCGGGGTCTTTCGGCCTTGCTCATGCAGAAGAATATTTGTTGAGAGAAGAGTTCGTCATGCTTTTTTCATTTCGGTCCACCCCATGCACGCCCACGCCATCTGCCGTGTCGACCTGCCAGGCCTTGCAGTGTTTGCTGGCCTATACGGAAGGACTCGAGGCGGCGCGGATCGAAGTTATCCCGGGGCCAGGATACGTGAAATTGACGGGTCACGTTCCCAGTTATGCGGCCGCCCGAATTGCGGCGGCCGTTGCTGGCGAGTTCTGTCTCAGCCGAGTCGTCTGTGAATTTCAAATTACATCGAATTCTATTGAAGGTTGTATAATCTCTTGAGATTGAACGATTTTTCATTAGGAGCGTTGAGGGCGCGCATAGTTCAACTTTCATTTAGACCAGAAAGGATCTTCCGATGAAGAAAATAATCAGCCTGGCATTGATCGCTGCAACGGCAGTCGGCTCCGCCGCCTTGGCGGAAACCACCCATCACAGCACGAAACGACATGCTGTGAAGAAGGAAACAGTCGCCAATGAGCCACGCGAGCGTGTCGGTACCTTGTCTTGCCAAGTTGCGGGCGGCATCGGTCTGGTGATCGCCTCGAAGAAGGACGTCACTTGTGAGTTTCGTCAGCGTACCGGCAAGATCGAGCGTTACACTGGTTCGATCGGAAAATTCGGTCTGGATGTCGGCATTACCGGCAAAACCTACATGACCTGGCTGGTCTATAACGTTCAGCCGACCCGTGTCGGTGATGACGCCTTGGCTGGCACCTATGTCGGCGCATCCGCAAGTGCATCGGCAGGCGTTGGACTGGGAGCTAATGCTCTCGTAGGCGGTAGCGGCAAGAACTTTGGCCTGCAGCCCCTCAGCGGTGAAGTGGGCACGGGCCTCAATGTTGCGGCTGGTGTTGCCCGCCTGCAGCTTCGCCCCGCCGGATAATGCGAAAGCCTCAGGATCGTCTTCGATCCTGATGAAAGGCTGATGATTGTGGCCATCGCGCGGCGCGTCCTCTGTCCATTTGGACACAGGGCGCGCCAATAGAAAAAGGCCCATCCGGGATTTCCTGGATGGGCCTTTTGCTTGTTTGCAATATTATTGAAGCGATGGGGACAAGATTTTGTCGATTGTGATTGGGAAACTCCGGATACGGTTTCCCGTCGCATGGAATATGGCATTGGAGACTGCCGCCGCTACGCCGACGATGCCAATCTCTCCAAGGCCCTTTACACCGATTGGGCTCGTCAGCTGATCTTCCTCTTCAACGAAGATGACTTCGATGTCATCAATATCTGCATGAGCCGGGATGTGATATTCCGCCAAGTTGTGGTTCATGATCTTTCCGATCCGATGATCGATCATACCCTCCTCATGAAGCGCCATACCTATCCCCATCACAACGCCACCGAGGATTTGGCTACGAGCGGTCTGGGGATTGAGAATTCGGCCGGCGGCGATGGCGCTGACAACGCGCGTCACTCTTGTTACGCCTAGCTGTTCATCAACCTTCACCTCAACGAAGACCGCCGAATGCGTGTAGCTGGAATAGCGTTTCATCAGGTCTTCATCTGGTTCGACCTTTCCAGTCTTCTCGATGAAGTCCAGCCCGTTGGCGCTCATGATGTCGTTGATGGCAAGGCCCATTTGGTGGTTTGCATCGAGTACCAAGCGTCCATCAACGATGGCGACTTGATCTACACCGACGTCTGCGAAGATGGAGTTAGACGTCTTCTGAGCGTAGGAAAGAAGGTCTTTCTTGACCTCCAGCGCTGCTGCCTGAACTGCTGAGCCGGTCGAGGCGGCCGTCCATGAACCTCCCTCAACACTTGTTTTTGGAAGGTTGGAGTCTCCAATTTGCACCTCCACCTGCTCCAGAGGCAAATCGAAGGCCTCTGCAGCGAGCTGAGCAACGATCGTATAGGTGCCGGTTCCGATATCGGAGGCGGCTGCCGCGACTGTGGCTTGCCCGTCTCTTGTCAGCTTGATTTTCGCCTGAGCCGGAGACAGACTTGCTTCCCATATCCCTGTGGCCATTCCCCATCCGACGAGGTCGTTTCCTTCTTTCATGCACCGCGGGGTGGACGAACGGCGAGACCAGCCAAAAAGCTCGGCACCTTGTCGATAGCAGGCATCGAGAGCTTTCGATGTTAGGTCTTTGTCTTCATTTTGATCCCGCTCGATGAAATTGCGTAGTCTCAGTTCGAGCGGGTCTATACCAACCACATAAGAAAGCTCGTCCAGTGCCGTTTCAAGCGCCGTTACCCCAGTCGCCGCTCCAGGGGCACGCATGTCACCAGGCGTAGACATATCCAGCTTCGCAAGCTTGTAGGTTAACGTGACATTGTCGCACCTGTAGGCCAACCCGGACCAGTTGACGACATTTTCCTGATAGTCCTCGTATGTCGATGTGGCATGCGTACAATGATGAAGGATCGCCTGGAGCGTGCCGTTTTCGTCTGCGGCGAGAGACACGGTCTGAATGCTCGATGGACGCCATGTCAGCGAAAACATTTCCTGGCGGCTCATTTCGACACGCACCGACCGGCTTAAATCAAGGCTTGCCATCACGGCGAAAAAAAGTTGATGTTTTGGTCGAAGTCCCTGGCCGAAAGCACCACCGATAAACGCATTTTTGACGGTAACCTTTTCAGGCTCAAGCCCAAACACGCCACAGATGTAGTCGTGACTATTCTGTGAGCCTTGTGTCTTATCGTGGATGGTCAACTGACCGTCGCTTTCCCAAATGACGGTACTGGCGAAGAGCTCCATCGGATTGTGGTGCTCGCCTTCCATGACGTAGTCGCCGGTAAATTTGAAAGCCGCATCGGAAAATGCCTGTTCGGCGGTTCCTCGCGGATCAGGCGGCGCAAGCGACTCCATTCGAACGACAGGCGGAACATAGCTGTCACCCTGTGCTCTCAGAAGGTCAGTTTGTGCGGAGTCCGCTTGATAGTCCACCGAGATTAAAGCCGCAGCATCTCTTGCAGATTCGAAGCTGGTTGCAACCACAAGGGCAATTGGCTGGCCATCAAAAAGAATTCGGTTGTTTTCAAGCGGCCGGAATGGATGGCCGGGAAGCGCAACCGCATCTTTCCATTCTTTATCGCTGTTGGTCGCCGATGGACGGTTCTCATGTGTGTAGATCTTCAGCACGCCTGGATAGCGCTCTGCGGCACTGGTCTCGATGCGAAGGATACGACCCGATGCGATCGTCGCAAGCAGAGCATAGCCATGTGCCAGTTCAGATTGAGTGTGTTCGGCGGCATAGCGGGCAGACCCCGTGACTTTCGCCGCTCCATCGATGCGCGGTGTCGCGCGTCCCACGGTTTTTGTGTGATGCAGCATGTTTCGGCTCCCCTGACGGGCATCAGCCTGAAACCACATGGATTTCGGCGTGATGCGGCTATTTGAAGAATGAGTGCGTCCTGGCTCATGGAGCCGAAAGGTTTTAGAATATTGCTTTGTGAGATTGTACCTGCGGCTGCCTCACACTTGCCTGCGTAAGTGCGCGAACGATCGTTTTTGCTGCCAGCCCAATCTTGAAGTCGTTCCCACCCTGGCCGATCGAGCCCGTCAAAAGCCGTGCCGCAAAGGCTCGAAAACTTTCTTCATTGGCAGGTGCTCCCGCAAACTCTGCCTCGGCCAGCGGATCGCGCCAGGGCTTGTGTGCCACGCCGCCCAGGGCAACCCGCAGCTCTGTTATCGTACCGTCTTGGATGTCGAGAGCCACTGCTGCCGAGACGAGGGCAAAGGCATAGGATAGTCTGTCACGGATCTTCAGATAACTGTGATGCTTGGCAAAATGATTGGCAGGAAGCCTGACCGCCGTTGCAAGCTCGCCTTTTTCCAGGGTGTTGTCCTTTTCGGGTTGATCACCTGGAAGTCGATGGAAATCCGCGAACGGTATCTCCCTTTTACCTTGCGCTCCCTGAACTTCAACGGTCGCATCCAAAGCGGCGAGGGCAACGCACATATCCGATGGGTGGGTCGCGATACAGTGCTCGCTGGCACCCAGGATCGCATGAATGCGGTTAACGCCACCAATGGCCGAGCACCCGGAACCGGGATCGCGTTTGTTGCATCGTGTTGAGGGATCATAGAAGTAGTAACAGCGGGTGCGCTGAAGGAGATTGCCGCCAGTGCTGGCTGCATTGCGCAACTGTGGCGACGCGCCCGCCAGGATTGCGCTGGAAAGAAGAGGATAACGTTCTTGAACAACCGCATCATAGGCAAGGGCGGAATTGCTGACCAAGGCGCCGATCCGCAGGGAGCCGTCGGCCGTTTCTTCAATAGCTTTTAGAGGAAGCCTGTTGATATCGATGACAAGGTCGGGATGCGTGACATCGTACTTCATGAGATCGACGAGATTGGTGCCACCTGCGAGGACCTGAGCTTGGGGTGTCGATGCCAGAGCAGTAACTGCGTCTTCCACTTTTTCGGGACGAAGATAGTCAAAGGGTTTCATTCGGCGGCCTCCTGAAGGCCTTGACGGCCGTAAAGTCCTGCGACTTCTTCGATGGCATCGGCGATATTGGTGTAGGCTCCGCAGCGACATAAGTTGCCGCTCATCAGTTCCCGGATCTGCTCACGGCTATGCGCGTGACCTTCTTTCAATAGCCCAACGGCGGAGCAGATCTGTCCTGGCGTGCAGTAGCCGCATTGGAATGCATCGTGATCGATGAACGCCTGCTGCATGGGATGCAGATCGCCAAGCGTACCGATGCCTTCAATCGTCGCAATCTCAGAGCCGTCCAAAGATATTGCAAGCTTAAGGCAAGCGTTCATCCTCTCGCCGTCGATCAGGACTGTGCAGGCTCCGCACTGACCATGGTCGCAGCCCTTCTTGGTGCCGGTCAGGTCCAGCGGTCCTCGCAGAAGATCCAGTAACGTGGTCCAGGGAGCAACGTCCAATGAATGGAATTTGCCGTTGATCGTCAGAGAAACCGGACAGAGTGTATCTGCGGGGGGAGTAGTGAAATGACTCATGATGATGCCGCCTCAATTAAAGGTTGATCGTGTAACGGAGCCCTCCGCCGTTTGTTCCTCAGACCGGTTAACGTGATTTGCGAAATAGCGCGTTGCTGGCAGGTTCTTAAGTTTCAAGCTGCGAGACGAAGAAGCTGAAAATTTACCGCTTAAGACGCGGGCGGTTGACTTATGCAAAACGAATTCGTTTGTTGCAGTCCTAAGAAGAATACCGACCCCAAGGATGCATGATCATGACCAGGTTGAAGTATCTTGCCAGCGCTGCTGCAATTTCCGTTTTATCCTTTAATACTGCCGCCGCAGCGCCTGTGGATCAACAAGGCGCAGAAAAGCTCAAGAAAGATCTTCTAAGCAGCCAGTATGTGGCGCCTTCCGTAAAAGATAGCGTTACAGTTCAACCGGACGGCAGTCGGTACAAGATCACCTATGATTTTGAAAGGTTTTTCAAAAAGCTAACCCTTCCCAACCTGACGCTGGATGAGGTTCAGCCGTTCATCAGCTTTGCGACCCCGCGGGATGACGGGCGCTGGCTTATCGAGGCCGACAACAAGCTGAGCTTTAAGGGCAAGTTCAGCCCGCCAGGTAAACCCGCGACCGACTTCACTGCGAACGTCGATTCAAGCAGCGCCAATGCGCTATTCGATCCTGCCTTGCACTACATTCGAAACGGCACCTTCAAACTGCAGGATCTCGGCGTCAACCTGGCAGAGGCAGACAAGCGCACCGCTTTCAAGATTGCAGGGATCAATTACGGCATCGATGTTAATGATACCGCTGACGGGTCCGCGCAGGCCCTTAAGACAACGGGCTCCATGAGTGACATGGTGGCGGAGGTTACTCAGCCTGGGCAAGCCTCGTTTACGATGAAGGCGCAGTCAGCTGAATTTTCCTCGCTTTTCGATGGTATCAAACTTCGCGTGATCAACGAAATCAGCAGTGCAATTTCCGCAAAGTCCGAAAAGCCCGCTGAGATGCAGCAAGAAATAAAGGAAGAGCTGCCGAAAGCTTTTCCTCTCTTGCAATCCTACAAGCAGGATTTCACGTTGAAAAACGTGTCTTTCTCTACCGCGGATCAGTCTTTAGGAGAAGTCTCGGCGTTGAGTTATGGCGCTTCTCTGGATGGCGCTCCCGAGGCGATGCGAATCGGTTTTTCAATCCGGTCTGACGGAGCATCTGTGGACAGCGCTATTTTGCCTCCAGCCTATGCAGGATTTGTTCCGCAATCCTTGAACGTCGAAGTGGCGATGCCGAACCTGAACTTTGATGCCTTTTGGCAGGAATTCAAAAAGCAGGACTGGAAACAAAAGGGAGATCAAGCCTCGGCAGCCGGTGATCGCGAGTTTCGCGCAATGTTGCCCGACGGTAGATTGCTCGTTGAATTTCCCAACGTTTCGGCCGTGTCCGATAGTTACGACTTTCAGATATCCGGTACCTTTTCCGGACGCTTTTTGAATGAAAAAGCCGAAGATGTGGTTGTCAAAGCAACGATCCTTGCGCGCGACATCGACAAGACGATTGCAGCCGTTCAGGCCGCGGCACAGCAAGATCCGAGGGCGAACAATGTTTCGATGGGGCTGATGATGGCGAAAGGCTTCGCCAAGACAGATCCCGACGGCCGGTCCCGCTGGGAAGTCGTTGCACAACCGGATGGCTCGGTCAGCGTCAATGGTCAGCAGCTCAAGGGACCTGATACGCCAGCGAAGCAGAACTAGTTCGGGCGTCTTAAGGTTTCACGAAAGGTTTTGGCGGGGAGGGCGTCTTTATTAGATGTCGACCGCCAAGCCTCTATTGGCCTGTCTAAGCTCGTGCAGTTTTATAGCGTTTATGATCAGCCGCGATGCAGTCTGAGATTGCCCAGACCGCGATCGCGGATCACCGATCATGGACGCCGGAAAGACTTCGATGTTTTAGTCCATCGTGTCGCGGAAACGTGACTACACATTGCCTCAGTGTCCGCTAGTTTCCTCGGCATAGGTTTTGTCGTGGAGGAGACTGCATGAACGAGCGTTTAACAGCAAAGGACTTTCCGCAGGAGCTCCTCGAGCTCTATGACTATTACGCCCATGGTCATTTGACCAAGCGAGAGTTTCTTGACCGCGCGGCGAAATATGCCGTCGGCGGTTTAACAGCCGCCGCAATTCTCTCTTCGCTGAGCCCGAATTATGCACTCGCGCAGCAAGTAGAATTCACCGATCCCGATATCGTCCCGGAATATATTGAATACCCGTCGCCGAACGGAAACGGCAAAGTGCGCGCTTATCTCGTTAAGCCAGCCGCTCTCAAGGGGAAGGCTGCTGCTGTCGTTGTGGTTCATGAGAATCGGGGCCTCAATCCCTACATCGAGGACGTGGCCCGCAGGGTCGCGAAAGCAGGCTTTATTGCGCTTGCTCCGGACGGCTTGACATCAGTCGGCGGCTATCCAGGCAATGACGAAAAGGGCAAGGAACTTCAGCAGAAGGTCGATCCGCAAAAGCTGATGAATGACTTTTTTGCCGCTGTCGAATTCATGATGAAAAGCGACATGACGACCGGCAAGGTCGGCATCACGGGCTTCTGCTATGGTGGTGGTGTGGCAAATGCAGCCGCTGTTGCTTATCCCGAACTGGCTGCTGCCGTGCCGTTTTACGGGCGTCAACCTGCTGCAGCCGACGTGCCACGCATCAAAGCCCCGCTGCTTCTCCACTACGCCGAACTTGACAAGGCGATTACCGATGGATGGCCTGCCTACGAGGCAGCATTGAAGGCGGCCGGCAAGACTTATGAAGGATACGTCTATTCCAACGTCAATCACGGCTTTCATAACGATTCAACGCCTCGTTATGACGAGCAGGCAGCTAAGCTTGCATGGGAGCGAACGATCGACTGGTTCAGGAAATATCTTATCGCCTGAGAACTATCTTGTCGCCTAATCGGCTGAAGCTCGGAGCAGCCCGTGAAGAGCTCCATGCCAGTTCGCATTAAAGGCTTGAAGCCCGAAAACGCTCTTGATTTTCGGGCTCTTATTCCAGCAGACGGAATATCCCAGCTAGCCCATAATTCTGTAGCCGATCGTTCCGGCTACAGCGACGGCAATAAGGACGCTAAAGATGGACCAAGCGACACGCTTGGTGGCATGGGTTGGTTGGAGCACGTTTAGCTTCGGCGAAGCGGGCGGAGAGATGGCATCTTTGTTGGTTTCCAGATATCGAGACATAACGGGTTCCTTCTTTTCATCACCTCAACGAGCGGTTGTCCGATGAGTTCCCTCAGGAAAAGGTGGAATGGTGCCGCTTCCTGCGACGAAGACGCAGAATGCATCTTTTTTCGTGCCATTGCGTTTCATGCTCAGCGACTGATCGATGCGATCGACGGTCTTAAGTCCAATGGCAGGAAATCGAAAGAAGGATGATCATGACAGAGATCAGGACGACGAACACGATCGGCGAAAGCGTTGACACAAGCAGTGATGTTCAACGACACCTTGCTGATCTGGAGCGGCAGGCTCTTCGAGATGATTTGCTCAAGAAGCCAGCATCTGGTGATGAGAGCGCAGAAAAAATGGTGGAGCTTGCTAAGCTTCGTGAGGAACTACAGCATCTTCGCGCCCGGATGACTCTCATAAAGGAACAGACCCGTCGAGCCGGGAAGGCGCATGCCGAATGGCTTGACACCAGCGCACATGAGCAGCTGGGCAACCATCCGTGGCTTAAGCTCTCTGGCGCGATGGCAGGGACGTTCCTTGTCGCTCGCATGTTGAGGGGCGTGCCAATCTTTACCCTGCTCTTGCCGCTTTTGCTTCCGCGTGGGCCGCGCCGCCGCTAACGCGCCGTGTGTTCGGAAATCGAGGCTGGGCTTCAAATGCGCCCAGACCTCGGCTTTAGCTTTGGAAATCCTACTGTGTCTTTAAAGATCGGAGTTTCGCTTCTGCATGTGTTTGCATTGACAGACTAGAGCCAGCCGGATTTCTTGAAGCGGATGAACAGGATGCCGCAGAGACTAAGAATGACTGCAAGCACGACGTAGTACCCATACTGGGTCTTGAGTTCAGGCATGTTTTCGAAGTTCATGCCGTAAATGCCTGCAATCGCAGTAGGGACCGCCGCGATTGCGGCCCAGGCGGCCAACTGCCTCGTGATCGTTCCCTGCCTCTGCTGCTCTAGAAGATTGCTTGCTTCGAACACCGATATGATGATGTCCTTCAGTCCGCTGGTCATCGTTTCGACCCGCACGACATGGTCATAGACGTCCTTGAAGTATTTCTTTGCTTCGGCATCGACGCAGGGCAGGTCCAAGTGCACGAGTTTGCCGCATACTTCTGTCATTGGGCCTAAAATACGCTGGAAGCGGATCACTTGCCGCCGGAGACGGAAAAGCCTTTTTATCTGCGAACGCTCGAGGAATGTATCGAGCATGTCCTGCTCCATCCCCAAAACTCGATCCTCGATCTTCTGAATGATCGGCAGGTATCCGTCGACGACAAAGTCCAAAATTCCGTGCAGCACATAGTCGCTGCCGTTCTTTAGGACCTGGGGCGCGGCTTCCAATTGCTTGCGAAGCTCCGCATAGCCGCGATCGGAGCCATGGCGAACTGTGATGACATGGTGCGGCCCGACGAACACAGCCGTCTCGCCGTAATTGATGATATCGCCTTCCAGGGTTGCCGTTTTAGCGATGATGAAAAGCTGGTCATCATAAATGTCTATCTTCGGCATTTGATGCGGGGAGGCTGCATCTTCAACGGCCAAGGAATGTAGACGAAACGTTTTCTGGAGGGAAAGAAGATCTTCTTCGCTTGGATCGTGCAGGCCGATCCATACAAATTCATTTCGAGCATCTGGTAACTTGTTGTCTTCTAAATCAAATGTTTCTGCTCTTTTTCCATCCCGGTAAAGATAAGCAGCAATCGTGCTCATGACGAAACTTTCAATGTTACAGCCCTCCTAAACGGCCTGTATCGGCCTCTCGTTCCCGCCCGTGCAGTTCAGGCCGAGAAAAGCATCTTCCACTCCAGCGGTAAGGCGATAGCGACAAAGGAAAAGGGAAGGTGGCTTCTCGAGTTCAGGGCGCGATGGCAACCTTGATGCCGAAGACGGACTGATCAGGGCATGGTCATTCAGAAGACCTGCATTTCGGTTCAACGCATTCGGATAGTGGTCACAAGCGGGCGAAACGGATCGTGCTTGTGGAGGTGGCGCATGGCATACACCCAGACTTGGTTAAAGAGGTTTCATTAGGCTTTGCGAACCTCCTGTCGAACACCGAGCAATTAGATGTCGCGACGCTTGGTTCTGCTGCTCACGAGCGCTGAGACTGCTGCGGGACCAGACGATTTGAAAATATAAATGCTTTAGCAAACTTTATTTTAGGTAACTCGTAAATAACTTTGCAAGGATAGATGGGTTACCAAGTACTTCGGAGGACAACTTCATGTTTTTGAAGCTGCAGAACCGAATCCTGGAGATGATTGCGTCTGGTGAAAGTCTGGACGCGACGTTGAACACTCTATGCCGCTTTATTGAAGAGGTTCTTCCCTCGATAACTTGTGGCATTCTTGTTGTCGAAGACGATGTGCTGCGTCATATTGCTGGACCTAGCCTCCCGGCTGAATACAGCGATGCTGTGGATAGACTCCCGATCGGTCCAGAAGTTGGCTCTTGCGGAAGCGCGGCGTTCTGGAAGATGCCGGTTGCAATCATTGACATGCTGAGAGATCCGAGATGCGCGCCCTACAAGGCGCTCGCGAAAGCGCTGGGATTCATGGCTTGCTGGTCAAGTCCTATCATTGGCGCAGACGGCCGGGTTCTTGGCACATTCGTCTTCTATTACCGTACAGCACGCGGACCGAGCGAGACGGAGGAGAAACTCGTCGCAGCCTCCGCCCATCTTTGCACGATCGCTATTGAACGGCATCAGAGAGTCTTGGAGCGTCACCGGCTTGCCTATAATGACTCCATGACCGGTCTTCCAAATCGAGCTGCTTTCGATTTGCACGTCCGCCAGTCGGCTCGGCAAAACCTCGGGCTGATGTTGCTCGATGTCGACAATTTGAAGTTCGTCAATGACACGTTTGGGCACAGGGCGGGTGATGACCTCATCATCGAAGTTGCAAACCGTCTCAAGAAAATGTGCGATCACGTGTTCAGGGTCGGTGGCGATGAATTTGCCATCATCTGCGACGCGGCCAATGAAGCGGATCTTGCCACTCTGGGTGCAGAGTGCCTCAATGTTTTAAAACCACCAACCTCGTGCAACGGTCACAGCGTGGTGCCGCTCGCCACCATCGGTGCATCCCTATGCCCCGCCGGCCTTGAAATGGAAACGGCAAGGCACCGGGCGGACATTGCACTTTACCATGCCAAGGAAACGGCGAGGGGCCGTTTCGAAATCTTCAACGAGACCACAACGACGTCAATCACGCGCCGCTTTGCTGCGATCAAAGAGGTCACGTCGGCTCTCGCGGAGGATCGGCTTGTTCCCTTCTACCAGCCGGTTATCGACCTCGAGACGGGCGAGATTGCCGGCGTTGAAGCTCTTTGCCGGATTCGTCGCCCGGATGGCGTCGTGATGCAGGCCGCAGAATTCTTCGAAGCAACCCATGACGTGCATGTGGCATCCGAGATTACGAGCCGGATGCTAAGGAAAATCGGCGTTGACGTGATGAACTGGCGCAGCGCAGGACTTTTTATGGGCCACGTCGCGCTCAACGTGACATCTGCGGATTTCCAGACAGGCAATCTTCGCGAGCAGCTTTTGCACTTCGCCGATGCTGCCGGTCTCGCACCGCATTCTATAATCGTCGAGGTCACCGAATCCGTCTATCTCGAGCAGCGAGGCGAATATATTCGTGCCGCTATGGTTTCCCTTCGCGAGTCTGGGTTCCAAATCGCCATGGACGACTTCGGCACCGGCTATGCCGCTTTGGCCCATCTCCTTGCTATGCGCGTCGATATCATCAAAATCGACAAATCATTCACGCGTCTCATGGAGCGCGATGCAGGTGCGAGGGCGATTATCGAAGGCCTGGTTTCGATTGCGGAAAAAATAGGAATGGAAGTGGTAGCCGAGGGGGTGGAGACGCAGGTTCAGGCTACGTCACTTGCAACACTTGGCTGTCATTTCGCCCAAGGCTACCTCTATTCCAGGGCTGTCAGCGCGGAAGATTTCATCGCTCTTGCAGCCGGTCGTCGTCATAATGCTAGGGTTGCCTGACGTTCAACGCTGGCATTCGATCGGACGGTATCGACATCAGGTCTCGGCAACTTTGGTCAGAGTAAAGAAAAAGCGCTTTGCATCACCTTTGAGGCACATCATTCCAAGGATGGTCCGGTCGTCTATCCGCCTGAAGTAGTCTGTCACAGGCTGATGGTCGTAGACCATTGCAACAGTCGGTGTGTTCTCCAGATCAAGAAGTTGTAGCGTTGCCGTCGGACCTTTGGCGCGGAGCATCTTCTGAACATAGGGAAACCAGTTTCGTGCAACTCGCGAACGTCCGAAACTAGTCAACCGCAAAGCCAAGGGAAGCGGTATGAAGCGAGGATCAATGGGAATTAGGCGCGCAGGGCCGGTACGAAACAAGAGCGCATCGGCCCGAAGGTTTGGATGAAACCGTTTTCCGAACCAACCCAAATTCTCCAGCACGCCATCCAGCGGATGGCCGCTCGGGACATGAGATCCGCGCCAAAGTCCGACAAGATCGCTTAACTCCAACGCGGCAAGCGATTGAAACAGATTGGCGGGATTGCTGGTTTGCAGAGGGTTTTCAGGCAAGTCTGATATCCGGTTTTCATACTGTAAACTGCAGATGATGATCCAAACGCCTCTATGGTCGATGCGTTCCTGCTGTTCTCGAATGCGACCTCGGTATCTACGCTGGCTGTGGTCTTATCAGGGGCTCCTTATGCTTTCGGAGTAGTCTGCGGCGGGTGCCGCTTGTGCTCGGTCAGTGATGTCAGCCGCACTCTTCAACTCCGCAAGGGGAAGATCTGATGCGAGCATATGATGGTCGTAAAGATAATCGGGAAAATATCCGGGTAGAAAAACACGCCAGTCTAGAGCCGTCCCGGGTGAGGTCATTTCCACAAGCTTGAAAATCGTTGCGGTCCAGTTCGTGGTCAGCGGCTTATAGAATTCCGGGTCATAAGAGAGCTTATTGCCCAGCCGCAGATAGGACATGAAAAGATCGCGCATTTGATCGTGAGACAGCTTCAATCGGAAAAGAGACACTGTCTCTCCTCGAATATTGGTTCTCAACCGCAAGATATCGTTCTCTTCGCCGGCGAGAAGAACGAGCTCGAACTGTTTGAAGAAACCGCCAAATTCCGAAAAGGCTTCGCTTTTCTCTCGACGCACTTCAGGAGAAAATACCAAGTGACGTCCATCGGCAAATTCAAAACTTATCATCGTATGCGCGATAGCGCGCATACCCCAGCTTGACGAGACAAGATCGACAGCTTTCAGCTGGTCCAGACGAAAGGTTTTTGTTTCCCAGTCGGGCTTGAAATTGCGCTGAGTAAACCAGTCGAAATTTCTGATGTTGTGAATCTGGATGTCGCCATCAGGGCTGAAATCGGCCGTTACCCCCTTAGCGTCCTCAATTGCCCAGATTTTATGCTGTGATGGGGTAATGCTGCCCCACCAGCTTACAACGATGACAAGGCAGATGGAAAAGACGAGCCAGGCGCGGATCGGACCACGCCCCGCCATACGCACCACGAAAGCTGTAATCAGCAAGGCAATCCCGATGAGGACGAGCGATAACGGCTTCGGAAACTGGAACCACAGCGCCAATGCCGTCCAGGCGCCCACTAGTGTGGCCGCCATTCTCAGAATCCAGGCAGCGAAGCTGATGAGCTTGCGAGACAGATCAATTGTGGCGTAGGCGTCGATCATTGCTATTCGCCCGAAACGACTTTGCCTGCCAAGGTGAAAGGACTGGCAAGGGTTGCCCCAACTGAATTGAATATAAAGGCGCCCGCCTTGCGGATATTGCCTGAGCCGTTTTTGTCCTTCTCCGCCAATTGGGGATACATGGCTGCCAGGCGCGCATAGCGATCGTGGTTGAAGCCATCCGCCGCAGAAAGTTCGGAGATATCGATGATCTGAACGTCGGCCTTCTTCGCAGCGGCCTGGACCTCTGGATCGCTAACATCGATCGTTCCGAGCCGCTGATGATCCTGCGATATGAAGCTGGAAACCGCCAGCGCCTTGTCGTCTTTCGAGACAAGCAACGTCATGGGCGGCGAAAGCGGGCCGATGACGGCAAGCTGTTCGCGGAACACATCAACATCGATGTCGGGTGCGGCGAGTATGACGTTCAAACGATGAATGACGGCGTCTTGCTTCGTCAATCGTAATTGGCGCACAGCCTCCACCGTCAGCCATGTGCCCATGCTGTGACCGAGAACGTCGATCTTGCCGATCTTCGGGTTTTTTCCGAGCATGGTCAGTGTATCGACGAGGCTATCGCGCGAAAAAGTCACCGAATCCTTGTCGGCAACATAACCAGTGATGCTTGCTTGCGATGGCCAGGCAAAAAGGATTGGAACGTCTTTATTGCCCGCATCGGCACTGATCTGGACCAGGCGATAAAGAGATTCCTGAAAGTTGTTGTTGAAGCCGTGGACGAACACGCCAACGTCGGGCTTTCGCGGCGATTTGGAACGTTCAATCTCGCGTTCGAAAGAGGTCCGGTCGAGAGCTCTTTGTTCAATCGTGACAAAATCACGTCTGGGATCAGGTTTGCCCGAGGGCCATTCGATATTTCCGGCCTTATGTCCTGGCGGCACTGAAATCGTGAACTCGGCATAGTTGATATTGAACGAGCGGCCATTGGTGAAGATATTCTCGCCGGGCGCCTTCCGTTCGCGCGTCGTCGCGACGTAAACCTTGACGGTCCTTGCGCCGGGAACCGGTTGGGTTGTCGCGCTAACCTTCAAAACATCCGGACCAGGGCGAGCTGCACATCCCGCAAGTGCTGCAAGGAGTACAAACATGAGGCATCTGATTGCCGACAGGGATGATGTCATCGATATTGTCTCATTATGGCCGCGGATCGCCGCGCTACCAAATCGGATGAAAAATCAGCTCGCCCATTGCGGGCATTAATATCGTCTTGCTTTTGCGTGAATACGCCATGGATGTCTTGGCGTATTCTGCGTTCTCTATCGACTATGCGTTGAACCTGATCGTTCGATCACGCTTCTATCGGTTCTGCCTGCTTTTCTGCCGGTATCCTAAACCATGCGACATAGAGTGCTGGGAGGAACAGCAGTGTGAGAACCGTTCCCATCACAATCCCGCCCATCATCGCGTAGGCCATGGGTCCCCAGAAAACTTCGCGCGATATCGGAATAAGCGCGAGAGTCGCTGCAGCTGCGGTGAGCATGATGGGACGCATTCGATGTTCCGTTGCTTCGATAACGGCCCGCCAGGGCGGCACTCCTTCCTGCCGAAGATGCTCGATCTGCACAACAAGGATGACCGAATTGCGGATAAGAATTCCGATCAGGGCGAGGATGCCGAGAATAGCGACAAAGCCCATCGGTGCGTTGCTGAGCAATAGGGCGCTCACCACGCCGATCAACGCAAGCGGCGCAACCGCAAAGACCAAGAACAAGCGGCTGAAGCTTTGCAACTGGATCATCAGGATCGTCGCCATGATGAACAGCATGAGCGGAGCCACGGCGGCAATCGGACCCTGTGCCTTGCCACTTTCCTCGACAGCGCCGCCGACGGTGATGGCATAACCGGCGGGAAGCGTCTTGGCGAAAGCGTCAATTTGCGGCTGGAGTTCGTTGACGATCGTTGCCGGTTGCGTCGGACCAAGGACGGCCGCCTTCACGGTGATAGTCGGAACCCTTGATCGGCGCCAGATCATTGCAGGCTCAAGCTCGTAACGAAGGCTTGCAACGGCGGAGAGCGGAACAGTCTGACCATTGCCCCCGGTAAGGGGAAGGTTCTGGAACGTCTCTATGCTGCCGCGTTCCGAAGGCTGGGCTCGGGCTATAACATCGATGAGATAGATGTCGTCACGCACCTGGGTAATGCTTGCGCCTTGAACGACGCTGTTCAGAGCGGTCGCAATATCCTGAGAGGAGATGCCGAGCTGCCTTGCCTTGTCCTGCAGAACATCGACCTTGACGACGCGGGACGGCTCGTTCCAGTCGAGGATCATGTTGGAGAGGAGCGGGTGCCCTCCAACGATACCCGAGACCTGCTGAGCATATTGTCTGAGCTTTTGAATATCCGGTCCGCTGACACGATACTGAACCGGTTTACCGACAGGCGGGCCAATATCCAGTAGCTTGACGTAGGCGTCGGTGCCCGGGAAGGTCTTTGTCAGGTAATCCTGGAGTTGCGCTCGGACCTTGTCTCGGACGTCAAGCCCTTTGGTCACGATTACCGTCTGGCCGAAGCTGGCATCCGGCGTCTGGACATCGAAAGACAGGATGAAGCGGGGTGCGCCCTGACCGACATAGGTCGTCCAGTGGTCGATGTCCTGGTTGCCCTTCAGCGCTTCATTCTCGAACTTTGCCATCTGCCGGTTTGTTTCGGTGATCGAACTGTTGTGCGGCAAATTCCAGTCAACGATGAGTTCCGGTCGGTCCGAGTTCGGGAAGAACTGCTGTTGAACCAAGCCCATGCCCATGACGGAAAGGCCAAACGCGAGCACGGTAAGAACAATCGTGACCCATCGCCAGCGCATCGCGAGTTTCAGAGCACCCTCGAAGAGCCTGGCGAAACGCCCCTTGTGATCCTCATGCTTCTTCATCGATTTCGGCAGCAGGGTCACGCCAAGCAGTGGCGTAAACAGCACCGCGACAATCCAGGACGTCAGCAGTGACACTGCGATCACGACGAATAGTGTGAAGGTAAATTCACCGGCTGCACTGTTGTTCAAACCAATTGGAATGAAGCCGGCGACCGTGACGAGGGTGCCTGTGAGCATTGGGAAGGCCGTCGACGTATAGACATAGGTGGCGGCTTTATGCAGGCTGTCGCCAACCTCCAGTCGAGCCACCATCATCTCAACGGCAATCATCGCATCGTCGACCAGAAGACCGAGCGCGATGATCAAAGCGCCGAGCGAAATTCGCTGTAGCGAAATGCCAAGATAGGCCATGACCAAGAAGGTTATCGCCAGAACAAGCGGGATGGAGACGGCAACAACCAGACCGGCACGCATTCCAAGGCTGATGAAACTGATGGCCAAGACAATTGCGATGGCTTCAAACAGCGCCCGGGTAAATCCGGACACCGCTTCATCGACCACCGCAGGCTGGTCGGAGACCTTGTGAATGTCGACGCCGACAGGCATTTCCGCCTGCACCTGTTCTATTTCCTTTTCAAGCGCCTTGCCGAATTCAACAAGGTTTGCGCCGCTTTTCATGCCGATTGAAAGAGCGATGGCAGGTTGGCCATTGACTCGGAAAAGCGATGTCGGGGGGTCGACATAGCCACGCCGGATCGTCGCGATATCGCTGAGTGGGAAGAAGCGATCGTTGACGCGAAGATTGATTGCCCGCAGGCTTTCCTCCGACGTGAACGATCCGCCAACCCGCACCGCAATGCGCTCCGGCCCCGCTTCGATGAAACCCGATTGCGTGACGGCGTTTTGGCTCTGTAGCGTATTGATGACGGTTTGCCGATCAAGGCCGAGGGCTGAGAGCTTGCGTGTGGAAAACTCGAGATAGATCGCTTCATCCTGCGCACCGATAATATCGACTTTGCCGATATTGCGGACCGTCAGGATTTTCGAGCGCGCACTCTCGACGAGGTCGCGCATCTGGCGTTGTGTCAGTCCATCACCGGTGAAGGCATAGATGTTGCCGTATACATCGCCAAAGTCATCGTTGAAGAAGGGGCCGACGACGCCAGATGGAAAATCGCCCTGAATGTCGGCCATCAAATTGCGGATCCGCATCCAGGTCGGTTTCACGTCTTTTGCTTTTGTCGTGGGAAGCAGTTCAACGAAGATCGTTGTTTGGCCCGCGACGGTGACACTTCTCGTGTAATCCAGGGAGTCGAGTTCCTCGAGTTTCTTCTCGATCCGGTCAGTGACCTGCTTTGTCACTTCCTCTGCGGAAGCGCCCGGCCACTGTGCCTGGATCAGCATCGTTTTAATGGTGAAGGCCGGATCTTCTTCCCGGCCGAGGCCGATATAAGAAAATATACCCGCAATGATAAAGACGATCATGAAATACCAGACGAGCGATCGGTGAGAGAGCGCCCAGTCCGAAAGGTTAAAAGTCTTCACAGGCTGTTCCTCTCGTCGATACGGATCGATTGCCCATCGGTTAACTGGTTGACTCCCGCGACGACGACCCGCTCGCCATCTTTCACTCCTTCCAGGACCTTGATCGTTGTTGCATCGGGGGCAGGGGAGAGCACACGAACTTGGCGACGAGTCACCTTTCCCGCCTGCTCATCGACGATCCAGACGAAGGTTCCGTCTTTCTGAAGCAGCGCACTTGCCGGCAGAGTAATTGCGGGGTCGCCCTTTGCCTTAGTGGTCGCCGTAACGACAGAGCCCAGCCGGAACGCATCGGGCGGATCCGCAAGGGTCATTTTTACCCGCTTTGTGCGCGTCGTTGAATCAGCGACGGGGGCGATTTCCCTGACAACGGCCTTGGTGGTGATCTTCGGATCAAGCTGCAAGGAAACCTGGAACGCGGCACCGGTTGTAAGCTGTCCAATGATTCCCTCGGGAATATCGACAACCGCTTCGCGTACATCCGGGCGGGCAATCGTGACGACGCTTTGTCCGGCGGACACGATCTGTCCCACTTCCGCGTTGGTGGCAGTGACCACGCCGTCGAACTCTGCGTGAAGCTGCGCGTCGTCAAGTTCCTCGCGAGCCTTCTTTAGATTTGCCTGTGCTTTGGCAACATTGGCATTGGCCGTCTTCAGCGCTTCCTCAGCCTGCTCGACAGCAGCCTCTGTGCCCGAGCGAGACTGAGCAAGGCTGCGTTGACGTTGTTCTGTCGACGCGGCGTTGGCTTGTTGGGCAAGCGCGTTCGACACGTCTGCCTCGGCACTTTTGACTGCAAGTTCAAGAGAAAGGGAATCAATCGCAGCAACGACTTCGCCCTTTTTGACCTGATCGCCGACATTAACATTGCGGGCGATGACCCTGCCAAGCACCTTGAAACCGAGTTCGGTCGTAAATTGAGGTTCGATCGTACCTGCCGCCGTCAGGGAAATGTTTGCATCATTCTTTGCAATGACGCTCAGAACCGGCCGTACAACCGGTGGTTTTTCCTGCTCCTTGCTGTCGCAAGCAGTCAGTAAAAACGCGGAAAAACCGAGAATGAGAAGAGGATTGCGCAGCATCATTTCTCGTGCGCCTCCTGGTACGTCACCTTCTGGCCTTCATGTAAAAACTTTAGCCCATCGGACACCACGAGGTCTCCCTTGTTGAGGCCGGATTGCACCAGCACGCTGTCCGTTTGGTAACTCGCTATCTCGATTGGTTTGGCGGCGACCGTTGAAGATGCCGAATCCAGCACCCAAACGGCCGGACGGCCAGCCAAGGAGGTCAAAGCTGACCAGGGCACCTGCATGCGCGGCATCGCATGTGACTGGAACGTACCGACGACAGGCGCTCCAAGCGGCAAGTCGCTCTTCTCGTCCAGTGCCACTTTAACCTTGATGGTTCCTTTTGTCGTGTCGATGGTGGGGGAGATTTCCCATATATGTCCAAGCACCTTGCGCGTTGGATCAGATATCAGCGCAACGGTCACATTGCCCTCGGGCTTCTGACCGAGATATAGCGCCTCGAATACATCAAAGACGGCATCGCGCGGACCGTCATGGGCTAGCGAGAATACGGATGTTGCCGCTTGTGCGACTTGTCCAGCCTCTGCATTGCGCGCCGTGATGATGCCGTCTGCATCCGCACGCAGTTCTGTATAGGAAAGGGCATCCTTGGCCGTATCATACTGTGCTTGCGCCGATACAACGGTTCCATGGGCCGTTGTTAGATTTTGCCTCGCCTCATCCAGCGCGGCTCTCGTCGTCACTTGTGTTTGAAAGAGACTTTCCTGGCGCTGGAGGGCAAGTTGTGCCTGCGTTTCCTGTGCCTTGGCAGCTTCCAGATTGGCCTGCTCGACAGCAACCTCAGCCAGTTGCTCCTCGGCATCGAGCCGAGCGAGGAGATCGCCGGCCTTCACTCGTGATCCGACGTCAACGAATCGCTCGACTATTCTACCACTGACACGAAATGACAATTCCGACTGGATGCGGGCGCGAACATCGCCCGTCACCATAGCCGCTTTCGTTTGCGGCTTCTCATCGACCTTAACTGCAATAACATTTGTGGGTTTTTTGCCTTCGGCGGCTTCCTGTTTTTGACAGGAGGCCAATATGAGGGCGCAACCCATAAGGATTAAGCCATAACGAAAATAGTGCATGCGCGATCCCTTGTGGCGAGCATCAAATTCGATATCATTGACTAACGGGTCAGTCAATATATAGTGCCGCTTGGTATCTGGAGTATTCGGGCATGGCAAAACCTCAAAAAAAAATCACGCGCGCCGAACAGAAAGCGATGAGGCCACGGCAGATCCTTGATGCAGCTTTCGAAGCATTTTCCAACAATGGCTTTCTGGCGACACGCGTTGAAGATATTGCCGCCAAAGTCGGCGTCACAAAAGGAACCGTCTATGTCTACTATCCCACCAAAGAGGATCTGTTCGAAGCGGTGATGCAGGACATATCGGTGTCTTTCGTTTCACTGATCCCGGAGATCGACAAACTGACAGGCACCTGTTCGGAAAAGCTTGGAAGCTTGATTCAATTACTCTATGACCGGGTTATCGATGACCAGCATGCAAGTCAGCTCTTTCGTTTCCTTGTCTCGGAAGGCCCACGGTTCCCAGACATGGCTGACCGCCATCATAAAATGTTCGTGCAGCCAATGGTTGACCGATTGCAGGCCATCATTGATCAAGGTGTCGCAAGCGGTGAGTTTCGGGCAGGTCCTTCAACGAAGATGGCAGAGGTTGTCGGCGGACCGGCTATGATGATGTGTTTCTGGAGGACGGTTTTCCAGGGCCGGCAGCACTTGGACATCAAAGAGTTCTCGCAAGCTCATGTGGACCTCGTCATTCACTCGCTCACGTCCCATCGGGACGCGACCTAGGCTTTCTGGTCTTCGCCGCATTCCATGATTGAATGACAACCGCTGACGCCGCCTGCGTCCGTTTTCGTAGTTCCCACTCACCGCAGATTACGCGCCGTGTCCGGGAACATGTGGTTGCTGTCTCGGTTCGCTCCTTGCAATCAAAAGGAGAACTCATGCGCGCGCTTAATCTAATGACTTTGCTGCTGGTGATCGTTGGCGGCATCAACTGGCTTCTCGTCGGTATCGCTGACACTGATCTTGTGGCCACGATATTCGGCGGTCAGGACAGCGTTCTGTCCCGTATTGTCTACATTCTCGTTGGGCTGTCGGCACTCTGGCAGTTGATGCCCTTTGCAAGGGCTATATCGATTGGTGAAACGGCTGCGGAAGCCAATACCCCTCGCCACTGATATCGGAGATCTAGCGCGCATGCCTTCCTGAGCGACGGTGACGCGCTGTTTCTTTTGGATGAACGCATCAGGCATTACTGGAGATTGCTTTTCACAGCATCAAACCTGGTGGTTCCTCCTGTTGCGCATAACCCGCTCAATCGAGTTTTTGAGAGAGTCCATCCTTAGCCTGCCCCTGACAACAACGACGCGCTACGCTGTGCTTCACGATCTAAAGCCCCAACGAACAGATGGTTTCTTGCCCCTCGAGCACTATGCTGCAGTCGGAGACGGCAGATCCGTCGCGCTTGTTGGTGCGGATGGCTCTATCGACTGGTGGTGCGCGCCGAACATGGATTCGCCCCCTCTCTTCAATCGACTTCACGATCCTGATGATGGTCTGTTTGCGGTCACGCCGGTCGATCCTTTTCGGATCGAGCGTCGATATCGGCCTGACAGCAATGTGCTCGAGACGGTGTTCGTGACCGTCAACGGCCGCGCGAGGATCACGGAATCGCTCAACAGTGGCGTCTCCGGACGTCTGCCATGGTGCGAGCTCGCTCGCCGTATCGAAGGTCTCGAGGGCGAGGTTGAATTTAGAATTGTCGTCAAGCCGGCGAAATCGATTGACGCGGGTCGGCGGGTTCTACGCCATCGCTCCATTTTATACGTGGGCAAACTGACAACCGCCTTCTGTTATGACGATAGTGTTGATCAACCAGTGGAGAGAAACGGCGAGATAGCGGCGCGTCATACGACTGCACCAGGAAGCAAGACTTGTCTTGCTTATCTTGTCTCTCACGATTCACCTCTCTGCGTTCCTGACCAAGATAGTATCGATTCCCGCATCGACCTTAGCGACGAGGAATGGAAGCGCTGGTCTGGTCAACTGACCTATCGAGGTCGTTTCAGAGATGATCTCGTTCGGTGCGCACTGTCTTTGAAGTTTCTTCTCTATTCGCCGACAGGCGCTATAGCGGCAGCAGCAACTGCAGGACTTCCCGAGCGATTAGGCGGGGACAAAAACTACGACTATCGTTATGCGTGGGTCCGCGACGCATGCTACACCGTTAAAGCGCTCTTGAGGGTGGGAGCACTTGCCGAGTCTGTTGCTGCTTTCTCCTGGTTGATGAAAACGGTTGCTGATAGGCGCCATGATCCAATGGTCGTCTATACGCTTCGCGGTGAACATGTACCCGAGGAGACGACAATCAACGTTCCCGGTTATCAGTTTTCCAAGCCCGTGCGTGTCGGAAATCGTGCCAGCAACCAGGTCCAATTGAGCTGCTTCGGCGACATCTTCGAAACGGCTGCCCTGTTCGTCAGTCTTGGACACATCCTTGATGAAAGAAGCAGCCATCTTCTCGCAGATCTTGCCGATGAGTGTGTCGACAGGTGGCGATCGAAAGATTCCGGGATTTGGGAACTGGAGCAGTTACAGCATTACACGTTTTCCAAAATCGGCTGCTGGCTGGCACTCTCTCGGGCTGTCGAGCTCTCTCATGCCGGGCATATTAACGAGGAACACGCCGCGCATTGGGCGAATGAACGAGATAACATTCGAACCTGGATCGATGAAAACTGCTGGTCTGCTGACAAGCAATCTTATGTCTTCTTCGCTGGAACGGACCGTCTTGATGCCGCTCTACTTTTAACGACACGGTTCGGCTTTGAGCATGATGATCGCCTTAGAAGGACCAGAGCCGCAATCGAGAAAGAGCTTTCCGTTGGGTCGCTCGTCTATCGGTATACAGGGGCAGAGCGAGAGGAGGGAGCTTTCGTCGCCTGTTCCTGTTGGCTTGTCGAGGCATATGCATTTTTGGGTGAGCCCACCGAAGCTGAAACGCGCCTCTGCCTACTCCTTGAAAAGCTTGGCAACAATTTTGGACTACTTGGCGAAGAAATCGATCCTTTGACGGGAGCGGCTCTCGGCAATATGCCGCAAGGGCTCAGCCATCTTGCCTTACTCCATGCCATTTTATCGATACAGGAAAACAGCTGATCGCGATGGATGCCATAACTCATCCCAGAGGTTTACCTTTGGTGTGCGGCTTGAACCTCAAGTCATTATTTCATTTGGATTGGCACTTTCGGCAGTAGTGCGCGTTTATGCGGAGCGGCAGCTGGAGGGTGAAATGACAAATCGTGTGACTGGATCGGGTGCGTCGACGCTGGCTGTAGCAGCCCTTGCTGTTCTTGGGGCACTTACGGCCGCCAAGGGGGTCGCCGGAAAACGGCAACTCGCTCTTTTAAGCCCAAGCCCGGCCGATTTCAGCCGCACCACAAAGACCAAGTTAGATCCTCATGGCAGAGACGCGGCTGTTCCCGAAGCTATTCCGCGAAAAGGACTGAGGGACGTCTTTTGGCGCGTTGTTTCCGAAGTCTCTGACGATCGGGTGCTGCTGGTTGCAGCTGGCGTTGCCTTTTATCTCGTCCTTGCTCTCTTCCCCGGCTTGACTGCCCTTGTCTCGCTTTATGGCCTCATTGCGGATCCCAGCCAGATCACCCATAATTTGAGCGCGGTCAGCGCAGTCCTGCCACCAGGAGCCGTTGACATTGTATCACAGCAGATCGACATGCTCATGCAACGGAAGGTGTCATCGCTTGGACTGACCTTTTTCTTCAGCCTTGCCATCGCTCTCTGGAGCTCGCATAGCGGCATTTTGTCGGTCTTCGATGCCATGAATATTGCTTATGAGGAGAAGGAGAAGCGAGGCCTCGTGCGGCTCAATCTCATTGGCATTGCTTTCACGCTTAGCTGTATGATCATTGCCATGATCATCGTGGCGTTGATCGGCATTATGCCCGCCATCTTTCGCATGATCTGGATCGATCAGTGGACAGAAACGATGGCGCTCGTTCTGCGTTGGCCTCTTCTTCTCATTTTGGTCTTTGGCGCCGCTTCGGCCATATACAGGTTCGGTCCAAGTCGAAATCCGCCGCAGCTACGGTGGCTCACATGGGGCGCGGCATTTGCGACCCTGGCGTGGTTCCTTATGTCTGTCGGCTTTTCTTATTATCTGGCGCATTTCGCAAATTACAGTGCCACATACGGAGCACTCGGTGCGATGATGGGCTTCCTGATTTGGCTCTGGCTTTCGGTTGCGATCTTAATCGTCGGTGCAGAGTTGAATGCCGAGCTAGAGCATCAAACGGCTGTGGATACGACAATTGGTCAACCAAAACCCATGGGTCAAAGACGTGCTCATGTGGCAGATACACTTGGAAAGACGATCGACTGAAGTCAGGCGATTCTTCGCAGCGCGCTCTCTCCCGACGTCGTATTTAGTTTTGCAAGACGGCTTGAAGCTTCTTGGCAAGTTGCTCAATCGTATAAGGCTTCTGTAGGAAATTTCTCTCCGGGTCGAGGGCGTTGTTCAGCATGACAGCGTCGCCAGTGTATCCCGAAGCATAGATGACCTTTAAATCGGGCTGCAGCTTGACGAGCGCATCGGCAAGCTTCCTCCCATTCATCCCGGGCATAACAACATCCGTGAAGAGAAGATCGAACTTTCGACCGGTGTTGACGATTTGGATCGCTTCGGCACTACCTGAGGCGAGCGTCACGTCGTAGCCAAGCTCACGGAGGCATTCGTTCGCAAAGTATCGAACGCGATCCTCGTCTTCGACCACAAGGATTTTCTGTCCGCCACCCTGAAAGTCTGGACCATGAGGCGAGGATTTCACAATGGACGGTTTGTGACCGATCAGCCGAGGGAGCTGAATGGTGACAACGGTCCCGTGGCCAAGCTGCGACTCCAAGCGGATATAGCCGCCGCTTTGGCGGACAAAACCGAAAACCTGGCTGAGACCGAGCCCGCTGCCCTTGCCGACCGATTTGGTGGTGAAGAAAGGTTCGAATGCCTTTTCGCGCACCTCGTCAGGCATGCCTGTACCATTGTCGGCGATGGAAATCCGGACATACTCGCCGGCTGGGATTCCATGATTTCGGAGAGAATTCCCGCTCACGGTCACGTTTCGTGTGGAAATACTCAGCACGCCGCCATCGGGCATCGCGTCACGCGCGTTGACGGCAAGGTTCAAAAGGGCGTTTTCAAGCTGAACATGATCTGCTGTCGTCCACCATAAGTCGTCGGACAGTTCCATCTTGACCTCAATATGTTTGCCGATCGATCGCGAAAGAAGCTCGCTCATGCCATTGATGAGATTGTTACAGTCGAGAGGTTCGGGAGAAAGCGGTTGCCTTCGGGAAAATGCCAGGAGCCTTTGAACAAGATTAGCGGCCTTTTGCGCGCCCTCTGTCGCGCCATCGATCAGCCGCTCCACATCGCGCGTGTCGCCGCGCATAAAGCGCTTCTTCAGAAGATTGAGACCACTCATGATGATGGCGAGGTTATTGTTGAAGTCGTGCGCAATACCCCCAGTAAGCTGGCCAATCGCTTCCATTTTCTGGCTTTGGCGAAGTCTTTCCTCCGACTTCCGCAGTTCTTCCGTTCTCTTGACGACCTGGTCCTCAAGGCTGCTTGTCAATTGGCGAAGATCGTGTTCGGCGCGTTTGCGCTCGACGGCGTAACGCGTGCGGGAAGCGATTTCCCGTATGAAAGCCAAATCTTCGTCCGTCCAAGTCCTAGGCGTATCATCAGTAGCAAACATCAATGCGACCAGACCGTTCTGCTCATGCACGGGCACTGCGACAAACGAAACTGCATGAAGAGCAATGAGATCTTTTGCTTTACCTGAAGTTCGCGCATCACCCCTGACGTTGTCGACGACAAGCATGTCGCCACGTTGCAAAAGCTCTTTCAGGTTCCGATAGCTTCGAAGATTCCTGACGCCTGACAGGCTTTCGATGCTGTCTTTTGTCCAGTCCCGCTCGATCAGGAGTTTGCCGTCGACAGGGTCGAAAGTCGCGTAACCAACGCGGGTTGCCGCGAGATGGTCGCCCAACATTTGGGCGGCTGCAAATGCGATCGCACCAGGGTCGTCAAGATTTGCCGTTTTTGCTTCGAGTTCGATGATTGCCGCACGCCGTAGTTCCGTCGTCTTCAGTTCATGGAAGTCAGTACAGGTCCCATACCAGCGCGTAATTGCTCCGTTTTCGTCGCGAACGGCCTTCGCCCGTCCGATCACCCAGCGATATTCACCTGTATGATGCCGAAGCCTGTATTCGATATGGTAGGGTTTTCCGGTCCGAAGGCACTCGCGCCATTCACTCCAGGCTCGCTCCCGATCTTCTGGATGGAACATGCCGTTCCACGCCGCGCCATCGGTAGAGCCGTAGGGTACACCGGTATATTCATACCAGCGGTCGTTGTAGAAGTCGTGGAAACCGTCGGGACGCGTCGACCACACCATTTGATCAATCGAGTTGGTCAAGGCTTTGAGTTCTTCGCCCCGCTCGCGGAGTTGCCTTTCGTACTCGTGGCGTTCATCGATATCGATGACAGAGCCGATGTAGCCGAGGAAGGTTCCATCTGATGTGAAGCGCGGTTCGGCAGTATCTATCGCCCAACGGTAAACCCCGTCGTGCCGGCGCAGCCTATACTCTTCCGAAAATGGCGCGCGGCGGTTAAGCGCCTCATGGAAAGCGGTCTTAAAGCGATGCTGATCATCTGGATGGACGGCATCGATCCATCCCAAACCATTGCCTTCGCCCTGTTGTTGGCCCGTAAATTCTTGCCATCGAGTGTTGAGGTATGTGCAGTGGCCGTTCTCGTCGACGAGCCACAACATGACGGGCGCATGATCCGCCATATTGCGGAACCGCGCCTCGCTTTCGCGTAACCGCTTTTCATAAGTTGTGCGATCTGTCGTCTCGTTGACGATGCAAAGAACTCCATCCGTCTTTCCCTTCGGACAGCTCACTGCGGAATAGGAAATATCGAAGGTAACCGTCTCGGGTCTTCCGTGCCGTTCAATGTAAAACGGCCTATCCTTCATATAGATCGGCTCGCCCTTCTGCCGCACTTGATCGAGCAAGGGCTTCAGATCATCCCAAAGCTCGGTCCAATATTCCGAGGCTGGTCGTCCGAACGCGTGAGGATGCTTATTGCCTATCGTCGGGGCGTAGGCGTCGTTATAAAGAGCGACGTAATCTTCCCCCCAGAACAGAACGATTTGCAAAGGCGCAGCAACCATCGTCGACACGATCGTGCGCAAATGGTCTGGCCACTGCGGCGGAGGGCCGAGTGGTGAGGTTGGGTTGAACGCATCCAGCAGATGCCTGACATGTATTGCATGGTCGTTGTCAGACCCTGGCATCTGCCTGTTGATCCTCTCGAAAAGCTCGCTTGACTGCAGGGATCCGCATCTTTTGACAACTGCTGCATTAGGCGGAGCTTGTTTGCCCAATGTCCGTATATGGAATAAAGCTCATTTTCTTCAAGGCAGTTGGACCTGTCGTGGCTCATAGCAGTTGATGGAGAAGCGAAATGCGAGAGACCTTCGAATTTACAATGTTGAACCGCAAACCCAATTTGAGAAGGGAGGCGCATCCGAGAAAAATTGTGCCGGCTTTCTCATCGATTAGAGTTCAAGCAAGAATGAGATGATATGACGTTCACACCACCTCTTCCGCCTGCTTTCATCGCCGCCCTGAGCGCGATCCCACACGGCTATTGCGAAGGCAGTTCTCGTGGAGGCCGCTGGGGGGCGAGCTTGAAGCGATCAGCGGACGGAAATCGGCTCAGTTTCTTTGCGGAGGACTTGGCTGGACAGGATATCGTCAGCTTTAACCTATATCGCTTATCCGGCGGATTCCTGACTCTGAAGCCATGCGAAATGTCGTCGGACAAGGTCATCGAGTTCGTCATCGGCTTCCAGCCCGATGATCAGCATCGGGCTGAAATTTGAGAGGCACTGCCGACTTTGGGCACTTGTCAGGGCTGTCCACCCCCGCCTGCTGCGCCATAAACCTGACCGGTTGCATAGCTTGCGTCGGAAGCGGCGAGCTGGACATAGATCGAAGCAAGTTCTGCTGGTTGTCCCGGTCTTCCCATCGGGGTGTCGCCTCCGAAGCTGACGAGCTTTTCTTGTGTCGCGCCGCCGCTGACCTGCAACGGCGTCCAGATAGGACCGGGCGCAACTCCATTCACACGGATACCTTTCGGGGCGAGCTGTTTTGCCAGCGATTTGGTGAAATTCATCATGGCGGCCTTGGTCATCGCATAATCCACGAGATTGGCGGAGGGATCGTAGGCCTGCTCTGACGTTGTTTGAATGATAGCGGAACCTTCTTTCAAATGAGCAAGAGCCGCCCGTGTCAGCCAAAACATACCGTATATATTGGTCTTGATGGTCGCGTCGAAATCCTCTGTCGTGATTTCGGCGAGCGACTGCTTTTGTTGCTGTCTGCTCGCGTTGTTGATAAGGATATCCAGCCCGCCAAGCTCTTTTGCAGCCTGTGAAACAATCAGGTTGCATGTCTCCTCATGGCGTAGGTCGCCCGGTATCGCGACACCGACGCGACCTTCCTTCTTGATGAGATCGATGACTTCCCGAGCGTCCTCTTCCTCCTCCGGGAGATAGTTGATCGCTACATCTGCTCCTTCGCGCGCAAAGGCGATCGCAGCTGCTCGACCCATTCCAGAGTCTCCGCCCGTAATCAGTGCCTTTCGGCCCGCCAATCGGCCTGAGCCCTTATAGCTCGTCTCGCCATGATCTGGCTTAGGATCCATTTTGCTGGCGAGGCCGGGAAACGGCTGAGACTGTGAGCGGAATGGCGGTTTCGGATATTTCGTGCGCGGATCATCCATCTTGGTTTCCGTGCCCTGGCTTGTCGCTGCGGAAGCAGCGACTGGCGCCGAACCTGCTGCCAAAAGGAGGCCGGTGCCACCGATCATCGACCGGCGGGTGAGGCCGTTGTCCTGCGTGTTTTTCATTGCTTGTTACCTTGCTGACGATGCGTGAGTAACAAACAATGAAGCTGAACGTTCCAGTTGTGAGGTCTCAAACAGACCTAAAGTGTGGTTGTGGGATAACTGAAGGCCCTTGAGGATGCCGCACGTGCTCCTCGACGTCTTGCTCTTGTGAAGCGCGTCTGCCGCACTGTCCCAAGGGCGCTGTCGGTAAGATGAGGTTCCGTTCTTGAGTCCGGGTTAGTCCATTTGGATTAGCTTAATTTCGCAACTGGAGCATATGCCGCCCCGTCATTCTCAACCCCTTGCGTTAGGCAAGTTTGAGACGCTGTTATTGGCTCGATGCTCCAATGTTTCCCAACTCTTGTCCATAGCCCAGGCCGAAGAGATGACGGGTATGCCCACGTGTCCGTAGTAGAAAGACAGTTGCCCCTCGGCCGCGTCTTCGGTCTCGCCAGCTATGCGATAGGCGTAGATAGCTGATACCAGGCCGGTACGGTCCGAACCGGACTGACAGTGGATCAGGATTGGCTTGGGAGCGGACGCCATGATCGCCGTAATTTCGTCGATCCGCTCGCGACTCAGCACTTGTGAAGCGGACATCCTGAAATCGATGTGTTTGACGCCGAGTTCCTGTGACGTCTTGATTTCATCGCGGTACCAGGACGAATCGTTGCTCGATCCTCGCAGATTGATGACTGTTTTAATCCCATGTTCTTTCACATAGGCGTTCAACTCGGCCGTTGTTGGTTGAGCGGAACGGTATACCTCTCCATCAATAACTGTATGAAAATTTCCGACCACCTGCAGATAAGCGGCATAAGCTCCGAACGAAGTGCCAACGGCGGCGAGCAAAGAAGCCGCTATGAAAAGAATTTTCTTTCTAACCATCGAAGCAAATCCTACAAATCATATTGAGTAGGAGATGCCATGGCTAACTGACGTAGACCTGAATAAGTGCGCTGATCATGTGACGCCAAAGACTATTTTGTTGAAAGAGCGCAACGACCCCCGTCAAAAGGCAGATCTAGCTTTGCGATCAAGACTTTATTTTTGAACAAGTCTCCCTAACTACCGGGTCGCTGATATAAATCGTGGGTGGCTGCCATCTCGCAACATGCTTTTCTTCATGACGGTGGCGAACTCGCCGACCTCATTGCTAGTTTCAACTGGTCTGAGACATCGCTGGGCGCAATTTCTGCGTGGCCCGATGTGCTGAAGACCACAATCTCGCTTATTCTTCGTTCAAAGCTACCTATGGCTTCTATCTGGGGTCAGGACGGTGTGTTGATTTACAACGCCGCCTACGCTGAGCTTTCGGGGGCGAGGCACCCATCTATTCTCGGCTCGAAGGTTGATGTGGCGTGGCCAGAGGCAGCAGATTTCAATCTCGACGTTGTTCGTCGTGTCCTTAGCGGCGAGGCGATCAGCTATCGGGATATAGAGTTTACACTCGATCGGCCTGGACGGTCTTCACAGGCATGGTTCGATCTCGACTATTCCCCCATCTGCGGAAGTGATGGCAAGCCGCTTGGGATTCTTGCCGTTGTCATCGAAACGAGTGAAAAGGTAAAAGCGAAGCGATGGCTCGAAGGCGAGAAAGACCGTCTTCGGAACATGTTTCATCAGGCTCCCGGTTTCGTCGCCATGATGCGCGGTCCGGAACATGTCTTCGAGCTTGTCAATCAAGCCTATTTGAAGCTTGTCGGCAACAGGGATGTCATCGGCCAGCCCGCTCGTGAAGCCTATCCGGATTTGGAAGGGCAAGGATATTTCGAGCTGCTCGATCAGGTTTATACGACCGGGAAACCTTACGTCGGTCATTCAATCCCGATCATCTTTCAAAACGAACCAGGCAGCCAGCCCGAAAAGAAATACATCGACCTCATCTATCAACCAGTGACGGATCCGGAAGGCAAGATTGTCGGCATCTTTGCTCAAGGTTCGGATGTCACCGATCGGGTTCTTGTCGAGGACACGCTGCGCTCGAGTGAGGAGCAGAGCCGTCAGATCCTTGATAGTGCCGTCGATTACGCCATCGTCGCGCTGACGATGGAAGGGCGGATCCTGCGTTGGAACGAAGGAGCGAGGCGCAGTTTCGGTTGGACGCAAGATGAGGTGGTCGGGCAAGACTGGGAGATCTTGTTCAGCGAAGAAGACCGTGCGTTGCAGATGCCTCGCGAAGCGATGGATAGGGCACTGAAAGATGGACGTGCGTGCCATGAACGCTGGCACAAGCGTAAGAACGGTGAACGTTTTTGGGCGAACGGCGAAATAAACCTGCTGCGCGACGTATCCGGTTTGCCGGTCGGGTTTGTGAAAGTCTTGCGCGATCGAACAGTACAGCATCTCGCAGAACAATCCCTGAAAGACGCTGAAGCGAGCTTGCGCCGAGCGCAGCAAGCTGGTGGCGTCGGACTTTTCACGCTGGATATGGCGGCCGACCTTTTGACAGCCACTCCAGAATTCTGCAGGATTTTCGGGCTGCCCGAAAGCCAACTGGTTCCGATCACGACGATCCAAAACCTTGTCGTGCCTGAGGATCAAGATCTGGCTTCCAATCCTGTCGGTCGTCGCACGGGCACCTCGACACTCAGCGCTGAATACAGAATTCGTCGCGCCGATAACGGGGAAGAACGCGTTATCGCGCGCAAGGGCGAGTTTGAATACGAGGAAGGGACGGCTCCGGTGCGGTTCGTCGGCGTCGTGCAAGACGTGACTGAGCGCCGGAAAGCGCAGCAGGATCTGCGCGACAGCGAGGCGCGATTCAGGGCGCTTGCACAGGCTATCCCGACGCATGTCTGGACCGCGCGACCGGACGGAAGTTTCGACTGGTATAACGAACGTGTCTACGAATTTTCAGGTCGTTCTTTTGAAGAGTTGGGAGGCGACGGCTGGACAAGCATCCTTCATCCGGAGGATGTCGATGCTGTAAGACAGCTTTGGTCACGGGCGGTTGCAACCGGACAAACCTATCAAGCGGAGTTCCGGCTTCTCAGCAAAAACGGTGATTATCGGTGGCATACGGCCCGCGCGATCAGCATCTTGGGTGAAAATGGTCACATCCGCCGCTGGGTAGGGACCAGCACCGATATTGAAGAAGAACGGGCGACCCGCAAGAAGCTGGAAGAACTCAACCGCACCTTGGAAGAGCGTGTTGCAGAGCGTACGGCCGATCGCGACCGGATGTGGCGGTTTTCTCAAGACATCATGCTTGTTGCCGATTTTTCCGCGCAAATTATCGCCATCAATCCTGCATGGACACGTGTGCTGGGTTGGTCTGAAGAAGATCTCCTGCAGACGTCGTTTCTCGACCTCATCCATCCTGATGACATCGATGCGACCTTGAACGAAGTGGGTAGGCTTCAGCAGGGCGCTACGACCTTCAACTTCGAAAATCGTTATCAGTGCCGCGATGGCAGCTACAGGATCATATCCTGGACGGCCACGCCGGATGCTCAGTTCATGCACGCTGTTGGCCGCGATATCACTGAGCGGCTCGAGGCCGAGTCGGCCTTGCGCAAGACCGAGCTTGCTTTGCAGCAGGCGCAGAAGATGGAGTCCATCGGCAACCTGACTGGCGGCGTTGCGCACGACTTCAACAATCTTCTTCAAGTCGTTTCTGGCAATCTGCAACTTCTTGAGAGGGATCTCGCAGGGAACGAACAGGCGCTGCGTCGGGTCACCAACGCGCTGGAAGGCGTCAATCGAGGGTCGAAGCTGGCTGCGCAATTGCTGGCATTCGGACGTCGTCAGGCGCTCGATCCTCGCGTTGTTAATGTCGGTCGTCTTGTCAATGGCGTGGACGAGCTGGTGAGGCGCACGATCGGCGACGGTATCGAAGTCAATACCGTCGTGTCTGAGGGTCTTTGGAATATTCTCGTGGACCCGACGCAGATCGAAAACGCATTGCTTAATCTCGCCATCAACGCGCGCGACGCAATGAGCGGGTTCGGCATACTTACGATCAGAGCTGAAAACTTTGCCCTGGAGGCGGACCAGGCGCCCAAATATGAGGACCTAAGAGCGGGAGAGTATATCGCGATATCGGTCATGGATACCGGTACAGGCATGTCCGCTGAGGTTATGGAAAAGGTCTTTGAACCGTTCTTCTCAACAAAGCCGGAAGGAAAGGGCACCGGGCTCGGCCTTTCAATGGTTTATGGTTTTGTCAAACAGAGCGGTGGTCATGTGGAAATCGAAAGCGAAGTCGGTAAAGGAACGGTCGTCAGAATGTTCTTGCCTCGGGCGTTTGGCGCGGAACAATGGGAAGAGGAAGTGACGGGCGGTACGTTGGAGCGTGGCTCTGAGACCATCCTCGTCGCCGAAGACGATGACGGCGTTCGTGCAACCGTTGTCGAGATCCTTCATGAACTCGGCTACCGGGTTCTGGAAGCCCGTGATGCGGAAGCGGCGATGACGGTTATCGAAAGCGGAGCGTCAATTGATCTCCTGTTCACCGACGTCGTGATGCCCGGTCCACTGAAGAGCCCTGAGCTTGCAAAGAAAGTCCAGGAGCGCTTTCCATCGATCGCCGTCTTGTTCACATCGGGTTACACGGAAAACTCGATCGTCCATGAAGGACGGCTTGATCCCGGGGTTCAGCTCCTGCCGAAACCCTATACGCGCGAACAGCTTGCACGCAAAATCCGGCAGGTCCTCAACAATCATCAAGCTCAAGCCGAAGTTGAGAAAGATCGAACCAACGAACAAGCAGTGCATGACCGGTCTCCAGTCGGTGATATTGGCAGGAATCTGCGCGTTTTGCTTGTTGAGGATGACATGCTGATACGGATGGGAAATGTCGACATGGTCGCCGACCTCGGTCATGAGGCCTTTGAGGCTGAGTCCGGTTCGGAAGCCCTGTCTATTCTGGAAACCGATTCCATCGATATCCTGGTGACAGATCTCGGACTTCCAGGCATGTCTGGTGAGGAATTGGCCAGACAGGTCCGTCAGCGATGGCCTCATATCGGTATCGTGTTCGCAACGGGCCGCAATGAAGTCTGCGAGTTGCCGGATCCGCAAAGGGTAACGTTGCTTTCGAAACCTTTCGGAACCGCTCAACTTGGCCGAGCGATCAAGGCTGTCTCTACAATGTCGATTGAAACCTAGTCTTCTTTTCGCCGTGCGCCGACAGGTTCAGCCTTGATAATCAGCGTGACGCTGAAGTTTTGCGAGAGTTGAATTTATAGGTCAGTAAAGCGCTGTTAAAGACTTGAGGTTTAAGTTCGACAGGACTTCTTTGAGGGCCTGTGTTGAAACGTCGGTTTGTGTATTTAAAACTTGTAGGCCCAGCGATCGTTACGATCGGTTTCTTGGTGGCTGGTCTCGCTGCCATTCCCTATTACGGCGTTGCAAGACTTGATGATGAGCTACGCGAACGCCAGGAAACTCTGGTAAAGCGAAATATTGCGTTGTGGGTCAAGGATGTCGAGTTCTCGCTTACATCTTGGACTGTCTGGGATGAGGCAATTGCCAAGCTCGACAATGATTTCGATGTCGAGTGGACAGAGCGCAATATCGGTCAGTCCCTGATCGGGACATCGCGCACACGCTTTGCAGCCGTGCTCGGTGCGCAAGATCAAATTATCTATTCCAAGACCGCTGATGAAGTCCGCAACCGCCCATTTTTTCTGCGAGGCCCCGAAGTTGTCGTTTCCGATGCGAAGGCGCTCCTCGAGGACGTGCGCCGACAGGAACCGTCGGTTCGAGTCGGTCGGCATCATGATCCGGCAAGCAACAAAATCCCTGAGCCTCTGACATCCAGTCGCATCGAAGTTCTCGGAAACGAGGCGGTGCTTTTGACCGTCAGTCTTTTCCAGTCCGATTTCGGGATAGCTCTGCCTAAAGGCGACCGCGCGCCTGTCCTGGTAACAGCCATGCCCATCACCGGAAGTCTCGAGAGCTTCTTTGGTGATCGCTTTCTTTTGGATGATCCGCAAGTAACGGAGTTGGCAACGCTCCCGCAAGGCCGCGCACATGTCGAAATCGCAGTCGGTAATGGCGGAGAAGCGCAGGTTTTGTCCTGGCGCTCCCCGACTCCGGCTTTGGACCTGCTTCATCAGGCCTTGCCATTGATCACCACAGTCTTTCTGGTTCTCGTCAGCGCTGGGTGTTTCATATTTCGCGCGTCCAGGCGGACCATCGGCGCCCTGGTGATGGAAGAAGAGCGAATGCGGCATGCCGCGACCCACGATTTTCTGACGACACTTCCGAACCGGACCTTGTTGGAGCCGGAATTTTGCGCGCGCGTTCTAAAAGGCCCCCTCAGCGTCATATGCCTTGATCTCGACGGGTTCAAAAAGGTGAACGACAACTACGGCCACGCCGCCGGTGATGAATTGCTGAAGACGGTTGCGGCGCGGCTGCGTTCAGAGATCAAGAACGATGATGTTGTCTTCCGACTTGGTGGAGATGAATTCGTTCTGTTCCTCTCCTCGACAATAGCGACTGATGCTGCGCGCATTTGCAGGCGATTATCGGATGTTATTTCACGGCCAATTGCGATCGACGGCAGCCATGTCATCGTCGGCGCTTCATTTGGTGTCGGCGAGGCGGCTTTTGGGACAGGATGCTTCGAGACACTGAAGTTGGTGGATGAGGCACTTTATCTCGCCAAGGCAGAGGGACGGGGGGCCATCGTTGTTACCTCTTCGAGGTCCGATAGCGCTAAAGATCATATTTCGACGGAGCCTGAGCCGTTTCGACAGGCATCCTAAGCAGCGTGGCATAGGTTGCGCCTCGGCTCATGCAGCGTGCAAAGCGCCTTGCTCGTCACAGCGATCAACAAATGCGAACAACATGAGAATAGCAAAGAAGCCTTTCTCGGTAGGTCGCCCACTTCATTGGACTAAAATCACTTCTCATATGAAGGGCCGTACATCAAGACTGATGCACGGCCCTTCGTTTTTATCGTCTCGATATCATGCGTTTCGAATTTCAACTCGATTTTCAAAACGATCCGTAGCGCTGACCGTCAGTCAAGCTGCCAGTCAGCATCATCAGCTTATCCGATCAAGAGCATCCGCTTGTGCTGCCGCACGTATCGCACTTCTCGCAGGTACCGTTTCGTACCATGGTGAAGTTCTGGCACTCGGTGCACATGTTGCCGGTATAACCCTGCATGACGGCGCGAGCGCGGCGTTCAGCTTCTACCTTTTTCGCCGTCGATGCATCGGCTGCAGCCTGGTCGGAGAAGAGCCCACTCGCTGCGGAGCTGACGCTTTCTTCGGCGGCAATCTCTTCTGCGATCTCCTCAGCCAGTTCTCTTGCACGCTCCTCGTAATCGCGCTTGAAGGCAACGACTTCATTTGAAGAGTTCGCAACGGTTTCCAGCTTTCTAAGCGCGTTCCCGGCAAATGCGGTTACCGAAGCTGACCCCATAGCACGCACAGGCGTTCCGCCTGTCGCTCCCTTGATCTCAGCAGAGGCCTGCCGCTCCGAGCTTGATACGAGAGTTGGCTTGTAGCCGCGCGTCAGGCCCTTGGAAACTACATCTGCCTTGCCTTCCGATACGCCGCGACCCAGCGCCGTGCTGTTGAAATCGGACGTGTCGACATGAGCAAGATCATGACGAGCAAGGTAGGAGATCGCGAGTTCACGGAAGACGTAATCGAGGATCGATGTTGCATTCTTGATCGCGTCGTTACCTGTCACGATGCCAGCGGGCTCGAACTTGGTAAAGGTGAAGGCGTCAACATACTCCTCAAGCGGAACGCCATATTGCAGGCCCAGCGATACCGAGATTGCGAAGTTGTTGATGAAGGCACGAAGCGCCGAACCTTCCTTGTTCATGTCGAGGAAGATCTCACCAAGACGACCGTCATCGTATTCGCCGGTACGCAGGAAGATCGTATGACCGCCGATCTTAGCCTTCTGCGTGTACCCTTTCCGGCGGCTCGGAAGCTTTTCCTGCTGGCGAACAACCTTTTCGATCACACGCTCGATGATCTTTTCGGTGACCGTCACTGCCTGAGCAGCGGCTGGCTGCGCCATCAGTTCTTCCAATGCATCTTCGTCTTCCTCGTCTTCGATCAGCGAGGCGTTCAACGGCTGCGAAAGCTTCGAACCGTCGCGATAAAGAGCGTTCGCTTTGAGGCCAAGCTTCCAGGACAGAAGGTAGGCGTTCTTGCAATCCTCAACGCTTGCTTCGTTCGGCATGTTGATCGTCTTGGAGATCGCACCCGAGATGAAAGGCTGGGCGGCAGCCATCATACGAATGTGGCTCTCAACCGACAGGTAGCGCTTGCCGATCTTGCCGCAGGGATTGGCGCAATCGAAGACTGGCAGATGCTCGGACTTCAGGAAAGGAGCGCCTTCAAGGGTCATCGCACCGCAAACGTGAATGTTGGCAGCCTCGATATCCTTGCGGCTGAAGCCGATATGGTCGAGCAGGTTGAAGCTCATATCGGTCAGCTGTTCGTCGGAGACCTTCAAGGTATCCTTGAGGAAGTCCGCGCCAAGCGTCCACTGATTGAAGACGAACTTGATGTCGAACGCGCTCTTGAGCGCAGCGTTGACGGTCTCGATCTTTTCGTCGGTAAAGCCCTTTGCCTTCAAGGTCGACGGGTTGATGGCCGGAGCCTGGTTGAGATTGCCATGGCCGACGGCGTAAGCCTCGATTTCCGCAATCTGGCTTTCGCTATAACCAAGCGAACGAAGCGCTTCAGGAACGGCGCGATTGATGATCTTGAAATATCCGCCGCCGGCCAGCTTCTTGAACTTTACCAGCGCAAAATCTGGCTCGATGCCGGTGGTGTCGCAGTCCATCACCAGACCGATCGTTCCGGTCGGAGCGATGACGGTTGCTTGCGCGTTACGGTAGCCGTGCTTTTCGCCCAGTTCTAGCGCGCGATCCCAGGCGGCCTTCGCATGTTCCACGAGTGCCTGATCGGGGCATTCACTATGGACAAGCGCCACAGGATTGACGGACAGACCTTCATAGCCAGAGGTTTCGCCGTACGCGGCGCGCCGATGGTTGCGCATCACCCGCAACATGTTTTCCCGGTTGGGGGCAAACATTGGGAACGGACCGAGTTCAGCGGCCATTTCTGCAGATGTTGCGTAGGAGACACCAGTCATGATGGCCGTCAGGTTGCCTGCAATGGCGCGGGCCTCGTCGGAGTCATAGGGGATGCCCGACGACATCAACAGTCCGCCGATATTCGCATAACCGAGACCAAGCGTACGATATTCGTAGGACAGCTCGGCAATGCGGCGTGACGGGAACTGCGCCATCATTACCGAGACTTCGAGCACGATCGTCCAGAGACGAACGGCATGTTCGTAATCGGCGATGTTGATGTTCTTCGTTGCCGCATCCTTGAACTGCATCAGGTTGAGCGATGCAAGGTTGCAGGCTGTATCGTCAAGGAACATGTATTCCGAGCACGGATTGGATGCGCGAATCGGGCCTGCAGCCGGGCAGGTATGCCAATCGTTCATCGTCGTATTGAAGTGCAGGCCAGGGTCAGCAGAGGCCCAGGCGGCGTAGGAGATTTGCTCCCAAAGATCGCGGGCCTTCAGCGTTTTCAGAACCTTGCCGTCTTTGCGGGCGACGAGGTTCCAGTCGCCGTCATTTTCGACAGCGCGCAGGAAGTCATCCTTGATCGAAACGGAGTTGTTTGAGTTCTGACCGGACACAGTCAGATAAGCCTCAGAATCCCAATCGGTGTCGTAGGTCTTGAACTCGATATCCTTATAGCCCTGCTCGGCAAACTGGATAACGCGCTTAACGTAGTTTTCCGGGACCTGATCGCGCTTTGCGGCGCGGATCTCGCGCTTCAGCGCAGGGTTCTTGGCAGGGTCAAAGCAATCGTTCTTGGTTGCCTCGGATCCGGCTTCGCAATTCAGGCAGGCCTTCATGATGGCCTTGAGATGCTTGGCAACGATTTTCGAGCCGGTAACCAAGGCGGCAACCTTCTGCTCTTCCTTGACCTTCCAGTTGATGTAATCTTCGATATCGGGATGGTCGATGTCGACAACCACCATTTTTGCCGCGCGGCGTGTGGTGCCACCCGATTTGATTGCGCCAGCTGCCCGGTCGCCGATCTTCAGGAAGCTCATCAGGCCCGATGATTTTCCACCGCCGGATAGCTTTTCACCTTCGCCGCGGAGCGAGGAGAAGTTTGAACCGGTGCCGGAACCGTATTTGAAGAGACGCGCTTCACGAACCCAGAGATCCATGATGCCGCCTTCGTTGACGAGATCATCCTCGACGGACTGAATGAAGCAGGCGTGAGGTTGCGGATGCTCGTAGGCTGACTTGGACTTTGTCAGCTTGCCGGTGAATGGATCGACATAGAAATGGCCCTGGCCTGGACCATCGATACCATAGGCCCAGTGCAGGCCGGTGTTGAACCATTGCGGCGAATTCGGCGCGACCCGTTGCGTGGCCAGCATGTAGGCAAGCTCGTCACGAAAAGCGGAAGCATCTTCTTCAGAAGAGAAGTAGCCGCCTTTCCAGCCCCAATAGGTCCAGGTGCCTGCAAGACGATCAAAAACCTGACGGGCATCTGCCTCAGAACCTGTGCGCTCGCCTTCAGGCAAAGCCTTCAACTTCTCCGTATCGGCGACAGAGCGCCACAGGAATGAGGGCACATCATTCTCCTCGACCTTTCTCAAGATCTTGGGAACGCCCGCCTTACGAAAATATTTCTGCGCGAGAACGTCAGTCGCAACCTGGCTGAACTGCGCGGGAACATCGATATCCTCAAGACGGAACACGATCGAACCGTCTGGATTCTTAATCTCGCTCACGGCCTTGCGGAATTGAATTTCCGCGTAAGGCGATTGGCCGGGTTTGGTGAAACGGCGTTCTATGCGCATCTTCTTTCCTCGTCTGCTGTGCGCTCGAGAGCGCAAAAAGGCCTATCGCCCGCTCCGCACCAGAGCGTTCGCTGTTCTAATCCGTGTTCAGTTCAGTCAACCGGAAGTATGAAACCGTATATTGTGGTCTGACTTGCTGCCGCAATACCATATATAGAGTTTACACATATTTGTGCCAGTTTCTCCAGTCACTTTTTCCGGCAGATGATAGCTTTAGAAAAACTCACAAATTTTGCGCTCGAGAGCGCATCTCGTGATCATTCCTCGCCATCTTCTGGAAAGAGCAGGACTAAGCATGTCCCGCCCGGTCGCCTACGCAACGCAAGGAAGCATTAACTTTGATTAGCCTTGCCGCGTCAAGAGCTAGGCGATGCTTAAATCCAAAGCCCCACATCTTGTGTGTATAGCTGTGGAAAACGGGGAAACAACGATCTCAATGGAATCGTTCGGCTTTTTCTTTCATCTGAGAGATAGCGCCAGGCCGACACAGGATTCCATCGATGAATTCTTGTATGAATTGATCGATAAGGACAGGGGCTTGTTGCGAAAAACGCACGCATCGCGATCGTTCTTTTCTGAAACATGAGTCGCAAAGAAATGATATCGAAAGGTTTTGCACCAAAAATAAGGCCAGCAACTATCTTGGTATGAAGCCAGGACCGATGAGCTGTGCATCGTCAGGACGACGTAGCGGCGGCTGGTAGGGAAAACACATGAACATCGCTAATCTTTCGATCATCAAGAAGATTGGTCTTCTTGTTGGGTTGATGGGGGTCGCTGCGGCAATCATCGCCACTGTAGGCGCTAGCGGACTTCTTTCTCTCGGCGCCTCGCTTCGAAACACTGGTGCCCGCGAAGAGGTTGCCCGCGAAGCCATGGATCTTCGTGTAGACATCATCGCAATCAGCCGCATGACCTATCAGTTGGCGCTTGCGCCGCAAAAGGCTGCCGACTTCAGTACTGAAGCCGAATCGCGCGCAAAGGAGATGCTGGCAAGATTGCCCAAGATCGCTTCGACCGCTGATGAAAATGAGGCAAAGCAACTCGACAATATCAAAACGGCGCTGAACGCCTATTTCGACCAGATTCGTTCCATGTTGGCTGTTGCCGCGTCCGACAAGAGCAAGGATGGAGCGACGATGGTTGCGGAGTTGAACAAGGCGCTCGATGCTCAGAAGACCGTGACCGCTGCCGTCAAGGTCTATAGCAACTATTCCGCTTCAAGCCTCTCCCAGGCTCGCAGTGATGCCCTGGCAACATCCTTTAGCACCGTCGTGATCCTTGGCTGCGTCACTGCTGTGTGCATCATCGCTGGCGTCGCAGCCAGCTTCTTCATGGCCCGTCGCGGTATCGTCGGTCCGATCAGACGCCTGACCCTCGCGATGACAGACCTTGCCTCAGGAAAGCCTGTGGACGCCATTTCGGATGCCGGACGCAGGGATGAGATCGGCGAGATGGCGAAGGCACTGGAAGTGTTTCGCGCCAATGAACAACAGATGCGCGAAATGGAAGCGCAGGAAGCTGCCCTGCATGCTCAAAGCAAGGATTTGCAATCGAGCATCAGCACGATCGTCGCTGCCGCCGCGGCTGGCGATTTTTCCAAGCGCATCACCAAGACCTATGAAGACAAGGATCTTGCCCGCTTTGCCGATGGCGTGAACGAACTCGTTCAGAACGTTGATCTTGGTGTTGCCGAGGTTCGGCGCGTGATCGCCGCGCTTCACAATGCCGATCTCACCGAAGAGATGGAAGGCAACTTCCAAGGTGCCTTTGCGGAACTGAAGGTCAATGTCAACGGAACGATGGAAACCCTGCGCCAGACGATGCATGGCATCCGCGATGCAGCCAGCACCATCAGCGGGAACTCTACTGAATTGAGTTCAGCAGCGAACGATCTTTCGCGCCGCACCGAGCAGCAAGCAGCGTCTCTCGAGGAAACGGCGGCTGCGTTGGAGGAAATCACGACGGTCGTCAAAACCTCGACTGAGCGTGCACGCGAAGCGTCCGGTATGGTCAACGAAACGAAGGGAAGCGCGGCACGCTCCGGCGAAATCGTTCGCAATGCCATCTCTGCCATGGAGCGAATCGAAAAGTCGTCGCAGAAGATCAGTCAGATCATTTCTGTCATCGACGAGATCGCCTTCCAGACAAATCTTCTGGCGCTGAACGCTGGCGTGGAGGCTGCAAGAGCAGGCGAAGCGGGCAGAGGCTTTGCTGTCGTTGCGCAGGAGGTTCGCGAGCTTGCACAGCGTTCGGCCAATGCAGCCAAGGAAATCAAGACCCTGATCAACGCTTCGGCGGACGAAGTGAGGGGCGGCGTTTCACTGGTGTTGTCCACCGGGGAAGCGTTGAGCGAAATCGATAAGCTCATTAACCGCGTCAATGATCATGTTTCCGGCATTGCCCAGGCTGCGCAGGAGCAATCCGTCGCGCTTGCCGAGATCAACACTGCCGTGAACAGCATGGATCAGATGACCCAGAAGAATGCGGCAATGGTCGAGGAAACAACAGCCGCCAGTCAGGTCCTGGCGAATGAGGCCCAACGTCTGCAAAACCAGTTGGCAAAATTCCGCCTCGAAGCTTCAAGTCATGGCTATAGGGCGAGCCAACGCCAAGCTGCCTGATCCAAGCGATCCTGAAACTTCAAAGCGCCGGAAGAACCCGGCGCTTTTTTGTTGGTTGTGGTTTCTAGGATGACGCGAGTGCCTGAGATGCGGGCGCAGTCAACGTCGTCCAAGAATATGAAGTCAGCCTTTATGGCCCTTTGCAATCGGCTCTTGGTAGGTAAAGCCCATATCCCAAGGGAAGTAGATCCACGTGTCCTGGCTGACCTCGGTCACAAACGTGTCGATGGTCGGAACGCCTTTTGGCTTGGCGTAGACACAGGCGAAGTGAGCCTTTGGCAGCATGGCGCGCACTTCCGCGGCTGTCTTGCCCGTGTCCGTCAGGTCATCAACGACGAGGACGCCATCGCCGTCGTTTTCGAGAAGAGCAGGCGCAACGCCTTTCAACAGGTTCATTTCGCCCTGATTGACGTAGTCATGATAGGAGGCGATGCAGACGGTCTCGATGAGACGGATGTTCAGCTCGCGCGAAATGATCGCAGCCGGGACAAGACCGCCTCTGGTAATGCAGACGATCGCCTTGAACTCTCGGCCAAGGCCAGCAAGACGCCAAGCCAGCGCGCGCGCATCGCGATGAAATTGATCCCATGAAACGGGAAATGCTTTTTCGGGAAGGGACATGCTCAAGCTCCGCGCATGGAAAATTGGACACGCCGGTTGACGGCGACCGTTTCCCGTTAAGATCGAAATGCGGGAGCAACGGTCGGGGCAATTAGCGTCATTTGCGGTTCAAAGGCAAGTCTTGCGAATGCCTCGCCTTGGCGCGGGTGCGTATGGAGCGACGTGGCATTCGCTCCGATGCTTAGGGTTGGACGCGCTAACCGAGGAAAACCCTGTCAACCGATACCGATTGTTGAGGAGCACGCTGGGTGAAGGCACCCGTGACCAAGTTGCCGTGATCGCGACATCCACTACCGCGATAAAAGCGTCAGTGCCGTCATCGACTTCAGCAGGTTCTTCGTCGTCCCGCCGAACAATGTTTGCCACAGCCAGGAGTGTGTATAAGCGCCCATGACGAGAAGATCGATGCTGCCGTCTGCAAGTCGGCTTTCGATGATGGCCGATGTACTTTGATCGCCACTTGCTTTGCTGCTCAAACGGGCCTGGACACCATGGCGTCGCAGTGTGGCGGCAATATCCGCCCCGCTCAAGGTTGCATTTTGGACGTGATGTTCATTGGAGTCGACCATGAAGATTTCGACCTCCTCGGCTTTCTTGAGAAAAGGCAAGGAATCAAAAACGGCACGCGCGGCCTCCCGCGAGCCGTTCCAAGCAACAAGCACACGTCGGATTGGTTTCGGGTTCTGCAGCACAAACGGGATCACCAAAAGCGGTCGACCGATTTCGTAAAGCAGATTGTCGACATCAATGCCCATATCGAGCGAGGTTTCCGGATTGGTTTGCGATACGATCAAAAGGTCCGCGCTGCGTGCAGCTTCAATGACTGGCAGTGCGTTATAGCCCGTTGACGTTGGATAGTTCCGCCATTCTGACGAGCTCTCGACTTTCCCGGCCTCAGTCTGGAATGCCGCTTCGATTTTTTCCGCTTGATCGTGTGCGACGCTTTGCAAAGCCTCAAGGGCAATCGGATCTGGAATGTTCATCGGCGCTGCGATCGGAACAGCAGAGACCGTTTCAGCGTGCAGACCTATGACGTGAGCATCATGCTGTCGGGCGAGGTCAAAAGCAAAGTCAGCCGTCTTGGCCGTTTTCTCAACCGTATCGAGAACCGCGAGCAGTGTTTTGTAAGACATGAACTTCTTCCTTGTTATCGACACTTATGATCAGAACATAGGGCCGTACCCGATGTTCGCCCAATTAACAGATGTTGAAGGAAGGGGCTGTCAGGCCTCTAGAGATTGACCCGAAGCAGCCGCTTTGCTTCTGGCAATGCCCTCTATCATTGCCCTGATGTCGTTCGCTGCTGCATTCAGCTTTGTCTCGTCCCGCGCACGAACGACAAGCTCGGTCGAAAAACTACCGCCAATGTAGCGAGGGTATGAGCCGATGCTCGTGTCCGGATGGCTCTTTTGGACAAGTGCGAGTTTCGTGCCGATATCACCTTCGCCAAAGGGACAGGAAATCGCCAGCGACAACACTTTCGTTCCGGTTTTCAGTTCAGGCAGAACTGCATTGATCATGGCATCGAAAACCTGCGGCACGCCGGCCATCACATAGACGTTGCCAATGATAAAGCCGGGCGCAGTCGACACAGCATTGGGAATATGCTGCGCCCCTTGCGGCATGCGCGCCATGCGTTGGCGAGCCTCGGTGAATTCCAAGTCGCGCTTTGCGTACATATCCGCCAGAAGTTTCATTGCTTTGGCGTCATGTTCGCATGGGATACCGAACGCCTTCGACACGGCGTCTGCTGTAATGTCATCATGCGTCGGCCCGATACCGCCAGAGGTGAAGACATAATCATATTTCGAACGAAGCGCGTTCAGAGCTTCGACAATGGCGTCTTCCTCATCGCCGACAATCCGTACTTCCTTAAGATCGATCGCTGCCACAGTCAAAATGTCGGCCAGGTGGCCGATATTTTTGTCCTTGGTGCGACCGGACAGAAGCTCGTCGCCAATCGCAAGCATGGCCGCTGTTACAATGTTGTCTTGAGTCATGTTTAAATCCGAATTGATTTAGGATGGCATGGGCGCGCCGTCGAAAATTGCAGCGCGGGGAAAATGTAGAAACTTTTCGCACGGCTCGTCGCAGCGCCTGCAAACCCTCGTTATGTCCGGCGATGCCCACCGTTAGAAAGAGGAGGCTGGATGCTGTTCATGCTCCTTTCTGTATAGTTCGTCGTCATAAAATGAACAGTGCGTTCTCATGACACATCTGTGCCTGACGCCTGCCTTAGGTTAGCTTTTCGCTGGACTTCAAACCGGTATCGACCGTCGGGATGACCTGACGAGTTGATCGTGTCACATAATCGGAAGGAAACATTCGATGACCAAAGTTCTTGTTCTCTACTATTCTTCTTACGGCCACATCGAGACGATGGCCCATGCAGTTGCTGAGGGTGCGAAGTCGGCTGGCGCCGAGACTGTCGTCAAGCGGGTTCCTGAGCTTGTTCCAGAAGATGTCGCTCGCAGTTCTCATTTCAAGCTCGATCAAGCTGCACCTATTGCAACGCCGGATGAACTTGCCGATTACGATGCAATCATCGTTGGCGCTGGTACGCGTTTTGGGACGGTCGCATCTCAGATGAGAAACTTTTGGGATCAGACCGGTGGCTTGTGGTTTGGTGGTAAGCTCGTCGGCAAAGTAGGCTCCGTGTTCACATCGACCGCCACACAGCATGGTGGTCAGGAATCAACAATTTTGAGCTTCATTCCGACTTTCCTCCATCACGGCATGGTCGTTGCTGGCCTTCCCTATGCCTTTCAGGGGCAGATGGGGGTTGATGAGATCAAGGGCGGAAGCCCTTATGGCGCATCTACGATTACTGATGGCGATGGTTCGCGCCAGCCATCTGCAGTCGAACTTGAAGCAGCAAAGTTCCAGGGCGCGCATGTAGCCCGACTTGCGTCGAAACTCGGAGCCTGATTTTTCGAATGGCTTGCTTTTTATGGAGGCCCACTCAAACGAGCTAATATAAGCAAAGCAACTTGGACAAAGCTGATATCCGCAAGCCCGGTCGTTTCTCAAAACCGCCGGGCTTGTGACGTTTAAGCTTTCAGAACAACCGATCGATGAATTGGTGCAGCCAACGGGAGAAAGTTCGAACCAGATATGGTTGGCGGTGCTCGAAATGTCGACGTGGGCGGACGTCCTAACACAGACTGGTCTGCGCTAGGTCGACATAAATTTCGAAGTGGAGCCGCGAAACATCTTGACCGCCATTTCGGATCAGTTCTCGGCTCTCTTACGCTTCGAGGGCGGGATATTTTCTAGGGCGTTCAACTTTGCTGGGTCTGCCTTGGTATTGGCATTGAACACGCCCCACCCTCTATCGCCAGCAGGTGGTACAAACTCTATTCCTTGATCCTCATAGAAGCGCTGAATGGAGGCGACGTAGTGAACGATCACATCGTCGCCTCGTTCAATTCGCTGGATGGTTTTGCGCGAAACTCCAATCAATGCTTGGACGTCGTCCTGGCTCAGGCCGAGGAACTCTCTAGCGATCTTCAAGATTGGGCGTGGCACCGTTTTCATAAGGATTCATAACCACAGTTTTTGGGCAGGGTAAAACGCGCCGGCAATAATTGTTGACGCCCGCAATTGTTTGCGCATACTCAGACGCCAATGGCGCCTTAAAGTCTCATGCGGTTCGATTCCCTGAGTGGGAATCTTTCTGTCTCGTTCCGAATCCATACAGGGATACGAATCATGCAAATTCACATCACATCGCCGATAGTTGGCTTGAAGAAGCTCACTTCCGACCTCGAGCGGATGGAAGCAGGCGGTATCTTCGCTTCAGCACTTGTGGCGTCACCGATCCTTTCGAGTTGGCGTCACGGCTTCAGAAGTTGCCGGGAGGGTATTGTCGAAGGGCACCCATCCGTCCCGGACAGTCACTTCATCTCCACGAGCGAGGTGTGGGCATATTTCCCTGACGAAGATGAGCACCTCATTCGAACCCTTAACCGCTGGTACCGGCTCAGTCGGCGAAGCAGTTCTGGCCATGCACCGGTGGATGATCCCGTTTCTTTTGGAGGCCGACGCGGATGAGACTTCTTAGGTTCGGTGAATCGCACGGCAACTCCTCGCTTCAGGCTATCAATTTGAGACTGCGCAATCACAAGAAATTGGCAGGCGATCTCCGGCTGCTTGCGACGGAGCGGGCCATTCCATACCTCAACCCGGATGTTGTGACGTTAGTCGAGGACTGGACGATCGAGAAATATGTGTGCCCGATGCTTGTTGGCCGATTTCAAGATCCTAGAGAGCCCGCCGGTCTTCCCCCCGACTGGTTGAGCTTTAGCACCCCACTGGAGCTGATTTCATTAGAAGCAAAGGCGGCCCGCTCTCTGACGCATTGGTATCGCCTCGGCAGACCGTCGCCGCTGGCGGAACAAGCCGTTAACCACTGGAGCTTTCCGGATGGTCTATAGCAACGACCGCATCATTCAAATCCGTTCAAGGAGCTCTTTGCGCAGACCTCGCGACGCCGGTAAGGAAGCTCTTGGCGTTTTTCTTTTGCGTGCAGGATTCGGCCGCACTCTTCGATCACAGCATCGGCTCCGGAACGGCGCTCCATCTACTGTGGTCGTCATTGTTGACACCAAAGAGGTTGGCGACAACCATCGGAAAGCGGCTAAGCTCGCAGGTACGGATCTTATCGAGCTCTGGCCGCACCTACTTCGCCCGTCGAAAGCCGACGTCTATGCGTTCGATCCACCTTCTATCGCAGCCCATATAAATGCAACTTGCCGCCGTTCGGGGCGAAAGCATTTTGCGGAATTAACAGTAGAGGCGATCGACAGTTTGAAATTCTCGGTCATGGTGCCACTCGCATACAAGCCGCAGGTGTCGTTGGATGTCATCCGTAAGCAGGTCGGGGCCTCCGGAGCTTGCCTGGGTGCTGTCCGTGAAGGCACTGAACAATGAAGCATCGGATGAGCAGAAGCGCCTTTAAAGAACTTCGCAAACGACCTGGAGTGATGCTTGCTTACTTCGTGCTTCGTCGAACTCTCCGACACACCCCTCAGTTCCGAGGCGCCGTCGGCGGCATCCTTGTGGTCATTGTTGGCAAGGATTGGATCGGTCGATTTCATCGCGCAGGAGAGCTCCTTCTCTCCGGCCAGAGGCAAGCGTTCTTCAACGCCGAAACCTCCCGGCATCAAGTAGTCAGCATCGAGACGGGAGTGAAAAAGAGAGTAGATCTCGACGTCCTTCGATCTTTGGCGCAGACGATCGTGATCACCGACAGCTTCGATGCCTTATCCGAGAAGGTCAGGATGGCGGCGGATGAGATTGTGTATGTTGACAATCCGACGGTTCGGCACGTGCATGCGGTCAGGAAGCTGACTGGAAGAAGCAAGATTGATGTGGAGACGGCGAGGAAGCTCGTCAACGAGAATTGGGGTATCATTGACGCGCTGCTCTGCCGACAGTCGCTCGATTGCCTTACGGTCGAAACTACGGCGCGTTCCAAGGATACACAGTTCATGGGACCGCGCCTCAGTGAACTTCCTGGATTCGCTTCCGTCCGCTCGTGGGTGTCGGAACTCGTGACCGACTTAGTGGCATGGAAAGCCGGTAAGCTGGAATGGTCTACCGTCGACCGGGCAGCGCTGCTAATCGGCCCACCCGGCGTTGGGAAGACAATGTGCGCGGGAGCTCTCGCCGCCGAACTGAGATTGCCCATAATCTCGACGTCGGCCGGTCAATGGCAGTCGGCCGGGAATGGTTATCTTGGCGACATGTTGAGATCGATGCGTTCCTCCTTCAAGGAGGCGGCGGACTATAAGTCTGGCGCGCTTCTCTTTATCGACGAACTGGATTCAATCGGGAACCGCAGCCATCAGAGCAACCATGCCTATTACGAGACACAGGTTGTCAACACTTTCCTGGAGCTCACGAGCAAGGAGACGCCCGGCGTCGTGCTGCTCGCAGCGACCAACCGCTCGGAAGATATCGAGCCGGCCATTCTTCGTTCGGGACGTTTCGAACGCCACATCTACGTTGACCTTCCGACGCGTGACGAACGCGCCGAAATCCTCTCCTACCACCTGGGCGGCTTCGACATAGACCGGCTTCGCCGCTGGACGGACCAGCTCTATGACTTCAGTCCGGCTGACCTTGAACGCATTGGTCGCGCCATAAAGAGGTCGGCGCGTGCTGCCAGGCGCGGAGTCGAAGACGAGGATGTCGAGAACGGTATGCCAGCAAAGGTGACGTTGTCAGACGAGGTCCTCCGTCGTATCGCGCTACACGAATGTGGGCACGCCGTTGTCGCTCTTTCGTGCGACTTTGTCGACGCCGTCACGGTTGAGCTATCCGACACAGTGTTTAAGGGCCGTGTCATGCAGCCAGGAGGACAGGTACGGTACGACATGAGAGATCGGATTCTCCCAACGGAAGACGTTCTCAGGGCACAGATCAGGATTTCGTTGGCTGGGCTTGCTGCCGAAGAGGTAGAGATCGGGAGTAAAAGCACCGGGGCGGGCGGGCATTCCGGCTCGGATATCGATATAGCGACGGGAATTGCAAAGCTTATGGTCGCAAGTTGGGGCATGGGACAAGTGCCTCGCTTTTATGTCGACCGGAAACGAGTCGATCAGTTTTTCCGAGCCCCCAGTAGGATAACAGACGAGGTCGATCGAATCCTTCTGGACGAGTGGGAGAAAGTGAAAGCCTCGCTCCGGGCGGAACGGAAGACACTGCTGAAGCTGACGTCGGACCTTCTGGATAAGGGCAGGATCTACCTCGACGCGGAGCATCGGGAGTGACCAAAAATTGGCCGGTAGTTAACACGATCGCGCCGGTCCCGTCAGTTGTGTGTCCACTTCCATTTTCTGCGGCAAGTAGTAAAAGATTCCGATCCCTCTGGAACTGACCTCATTGCCAAAACCTTCTCTATCGACAGTAGCAGAAAAACAGCCTCGCGAGACCGCAGGATCCGACGCGTTTCGTGCCTTCGACTTTCAGGTCAACGTATCGATGGCGCGCATCCTCGACCTATATCGACAGGGCAAGGAGTTCGTCGCCGTCTTCGACCATCATGACGATCTGGTGCTCTTCGTCGGAGAAGGCGAAGACTCCGAATTATCGTTCTATCAGGTGAAGTCGACCAGCGAGCTGACTTGGACAGCGGCGAGGCTGGCGAAACGTGCTGCGAAGGGCGAGTTGCCGAAGTCCATCGTCGGCAAGGCCTACTACAACATTGCGCATTTCGGCCCTGAGATCCGCCGTGCGTCCATCGTATCGAACCGGCCGCTAAGCGCGATGTTGGCGGCATCGGCGGCATCCGCCCTGCACGACGGTGAGTTGTCGGTGGCGGATCTCTGCGCCGACGATCAGACGCCGCTGATCAAATCGCTGGAAGCCGACTTTCCCGGCGGTTTCGACAAGGCGCACATGAACCTGCTGACCTTTCAGCGGGTTCCGTTCGATCTCGACAGTTATCGCGCCACCGTGCTCGGCAGGGTCGTCACGATGTTGGAGGAGTTTCACCCCGACTTCGCGGCGTGCGCCAGCCCGTTCTTCACTGCGCTCCTGGCTGCTGCGGGCGAATGCACGGGCAACAAGACGAAATCGGCCACGGTGGAAGAGTTGAAAGAGCGCGTGTCTCTCAACCGCGATGACATCAGCCGCATGATCGCCAGGGTCCAAGGACGGGCGAAAAACCTCGTCGAGTGGTGGCCGAGCGTGCATGAAGAGCTCGTCGGAGAAGGCAGGCGAGCGCTGCAGGTCCAGCGGATCAAGAACATGTGCATGACCTACGCAAACGCGCGCCGGGCCGGCGAGATGGCGGCCTCCGAGCTGAGCGTGGTGATCAGGGCTGCTATCGCGAAGACACCCGTGGACGGGATGGACAGCGTCCTCGAGGCGGTCGTAGCCTTGAAGGCGCACGGTCTGGACGAACCATCATCCGCGCCCTACGATCTCCAGTCCGCAATGATCGTTGAACTGATGGAAACGATGACATGACGAGCGACGACACGTTGAGACTTCGCCGCGTCCTTCGAAAACTGAGCGAGAGCAGCAGTGCCAAGGGTAAAATTCATAAATCTCTACCTGTTGTCGCAGGTCGAAAAAAGAGCGTTGCACGTACCCTTGAACTCGCCAAAGCTGTTGATCCAAGGCGCAAACGGCTTTGGAAAGTCGGCCATAATGAAGAGCCTTTACGAAGCTCTAGGAACGACGCCGAACAAGATTGACGAGCGCTGGAGGGCCGCGGACGTCACGAGCTGTCTGGAATTCGAGTTCGAGGGTTCGTCATGGTTCGCCGTGAAGGCGTTCGGCGTCTATTCGCTTTTCGACGACAAGGGGACCAGACGTTTCTGGGGCCAGCGCTTGGTCAAGGACTGGGGGCCGCAGCTCGCGCGCTTCTTCGATTTCAAGCTCGAGATGGTGGACAAGGACGGTGAGACGATCGTACCGCCTCCGGCATATCTGGTCGCCCCGTTCTACGTCGATCAGGACGGCGGCTGGAAGGACCCGTGGAAATCCTTCACGGACTTCTATCTGCCCGAGAGCATCTCCACGCTTGCCGAATACCACTCGGGGATCAAGCCGGACGGGTACTACGCCGCCAAGGCGGAGCTGACGAAGGAGAAAATCGCGCTGTCGAACCTCGACACCGCCGTCGAGACGCTTCGGCAGGCAGTCGCGCAGATTCAGGAGATCGAAGGCTTAACGCCGACCTACGACCTGCAGGAGTTCGCGAGCGAGTGCGACGACCTCGTGGCTGAAAGCGAACGGCTTCTTTCCGTGCAAGCCCGACGCCGCCGGATAATCGCCGATCTGCACGAGGAAGGCCATCTTCTGCGAAGGGAGGCCGATCTCATCGCACAGACACTCAAGGAGATGCGCGGAGAGTTCGAGTTGGCGTCGTCGCTGCCGCGGGAGGTCGAATGCCCGACCTGTGGACACGAATACCAGAACTCGTTCGCCGACCGGTTCGCGCTGATCGCCGACGAGGGTGTGCTGTCAAAGGCGTTGACGGACGCCAGGTCGAAGTTTGAAAGGGTTTCAGAGAAAGAGCGGACCGAGCGCGGCAAACTCGGCGAAGTTAGCGATAGTCTCGCTAGAATTGAAAAGATCCTCGAAGTGCAGAAGCGGTCGCTCTCGCTAAACGACGTCCTGCTGTCCGCGGGGAAGACGGAGGCCGCAAGGATTCTCCGCGTCTCCCTCAACGAGAAGATCGTCGAGGCGGACGGTTCGAGGAACAGGGTCGAATCCTTCAGATCTTCCATGAACGAGTACACCGACGCGAAGAGGACAGCGGACATCCGGAAGTCCTACCGGACGCGGCTCTCGGCCTTCTCGCAGGAACTAGACGTATACCTCGACGACCCCGAGAAGCAGTCGATTTACTCGGTGAAGGCCGCGAGAGGAAGCGAAGGGCCGCGCGCCCTTCTCGCGTACTACTACGCGTTTCTCCACACGAAAATGGAATTCACGAACAACGTCAGGTTTCCGGTCGTGATCGACTCTCCGAACCAGCAGGGACAGGACAAGGTTCATCTGCCCCAGATGATGAAGTTCATCTTCGACCACCTGCCAGACGACGCACAGACGATCGTTGCGACGGAGGACGCGACGGGATTGGATCTCAATGGGGTCGCGATCGCCACGTACGGAGAAGCGAAGCGTCAGGTTCTCAGGGAAAAGGAATTCGAAGCTGTGAAGGCATTTTTCGATCCCTATTTCCGGAAGATCCTGGCAATGGAATGACCTGCCCCCAGCGCCGCCTGATTAGTTATCCGCGGTCTTCGGCGTCGTCGATCCGGTGTGGAACCCGAAGGGGGAAGTCGTGATCCTCGAACATTGTCCCAAGCGCTGCCAAATTACGCCTCGCTCGATCCGTCTTCATTCCGAAGCTCGCGTTCAAGCGAGAGAAGGCCTCCAGTGTGAGGGCCGCGATCAGATATGGGCCATTGAACCAATTCGAATCTTTATTCCCAGTCTGCTGATTTGAGCCCGAGGCTGCGGGCGTTCTCCGAAACTGCACGTTTCACGCCATCGCCTGCTCCATCTGGGAACTCGGCCGAAATTTCCACGACAAGGCGCACGGTCGCATTAGGGTCGGATGCGAGCACCGACACGATTTCCTCGGCGATCTGCACAAGGCGCATCTTCGCGGTCGCGGGCTGAACCTCGGCGGAACCGTAGAAGGTTTTTGGCCTCGCAGGGGCCGGCGTAGGTGTGATTGCCATCGGCGGCGATGCGCTCCCGCCATCGGAAGCATAGACAGTCGGAGCCTCGGACGCGCCGCCTGTGCCCTTGGCAGTGAAAACTGTCGGAGTAGCGGCAGCTTGTACCCGCCGGTTTTCCTCCTCATAGACTTGAGCTGCTTTAGGCTCGATCAGAAGCAAGGTGTCGTCAACGATGACATTGCCGCCGCCGAAGGAAAAGCCCTCGAACTTGCTATTGGCTTCGCCGTATGCGGTGCCAAAAAAGTCCTTGCTGACCGCGCCGGCCCGGATTGCTTGCACTAGAACATCCCGCGTCCTGAGGCGCGGCATGTAGAGATAGCGGAGGGTGTCCTCAAAGAAGGTCGCCGCACTCACGGCATTCTGTGCACCTTTCCAATAGAGCTCGTTGAGCTTGGCGCGGAGATGGATCGGCGACCAGGTGGTGATGACCAATTCATTCTCGGTGCAAACCTGCTCGATTGCGCCGCCGATAGAACCGCCGGTCGTGTTAAGGGCGAAGGCCTCAATGGCGGGTTTCGGATCGGTCGGCGCGTCCTGCATCGGGCAGAGCAACCATTTATAGCACTCACGGACTACGCGCGGCAGCGCGTCCTCAGCGCTCTTCAGCTCCTTCTCGGCCTGATTCTTCTGCAAGAGGTCGATGTTCAGGCGGCCTACCTTGACGTCTTCGACAATCGAATCCCATGCGAGCACGACGCGCGTGACGTCGTTGAGACGAGAAAGCGCGCCATGATCAGGGGCAAGGAAGAGTAGCCGGTTGCCACGATAGCGTGGCTTAGCTCCGTTCTTGCTGATGATCTCCAGCACCCCTTCAAAGGCGAGACGGTTTTCCTCACGAGCGTACCAAGTCTCCGGCGGTAGAACCATCAAGCGCAGGGCGGTATCGTCCGGGACGTCGCCATGTGGAGTGAAGGTATGCACACCGTCGAAGAATGTGGCATTGCCGATTGTCTTCTTCAAAGCCTCAGCGATCTTGCCGCGTACCTCCGTCCGGTCGTCAAACCGGCGTTTCCGATCCTCCATTTCCCGCCGCAGATTTGCGCGGGTGTCGAACCAGAAGCGGGTTGCGTCATGACTTTTATCGCCCGAGGAATTGAGGTAGTGCAGCCGGTCGGCCAGCCGGCCGAGCGCATCGGCATAGACGGACGCCGCTTGTCCCGGCTGAAGGCAACCGAGAATGATATGCGCGCGGTCGAGGCCCCGCGCGGCCACCTTGGAGGCTACCGAGGACGGAGCGCTGCCGAGAAAAATCGTGCGCGCAATGCGGCGAGCCGCACCCACCTGGCCGAAGCGTGGTTCCTTGTTCTCTAAAGCTGTGGTTTCGGCGCGGTCGCCGTCAATGTCGCGCTCGATCACTGCATCCCAGCCTGCAGGCAGGTAATAAGTGAGCTCGTTACGGCTGCTGCCTTCATAGAGCGGCAGACTGCCGGGCATGATGAGCAGGTCTTTGTTGTCGTCCTTCCACAGCCGGTAGATGACCTTTGCCATAAGTTTCAGAACACCGCGCGTGCGCTGAAATCCGTCGATGGTCGTCCAGTCCTCATAAAGGCGATCGAACACCTCCGGATGGATGGGATAGGCGTGTAAGAGCCGGTCATAGTAGTGCCGTTCCTGCGTGTCTGCAGGGAGCTTCACGCCCTCGGCGATATAGGCGTCGACGAAGGCGCGGCACACGGCTTCGCGAGTCTTCTCGTCTCGCACCGGCTCGAACAGCCGACGGCGTACGATCTCGAAGGCTTCCTCAGTAGCCACCGGCTTCCAAAGCGCTTGAACGCGCCCGAAGGTCTTTTCGAGGGCGCGCAGCGCCGCGGCGCCGCGCTGACTGCCTGCTTCAAGTTCCGACTCAGGCAACGATGCGAGCAGGATGGCGCGCGGTACCAGCTTCACGGCTTCGGTCAGCGCCTGCACGAAGGACAGGTTTGAATCGTAGCTGCCGCCACTTATCGCCTGCGATTCCGGGAACTGCCGTATATAGGCGACTAGCTCGTCGATCAGAACGACGCATGGGGAGTGGCGCTCAAGAAGTTCGCGCAGCGCATCCTTGCCGGGGGAAGTGCCGGTGGCGTCAGCCTCGGCGACAAGCGCGAATGCCTCAGCGCCCCCCAACTGCCATGCAATTTCGCCCCACAAGGTCTTTATCGTCTGGCTTCCGCGCTTCCATGGTTGGCCCGGCGCGTGCGCGGTTCCGTCTAGCACTGCGACGCGGGCCTGTGGAACGTCCATTAAGCCTGCTCGATCAACAAGCGCGGGGATGCCGGCGAGATCGGCCAACGCACATTTGCGGGTGGCGAGGTGATAGACGGCGAGCATGGTATGCGTCTTGCCTCCGCCGAAGGCGGTCTGAAGCTGCACAACCGGCTCACCACCCCGACCGGCGAGGCGCTGCGCAACTTGCGTCAGCAGGAGCGCCATCCCCTCTGTGATGAAGGTTCGGTCAAAGAACGCGCCGGCATCCTGATATTCGCGGCTTGCCTTCCCAGTGTTGACCGCCGTAATGTCCGCTGCGAACTCAGATTGCTGGAACGTGCCTTCAAGTACGTCCTGGTGTGGAACAGCCACTTCTCTCCAAGGCTTCATCGCTCGCTCCCCTTCAACCAAACAGGTCGCCCTGATGCGCCTTCGGTGCCGCGGCGGCGGCTTCGATGGCGCTCCAGCTCGTTATAATCTCGTTATAGGCGCGGGCATCCTCAGCCCATCCCGCTCGCTCGCAAAGCGTATAGAGGCGGTAAGAAAGCTGCCGCGTCGCTTCGGCTTTGGCCGTGACTGCCGCAAGCACCTTGCCCGCGCCGCTCTCGCCCTCGGCTTTGAAGATGCGAATCAGGTGATGCAGGGCCTCCCATATTGGCAGGCGGTCGTCGCCAACAGGATTCCAGTCGGACGGGTATTCAGCCCATTTCAACAAACGTACAATGCCGGCAGCGGCAAAGAGCACGCCCGACTGCTTTACGCCATCAACGCTCGTTCCCTTAGCGCGCGCAAGCGTGTCGGCTTCGCCAAAGCGGCCGTCCTTCCAGCCGTATTGCTCGAACCAGTGCAGGCAGAATTGGGTATCGTGGTCGAAGTCATCCTCGGCGAGGAAGCGGTTAATTAGCCTCAGCGCGGCCTGCACGGTCATAGGCGTGCCGTCCGCCTCCAGAACGGCAGAATATTTCGAGAACACCGCCATGCCGGGGCCGATGATCGCCTGCGAGAGGTCGACCGGAGCGACGGGCGAACGGTCGTCGCCGGATCCGCGCGTCATTTCATCGAGAGCCTCGGGAAGCACTTGATTCAGCTCGCGCAGGAAGGTGCGGCGGGACACGGTCTCCGCTGTTGCTGGTCGCGTGCGACAGACCAACACAATACTAGATGCAAGGGCATTGGTCCCAGACCCGATCATACGATTCCCAAGCTCCGTCCGCATGGGCCACGTTCCGGTAAGAGCAAAGCCTGACCGAATCACAGCATCCAAAAAGGTCTCCCATCCTGTACTCGAAGTGCCTTCGACGGTTTTGGTCTCAGACTGCTTGAAGGCGTAGTAAATAGTCACAGGCGACGAAGGATGCGCCTGTTCGCAAAGCTGCCGCATTGCTTGCGTCATGCCATCGAGGAAAAACGCCTCTGCGCGGTCCTTGCCACCATGACGGTAGGGGGTAGCCACAAGTTCTTCGGCCTTGGGGACCGTAAGCGTCGCGAAGAGTTCAGGGAAAACCTGCCGCAGCGACCGGCGAAGCCAAATATAGAAGAAGTCTGAAAGATCCGCGTAAGCGATGTTGTCGTAGTAAGGAGGATCGGTAGATATAATTTTTCTAAGGCTGATGCTTTGACGTTGCGCATCTGCCTGTGTCGCATAGCCATTGGGTTTTGTAGGGAAATTCAGGAGCGCCTTTTGAGCCCATTCGATACCACTCGATACGTTCCCTGTTGAATCAGAAAAGACGTTTGTTTCAGCATAATCCCAGGTCATCGGAATTGCCTGCCGGCCGAATGTATTCCTAATTAGCTCCTTACTAGAATGCCAAGTGCATACCGTTGACCAATAGTCTGCGGATTTGTCTATCGAGAACGCCAAATAGATGGCGACAGCTTCCGCATAAGCGCGAGCGTCTTTGCCGCCTCCGCTCAGCCCGACTTCGGTTTTAGCTAAACCGGAAGCAATCGCGTCTTGCTCGATTTTCGGTATGGTTTCGACAACAAGGTCGTTGAGAGTAGCCAACGCCACAAGCTGACGCGGCGCAAAGAGGTCACCATATTTGGTTAGACCGTAGTCCACGGTCCAGAAGTTACGTGGATCATTGGGCAAAACCGTGTCGGGAAGCCACGAGGGTTGTGCCTGCTGCGCTACACGCTCCATTTCTGTTGTCGGCCCAAAGTACACGCGACCGCGCGGCCCTTCGGCAACCATGGCCATCAATCGTGCGCCTATGCGGCCCGCGCGGCCTTCCGACTTTATGTAATCTGGCTCGATAGGCGTGCCAGAAAGCAAACAGCGGAAGTTCGCGCCACGGGAAAGCTTTGTTCCTTCCTCTGCTTCGGACGGCGCCCTCCCAACCTTTACTGCAAAGTGATAGCTGTCGCCGTCCCTGATCGGCTCGATGTAAGCTTCCTTTCCGGCTTTGCTGGAAAGTATGAAGGTCGAGGCAAGTGGGACATCAATGTGCCTGAAGGCTGGATTGGGACTCTTTACTGTTCGCGCCCAAATCCACGCGATGACGGTCAATTTCTGTCCCACCAACCCCATCAGGTCCGGACGCTCAATTCCCATATCCGCCGTAATCTCGATCGGCGGATAGAGATGACCGATGCGTTTTTGCGCTTCTTCGCGCATCCATTGACCGTAGAAGCGTACATCTTCTGCTAGACCTTGGGCGCCTACCCATTGCGTGCTCCAAGCATCACGGCTAGCGCGCGCATCTGGGTTCACCGGCGGCCGTCCCGCGAACCTCGGCGGAATCTCGATCATCGATTTGTTGATGAGAACGGCGACTGGGTTTAGATCGGACGCATAGGACTCTAGCCCGAGGCGCTGCGCTTCGAGTGGTATCGCCCCACCGCCTGCAAAGGGGTCATGGAAGGCGGGTAACTTTTCGGGGTCAAACAGTTCGGCCGCTTGTGGATGGTCTCTGTTGAGCTCACAGGTCTCACGCCACGATTTCAAGATTTCGGCGCGCGCCTTCTCCACAACACTTTTGTTGGTTGTGTTTTGCCATTGCACTAAGTCTTCGATGATAGCGAAGAGGCGCTTTCGACTCGCCGCCCAACTTGCCTTAATGTTATTCGGCGGAATCTCACCCGGATGTTCAAGCTCCCATTTCCACGAAGGATCGTTGACCATCTGCCCGAAGATTACCGCCCGCGCCGCCGCAAGAGGTCGCCGCGCCCACCACAGATGCAACGTGCTCGGATGCCCGTGGCGAATCGACTTTTCACGCGCGGCAGCCTCGTTAATGGCATCCAACGGGAGCGCGACCTCGATAAGCTTCTTCGGTGTTTTCACGGTACCCGTCATTCTTATTATCTTTCTGTCAGCACGTGCCGTATGGCCGTGGAGAACGGTAGGCTCTCGGCACAATCGAGCGCATCGGCAAAATACTCCTGAATATCTGCAAGAGATAAGCCGGCACTAAACGCTTCATCTGCGTCGCTGACATATCCCGATACTGCCGCTTTGCGCATTGCGCGGAGTCTTCCCCAGTCAGCATCAAGAGCAAAGACGCGCAGGGTTTCTTTCGCACGATGCACATCTGACGCTGATAGGCCATGCCGGATGCTGATCGTTCCGTCAGATCGGAAGACGTAGAAGGCATCCGGGTCATGAAGGCAAGGGTCAATTAGGTCCGACACGTTATAAGTGCCAGCACCGCTATCCTTGAAATGACCACATGAGTCCGTCTCGTTGCAGGACCAATATAGGTTGCTCCAATCAAACGTCAGGGCGGGGTGACGGTTCTTGCGTCGGAAGTGCTCGATATGCTGTCCGAGGTTGTCGATACTACCTTCGCAGTAGGCGCAACGGCGGCCTTGCATGGCCTCAAGCTGCGTTCTGATCTCTTCCTTGTGCGCGGGGGACACATCGTCCCATGTATGAACGCCGTGTACATAGCCTCCAAGGCAAGCCGGTGCGGGGCAAATCATGCGATCAAGTTTCCGCATCTCACCCGCCTTCCGGACGGCTCTTGGCGAGCCGGAACCGCTGGAAGCGGATGAGCCTGTCGCATTCCAGCATAACGGCATGGCTCTCTCCGTAATGCGCGATCAGGTGTTGCCGCAAAGAAGAAGCTTCCTTGCTTTCGGCATGGCCCGCCTCGATCAGTCCCCGATAGGCGCTAAGAGCGATCGATTCCTCGACCTGCGGAACCGGATCGACATCCATCACGGTCGCCAAGACATCCGCGCTCTCGACGCCGCGGGTCTGGATCAACGGCGTCTCGACCACCACGTCGCCGTTCTTGATGTGAATGACCCGGATCGACGACTTATCGACCGTCGAAAGGACATGCGGGCTGTGGGTGCTCACGATGATCTGTAGAGCTGGAAACGCACTTTGCAGCAAGCCGAGCACCTTCTGCTGCCAGCGGGGATGCAGGTGCATGTCCACTTCGTCAACGAGAAGTACGCCGGGAGTCTCGAAGCAGGCGCGATCACTCAGTTGCGGATTGAGGCTGGCGCACCGGCGGGCAACATCGGCGACGAGCGCAAGCATGGTGCGGACGCCGTCACTTAACATCGACAATGGCAGTTCGCCTCGCGTCTCGTGCCTGGCCGTCAGGGTTTTAAGCTTGTCATCCCAGCGAAGATCCGACCATCCGGTGGGCTGAAGAACCGCATCGGTCGCAGTCTTCACCCCTTCGATCATTGCAAGATTGGTTTGCAGACTCTCCCGGTATGAAGGCGATGCTGTCTGTCTGAAGCGATGCTCGAACCATGCCGAAATCCCTTTGAAGGACGATGACGACGTAAGGCAATCAGTATAGCCGGCGACGCGCTCCTCGATATTGGTAACGGAGGAGCGACGATATTCGGTTTGGCGCTGCTCGCTCCATAGGCGGCCAGTTCCGTAATAGGCAATTAGCGGGAGAACCGCGATGTCAGACAGGAATGGCTGCGCTGCCTCTTTAATCGCGGCAAAGTGTCGAGTGCTCGGCCGAACTTTGTCGCCGTAGGTTGTGACGGCACTTTTCCAAGCTACGGCCGCACTCTGAACCGTAGCATGCGCTTCATACTCAACCGGAAGACAGGGTGACATCCTCCTGTCAAGACCAGGGTTCAGGCGCACGTCGCTCCGCTCGATCCGCCGGATCGTCTCCTGTGGATAAATCGCGTTGACGAAGACCGAGAGCGCACCTCCGGCAGCGTCCAGCACGGCGGTTTTGCCGCTACCGTTCTCAGCGACCAGAACAGTCAGGCTGGGATGGAATGCGACTTCGCAATGAGCAAAGCAACGGAAATTCGTCAGTGATAGTTTGTCGAGACGTAGCGCCGTCATCGGGCCTCCGCTTTGGCGAGGAGATCGCCTAAATGGAAGTTGATGGAAGCTACGCCCCAGCCGGGTTCGCGGTCGAACGGGCAAGGAATAAAGTACGGCCCCTCAGTGCTATCGTCTTCGCCGACGAGTGCGATTGCCAGTACGAACTTGTCGCCCTGATTGAAGGCGTAGAGCATTTCGTTGCGGGTGATTGTGACGGTACTCGCGCCCTTCACCCGGCCTTTCACCTCTATGTGCCTGGGATCGGGATGTCTTCCGTCAACGGCCGGGGGATAGGAAGTCAAATCCCAGCCGCACTTTGCGGCGGACACATCGACGACACGGCAGCCCCGCGCTTCCTCAGATTGCCGGACCGCCGACATGGCAAGTTGTTCAATGCGCGAGCGTGCCGCCGCGTCGGCAGCAAAAGTCGCCGCCACCGGATCCGCCGGTTCGTCACCGCACATTTTGTTCATCAAGCCCGCCGGTACGATAAGAGCCGCGCCCAGCACCACCGGCGTCCCGTTCACCACATGACGCATGGCCTGAAGCTCTTTTTTTCGACTGTCCAAACGCCACTGAAGGTCGCCAAGGGTGCGCTCGACATTCTGGACGTTGAGCCGCACGTCTTTCCCGGCGTCGGCGTCGTCCTTAAGCTTCATCCAACGATCCTGCCAGAAGGCGATTTCCTTGCTCAACCGCTCATGGACTGCACTCAGCGTCTTCTCCACATGGTCAATGCGCCGCTTCGCGACCTCGCCATAGTGCTCGGGCACCAAAGTCGTTGCGGCGAGAGACATGGCGCGTTTTTCCTGACCGGAGGACAACCAAGGCGCGTCGAGCGCGTCCGCGACCAATGCACGGCGGGCTTCCGGCAACGGCTCCAGGTCGAGATGGGGCGCCCAGCCGGCGAATGTCGCCTGGCCATCCGGGCCGACCCGCACGAATTGCAGGCGCTTAGATAGCACGGTGTTGTCGCCGGACTTAATCTCATGCGTCAGCAGGAACAGCAGCGCCGGGTCGAGCCCTTCGTCGGATGGGTCCACAAGGATCGAACCCTGCCGCAGAAGGTTGGTGTGCTGCTCGAGGATCATATCCGACATGGCGAGCATAAGCGGATGGCCGGGATGCATCAAAACAGCGCGCTCCAGCCCCGCCTTGTCGAGCGGCTGGATGGCCTGGCGTTCAAAGCAAATGCGGCTGTAACGCCGCAAGACCGGCTCATGGTCGCGGCGGCTCCGGCCGGTCAGTCGACGGTCGCGCTCGCGGATCGCCGATGGGATGTGAGTGATCTCGTAGCGTCCGGCCTCGCGAGGATGTGCCGTACCGCCGAGCGCATCGAGGGCCTTGTTGAAGAAGGCCCGAACAAAGAACGGCTGAAGCCGCCGAGCCTCCGCCTTCTCCATCTCCTCCTTCACGGCAAAAAGCCGCTCTGCACTCATCGTCTCCTGCGCGAGGGCGTTACGGTTCAAGAGAGACTTCAGGTGCTCGTGGTCGAGCGCCTTGTCTATTCTTTGGGTCAAGCGAGCGCGGACTTCGGGCCGGTCCCCGTAGCGGATGGCCTCGACCAGGAGGTCTTTGAGGCTAGTTTCCTCGAAGACCTCGCCGAGAATGTCGAAGACGCGACCGTGAAGCGCTTGGCTCTCCACCTCCAGCTTCATCAGAAGGCGGTGATACACATCGCCTTCGCGAGTTTCCTTAGCGACCAGATTCCATAAGTGGCAAACCTCGGTCTGCCCAATGCGATGAATACGGCCGAACCGCTGCTCCAGCCTGTTCGGATTCCAAGGAAGGTCATAGTTGACCATTAGGTTCGCGTTCTGCAGGTTCACGCCTTCGCCTGCGGCGTCGGTCGCCACCAGCACACGGACATCGGGATCGGAGCGGAAAAGTGCCTGAAGGCGTCGACGCTCATCCCGCTGCGTACCGCCGTGGATGGTCACGACGGCGTCCGAATTGCCGAGTACGCCTGCAATCCGAGCCTCGAGATAGTTTAACGTGTCACGGTGCTCGGAAAAGATGATGATCTTGCGCTGGCGACCAGATGCGTCGCGCGTTTCGGGGTGGTTCTGAAGAATTCTGGACAGCTCATCCCACTTGCGATCCTGCCCGGAGGCGACAACGGCCTTGGCCTGCTCCACGAGCCCCTTCAGGATTACGATCTCGGCCTCAAGCTCGATGACGGTCTTGGCGGCCGTCGCGTCGTCGATCAGGTTTTCCTCCAGGGTTTCCTGCTCCTCGGCGCTAAGGTCGTCATCGTCTTCCGGTGCGCCGGTACTGATCTCGTCGATGGCGTAACGCCCCTTGATGCCAAGTCTTTCATCCCGCAGCCTTTTCTCAAGCCGCTCGCGGCGACGCTTGAGCGATTGGAAGATTGCTTCGGGGCTTGAGGCAAGACGCCGTTGCAGCGCGGCAAGGGCGAAACCAACGGAGCCCTTTCGCGCGCCTTCGAGCTGGTCGGCCTTGCCCATCTCGATCTGCACATAATGGGTGACGGCCCCGTACAAGGCAGCCTCGATGGACGAGAGTTCATAGTTGACGGTGTACGCCTTTCGCTCCGGGAAAAGCGGCGTGCCGTCGAACTTGACCAACTCCTCCTTGACCATGCGGCGCATAAGGTCGGACGCGTCGACCTTATGCACGCCGTCCCGGAACTTGCCGTAGAAGCGGTCGGAATCGAGCAGTGAAAGGAAAAGCTGGAAATCCGCTTCCTTCCCGTTGTGCGGCGTCGCCGTCATCAGCAGGAGGTGCCGAACGTGTGCGCCAAGCTTCTCCGCGAAGCGGAAGCGGCCGGTCTTCTCCAGTTTCGAGCCAAAGTAGTGCGCGGAGAGCTTGTGTGCTTCGTCAAATATGGCAAGGTCCCAGCCGGGGGCGCAGAGCTTGTCCTGAAGCTCCTCGTTCCGGGAGATCTGATCGAGACGGACTATTAGACGCGGATAGTCGTCGAACGGATTCCCGCTTGGCGAGGCCTGCTCCAGAAGTGGCGAGTAGACGTGAAACTCCAGCCCGAATTTCTCGTAAAGCTCGTCCCGCCATTGCTCGACTAAGCTGCCTGGCGCGACAATCAGAATGCGATGCGAGTCCGCGCGCATGATGAGTTCGCGGATATAGAGCCCCGCCATAATCGTCTTGCCGGCACCGGGATCGTCTGCAAGAACGAACCGAAGCGGTTGCCGGGGCAGAAGCGATTCATAGACAGCAGTGATCTGGTGCGGCAGCGGTTCGACATTTGAACTGTGGACTGCCATCATCGGGTCAAACAAGAACGCCAGGTCGATCCGCTTTGCTTCACATGCGAGTTGGAACGCTGCGCCATCACCATCGAACGAAAATGGCCGCTCCGCCGTAGCAACATCAACGGAGGACTCGTCACCCCTGTTTAGAAGTTGCTCCTTCATCCCGCCATCAGGAGTCCGATAGATGAGCTGAACGGAACCTTCACCTAGAGGCACGAGGGCGACAACCGTCACCACTTGCGACGGTTCTATCCCAGATAAACTCTGGCCAACCTTTATGTCTTCAACCTTCATGAGAGGCGTCGATTCCTTTTTTTGGCGGCACTTCCTCTAAACACAAAGCAATCATTCTGGGCAACCGAGAGAGTCCGAAATGCGATGTTTTGCACTTCTCTGTAATTTGCTACGCAACGATATTGATCGAAGGGCAAGATAAGTTGCCGACCTCGTCAGATCTTCGCTTATTTGACAAGAGTGATACCGGCAGCCGGTGAGTGTCTTGAACCAGAGAACTTGAATCTATCTGCGATCAGTTTCATGCAAACGCCTCGCGTTCGAACACGGCGGTAACAATCGGGCCTTCTACCAGACCTATCGGTCGAGACGCACGCGAAGTCGCCGCGCGCGCTCGCGAAAGGCGGCCTCGCCACCTTCAAGAATGTCGCAGACCGCCTTGCGGATCTCCGCGTTTTCTAGGCCGCCGGCCACATAGCTGATCGGTGGAAGACCGCCTGATGGATGAGGACCTGACTCTGCCACGATGATCTGATCCGCGTCGGTGTTGATAACTAGGTTCGCATTGTGGGTAACCATGATCACCTGGCGTTTGGCCTTCGCCGCGATGAAGAGCGAGACGAGCTCGTCAAACACGGATTTCGGATCAAGATTTTCCTCGGGCTGATCGATGATCAGCGGCCGATCGTCGGAATCATCGAGCGCTAGATATAGCAACAGAAGTACGATGCCACGGGTGCCGGGCGAGAGTTTGCGGATGTCTACGCCATCATAGGAAATCTCATATCGGACGCTGATGTGGTCGGTACTGAAGAGCCAATGCGCGAACTGTTTCGACCACGTACGATAATCGGCTTGCTGCGTCGGCGCATACGGTGCGTGAGACAGCATGTCCCGCAGGTATTTTGCCATAAACGCCGTCATAGCAGATTGGACCTCGGCCGCCGATCCCGTCTCCCATACCGTCTTTAAAGCCTCGGTGGCCGCGGCGATCAGTGAGCCGCGCCCGTAGAAGGCACCGGCTTTGCGTCTGTCGAGAAGCTCTTCCTCCGCGAAAGCGCCCCAGGTCTCGACGTCAGCGATCCTGCGCACTGAGAAGCTGAGCTTCTTTAGCGTCCCAGACGCGGCCGCAAGGCGCTTCATCAGGGGTGCATAAAGCCCGGCCAGCGCATTCTGCTCGTTGATTATTGCCTCGAATACGCGCCCGTAGGTGTTGTCACGCTCGCTCTGCAGATCCTTTCGTCGGGCTGCGGCTCCTTCGGAATCTGCAAGGCGAGTCTGAAGCGTTTGGAGCGCTGAATTCTCCTGCGCGATTCGGTTGGTGAGTGCCGTATACTGATCGCGCACCAATTTGTCGGCGCTGAACAGCGCCTCCAGCCGCTTCATCTCAGCAGCGATCGGCGCCAACGGCAGTGTTGAGATATCGGCCGTATCGGCGATCCGTGCGACATCGGGATCACCGGGGGGCGGCGGGATGCCCTGAAGCTTGCGGATCTCGCCATCCGCCCAGTTCACATAAGCTGAGAGGCTCTTGTCAACGTCGCCCTTATAGATCAGCAAGAACTCGTCCCATTGCGTTGCATTGAGCCCGCTATTGGCATGACGCGACTGCGCCTGCCGCAGCATCTCCGGCGAGCCGGTCGCTCGCATGGAGCGGACCTCGTCCTGCAGGGCTACGAAGGTGCGGCGCTGGTTCCCGAGATTCTGGATGGTGCTACGGAGCTTTTGAGCGGCTTCGCTAAGCTGCGTATGCCGGGCTACCTGAGCTTCGGTGCCTCTGACGACCAGCCTGGCGCGATCGGCCGTATAGTCGCCGATCAGCTTGTTCTTCTCCCCGACCTGCTTGGTCAGCGAGGAGACGAGACTCTCCTTCTCGAACTCGGTGGCGATGCGGTCCGAGATGTCCGCGATCGCCTGGGCCTCGCGCTCGCGCGCTTGCTTGAAGCGCAAGGTCTGCTGCTCCCGCAGCTCGGCGAAATCGAGCGCCCATTCACGATCATCAGGCGAATGCGATTCGTATATTACCCGCTCGATCTCCTTGACCAGACCATCGGAAACGCCTTTGGCCGAGCAGAGCTCCTCTACGAATTGCTGGGATAAATACCGCGCGCGCGGAAACGACATATGGCCGTTGGCATCACTGCCATCGAGGGCGCGGTTGACCTTCGCGCCACCGCCCCAGGTCAGCGTCGTCTTCGCATTGCCGATGAGCCGGCGCGCACGAGCTAGGAAGGACGGACTGATGCTCTCGTCTTCGTCCCAGCCCGATGGGGTAATCGCATCGCACCCGGCCGCGATGACGTCTGCCAAGGCAGTCTTGCCGGAGCCCCGAGCACCAATGATTGCGACAAGGCCAGGGTTGAGTGGGATGTCCGGTGTTGACGCCCAGTCAGCTTCGTCAATCCTGATAAGTGAAATCACCTGCGATGGCATCGCCGAGCGCGGCGGCTGCTCGCCTACATAGGCACGACTCTCGGGGTCGATGCAGACCTGCCGTAGGGCGTCGAGCTCCAATGCCCCCTTGATCCACGAAAAGCGATTGTCGACGGGCTGGCCCACCGATTTTTGATCGTGGGAATCGCTGCCATGGAGACAAGGCTTGCAGCCATCGTAGCGCGAACGCAGTTCCTCGACCGTTACGCCGCGCTGGCCGAGCCAGAATTCTCGCTGCGCTGGACTGCTCGAAAAAATGATGTGCGCGAACTTCTCGATCTCTTGGCGCATCGTCGCATCGGCAGCCTGCCGCAGGCCGGACGTGCCATCCCCTGCGCCGCCGGCAACCGCAATTAAGATGTTCTTCTTGGCCCATTCGCTTTCATGGATGACCTTGCGCAGTTGGTCGAAGTTGACCTTGACTTGTGTCGCACCGTGCCGGAGCGCCGCGCCCTCATCGATGATTGTGGGGTCGGACCGCCTGCCGAGATTGATCAGCTCTTCTCGCGTGCAGTCGAAGCGGTCGTTATGTGCTCCGAATTGTAAGCGCTTGAGGATGCGCTTAACCTCGGCGACGTGGTCGGGGTCCTCTGGGCTCACCAAGAGGTGAACATTGACGAAGCCCGTTTTTGCCGCCACATCAAGCCGCAACTCGACGTTTGGAAATAAGAGCTTTACGCCCGGCAAGCGACCGGCCGCCTTGCGCTTGAGGAACTCCTCGTAGGTGTCCATCACATAGTAGTCGGTGACCGCAATAGCCTCTACCTTCGGCGTCAGCTCTTCAAGCGAGGTGAGGTAGGCATTCCAGGGGTCGGCTGCCCCGAACTGGTTGTTGAGTACGGTGCCCGGAGCGTGAATATGCGGCTCCCATCGATGCCACTCCGACCCGCGACTTATCATATGCCCTAGCCCTACCAAACTCTTCGATCGCCTCGATGCAACCTGGACGAAGCTCGTTTCCCCACTCATCTACCGCAGGATTAACGCAAGAAAGCAATCTCAAGCAATAATTTCATACGTGATCCGGGATAAGCGCCCGAAAATGTCTGCCGGTTGTCTATAGACGTCAGACGTGCCCTCGGCTTGCAGCACCTACTTGACCCCGGCGCTGTCGCTTCTTTGCGACCGGTCAACGAGTGCAGCTCCTGACTTCTAATGCAACCCATAGATGGGTCATCTTACGAACGGGGCACGGCTCTGTGCTACCGCAACCACCCCTCGCTTGACGCAGCGCGTCCAAGAGCGGACCTGCGGACGACCGTCATCGAGCTGATCCAGGCTACTGATATTTGCTTCAGCTTTGGCCCGTTCTCATCTGCCTGCACCGGCAGCCAACCCTTCTGGTTCGTAAGAGCGACGAGTCCTTCGAGTTCTCAATTTGGTCCTTTCTCGTTTTCCAATTGGACCATATTTTCGACGATGAGTTGCAGCGGATTTTCGTCGACGAATCCTTTCCATTCCAACGCACGAGTCAACCACGCCAAGCCAAATCAGTGGACATTTGTCAACAATTACAATTGGTTGATATCTCCCCTAGTGATCAGGGCGGTTGCAAAAACACTGCAACGGTGGCAAGCTGATGCTACGATATGTAAGAGCCAAGCAAGAATAATACAACCCTGGGAAGCATGTCGAACTTGGTCGCGATTCCGCGTCACGGGGTGCGGCACTGGCAAGCGACTAGATGGAAAGGATGGACAATGCGCAGGTCTCAACTGGACAAAACAAGTTCGCGACGACTACCCGGCGCACGGCGCCGCGGTTCCAACTTTAGGAGACGATTCACAGCCCGTCATTTACGGCGGCGCCGTCGTGAGCTGCTAGTGGAGAGCCGCACTCCAAGATTGGGTTCGTCTGACATCGTAGCCTGCGTGATTGTTCCGCTTGTCGCTCCTAGCCCCGAGTTGACCGTCTCCAGATGTTTGCAAGCTGAGGAGCCGTCGCAGCCTGTTCATCCAGAGGGCCGGGCGCCTTAGCCACGAGTAGTCTGCGAAGCGATACGCTTGTCTCCAAATCAGCAAATCAACCGTGGAGATGGTGCTCCAACGAGCTTGAAAGACACATGCAACTGATCTGGCTGTTTGGTTATTTGTACGGAGGAACCATATGTGCCCAATTTTGCGTGCGCCCGTCCGCGCGGTTATATACGCGCGTTCCGCGTCAGAGAGGCAGAATGCGCCAAGTGCGAAAGTAGATGAGCAGCTTCGGCGTCTGCGACAGCACGCGCTGGAACGCTCGTATGGCATCGTGGGCGAAGCCTCTGACGCCTCGCAGTCAGGAATCAACATGTCTCGGCCCGGCCTTGCCAACGTAATGAGCGCGGCGGCTGCCATCCCGCAAACTTTCGATCTCGTTTTAACCACCGACAGAACGCGCCTCGCCCGAAATCCCGTGTTGCTGAAAGAGATAACTTCTTTCCTCAACAGTGCAGGTATCAAGATTGAGTATGCCGAAGAGGCAGATCTGGGACCGCTTGCGGGCGGTGACCGGCGAGAACTCCAGCGGAAAGACCATATAGAGGATCATTTGCGGCGCCGGGGAGGACTTGGCGAAGATGACTGAGCCTCCTTTCAAATCTGGAAAACCGCTTCTCGAATGGGGAAGCGGACCGCTCGGCGCTGACGCAAATCTGGTCACCGTTATAACGGCGATCATGGAAAGCTTCGTCGATCGCGCCTTCGGCATCGATTCCGTCCAGCGCGTGACGGCCCCAACAAAAGTCTTCACTCCCACGACGGCGCTAATGCCGCCACGTCGGAGACGAAAGGAAGGTGCTACGCGCAAGACTAGCGCGCGGCTCACTCGCAACAGGCCAGCAAAATGCCAAGCAAAAGGAAAATCAAAACATGTCGGAAAAGATCATCCTGACGCTGGGATATGCCCGCGTTTCAACCAAGAAGCAAGTCAAAGAAGGCGACGGATTGGGCTCACAGGAAGCACGCATTCGTGAACACGCGCGTAATCGGGCCTACCCACCCCCAGCGACGATTTTCAAGGATGATAAGACCGGAGGCACCGATGATCGGCCAGGCTTTGCCGAGATGCTCAGATTTTTGCTAAAGAACCGCTCGGCTACTTGCATCGTTATAATCGATGACATTACACGCCTCGCTCGCAGTGTGATCGTGCACCACAAATTGAGGGCTGCGATTGCGGCTACCGGAGCTCGGCTGGAATGCCCATCACATGAGTTTGGTGATGGCCCAGACGACATCCTGGTCGAGAACCTTCTCGCAAGCGTCAGCCAGCACCAGCGGCAGAAGAATGGCGAGCAAGTCCGTAATCGCATGCGAGGGCGCCTGCTGAACGGCTACTGGTGCTTTTCCTCAAAGCCCCCTGCATACGCATTTTCTCGAATCGCCGGACAGAACGTCCTTGTTCCCCAGCAGCCGATTGCTTCAATCGTGACCGAAGCCCTCGAAGGGTTTGCTAGCGGAAGGTTTCAAACACAAGCGGAAATTCAACGCTTCCTGCAAGAATGCCCTGGCTTCCCTAAGCTGCGGGATGGTTCAGTGAAAATTGATCGAGTGACAGAAATGCTAACGAATGTCCTTCATGCCGGGATGATTGAATACCTGCCGTGGGACGTTTCGATCAGGAAGGGGCACCACACGCCGCTGATAAGTTACGAGACATACCAAAGAATTCAGATGCGTCTGAACGAGAACGCTAAGGCGCCAGCCAGAGCGGATCTTAGCCACCACTTTCCTCTGCGCCAAGCTGTTCAATGCGCTCATTGCGGCCGGCTTTTAGGAGGCGCCTATTCACGGGGACGCCATACAGAATATCCCTACTATTTCTGCTTAAACAAGGAATGCCGGCGTTATAGGAAGTCGTTTAGTAGCGAAAAAATGCACGACGAGTTTGAGGCTCTGCTTAAAAGGATGGCGCCCACAGTTGAAGTCGTTGACCTCGCGACCGACGTCTTCAGAGAAGCGTGGGAGAAACGGTCGGCCGGTACTGCGGAACAGACTGTTATTTTGCAAAAGGAAATAAACTCCACCGAGAAGCACATTGGGCTCCTGATCGACCGTATCGCGGACACCACAAACCCGGAATTAATCAAAGCCTACGAGGCGCGACTCGTCGAAGTTCAGCGAAAGAAGGTTGCGCTCGTCGAGAAAATCGAAAATTCGCATGATGTCCTGCCGGATTTCGACGCAACCTTACGAACCGCTTTGATTTTTTTGGCAAGCCCTTGGAAATTATGGGAAACTGGAAATATCGCAGATCGTCGTGCGGTAAGGAAATTAGTATTCACCGACAAACTTCAATATGCCCCTGAACTGGGCTTTCGAACCGCCGAAAACACACTGCCATTCAAAGTGTTAGCAGACGTAGCCGCCACAAAAGGTAGGATGGTGCGGGCGACGGGGGTCGAACCCGTACAGCCAAGGCCGAGGGATTTTAAGTCCCTTGCGTCTACCAGTTTCGCCACGCCCGCATGCGTTGCTTTTCAAGCAGCTGAAAGATTCAGTCAACTGATGTTTTGCAAAAAAGTCCCGCGATTTTGCAAATGCTGCCGTAACCGACATCAGCGCGACGGCAAAACACTGTCCGTTTTTGCCTCCTGACAGCCGCTCTTGGCACTCGTTGATCAAATAGACTTCAACCGTCTCGGCATCTGTGCGATAGCCATGCCTCGAATGGATGGAAGACAGATGAAACAGCAGGATGTCGACAAAGCCGAAGAGGCGATCCGTGAACTTTTTCCGGAAACGCCGCTTCAATACAACGATCACCTTTCGGCACGCTATGACGCCGCGATCTGGCTAAAGCGCGAAGACCTATCTCCCGTCCGCTCCTACAAGATTCGCGGCGCCTTCAACTTCTTTCGAAAAGCTCTTGCTGATGGTGCAAAGGACAAGGTGTTTGTTTGCGCGTCAGCTGGAAACCACGCCCAGGGCTTTGCCTATGTATGTCGGCACTTTGGCGTTACGGGCATTGTTTTCATGCCGGTGACGACACCGCAGCAGAAGATCGATAAGACGCGGATTTTCGGAGCCGGTTTTGTTACGATCAAGCTGGTGGGTGACTTTTTCGATCAGTGCTATCAGGCAGCGCGCGACCATGTCGAAGCGATCGGCGGCGTCATGGTGCCGCCCTTCGATCATGCTGATATTATCGAAGGGCAAGCAACTGTCGGCGCAGAAATCCTCCGGCAGTTGCCTGCGGGTACCAAGCCTGATCTCGTGGTTCTGCCGGTCGGCGGTGGCGGTTTGGCTGCCGGTGTCACTGGCTATCTGAACGGCCATGTCGATGACCAAGGCTTTCTTTTCACCGAGCCTTCTGGTGCGCCGAGCCTGCGTCGCAGCTTGGAAGCCGGCCATCAGGTGACCTTGTCGAAGGTCGACAATTTCGTGGACGGCGCGGCAGTCGCTCGGATCGGCGACCTGAATTTTCACGCTCTCCGCCATTTCCGGCCCGAGCAGGTCATGCTTATCCCCGAAAACGCTATTTGCGTGACCATCACGGAAATGCTCAATGTCGAGGGTGTTGTTCTTGAACCTGCCGGCGCGCTCGCGCTGACGGCTCTCGCCACGATCAACAAAGATCACATCAGGGGCAAGACGGTGGTTGCCGTTGTGTCAGGTGGTAATTTTGATTTCGAGCGTTTGCCCGACGTCAAGGAGCGCGCCATGCGCTATGCGGGATTGAAGAAATACTTCATCCTGCGTTTGCCGCAAAGACCCGGTGCACTGCGCGATTTTCTCAGCCTGCTTGGACCGGATGACGATATTTCCCGATTCGAATATCTTAAGAAGACGGCGCGTAACTTTGGTTCGGTTCTCATCGGCATCGAAACGACAGCACCGGAAAACTTTGCGAGCCTGATTGAAAATTTCGAGAACGCGGCTCTTGGATTTGAAGACATCACCGAAAACGAGATCCTGGCGAACCTGATCATTTAAGTTTGCGAGCTGTCGAGGGCGCATGTTAAGGCTAAGCAGAGACGACAGGCTTGCCCTCGCAAAAATACCGGCCGGGGGCGGCTAACAAAAATGTGCATGACAACTGTGGAACGGTGATGGCTTCGATCTTTTCGTCCCTTATTTCGATGTTTTCGGGCGGCGGCTCAAAAAGCGGCGCATCGCCGTCGGCAGTGTCTGCGGATCCAAAGCCCTACGGCGATTGCACCATCTATCCGGAGCCGATGAAGGAAGGCGCGCAATACCGCCTAGCCGGACGTATTACAAAAACGGTAGGCGATCAGGTACTGACGAGAAGCTTCATTCGTGCAGACCTTTTTTCTACGGCAGACGAAGCGGTGGAATTTACCATTCGCAAGGCCGAGCAAATCATCGATCAAAACGGCGCCTCGCTCTTTGCTGATGGCGCCGCGCAACGCCAAGTGTAAGGGCGATTTTTATCGCTGCTTATCAGAGATGCGGCCGAGATTTCTTCGGCCGACTCTTTATTTAAAGAACGCCTCAGGCAGCGAGTGCCAGAGCCTCGGTACGCTCCTTGGCTGCTTGGATGGCTTTTTCTGCAGCTTCCGGACCAAATGCTAGGCCTTCAACATAGACAGTCTCGACATCGGTAATTCCGATGAAGGCCAGGACCGATTTCAGATAGGGGACGGCATGGTTGAGGGGTGCAGCCGGACCTTGTGAGTAGACGCCGCCGGAAGCCAAGACGATGTACGCCTTCTTGCCAGTTGCAAGGCCCACTGGACCATTTTCGGTATAGCGGAAGGTCACGCCTGAGCGCGCAATATGGTCGATCCACGCTTTCAGGGAAGAATAGATATTGAAGTTGATTAGCCCGGTCGCGATCACCAGCGTATCGGCTGCCAGAAGCTCCTCAGCTAGCTCGTCCGACTTTTTGGCGGCAGCATTTTCCTCAGGCGTACGCGCGTCTGTCGGTTTACGGATCGCATTCGTGAAAAGATCGTCGATATGAGGAAGAGGGTTCAATCCAAGATCGCGACGCGTGACGATGCTGCCCGCGTTTTTTGCTTTCAGCTTGTCGGCGAGCTCGACCGCAATCTGGGTCGACAGTGAGTCGGCGCGGGGACTGGAGGTGAGAAGAAGAATGGAGGACATCGGTAATTCCCTCTGTGTGTCTGCGACTGAGGCACGAAATCGTGCTCGTTCGCTGTGAGAAATAGATCTGGTGCCCCATCCAATAAACTGGAATAATATCGATGAATTCAATCGAAGGAATTGATAGATGCAGCCGAATCCCACGCTCGATCAGTTGCAGGTGTTCAAGGTCGTTGCTGAAGAGGGCAGCTTTTCCGGTGCCTCCCGCGCTCTAAATCGAGCACAATCGGTGATCAGTTATACGATCGCCAACCTTGAAGCGCAGTTGGAGCTTCAATTGTTTGAACGCACAGGGCTCCGGCAGCCGCGTTTGACAGAAGCAGGCAAAACGTTGCTGCAAGATGCCCGCAGGCTTCTTGGCGATCTTGACACGATCCGCGCTCGGGTCGCCGGACTCAAGCAAGGCCTTGAAGCAGAGCTGTCGATTGCGCTGAGCGTCATGGTGCCGTCCGCGGCGGTCATTCAAGTCCTTCATGCCTTCAAGGTTCATTTCCCCTCGGTTGCGCCTGTTTTGAATGTAGGCGAACTCGGTATGGTGATGAACATGGTCCGTGATGGAACGGCATCGATTGGCATCGGAACGGCGCTTGACGAGAATGACGATCGGCTTGAGATAGAACGAATCGGTCATTCATTCATGTTGCCCGTAGCCGCGCAGGACCATCCATTAGCAATGCTAAACCGTCCTCTCGCTCTGGCGGACGTCAGGGAAGAGACCCAGCTGGTGGTGACGGATGCGTCCGGGCTTACCAAGGGCAGGGACTTCAACGTTCTCTCCTACCATACATGGCGTGTCGGCGATATTGCGACCAAGCACGAACTCATACGCAACGGGCTTGGGTGGGGCGGATTGCCGGCTGCTGTGGTACGCGACGATTTGCGCAGCGGACGCTTGGTCCATCTGGATCTGAAGGCTTATGAACAGGGTGAGTACCCACTCTATGCAATCCATCGGCGCGCATTTCCGCCGGGACCGGCTGGCCGGTGGATGATCGACCAGTTCCGAGAAATTCTGTCGCGGTGCCCATCAAAGCACGAGTTCAATAGCCGTTTGGAAGCTCTCCGAGAAGCGGATCTCCCGCAAGCTGCCGAATAGCTCCCCAATCCTGCGGGAAGACAAGGGGGCGAGTGCTTAGTGATTGCTGCGCCGCCGGTGGTGCCGGCCCGGAATCACTCCTGATTTTCCGGGCCTGAGCCTCTGTGCAAGCGGTCGCCTATTTCTGTCTCATCGCGGCTGAAGGACGATTAGAGGATGAGCCGGAAGCGAGCGAAGCCTTCCGGACCATCTCCAGCCTCCTCGATCTTGACGCTTTTGACTTGGGCAACATAGTTCCTGGCCTTCGGCCCGCTGTCAAAGATCACGCTGGTCCCGGGCATTGGTTTAAAGGTCCAGTTGCCGTCTGCCGTCGGATTGATGGTCCCCTGTTCATGGACGTACCGCACGAGAACATCGCGATTGGTGTCAGGCGCTTGAAAGATGACTTTATCGGCGGCAATCTCGGGGAAACTTCCGCCACCGCCTGCACGGTAGTTGTTGGTAACGACGATGAATTTCTGCGCGGGATCGATCGGATTTCCATCAAACTTCAGATCGACGATACGCGATGAAGTCGCATCGACAAGCTTTCCATCGTTATCGAAGCGACGCGGTTTCGACAGATCGATCTGATAGGTCACGCCATCGATCACGTCGAAATTGTACGACGGGAAAGAGGTATCGATGAGATCTGAATCCTTTGTGCCGGGCGTGATCTGACGGAAGATCCCGGCTGACATTTCCAGCCAATTTCGAACCTGTTCGCCAGTAACCTGCACCGCCTGGACCGTGTTGGGATAAAGATAGAGATCGGCGACGTTTTTGATGGCGATGTTTCCGGCAGGAACATCGGTGTAGTAGTCGACCCCGCCTCGGCCACCAGCTTTAAAGGGAGCGGCTGCTGAAAGTACCGGCAGATCCTTGTATTTCGTGTCCGCCAACATTTGCTTTATATACCACAGCTGTGCCTGGCTGACGATTTGCACGGAAGGATCATCGGCGACGAGAGCAAAGTAGGAATAAAGCGGCGCAGACGATTTGCCGACAGGCGTGCGAACATAGTTCAGCGTTGCCTCATGTTCGGCCTTCGCCGCTTCCGCGACCTCCTTCTTGTCGGTTACATCGGCGATGATCTTCTTGGAACTGTCACGGTGGTAAATCGGTCTTGCTTCGCTCGTGAAGTCGACGATTTTCCAGCTTTTTCCATCCTTCTCGAGAAGAAGGTCGATGAGGCCGAGATGCGAGCCCCAGAAGCCCGCCATAACGCAAGGCTTTCCGCGCAGGGTGCCTTTAACGGGATCGGCCCCGGCCACCCCGTCCCAAGTTTTCGGACCTGGAAACACAAGATGCTGATGCCCCGTGAAGATTGCATCGATTCCGTCGACGGCCGCAAGATAAAGCGCCGCGTTCTCCATGCGTTCGGTCTGCGGAGCCCCGTCAATACCTGAGTGCGAGAGCGCAATAATGACATCGGCTCCCTCTTCCTTCATCTGCGGAACCCAAGCCTTTGCAGCCTGAACGATATCGCGCGTCTGCGCTTTGCCCTCAAGGTTCTTGACGTCCCACATCATGATCTGTGGCGGAACGAAACCGATGAAGCCAAGCTTGATCGGGCTTTTGTTTCCGGCACCGTCGGTGATGGTCTTTTCGACGATCATATAGGGCTTGAAGAAAAGCTCGTCTTTGCGCGGATCACTTGCAAGCTTTCCCTTGGTGAGGTTGGCGCAGACGAAGGGGAAGTTTGCGCCCCCAAGGACCTTGAACATGAAGTCGAGGCCGTAATTGAACTCGTGATTGCCAAGCGTTCCAACGGTGTAGTCCAGGGTGTTCATTGCCTTTATCACAGGATGAACGTCGCCGTCCTTCATGCCGTGCTGATAGGCCATGTAATCACCCATCGGATTGCCTTGGAGCACGTCACCATTGTCGATCAGTAGCGCGTTCGTAGCCTCTGCACGGATCTTGTCGATGATCGTCGCGGTGCGGGTCAGGCCCAATGTGTCGTTGGGCTTGTCAGCATAATAATCGTAAGGAAAGACGTTGACGTGGATGTCCGTGGTTTCCATCAGCCGCAAATGCGCTTGGTTGCCTGCCGCCCGTGCGCTGAAGGGATGGAGGAAGACCAGCGCCGAGGTGGCTGCAATGCCGCTAAGCAGGCCGCGCCGTGTCATTGTAAAATCGTGCTGACGTGTATTCATCATAACATCCCTCTAACTTATCAGGACCAACTCACCCCGCACACTTACCGGCATGAATGGTGGGCGTGCCTGGTCGTAATCGAACTATACAGATTGTTTTTTATGTGGCTCGTGCAATTTCTCGGCGACCTATCGTTTACTAGCCTAAAATGACAGTGTCGTTACCGGTTCGGCTGCTGCTGCGCGAGGCGAACACGTCGTGCGACAATCTGCTCGCGCCAGATGGTGAAAATCCCGGCGCTAACGACGATCACGGAGCCCAACACCATATTTCTCGTCAATTGTTCGCCATAGATGGTCGCACCGATGACGGAGGCATAAACCAGTTGCAAATAGGTGAGGGGCTGTACGGCAGCAGCGTCCAGTACGTTGTAAGCGCGTATGAGGAAATAGTGACTGGATATTCCGGTGACGCAAAGCATGAACATCCAGCCATAGTCCCAGCCGGAAAATGAGGTCCAATAGAATGGACCGAGCGCGGTGATAAAAACTGCACCGACGACGCCGGTGTAGAAGAAGCTCGTGACGGACGAATCGTCACGGCTGACCAGCCGTGTGACAATGACGTAAAAGGCAAACAACAAGCTTGCGAAGATCGCCAGAAGCTGTTTGACGTCAAAAACATCTCCGCTTGGTTTAAGGATGATCAAGACCCCGATCATGCCTGCCGCGATCGCGCTCCAACGTCGCCAGCCGACCGTTTCACCGAGCAAGGGAATGGATAGGAGCGCGACCAGAAGCGGTGTAGCGGAAAAGATTGCCTGCGAGTGGGCAAGTCCTATCGAGGCGAAACAATAAACGACCGTTACGATCTGCGAAACGAGAAGGACCCCCCGTAGGATTTGCAGCATTGGACGCTTGGTTCTTATCGCTGCGGTAAGGCCGCCAGGTGCTTTGGCAGCAAAGATCGTGGCGAAAGATGCGAAGGCCCAATAACGAATCATCGTGATGAAGATCGGCGGATAAGCACTTCCGAGATGTTTTGAAATTGCGTCCTGTACGGAAAAAATGGTGATCGCCAGCAGAACGAAGAGGTAGCCTTGAGTTTTGGAAGACATGATATTTTCTGGTTGGGGTGTCGTTCACACCTACAGGAAAATTTCCCTCCTGCCACCCGCCAACCGGGGATGTACTTCATAAATTTGCTGTTGGCGCAGCACCATCAAAGCCCGACATTCGGTCGGTCGACGATCTCCCGCAGGGCGAAGCTGGAGTTGATCTTCACGACGTGCGGCAGCGCCGACAGCCAGTCGCGATGGATGCGTTCGTAATCTTCCAAGTCCCGCGCGGCAACGCGAAGAATATAGTCGTATTCGCCTGACATAAGATAACAGACGAGGACATTTGGACATCGCTTCACCGCTGACTCGAATTCCGAAAGCGTTTTTGCAAATTGCCCGGACAGCGAGATGTGGACGATCGCGATCATTCTGTAATCGAGTGCTTTGTGAGCAATATGGGCATGGTATCCACCAATCACACCGCTCTTCTCCAAAATGTCGAGACGTCGTGAACAGGCCGAGGCCGAAAGCCCGACTTTTGCGGCCAAGTCCGAATTCGTCATTCTGGCGTTCGCCTGAAGTTGGCGCAAAATGGCAAGATCCGTCGCATCGAGATCATGCATGTTCAGAACCTTCGAATAATGACCTTAATGGCGCAATTTTCTTCGGAAACTGCGGCCTTTGCAACAGATAATCGCAAGGACATTGCGCGCCGTCGATGCCAAACTTCCGTGTACCGAAAGAGCAGTGACGAGGAGGAAAAGATGCGCGTAGGATGCCCAAGAGAAATCAAAAATCACGAATATCGTGTCGGTTTGACCCCCGCTGCAGTGCGGGAATATGTGGCGCACGGTCACGATGTTTGGGTCGAGACGAAAGCGGGGCTGGGCATTGGCGCCGATGATGCCGCTTATGCTGCCGCTGGTGCAAAGGTCGTGGCGACCGCTAAAGATATCTTGGAAAAGTGCGACATGATCGTCAAGGTCAAGGAGCCCCAGCCTTCTGAGTGGTGTCTCCTGAAAGACGGACAGATTCTTTACACCTATCTGCATCTGGCGCCCGATCCTGAACAGACGAAAGGCTTGATCGAGTCTGGCGTGACCGCGGTGGCATACGAAACCGTCACGGATGAGCGTGGTAGTCTGCCCCTTCTCGCTCCTATGTCGGAAGTGGCCGGACGCCTATCCATTCAGGCAGGCGCGGTAAGCCTTCAAAAGGCAAATGGCGGGCGTGGGATTCTTCTGGGAGGTGTTCCAGGTGTTGCGCCTGGAAAGGTGACGATCCTCGGCGGTGGTGTCGTTGGCCTGCATGCCGCTCGCATGGCTGTCGGACTTGGGGCCGATGTCGTGATCCTCGATCGCTCCTTGGCTCGCCTCAGACAACTTGACGATCTCTTTGCTGGACGTGTTCATACACGCTATTCAAGCTTGCAGGCGCTGGAAGAGGAAGTGTTTTCCGCTGATCTCGTTATCGGCGCCGTGCTTATCCCAGGCGCAGCGGCTCCAAAGCTCGTGACACGGGAAATGCTGTCGGGAATGAAAAAGGGTGCCGTGATCGTCGACGTTGCGATCGATCAGGGCGGATGTTTCGAAACATCCCATGCGACGACCCATTCAGACCCAACTTACGAAATCGACGGCGTTATTCATTACTGCGTGGCGAATATGCCCGGTGCGGTGCCTGTGACCTCCGCTCATGCCCTTAACAATGCCACTCTGCATCATGGTCTTGCGTTGGCCGATCGTGGACTTGGTGCGCTTGTCGAGGACAAACATCTGCGGAATGGTCTGAACGTGCATCGGGGCCGCATCACCAATAAGGCGGTTGGTGAAGCCTTGGGCTATCAAGTCCATTCCTCCGAAAGCGTGCTCGCTGTTGCCTAGTATCAGGCTTTTGTGAAGGGATCGAAGTCGCTGATACACTATAAGCTGTATCAGGGCGGAAATGGATATTCGTTGCCTGTTCGAACGGCTCGTTTTGCTGAACGGGCCGAGCGCCTTCTACAGGCTCGACCGGGCCTGCAGAGATTGTTTGCAGGGTCGTTGGCTAGGCTTTTTTCGCAAGTTCCAGCAGTTCTTTGTCAGACAAGGGTCTGACGATCCCAGTCCCAGTCGATACTGGCGAGAAGCCAAACATTTGATAGAGCTGAAGAGCGCGGGGGTGATCGAGCGTGTTGGTCGTCGTCACCACCCGCTGCGGATTGAGCAGCCAGATCGCGTAGAGCGCCTGGAGAAGAAACCACTTGCCAATCCCGAGGCCTAAGGCATGTTCCATCAGACCGAAATGGGTGAGCTCGATCTGATCGTCATCTTCGACGAGGTATTCATAAAACCCAGCCGGCGCGCCATTGACGTAGAGCACGCTGATGTTGTTTCGCTTGTCGTGCAACGTTGCGGTGAGCTGATCGTCGCTCAGCCGCAAGCGGTCGACCCATTGCCAGCGTGCGCCGACCTGCCGATAAAGATATCGATAAAAGGGCAGGGGAATTTCCGGCGCCCGCATGATGGCGGTCTGGATATTGACCGGCATAGGTAGGCTTGCTTTCGGCGGAGCCGTCATTTCAAGGCGAGTGATATGGACGCTGAGCGAGGAGGGAGACTTGACCATGGATTTACTTTTTGACCAGTTCTGCCGCGCCCGTCACGACTGAGGTGTCCTGCCGGCTGCCCCACTCGCTCCATGAGCCGTCATAGAGCTTGTTGTCCGTATGTCCGAGCGATTCCAGCGCAAGCGTGATCGCCGCCGCTGTCACGCCTGAACCACAGGAAGTGACGACTGGCCGCGATAGATCGACGCCGGCAGTTTCAAGGATCTGCCTGAGCTCGGTGAGCGACTTCAGCTTGCCGCCCTCCGAGAGCGAGCCGACGGGCACATTGCGAGCACCAGGCATATGTCCAGATCGCATGCCAGCGCGTGGCTCGGGCTCCGTTCCAGTAAATCTGCCTGCTGCTCGCGCATCGGCGATTTGCATGGCGCCACTTGAAACAATGTCCCGCATGGTCTCGAGATCAACGACCCGGCCTTGATCGAAGTCAGCTTTGAAAATCTTGGCGTCATAATGTGGAACTTCTGCCTCGAGGGGAAGGCCGGCTGCTTTCCAGCCATCAAGGCCGCCATCAAGGACGAACACGTTTCTCGCGCCCATGATCCTGAAAAGCCACCACGCGCGCGGTGCCGACCAGAAGCCAAATCCGTCATAAATCACGATCCGGTCATCTGCGCCGATCCCGAGCTTTCCGACTTCGGCAGCAAACAGATCAGGTGAGGGAACGGTGTGCGGCAACGGCACGGAGTGATCGGCAATCTTGTCGTGGTCAAAGCGAACGGCGCCTGGAACGTGCCCTGCCTTATATTCAGCGTTTGCATCACGGGCGTGAGCCGGCAGGTAATACGAGGCGTCCACGACGCGCAGATCAGGCTTGCCCAGCTCATTTCGCAGCCAATCGGCCGATACGACGAAGCGGCTCGTTTCGTTGCTCATTCTCGCACTCCTTATGCGGCGTCCGTATCTGCAGAACCGAATCGAATGCGGAACCGCCTGTTCTCCTTACCCTTCTTTTCTATCTTGGCGATGTGGATTTCGCCAACTTCCTGCGTTTCAGAGACATGTGTGCCGCCACATGGTTGGCTATCGATGCTTGCGTTCTCGCCGATGCAGACAAGGCTGACACGGCCAAGCCCGATCGGAGGACGCACGTTCTTTGATTTGACGATGCCGGGGTTCGCCGCAAGCTCGGCATCCGTAATCCATTGGACATAGACAGGATGATTTTGCCGAACCAACTCCATCAGCCTTTCGCTGATGTCGAGCCGATCAACAGTCTCCGTCAAGTCGAAGTCGACACGGCTTTCCTCTTCTCCCACGGCGGCTCCAGTGATCGGGAAGGGGCATACGACCGACAAAAGATGGCAAGCCGTATGCATGCGCATCAAGCGATAGCGGCGGGGCCAATCAATATGCAGGACAAGTTTCTCGCCAAGCTCCGGCCGTGGGCTATCGGGTGCCGCAGCGTGAATGATGATGTCCTTTGTATCTCCATGACGTGCCTGTCTAATCTCGATCCGGCTCCCATCAGCCCGCTCGAAGAAACCGATATCGCCCGGTTGGCCGCCAGATGTGGCGTAAAAGCAGGTCTGATCGAGTTCGACACCGCCGTCTTCATGGACGGCTGTGACAGTGGCTTCACAGGTCGAAAGGTAGAAGTCATCGCGAAAAAGCGCCTGGACGGTCATCGATTATGCTGCCGTTTCGTAAGGAACGCGGATATTGGACGACTTCGTCAGCCACGCGGGAACCGGCAGACCCTTGGAGGCAAGGAATTCCGGATTGAACAACTTCGATTGATAGCGGTTGCCATAGTCGCACAGGATCGTCACGATCGTATGGCCAGGTCCAAGTTCCTTGGCAAGCTTAACAGCCCCTGCAATATTGATTGCAGAAGATCCTCCAAGGCAAAGCCCCTCATGCTCAATGAGGTCAAAAACATAAGGCAGGCTTTCGGCGTCCGAAACCCGGCAGGCAAAGTCCGGCGTGAAACCTTCCAGGTTGGCCGTTATGCGGCCTTGGCCAATGCCCTCGGTTATGGAGGAGCCTTCCGACTTAAGCTCACCATGCGCATAGTACTCGTAGAGCGCCGCGCCGTCGGGATCGACCAGTCCGATTTTGACATTGGAGTTAAAGCCCTTTAGGCCAATCCCAGTTCCGGCCAGCGTTCCACCTGATCCGACGGCGCAGATGAAACCGTCAACCTTGCCCTCGGTATCACGCCAAATTTCTGGCGCCGTCGTTTCAATATGAGCCTGACGATTGGCGATATTGTCGAACTGGTTTGCCCAGATCGCGCCATTCGGTTCGATCTTGGCCAACTGCTCTGCTAGACGCCCTGAAATCTTGACGTAATTGTTTGGGTTCTTATAGGGAACCGCCGGCACCTCGACGAGCTCTGCGCCGAGCAGTTTCAAGGCTTCTTTCTTTTCCTGGCTTTGAGTTTCTGGAATGACGATAACGGTGCGATAGCCCAGCGCCTTGGCAACCACTGTCAAACCGATCCCAGTGTTGCCGGCCGTGCCTTCGACAATCACGCCGCCTGGCCGCAGCAATCCCTTCTTTTCCGCATCGCGGATGATGTACAGTGCGGCTCTGTCTTTGACGGACTGACCTGGATTGAGAAACTCGGCTTTACCCAAGATCGTGCAGCCCGTCGTTTCTGAAACGGATTGTAATTTGATCAAGGGCGTATTGCCGATGGCTTCTAGAACGGAAGGATGGACTGTCATGATCTGCCTCTTTCGATAGCCTTACTGTATGAACGCTCTTCTCCCTTCACAAGGCAGAGCTGACAAGAAATGACATTTCCTCCTCTTGCCGCTGGCAACAAAATTAGACCCCAAAAGTTCTGTAGGTCCCGTAGAGATTTAAGTTTCAGCGCGTAGTTAGGATTGAAATGATTGACAATGAAATCCGTCATCAACAAAAACTAACTGAGGTCCAGAAAAAAGGTTGCTTTCAGGTCTAATGATCCACGACGACATGAATACGATAGACGCCTTGATGGCTTATTATGTGGCTGGTTCGCTTCCGCAGCCCGTGCATGTTTTGATGGAGTCTCATCTTTGGATGAAGAAAGATCATCGCGACGTAGTTGCCGGTCTTGAATCCCTTGCAGGCGATGAATTGGACCGTATGCCTGCGACGTCGTTGACGAACAGGCAAAAGGCGCTTCAATCCATTTTTTCATCTCCGGCGCCGAAGCCAGCGCTTACCCGCAAACGCGCATCGCTTGTTCCGCCACCCATTCAACGAATGATTGGTTACGACGAAACCGATATTCCATGGCGAGCAAAGCTTCCGGGTTTCAAGGAATATCAGATCGAACTGGATGGGCTCGACGTGCGTATGATGTGGATTCGTCCTGGCCGTAAGATGCCTGCTCACACACATAAGGGCGTTGAGCTGACATTGGTGCTCGACGGTGCCTACAGTGATGGGCATGGCCGTTTTGGACCGGGCGATATCTCCGTTGCAGACGGAGATCTTGATCACCAGCCTGTTGCAGAGAGCGAGCGTCCCTGCATTGCCTATTCGGTTCTCGATGCGCCGCTCAAACTCACTGGGTCGTTTCGCCAGATCATCGGCGACCTCATTGGATAGTTTGCTCCAGCGCCCCACAGCTTAGACTTCACCTCGCGAGAGTTCGAGGCTGTCGTGACTATTGGGGTAGCTCTCTTGCTCCCGTCAATCGTCGCTACTCTTTACCGCTTTGTAGGCGTCAAGTGCACGGTTTCGTGCTGTGGCGTGATCGACGATTGGTTTCGGATAGGTTTTACCCAGAACCACGGAGGCGTTTTCGAGAACGCTGGCCGGCGCCGCGAAGGGCTTATGGATGTAAGCAGTGTCGAGCTTGGCAAGCTCTGGAACGTAACGCCGGATGTAATCGCCGTTCGGGTCGAACTTTTCTCCCTGCGTAATGGGATTGAATATCCGGAAGAACGGTGATGCATCTGCTCCGCTTCCGGCCACCCACTGCCAGCTGGCTGCGTTGTTGGCAGGATCTGCGTCGAGCAGCGTATCGCGGAACCATTCCTCGCCTTTGCGCCAATCGATCATCAGATCTTTGATGAGAAACGAGCCGACAATCATCCGAACCCTATTGTGGACGTATCCATGTTTCCAGAGTTGACGCATTCCCGCGTCGACGATGGGATAACCTGTAAGCCCACGCGCCCATGCGCGAAACTGAGCATTATCCCCTCGCCAAGCGAACCTGTCGAAACGCTCGTTCCAGTTTGCTGACGCAAGTTTGGGGAAATAGTGCAGGAGATGGTAGGAAAATTCGCGCCATACCAGTTCCTGGCGAAAGCGCCTGACATCTTCTCTTCCGACCTGGTGCCCGAGGCCTCGGGTGGCGTGCCAGATCTGTCTCGGCGAAATTTCTCCGTGTGCGAGATGCGGAGAAAGCCGCGAGGTACCGTCGACTGCAGGGATATCCCTGTTCTTCGCGTAGCCGGAGATATGGTTCTTTATGAAGCTGTGAAGCCGTTTCTTTGCGCCGGCCTCGCCTGGCTCCCAAAGCTCGGAAAAATGACTTGCCCAATTCGGCTTCTTCGGCAGGAGATTCCAATCGTCGAGCCGTTCCGATTTCACCTTGTGGGCGGCAAACAGCAGTTTACGGGAGGCTGAGAGCGGCTCTTCCGGCTCCGGCTCCTTTTCAAGGGCCCGCCAGAATGGCGTGTAAACGCGAAAGCCGCTGCCGCCGCCTGTTCTGATCCTATCAGGATCGTGAAGCAGCTGACCTGGGAAAATCTCGGTTTTCAGACCGGCTTTGTCGCAAATTTGCTCGACTTGCTCATCGATTTCAGCTGACACGGGATCATGGCATCGGTTCCAATAGATCGCCTGCGCGTTGGTGGCTTGCGTCAGCTCGCGAAGTATGTCTTGGACGTCACCGGACGCAAGGAGCAGTTTTCCTCCCTTTTGATCCAAGCTGTCCGAAAGGCTTTGCAGGGAGTGATGCAGCCACCATTTTTGGGCTTCGCCCAGGGGGCCACCCTTGTCTGCGTCCGGCTGATAAATAAAAACCGGTATGATGGGCTGATTGCTCTCAGCCGCAGCATTGAGGGCATGATTGTCATCAAGTCGAAGATCTTTTCTGAACCACAAAATAATGGAGCGCGGCTCGTCCTGCGTCATTCAAAACTTTCCCTTTGGCATTTTTATGCTCTACGTATGAAGCCAGCAGGTAGATCGCCGTCGAGCTAGACTTTGTCGAGATCAGCTCAAATAAAAAGTCCGAAGGCTTGTTTGCCTTCGGACATCACAACTTCCAGCTCTCTTACGTGCTACGAGCGCATCTTTATTCCGCTACCGGGTCCGGGAGTGCAGGAATACGACGCTTTGCAGCCATTAAAAGATCAAGCTCAACCGATGAAGGGCCGAAACGCGTATAAAGATCTCCGGCTTCCTGTTCCGAAAGGTCGTACTTCGCCATGAACTCGGCGAGACTATAGGGACGACCGCGCATTGTGCGGTTGCGTCGCTCTTTTTCTCGAATTTCTGTCATAGAGAACTCCCCAGGCTCGTTGCTAGCTCTAAACGTGAGCTTGCCTTGATTGTTCCCTATGGCGCTGTAACCAATCAATTTTCCGCGGTTCGAGTCATCAATGGGCGGCTTTGGGGTGATCGTCGTTGCCCAGATCGATGCGTCTTAAGATCAGGGCGAGTGGCACCATCGCGAGCGAGATCAGCATCAAGACGTGAAACACGTCGATATAGGCGAGGAAGCTTGACTGCTGCTGAACCTGTTGCCAGATCCATCCCATGGCTTGCGACTGTGCATCACCTGAGCTTGATCCACGCTGCACGAAAACCTGTGTCGCAGTCTGCATCGCCTGATTATACGCTGGGTCAGACGGGATGACGTGTTCAACAAGTCTGCTCTGGTGCCATTGTTCACGATGAGCGAGCACGTTTGACGCGATGGAAACGCCAATAGAGCCACCGGTGTTGCGAGCCGCATTGATAAGCGCGGAGGCCTGGTCCGTTTGGTCAGGACGCAAACCGTCGTAGGAGGCTGACGTCATGGGAATAAAGATCAGCGGCAGGCCTATTCCCAAGAAGATGCGCGACCAGACGAAGAAGCCGAAATTAGCGTCTGCCGTTAGGCGCGTAAGATCGTACATGGCAAGGCCGATGATCGCCATGCCGATCGCGATCATGTATTTCGGCTGGAAGCGTCCGCTCAAGCGTCCGGCAACGAACATCATAAACATTGTGACCAGACCGCCTGGAGATAATGCCATTCCGGCCCATGTCGCTGTATATCCGTAATTTTCCTGCAGAACCTGCGGAATGAATTGCGTTGTTGCAATCAAAATGGCACCGGTCGCCAGCATGACGATGAAGCAGGAGCCGAACTGCCGGCTTGCGAGCAGCCTGACGTCAACCACAGGATTGCGGGCGCTTATGAGCCACGGGATCGCCAATAGGAATGCGGCGACGCAAATCATCGTACTGACGACGATGAAATTCGAACCGAACCAATCCTCCGTCTGACCTCGGTCAAGGACAAGTTCCAACGCGCCAAGGAATGTTGCAACGAGCAGAAAGCCGACGATGTCGAAGCGAACTCCCTTTCTGCGCATGTCTTCGCGTTCCTTTTTCAACGAAGCGGGCTCATTGACCAGCATATAGATCAGCGCGAAGGCCAGGACGCCGACAGGTCCATTGATCAAGAAGCACCAATGCCAGGAGAAATTATCGGAAAGATATCCGCCAAGCGTCGGTCCGACGACAGGAGCGACAACGACAGCAACGCCGAATAGAGCGAAAGCCTGACCGCGTTTCGAGGGCGGGAACGAATCCGCGAGGATGGACTGTGAAATCGGCACCATGCCGCCACCGGCAAAGCCTTGGATCATTCGAAAAAGCAAAAGTGATTCGAGGTTCCAGGCGAGGCCACAGAGGATCGAAGATGCTGTGAATGTCGCTAGACATATCAGATAGAAACGTCGCCGGCCGTAGCGCTTGGCGATGAAACTGCTAGCGACGAGGACAATTGCGTTGGACACGAGATAGGTCGTGACCACCCAGGAGGCTTCGTCAGAGCTGACGGCGAGGCCTCCTGAAATGTAGCGAAGGGCGACATTGGCGATGGTTGTGTCCAGGACTTCCATGAAAGTCGCAAGCGACACGACCATCGCGATGACCCAAGGGTTAGCGGCGCGCGCCGATCCCTCGTTTGCACCTGCAGAAGCGGCGGCTGTGCTCACGTTAGTTCCTCGGCCTTACGGTGACGCTCGGGACAACCGACATGCCAGGACCTATAGAGACATCTTTCGGCCAATCGGTCACTACGATTTTGACCGGAACTCTCTGCGTTACCTTCACGTAGTTGCCAGTGGCATTTTCTGCTGGCAGTAGCGAGAAGGCAGTTCCCGAGCCCGGCTGAACAGAATCGACCTTTCCATGCAGCGTAGCTGCCGGATAAGCATCGATTGTGACATCGACCGGCTGGCCTGGCCGCATATCTGCGAGTTGCGTTTCCTTGAAATTCGCGGTGATCCAAACTTCATCCGGCACGAACATGGAAACGGCCTGACCAGCCTGGAGAAACTGTCCCTTGGAGCCAGACAGCTTAACGATCCGGCCGGGTTGGGCAGCCGTGATCGTTGTGTATTTAAGGTTCTGTTCAGCCGATTCTACCTGTGCTTCAGCCTGATGAAGACTTGCAACAGCACTCGCACGCTGCGCCTCCGCGGATAATCTGTTCTTTGTTGCCGATGTTACGCTCGCCTGCGCTTGCGCATAATTCGCCTGAGCCTGTCGCAGGTTCGATGCTGCTTGCTGCGCTGCCTGCTGCGAGCCCGCACCGCTTTTCACCAATTGCTGCTGACGGTCGTTCTCATCCCTGGCATATTGCAAAGCGGCCTCTGAAGAGACTTGCTGTGCTTTCGCTTCATCAATTGAGGCTCCGGCGGCTGCGATCTGCGCATCTGCATTAGCGATACTTGCCTTGGCAACGCCAACCTGACCATTGGCCTGATCGAGCGCGATTTTATAATCGCTTGGGTCGATGGTCAAAATGACGTCACCTGTCGCGACGTGCTGGTTATCTGAGACTCTGACGTCGGCAACATAGCCTGATACCTTGGAGGCAACGGAAAAGGTTCGCGCATCGACAAAGGCATCGTCTGTGGTCTCGTATGGATGGAAGTAGATCAGCCAGACGAAATAGCTCGCAACTGCAATCGCGATCAAAGCAACGAGGATGGCGGCGATGAGGAGGGGGTGGCGGCGCCAGATAGGGGGCGTTTTCTCACCGGCATCTGCATCGGTATCTGCCTCATCGGCAGTTTGTTGTACGCTTTCGTCCTTGGAGACGTCTTGAACAGACTTCGAACGCTCCTCTTGCCGCTGGTTTTCATCTTGGCCGGACGGAAGAGCTTTTTTCCCATCGGCGCTTTTAACGTTGGGGTGCTGGTCCACAATAGATCTCGATATATGAAAGGAAGGAACGCCCTTTAACGCTTCGCCACCACACAAGTTCCTATGTGGACCAGATGCAATCTGTCACAGGATGCGCTACACAGAACGAAACATAAACGTGGAAATCAATGGCAAACAGATCCGGCAGCGCCGACCTGCCTCTTCACAGCGGCAGAGTCCCAAAGTGGCTTGGTGAGAGAATGACGCGCCTCGGAGCGGTCATAACTGAGGCGATCGTCCACCATTACGGCCGAGAGGAGTTTCTCGATCGGTTGTCTCATCCGTTCTGGTTCCAATCTTTCGGTGCTGTGATGGGGATGGACTGGCATTCGTCCGGCATCACCACCAGCGTCATCGGCGCTCTAAAAAGGGGCCTCAATCCGTTAAGCAACGAGCTTGGACTTCATGTGTGCGGCGGACGCGGGGCGCAATCGCGTAAGACGCCGAGCGAACTTTTCGAGGTTGGCAATCGTGTCGGTTTCGATGCCGGGAGATTGGCGGAAACAAGCCGCCTTGTTGCTAAAGTCGACAGCGCCGCGGTGCAGGATGGCTTTGACCTTTATCTGCACGGCTTTGTCGTTGCAGACGACGGCAAGTGGGTCGTCATACAACAGGGCATGAACGGCGAAACGCGGCAGGCGCGCCGTTACCACTGGCGCTCCCGAGGACTTACCAATTTTGTCGATTCGCCACATGCTGCGATTGAGGGCAGGGGTCAGGGTGAGATCCTGAACCTTGCAGATCGCAGGGCCGATCTTTCCCGCAATGGTCAATTGGATCTCCTCAAGAATCTCTCACCGGAACGCATCGCCAAAGAGGCTGCAGCTCTCATGGTTCAGGAATGCGGATCAAAGAAGTCGGCGCCGAAAGACCAACTGGAACTGCCGCACTTGATCATGCCGGCGCATCACGACGTTCGTGAAAGCGATATCAATATGAAGAGACTGTCTGGAAACATTGCCGCAGCCGTCGAGCAGGGTCCTGCGGATTTTAAAGAACTGCTTCTCGTGCCCGGGGTCGGAGCACGAACCGTCAAGGCGCTTGCCATGGTTGCGGAAGTCATTCACGGCGCGCCCTGTCGGTTTTCCGATCCTGCTCGTTTTTCTCTTGCCCATGGCGGGAAGGATCGACACCCATTTCCTGTTCCGATCAAGGTCTATGACGAAACGATCAGCGTAATGAAGTCAGCCGTTTCGAAAGCCCGTCTTGGACGAGAGGAAGAGCTTGAGGCCCTGAAGCGCCTGGACGAACAATCTCGGCGGCTGGAAAATTATGTGACTGGCCCCGACCTCAAGGAAATCGTTGCCGGAGAGTTCAGGCAGTCATCCTCCCTCGGTGGCAGAAGCGTTTTTGGCTGGGAGTCATAATCTTCAAAGTCTATTGTGCGGGTGCCACAAGCGGTTGGTCAGGCACCAGGCGAGCAGCCTTCTGAACCTGTATCTGTGGCCATCCTTCGCCGTTTAGATGATCGGCTGGCGGCTGGCTGCCAATTGCTGCTATTGTCAACACGCATGCCGTCAGCGCTGCCGCAAAAAGGATACCATAGGTCATCTTTTTTCGTCCTCTGTCGTTGTTTCCCAGCCACAGTGCGGGAAACTGCTGCGAGAGGATGAATCAATCTCTAAGGCTTATGGTTAATCCACTCCTGAAATCCATTTTGGCACAAAGTTGCTGTATTTCCCGGTTTGATAACCAGTGCCTGCAGCGTCTGAACGTGGACAGTCTCATAGCGATCTTGAGATTGCCTTTGTCCCAATCTAGAACTGGGCGAAAGTGGAAATCGCGCTGCTTCGTTTTCGCAAGACGCGCCGTTTCTTTCCGGAATCATTCCCCATCGCGGGGCCATATGCTGTATGGTTTGGCTTATGCCGATAACAGCGAGGATGCATCTTGATTGATCCCTACGAAGCCCTCGGCCTTGCCCGTCACGCTACGGAAGCGGAAGTGCGAGCTGCCTATCGCCGGCGGGTTAAGAAGGCTCATCCGGATACCGGGGGTAGCGAGCAGGAGTTCGAGCACCTGACCCTCGCCTATGATTTGTTGAAGGATCCCGTCAGACGTAAAATCTACGACGAAACCGGCTATGATCCGCAACTGGCTGACGTTCAGGATCTCGAGGGGCTTTTGGTTCTCGACAAGTTTGTCAACGAACTTATCCTCGATGAAAGGGATCCCGGCAGCTTTGATCCAGTGGCTCTCATGCGGAGAAGGCTGACGGACGAAATCGTCAATACTCGTTTTCATATCCTTGAACTCGAACGGCATAGGGCACGAATTCGCAACCATCTCGACCGCATCAGCGAAAGACCAAGTGCGGACGTGCTCGGAAGCATGTTACGTGCGCGCAGCGATACGCTTGCCGAAGCCATATCCAAGGCTGAAAAGCAAATAAAAGCGGTGGAGCAGGCCTATACCATGCTGGAAGGCTACCGTTACGCGGTCGAGGTTGTCGAGGTTCGTGCTGCCGAATAGCACGTTGAGCAAATCATAAGGTTTTACCGATGACGGAAACATGGCCGACCGAAATCCGCATCACAAGCGATCGACGCACGCTGCGCATTCGCTTCGATGATGGCGCCGCCTTCGACCTGCCGGCCGAAAGACTACGGGTGCTTTCACCTTCGGCGGAAGTGCAAGGGCATGGTCCCGGGCAGAAAATAACGGTACCGGGCAAGCGTAACGTCGGTATCATAACCGTGACCGCGACTGGAAACTACGCCGTTCGCATTGGCTTTGATGACATGCATGATACTGGGATCTTTACCTGGACCTATTTAAGGGAATTGGGAGAGCGCGGCGATGAACTATTTTCAGCATACGAAGAAGAGTTGCGCGAGAAACGATTGAGCCGCGACCCTGCCTAGATCTGGTTTGCGGACTGCTCTGTAGTCCTTTGCATGCGCGATGAATGCGTTGAGGGATCGACATGAAAATGAACCAAGGCTGTTCACGCTGGGCCATTGCATTTGGGAAATTGGAAGTATTGCGGCAGGACATGTATCCAACATCGCAGGACGGTAACGGGATAGGACAATGAAGATTATTGAAAGCGTAGAAGAGTTGCAGGATATTTATTCCGCGGGCCTCACCCAGGCGTCCGTTGCTAAAGTCGCCAATGCGCTGACACCGCTTTATCGCCGTATGATCGAAGCGGCGCCTTTCATGGCGCTTGCCACTGTCGGTCCTGAAGGCTTGGACTGTTCGCCGCGCGGCGATCTTGGCGGCGTCGTTCGGGTCGTTGATGAGAAAACGCTGCATTTGCCGGACTGGCGCGGCAACAACCGTATCGACTCGCTTTCCAACATCGTACGAGATCCTCGCCTCGCATTAATGTTTCTCATTCCGGGGTCAAACACGACCATGCGCATCAATGGCCGCGGGGTCGTTTCAAACGATGGCGAGCTACTCCAGTCGTTTGAGATGGATGGAAAGCATCCACGCACTGTCGTGGTGATCACAATTGATGAAGTTTATTTCCAGTGCGCGCGGGCTCTGATCCGCTCGAAGCTGTGGAGCCCGGAGACTTTCGTCAATCCTCAGGACTTGCCGACCCCAGGCGCAATGCTGAAAGCGCTTGCCGGAGATTTCGATGAGGTCACCTATGATCGAGAGTGGCCTGAGCGTGCCGCAAAAACCATGTGGTGATCGTTCGATAGGCGCGACGCAGACGCACCCTATCGTCGGTGAATCAGCTGGTCTGATCCGATTTGTAGATCAACCAGCTCTTTGAGAAGTCCTTCTGCATTCCTTCTTCAAAGATGATCGTGCAATTTCTGCCGTTGTATTTTGCACTATAGAGAGCTGCGTCGGCCTTGAGATAAAGATCGCTGGGGCTCACGCCCGCCGAAGCCATGCAAAGTCCGATGGATATGGTTACAGGGCCATAATCGATTCTCGTCCGTGAGTTGCGGAACGGCGTCTTTTCCAATGTCGTGCGAATGCGTTCGGCTGCCGCATGTATCTCTTCCTCAGTGTTGCCGGAAAAGATGATGGCAAATTCTTCACCGCCTGATCGCGCTACGAAAACATCGCGTCTTACGTTTGCGCGGATCACAGATGCGACGGTTGCGAGAATCTTGTCTCCGACTGGATGACCATAGGCGTCGTTGATCCGCTTGAAATTGTCGATATCAGCAAGAACCAGCCCGGTCACGGGCGCCAGGGACGGACTATCATAAATCGTGCTCAGACGCTCGTCGAAGGCGCGCCTGTTGGCGAGACGTGTTAGCGAGTCGGTGTTTGCGATGCGCTTGTATTCGTCCAGCTCTTTACGAACGTCATCCATTTCCTGCGAGCATTGCTGGACATCCGATGTCGTTTGCTCCCCATGGGCAATCTTAGCGCCCGTGGCATCGCTCAGGATCTTGATGGCATTTTCAATCAGTTCTCGGCTGGCTGCACTTTTTGATGTGATGCGTTTGCATGTCTCGTCAAGCAGCCGGTTGTAGGTTTCGAGTGAGCTCTGCTCCTGCTGCAGTGCTCGTAAAAGCGCTTCGACGCCTTCAGCCATCCGAGAATGGGTATTTTCGAAGATCTCGCTGCGCGCTGTCGTAAAATACTTGGCGGCGATTGCATCCAGTTCTTCTTGGGAGGCATGACTGCCAAGATCTGCAAGTTCCCGCGTCAAAGCAGGGTTGGAGCCGATATAGGCCTCGTAGAAGAGTTCATAATTGCGAGGAATGGGCGAAACGCCCATCGAACGCATGGCATAGGTGATCTGGCCGGCTACGTCACCGACGCGCGCCTTATTAACCGGCACAGTATTCATCCGGCCACTCCTCAACACCATCAAATAGCAACCTTAGTTATTTTAAGCGGAAAGTATTGGAATTTCATTAAAAGCAGATGTTGGAGACAATTTCGCTAAAACTGTACGCTTAATGTAGTCACCTGTTTTTAATTTAAGAACAAGTTGTCTTCCGAGCAGAACTCAGCACTTTAATTCAAATAAAACAAGAGTAGAGACGGCGACAAATGTCGCCGTCAGAAGATTATTTCTAGAGATAGGAAAATCATTATGCTTGCTATCGCGGCAAGATCAGCTTGGTCCGATCATCGTCTCCGGGCGAACGATCGCGTCATAATCCTCACCGGTAACAAGTCCGCTAGCCAACGCCTCTTCGCGAAGGGTTGTGCCATTTTTATGCGCTGTCTTGGCAATTTTGGCCGCGTTGTCGTAGCCAATCTTCGGAGCAAGAGCGGTCACAAGCATCAAGGAGCGATCGACACCTGCTTTGATGTTCTCTTCACGCGCCTCGATCCCGACGACGCAATTTTCGGTGAAGGACACGGCAGCATCTGCGAGCAGGCGCACGGATTGTAGGAAGTTATAAGCCATGACAGGGTTGAACACGTTCAACTCAAAATGACCTTGGCTGCCGGCAAAGGTGAGGGCGGCGTGATTGCCGAATACCTGAACACAAACTTGCGTCATGGCTTCGCACTGCGTCGGATTGACCTTTCCTGGCATGATCGATGAGCCCGGCTCGTTTTCCGGAAGCTGCAATTCGCCCAATCCAGCACGCGGTCCCGAAGCAAGGAAGCGTATGTCATTGGCGATCTTGAAAAGAGAGGCAGCCACAGTGTTGATGGCGCCATGGCTGAACACCATTGCGTCATGAGCCGCAAGCGCCTCGAATTTATTCGGCGCCGAGGTGAAGGGCAGTTCTGTAATCGCTGCGATGCGGTCTGCAACGCCTTCTGCAAAACCGACAGGTGCATTCAGACCGGTGCCGACTGCGGTGCCACCCTGCGCAAGCTGCATCAGGCCGGGTAAGGTCTGCTCGATTCGCTGGATGCCGTTTTCGACTTGTTGCGTATATCCCGAGAATTCCTGACCGAGAGTGAGCGGTGTTGCGTCCTGTGTATGAGTGCGGCCAATCTTGATGATGTGGTTGAAGGCGCCTGACTTGTCGTTGAGGGCGTTTCGCAGGGTGCGCAGGGCCGGTAGCAGTCGATGAACGATCTCTTCTGCGCATGCGATGTGCATCGCAGTTGGATATGTGTCATTCGACGATTGGCTCATGTTCACATGATCATTCGGATGCACCGGCTTTTTAGAGCCCTTTTCGCCGCCCAGCATTTCGATGGCGCGGTTGGAAATGACTTCATTGGCATTCATGTTGGATTGCGTGCCGGAACCAGTCTGCCAAACCACCAACGGAAAGTGATCGTCAAGCTTGCCATCGATGACTTCCTGAGCGGCGGCAATGATCGCTTTTGCGAGCGTCTCGTCCAGACGGCCGAGGGAGTGATTGGTTTCGGCTGCCGCTCTCTTCACAATTCCGAGAGCACGAACGATCGGCAGGGGCTGTTTTTCCCACCCAATCTTGAAGTTGCCAAGCGAACGCTGCGCTTGTGCGCCCCAATATTTGTCGTCGGCAACTTCGATGGGACCGAAGGTGTCCGTTTCGGTGCGGGTCGAGGTCATTATGTTCCTTCCTGTCGTCGTCGTTCGCGCGGTTTCACGCCTGATAAGGAGTGTCCTTATAGGTGCGAAATCCATTTGAGAAAACAGGAGCTAACTGAAAATTGCTCGCCGCGTAGCCGGGTGTCCGGATGCTGCGTGTTGTTTCTGTCACGTTGGAACTTTATCTTTTTTTCATCCGTTTTTCACGAAAAGCGGAGCAGGCGATTTTGGCTAAAATATTAACCAATAATTTCATAATTTTGTGTGAACTCGCCAAGAATGCCGGGCTTGATTGCTTCATCAGGAACGCCTTCAAAGCGGCTGGCGGTCGTATTGATTTTCTGCCAGAAGAATACAGCTTTGACGACCCTGGACTCGGCGCATTGCAACTGCATTATTTGGACTGGAAGATAGCATGACCCTCTCCCTTAAGAACGCGGTTTCCGCATTGGCGCTTTCTTGTTGCGCGGCGACAGTGACGTCGGCTCCCGCGCATGCCTACACGCTGATGGATATGCTGAGTGGTCGCTCCCGTGATCAGGCGCCGATCTTCATGGATAATCCTTCCAACGGTCGTGCCTTGGCGCCGGGTAAGGGGCAGCGCGGAATAGCCAATGACGGTGATCCTGAGGCGCCGCTTCCGAAGGTCAGCAGCCCGCGCTATTACACGTACAAGGCAGATCCTGTCCGGGTTATCAACACGTCCAAATTCGCCGATGCGATGGTCACCGGGTCGGTTGCCGATGCGTCTCAAACTCAAAATCCCGAACTTGCGACTGAGCGACGCTTCCTTGTTGACGCCAAGGTGAAGGCGCCTGTTGAGGTCGCTGCCGCTCTGGAAGCCTATTACGGTGACCAGAAGAATCCTCTCGTTTGGGTCGATACGGCCGGAGTGACCGACAAGGCAAAGGCAGCTGTTGCTGTCTTGGCAGACGCTGCTTCTGTTGGCCTTGACCCTGCTGACTACACCGTCGACATGCCTGCTATTGATGCGGCCAATCCAGATCCTGCGGTGCGTGGCCGCGCGCTTACGCAGTTTGAGCTCGATCTTTCTTCCAAGGTGCTAGCCTACACCCAAGACACGATCCGCGGTCGCGTCGACCCGAATAAGCTGTCCGGATATCACGATTTCAAGCGCAAAGACGTCAATCTGAATCCGATTCTCAAGATGTTGGCTCTGAGCCCGGATGTGGCGGCGTACCTGAAGAGCAGATCGCCGCATGGTCCACAGTTTGTCGCGCTACAAAATGAACTGGCAAGGTTGCGCGCTGAGACAAGCGACAGCGAGCGGATCGAAATCTCGCTTTCGGGTTTGGTGCGTCCAGGTGATAGTTCGCCGCAGCTGCCCAATATCATCAAGGCTGTCAGCAAGCATGGCTCAGAGGCTTTGCGTAAAGCCAATGCAGAGACCATCGCCGCCTATAATGGAAGCGAGGTCTATTCGCCTGAGCTCGTCTCGCTCGTGGAAGACTTCCAGAAGGAGCGTGGCCTGAAGCCGGATGGCGTCATCGGACAGGCGACCGCGCGTATTATGGCAGGTGGCGACAACAACAGCTCGAAGATCGACAAGCTTGTCGTGGCGATGGAGCAGGCACGCTGGCTTCCCGATGACCTTGGCTCTCGCTACGTCTTCATCAATCAGCCCGCCTTCATGGTCTACTACTTCAACGACAGCAAACAGCAGCTTTCGATGCGGGTCGTCATCGGTCAGCCGAGCCATCAGACGTTCTTCTTCGAGGATCAAATCGAGACGGTGGAGTTCAACCCGTTCTGGGGCGTGCCGCAGTCCATTATCGTGAACGAGATGCTTCCGAAACTGAGAGCCGATCCCAACTATCTTGATCGCATGGGATACGAGGTTGCTGTTGGCGGTAAAGCCGTGCCGTCGTCCAGCGTCGATTGGTATGGTTCAACCCAGAACATCTCGGTCCGCCAGCCGCCAAGTGGCGATAATGCATTGGGCGAGCTGAAGATCCTCTTCCCGAACGCGCATGCCATCTACATGCACGACACGCCGTCGAAGAGCTTCTTCAAGCGTGACATGCGCGCGCTCAGCCACGGCTGCGTCCGTCTTGCCGATCCGCGCGCAATGGCGGCGGCTGTTCTTGGCACGAGCGTTGATCAAGTTGCGAAGGAAATCGCGACTGGCAAGAATCATGCGGTTCAGGTTCCGCAGAAGATGCCGGTCTATGTGGCCTACTTCACAGCTTGGCCTAATAAGGATGGGGTCATCGAATATTTCGACGATGTCTATGGTCGCGATGCCTACGTAAAGAAGGCGTTCGAAGCGACCAGCAAGGCACGTGGCGCGCAGATCTAAACGCGATCGGCTGATCACCAACAGCTTATGCTGAAAACCGCAAGCTCAGGGTCGACGGAGGCCCTGAGCTTTTTTTGTTCGTGAGGTTCGCTGCGGCCTTCGGACAAGTTTCGGCTGTCTTCCGATCTGAGGAAAACGAGTTTTCAGCTCGCGCGGAAAAAGACGCGGGTTCCCATAAATCCCTCTTGCGATTTTAGGAAGATCGCTCTAAACGCTGGCCACGGTTTGAGTTTCGAACCAGTGAGGCCTCGTGGCGGAGTGGTGACGCAGAGGACTGCAAATCCTTGTACCCCGGTTCAATTCCGGGCGAGGCCTCCATTAAATCAACCACTTAGCAGATCGCGTTTAGACACTTTTCAAGAAGTTGTCTAAATCTCACGCGAATTTCAGGGCGATATTTCAGCCATCGGACCCGTAACCGCGTTCAGTTCTGCTGCCTTTCCGTAGTTCAATGGCATCGTTTCATCTTCCTGCCCGAGATATTGAGCAACCTGTTCGGCGCTATATATTGCTCTTAGCATGACGCAGTGCCGATAGGCATGTTGAATCTACTGAGGTAAATAAATCTCAAGAGCAGCTTGCACCGCGATTGCGCGGTAGCTTGAACGTGGTCATGTTGCTTAAGGTGCTCATTTGGGTTTTGTCGCGTCGACGTGCGCGATAGTCCGTACGAGCCGCTATCGGTCAGGCAGCCTTCAGCACAAACTTTTCTCAGGAACCGCTATTGCTGGCTTTTCAGCGAAGCAACGGGAGATATGCCAGCAATTGCGACGCTTGGCGCGCTGACGCTGATCAAAGGGATGAGAAGCACGATCAGAATAAAGGCGGCAATGAAGACAGCACCCATCGTCGAGCATTTATTGGTCATGATTCCCCCTGCGGTCATCAGAATACATTAGCTATCGAAGCTGACGGGTAGCTGAAGGCGAAAAGCAAAGTGGATGTTTTTGTGCATTTCACGAAAGGCGCACTACCACCGTACGGATCAGAATTGCCGTCCCGCCATTGCCGGGGACCCCAGTATTCGGGGGAACCTTGGAAGGGTTGGACGGGTATGAGCGCTAGATCAAGGCAGCCTCAGACCAGACCTATAAGATCACGCTCAGACAAAATCTGCCGCGAGCCGGCCAATCCTTCGCAATTGTGCGAAGGATTTATGACGGCAAAGATGATGTCAGTCGCCGGTTGCACAATCGCTACCTCACCCCAACCCGAGTGCGGTCAAGGCAGCGCGAAGCGCTAATCCTGCGAGGCGTTCAATCCGCGTTCTTTGTCAGGATCGCAGTAGATTAGTTATGTTGGTGCTCATAGGCCGCAAGGCCGAAGACGCCGACAAGGATGAGCATGACGACGATATCGAACGTCGAAAGATGCGAAAATGCGTTCATGACCATAGACATGATATACTCCTCCATTTCCTCCATCTTCATCATACGCCTCTTCATGATTTACCCCTAGCTAATTTCTGGATCTCACAGCAGCGCTTTAATTGCTTCGATTTGTCATCCATGATGTCCCGCAAGTCTTGAAAGCCTTCACTCTCCCGATTAAGAGACATGCAGAAAGCCGCTTTCATGGCGAGAGGACGATGATGAATTTCGAAGCTGCGCGCGCGAATATGGTCGAAAGCCAAATCCGGACGACTGATGTGACGTCGCATTCTCTTTTGAAGGCGTTTTACGCCGTATCAAGAGAAAATTTTCTTCCAGAGAATTTGAAGGTTTTCGCTTACATCGACAAGGATTTGCAAATCAGTCCAGCTGGTGCAGGTAAACCTGCCCGTTACTTGATGGAGCCGTCGCCAGTCGCCAAACTTTTGCAGCTTGCAGCGATCAACAAACAGGATCGGGTTCTAGACGTTGGTTGCGGTACCGGGTATGTATCTGCGATCCTTTCGCATGTGGCGGGCCAGGTTGTGGCATTGGAGTGCGACGAAGAGCTCGCCGCGACGGCAAAGTCGAACCTTTCGTCTTACGAGAATGTCTCCGTCGTGCAGGGGCCACTTGAAAAGGGATATGCGAGCGGGGCACCCTACAGCGTAATCTTTATGAGCGGTTCAGTCGAAGAGATCCCAACATCTTTGTTCGAGCAGCTTGCGGAACGTGGAAAGCTTATTGCCGTGCAAGGGCAGGGCCATGCCGGCCGTGCGACTGTGTTCACGCGCGAGCGCGGCGCCGTATCCGAAACCACCTACTTCAACGTTGGCGCGAAACCACTGCCAGGATTTGCAAAGGCGCCGTCCTTCGTTTTTTAAGGCATAGCAAGCTAGCTGCCGTAACGCAGTGCTTGAACAGAATGACTTTATGATGGGCGCTTCGGCGCCCGTTTTGCTTTTTGGAGCCAGCGGTACAAATTTCGACAAAACTGTGTATGGCCGCGATCATTCATTTCGCGATGATTTTATTCCTCATCGGCGTATTCTAGTGTCAGGTGATTCGGATGCGGAATGCATAAGTCCGAGCGTGATCAAGCAGAGCAGGGATAATCATGGCTCAATCCAGCGTAGCGCGCGAACCCTCCATGGAGGAGATCTTGGCTTCCATTCGCCAGATCATTGAAAGTAACGAGCCAGGCGCCGGCCGGTCCATCTCGACTTCATTGCCCCCTGTCTACGGTGATGAGGAAGATATCGATTCCGACATACATTTGACTGTCGACGAGGCCTATGCCGGTGTCGAGTTTCCGGAGCCGGTCACGCGCTCTGATCCACGCTTTGTTGCGGCGAACTCTTCCGGTTCAGTGCCCGAGCCTGAAATGCAAGGCCGCGCCATGTCGCTTGCCGATGTGGCAGCCCGTGTTCGCGCAGCGTCAGAACGCCATGGCGCGCCGCTTCGCCAGCCTTCTGCCCAGGTGCAAGAGCCCTCGCATGCGGTCGAGCAGCAGCATTTGGCTCGCAATCCCGTTGAAGATGCACCCTTGCGCGGTGCCTCCGATCCCGTCCGTGCTGTTCCGCAGATGCAGGCTGAACCACCGACCATGGTCACCGCGGCGCATCCAGAACCAGCCGAGGAGCAGCCGGAAGCAACCAAACAGGATGTCGCGGCAGCCTCGGCACCACATCAGGTTCATGAGATGGATGCTCAAACACAGCGGTCGCCTGCTGATGCCCTTCAGAGCATGATCGCAGAGCAAACATCCTCGTTGATTTCAGAAACGGCTGGACTACAAATTTCCCGCTCTTTTGAAGAGCTTGCTGCTGCTATCGACGGGGCAGAGCGCCGCTCTCTCGATCAGATCGCCGAGGATCTTCTGCGACCAATGCTGCAGGAGTGGTTGGACGATAATCTTCCTCCACTTGTCGAACGTCTCGTTCGCGAGGAAATCGAGCGCGTCGCGCGCGGACCTCGCCGCTAATAGCTGGGCATTTTGCAAGTTGAGTGCCGTCCCGTCTTGGGGCGGCTTTTTTATTGACTTGCACAGGGTCATCCTATTTACAAAATCCAACCTCAAGACCTCGAGTATGGCGTCATTTGATCTTTCGCCATCCACGAAGTCCCATCGTGAAATGAGAGGGGTTCTGGACCAAATCGTCCATGCCGCTCCAGAACCTTTAATGGTCCCGTAATGCTCGAGAAAACCTACGATTCCGCTGAGATAGAACCGAAAATCGTCCGCAATTGGGACGAGGCCGAGGCATTTAGGGCAGGCGCGAACGCAAAGCCTGGTGCTGAGACATTCACCATTGTGATCCCGCCTCCAAATGTCACGGGCTCTCTTCACATGGGTCACGCGCTCAACAATACGCTACAGGACGTTCTCGTTCGTTTCGAGCGTATGCGCGGCAAGGATGTGCTTTGGCAGCCCGGCATGGACCATGCCGGGATCGCGACCCAAATGGTTGTCGAGCGTCAGCTGATGGAACGGCAACTGCCGGGACGGCGCGAGATGGGACGAGATGCTTTCATCGATCGCGTCTGGGAATGGAAAGCCGAGTCCGGCGGCTTGATTTTCAACCAGCTGAAACGCTTGGGCGCATCATGCGACTGGTCGCGTGAGCGCTTTACAATGGACGAGGGCCTTTCCAAGGCCGTTCTGGAAGTTTTCGTCACCCTTTATAAGCAGGGTCTCATTTATAAAGACAAGCGCTTGGTGAATTGGGATCCAAAGCTTCTGACGGCGATCTCCGATATGGAAGTGGAGCAGATCGAGGTCAACGGCAACCTGTGGCATCTGCGCTATCCGCTCGAAAAGGGCGTGACCTATCAGTACCCGATTGCCTTCGATGAAGAGGGAAAGCCGACTGAGTTCGAAGAGCGCGATTATATCGTTGTTGCCACCACGCGTCCTGAGACCATGCTGGGCGACACGGGTATTGCCGTCAATCCTGACGACGAGCGTTACAAGAGCATCGTCGGAAAGCATGTGATCTTGCCGGTCGTTGGACGCAAGATCCCGATCGTTGCCGATGATTATGCTGATCCCACCGCAGGCACGGGCGCGGTGAAAATTACACCTGCCCATGACTTCAACGACTTCGAAGTTGGCAAACGCGCGGGTTTGCGCCAAATCAACGTCCTCAATATCGATGCAACGATTACCATCAAAGAGAACGAGGATTTTCTCAAAGATCTGGATCACCCTGCTGCCTTGCATGGCGCCTGGGATCGTCTCGAGGGACAGGACCGCTTCGTCGCACGCAAACTCATTGTCGAAATTTTCGAAGAGGCCGGCCTGCTAGATCGCGTCGAGCCGCATAAACACATGGTTCCGCATGGCGATAGAGGTGGCGTGCCGATCGAGCCGCGTCTGACCGAACAATGGTGGGTGGACAACAAGACGCTAGCTCGTCCCGCGATCGCGTCCGTGCGCGAAGGGCGGACAAAGTTCGTGCCGAAGAACTGGGAAAATACGTATTTCCAGTGGATGGAAAACATTCAGCCATGGTGCATTTCACGGCAACTCTGGTGGGGTCACCAAATTCCTGCTTGGTACGGTCCCGATGGTCAGGTCTTTGTCGAGAAGACGGAAGAAGAGGCTCTCCAGGCTGCGATTCAGCATTATCTGAGCCATGAAGGACCCTGGAAAGCATGGGTCGAGGAAAAGCTTGAAAACTTCAAGCCGGGCGAGATTCTCGTTCGGGACGAAGACGTGCTCGACACCTGGTTCTCCTCGGCGCTATGGCCGTTTTCAACGCTGGGCTGGCCGGACAGCACCCCCGAATTGGTTCGATACTATCCGACGAATGTCCTCGTTACAGGTTTCGATATCATACCTTTCTGGGTCGTCCGTATGATGCAGATGGGCCTGCACTTCATGAAGGATGAAAGCGGCGAACCGGTGGAGCCGTTCCACACCGTTTATATCCATGCCTTGGTCCGCGACAAGAACGGGCAGAAGATGTCAAAGTCGAAAGGCAACGTGATCGACCCGTTGAACCTGATCGATGAATATGGCGCCGATGCGCTGCGTTTCACGCTGGCGATCATGGCGGCGCAGGGGAGAGACGTGAAGCTCGATCCAGCGCGTATCGCTGGCTATCGCAACTTCGGAACCAAGCTTTGGAATGCGACCCGGTTTGCCGAAATGAATGGTGCGGCCGCGAATTTGGATTTCGATCCACAGGGCGCGAAGTCGACACTTAACCGATGGATTTTGACCGAGCTTGCGCGCGCCGAACGCGATGTTACGGAAGCATTGGAGAGCTATCGCTTCAATGATGCGGCCGGGGCGCTCTATAAGTTTGTCTGGAACCAGTTTTGCGATTGGTATCTCGAGCTCTTGAAGCCCGTTTTTGCAGGCGAAGACGAAGCCGCGAAGGCTGAGTCGCAGGCTTGTACCGCGCATGTTCTCGCAGAGATCTACAAGCTTCTTCATCCCTTCATGCCGTTCATGACGGAAGAGCTATGGGCTCACACTGCTGGAGAAGGCAAGCAGCGCGACAGTTTGCTATGCCATGCGGGTTGGCCTGTTCCTTCCTATGCTGATGATGCGGCGGCTGACGAAATCAACTGGCTGATAGAACTTGTCTCCGGCATTCGCTCTGTGAGGGCAGAGATGAACGTTCCCGCCGGTGCCATTGCACCGCTCGTTATTGTCGGTGCAAACGCACTGACTCATGAGCGCGTTGAAAGACACGCTGCAGCCATTCGTCGGCTGGCCCGCGTGGACGACATTTCCTTTGCGGATATTGCGCCCCGTGGTGCGGCTCAATTGGTGGTCAGTGAAGCAACGGCCTGTATACCATTAGGGTCGCTCATTGATATTGCGGCTGAAAAAGCCCGTCTGGAAAAAACCATCGCTAAGACTGAGGCTGATATTGCACGCGGGAAAAGCAAACTCGCGAACGAAAAGTTCGTCGCAAATGCAGATCCGGAGATTGTCGCAACTGAGCGCGAGAGGCTGGAAGAGCTAGAAGGCCGCTTCGCGAGCCTGAAGACTGCCTTGTCTCAAGTGAGCGACGCAGGTTGAAAAGATCGTTGGTGACAGTTTGCTCTGAAGCAGAACCGACTTGGCTGCTGATACGAATAGAGTGAGATCTGCTACGGTCTTGCTAGGCAAAAGGGCTCCTGTTTAGGAGCCCTTTTTCATGAAGCTGAATAAGATCATCAAGGATCCTTGCCGGCAGACGGACAAACCATCAGTAGTGATTTGATTCGACGGCTGCGCGTCGAAGTTAACACCGTGGCGATGGCAATCCGCCGGGGCTTATAAACCGGTTCCCCCATTTAAACGACGAAGATCCATCCTGTTGTTTGTCTGCTACAGGTACAGGCAGGCTTGGGATGATATTTCTGTTTGTGCCGATTCTGCGCGACTGCGGGGAATTTTCTTTCGAAATTCCCTGAAATTTACGTGCGGGTCAAAGTTTTACGTAAATTCGCATTGCGCCCGGTGAAGAGCGCCAACTTGGTTCGACATTGCCAATATGAAGGGGTTTTGAGCATATGTTCCTGGCATGTTTAAAGGTGGGGGAGACACCATGAGTTTCAATAAAATATTTTCCGGGAGCACTCTTTCTCTGGCGTTAGTTGTCGGTCTTGCTGCTCCAGCCTCTGCTGGTGGTCTGGAGCGTGGCGGCTATGACATCGATCAGCTCTTCGACTCATCGCAGTACTCGGTCGAAAGCGGAGTGACCTACGTTTCGCCGCACCGAAAGTTGAAGAATGCCCGGGATATCAATCCACGCGACGGTTCGCTGACGGGCCGTTCAACCACGGCTGATGATACCGGTGATTATGCAGTTCCCTATCTGGGCATCAAAGCAGGCTATGGTCCTGTCGACTGCTTGGTTGATTATTCGCAGCCCTTCGGCGCAACGTTGACCCCCGGAGACGGCTGGGTCGGTGCAGAAAATAACATTGAGACGAGAATTCGAAGCAACAATTACGGCGGAACCTGCTCTTATAAGTTCGATATGGGACCTGGCCAGTTTCGGATTATCGGCGGCGGGTTCTATCAGGAAATCAACGGCTCGAAGGAGCGCATCGTTCTCGATCCGGCGTTGATCCCATTTCCGGCTTCGACGATCTTCGACGGAAGCGGTCGTTTGACGCTGCATGACAGCGCTTGGGGCTGGCGCGCCGGTATCGCGTATGAAATCCCTGAATACGCAATGAGGGCGAGCCTGATCTATAACAGTCGCGTCAAGTACGACAACCTCACGGGGACGCTTGATCTTACTCAGGTACCTCCCACTGTTCTGGCACCGTTTACAGGTAAGAAATTCGGGATCGTTGGATCTGCAGATGCTCCAGATTCCCTCGAAATGAAGCTTCAAAGTGGTATCGCGCCTGATTGGCTTGCCTTTGGCTCGGTGAAATGGACGAATTGGAGCGTTCTGCAATCGATCAATCTATGCCCACAGGCATCATCCGGGCTGCCATGCCCTCCGGGCGGGGTGACGTCCCTTGGTCTGTACTATCAAGACGGTTGGACGATATCGGGCGGTATCGGTCATAAGTTCAACGATCAGTGGGCAGGCGCTGTCAGCCTTGCTTGGGATCGTGGCACGAGCACGGGTTACGGCGCGCAGACGGATACCTGGACGCTTGGCGTTGGTGCGGCCTACACGCCGACGGAACATATTGAATGGCGTCTCGGTGGCGCTATCGGTTTGCTCACGAGTGGCTCTTCTGGACCAATCATTCGCAACGGAACTGTTATCGCTGGCACGAACGATGCAAGTTACTCGTTCGGCAATGATATCTTTGCTGCTGTGAATACCAGTATCAAGTTCAAGTTCTAAAGCGGTTGCTCGCATAGAACGAGTTAAGAAAACCCGGTCTTCATGCCGGGTTTTTTGTTGAGAAGGAGGATTGCCAAGGCTTCGCGGCGGGCTCCTTGTGACGATTCAGCAACAGTGTTTTGAACACCGCTTCATTAGCATCTTCCACACCGTAATTTGTCCATTTCCCGCCACAAACTAGGCGCAGCGATATAAGCAAGCGGGCGTGAAATGAAAAGATCAGGGTGGTTTCCAAGCGTAAAATGAGTGAATTGCCGGGGGGACGTGCATATGGCGGAGAGACGGCGGGGAGACCGCTGTCGGTAGCGCCGATTAAGCTTCTTTTTCAAGGGGTAAGAAATAGGAAGCGAGCGAGAGCATTGGGACGTGGGCCGGATGGCGTCTCGCATGTGAATGCCCCGCGAGGGGGGACAGAAGCAGCGGTTGTTAACGTCGATACCGGTTTCGTCACATTTTGTGATTATCAAGCTTTTCATCCGGTCGAGGGATGCTCGAAGCTCTGGAAGTTTCGCAACTCGAATTGGCGAAGCGCGGACCTGAGGCGTTCGAAGGTGAAGACGCAAGATGCTTTGATTGCGCATGCGGGCGAGTTAAGTACGAAGGTCCCAAGCGGCATTGGCACGACGGAAGCGAAAGAAGCTGAGTGAAATGCTTAAGTTTGAGTGCAGATCGTTCAAATTCCTGCTGATGGGCCTTTCCGTTGCTCTGTGTGGAATGGTGTCCGAACACGTTTACGCTTTTGACATGAATGCCGGAGTTACCAAAGAGTCTGGTCCGTTCGACCTGTTTAAGTTTGGTTTCAAGGCTTATAAGAACGGACAGAAGGAAGAAGCCGTAGAGGCCTATAAATACGCCGCTGAGAAGGGGCATACAGGTTCTCGCTGGGCTCTTGCCAATATGTATGCCGATGGCGATGGTGTCGCGCAGAACGACTTCGAAGCGTTCAAGATCTACAGCGAGATTGCTCAGCAGGGAGTTGAGCCTGGATCAGAGGATACGGGCTTTTTTGTCAACGCGCTGATGTCGCTGGCCAACTATTATAAGCATGGCATAAGCGGGAGCCCGGTAAAAATTGATCTGAACCAAGCTCGGCAGCTCTATTTCCAGGTGGCGTCCACCTTCGGTGTTCCTGAGGCGCAATTTCAGCTGGCTCAGATGATGCTGGCAGGTGAGGGTGGTTCGGCTAACGTCCAGCAGGCAAAGAAGTGGCTGAACCAAGCGCGCAAAAGCGGTCATCCTGGGGCTCTTGCCGTCTTTGGCAATATCCTTTTCAACGAAGGACAGTCGGCACGCGGCCTAGCCATGATGACTGCGGCGCTCGATCGCTGCAAGCCGAAGGACTGTCTTTGGATGGAAGATCTTCAAGAGCAAGCCTTTTCCGTTGCAAGCGAAGGTGACCGAAGGACAGCGGTTGCGATGTCGCGCACGATTGCCAACAGCGGCGACAACTAGCCAAACCGTTCCAATATCACGCTCGTTGCCTGTTCTAACCTTCGATCCCTCTGCCCCTGGCTCGCCCCGCGGTATCGCTCGGACAGTGCGATGGAATAGAGAGTGATAGCTCTGACTTGCTCAAAGGTCGAAGTAGCCGACAACCGGGACGTGGTCAGATGGTTTTTCCCACGCCCTGACATGCTTTTCCACCGCCGTTGACGTCAATTTGTCTGCTGCTTCGGGCGACAAAAGAAGATGATCGATGCGAATGCCGTTGTTCTTCGGCCAGGCACCAGCCTGGTAGTCCCAGAAGGTGTAGAGAGGCACTTCGTCCGTTGTCGCTCTCACCGCATCAAGCAGACCAAGATTTTCCAAGCGGCGGAACGCTGCCCTGGTCTGCGGTAGAAAGAGGGCATCAGTTTCCCACAGCTTGGCATTAAAGCAGTCATGCGGTTCTGGAATGACGTTATAGTCTCCTGCAAGCACAAGGATCTCTTCATATGCCAGACGCTGGGCAGCAAACTTTCTAAGCCGCTCCATCCATGCCAGCTTGTACGTGTATTTTTCCGTATCGACGGGATTTCCGTTGGGAAGATAAATGCTGCAGACGCGCAGGATCTTGTTGCCGGACAGAGAGAAAACGGCTTCGAGAAAACGTGCCTGCTCGTCAAGAGGATCGCCTGGGAGGCCTCTCGATGTCTCGTCGGGCTTCGTCTTAGATAATATCGCAACGCCGTTGAAGCCCTTCTGGCCATGCGTCTCGACGTGGTAACCGAGTGCCTCTATCTCCAGCCTCGGAAAGCCCTCGTCGATTGTTTTAATTTCCTGGAGACAAACGATATCCGGACTGGAATCCCTCAGCCACTCAATGAGGTTCTCGATACGCGCCTTGACGCCATTGATATTCCAGGTCGCGATTTTCATGCCGTCATCCATTTGCTATGCACCATATCTACCTCCAGCATGCGCGCTGCGGCAAGATACAAGCGAGGAAAGGTGCACAGCCTTTTGGAAATGGCGATGCTAAATCGAAAAGCTGGTTCCGCAACCGCAACTCGCGACGGCATTCGGATTTTTGATCTGGAAAGACTGACCCATAAGGTTATCGACGAAGTCGATTTCCGAACCTTCCATGTAAACGAGCGATAGGCTATCGATCAGCACTTTCGCATCGTTTTTCTCAATGACGATATCGTCCGATTGTGCATCTTCTGCCAGATCGAACTTGTATGAAAATCCGGAGCAGCCACCGCCTTCGACCGAAACACGCAAAGCAGTTTTTCCAGGATCAGCACTTACGATCTTGGAGATACGCTTCGCCGCCGCATCCGAGAGCGTGATATTTGTCTGTGTCATCTTTCCCCCTGCCGGGTTCAAGTTCCCGGAGAACGAACTATAGGCCTATGATATTGTTTTCGCGATGATCCCGCGAAAGCCGGACATGACTTTTTAAGATCATGTTCTATAGGTATGAAGAGCGCGATGCCGCGTCAATGGGTGGGCGGCTTCCGACAGGCAATAGATGGTGGCGGATGGCGATCGATACGCGGAGTTTGGGTTTTGGTTATGGCGAGCGGGCTATCTATGCCGCCGATCCATGGAACTCGCGCGGTCGTTTATATCCAGAGGGCGGCAGTGTAACACGCTCCGATTTCCAACGAGACCGTGACCGCATTGTCCATACCACCGCATTCAGGCGTCTCAAGCATAAGACACAGGTATTCATAGCACAGGACGGCGATCACTACCGAACCCGTCTTACCCATACGATCGAAGTTGCTCAAATTGCGCGAGCCTTGGCGAGAGCCTTGAAGCTCGATGAGGACCTTGCTGAGGGGGTCGCTCTCGTTCATGATTTTGGTCACACGCCGTTTGGACACACCGGTGAGGACGCGCTGCACGAGGTACTGATCCCCTATGGTGGCTTCGACCACAACGCCCAGTCCCTGAGGATCGTGACAAAGCTTGAACGGCGCTATGCGGACTTCGACGGAATCAATCTGACGTGGGAAAGCCTGGAGGGGCTCGTCAAACATAATGGTCCACTGATCGACCGCGAGGGCAAAGGCATAAAGGGACCGGTTCCCCAACCAATTTTAGATTACAGCGAAATCTATGATCTCGAGCTGGCAAGCTTTGCCAGTCTCGAGGCTCAATGTGCGGCGATTGCCGATGATATTGCCTATGACACGCATGATATCGATGACGGTCTTCGTTCCGGATATCTGACCTTCGATATGTTGGAAGATGTGCCGTTTCTTGCCGGTCTGATGCGAGAGGTACGCGAGCGTCATCCCAAATTGGAGGAGAGCCGCTTTACTCACGAAATCACGCGCCGCCAAATTACGCGTATGGTGGAAGATGTCATTGGTGTTGCACAGGCAAGGCTTGCCGAATTGAAACCGCAAAGCGCCAAGGAAGTGCGTAACGCCGACCGTACCATTGTCAGTTTTTCACCAGAGATGGCTGAGACCGATCGCCAGATCAAGGCGGTGCTTTTCAAGCGCATCTACCGACACCCCGATATCATGCGCATCCGCGCAAATGCTGCGCAGATTGTTACGGACCTCTTCCATGTGTACATGGAAAATCCGACAGAGATGCAGAGCCATTACTGGGTCGATCATATCGCAGGGCTTGCCGAGCCGGCCAAAGCCCGCCATGTGGCGGATTACCTCGCTGGTATGACGGATACCTATGCGATTAGCGCCCATCGGCGCTTGTTTGACCATACACCTGATTTGCGATAGGCAGCGTTCGCCCGGCCGGGCAGGCCCTCTGACCGCCGCAAAGCCCATCGCATGGAATAGCGCTATGAACCTGTTTACCGATTTTGAAGCCAGAATTAAATCAGCCCTCGAGTCTATCGAGTTGATTAAGGAAAAGCGCGCCGAACTTGATTTCGATCGTATCACGGTCGAGCCACCTCGCGACTCCAGCCATGGCGACGTTGCAACAAATGCGGCGATGGTGTTGGCCAAGCCACTGGGCACCAATCCGCGTGCGCTTGCAGATGTCATCATAACGAAACTGCGTGAGGATGCGGACGTCGCCGATGTGAGCGTTGCAGGCCCGGGTTTCATCAACATTCGGCTGGGCGTCGCTTACTGGCAGCGCTTGCTCGCATCAATGATTGCGGCCGGCTCGAATTACGGCCGTTCCGAGTTCGGCAAAGGGCGCAAGGTCAATGTTGAGTATGTGTCCGCCAACCCGACCGGGCCGATGCATGTCGGCCATTGCCGCGGGGCCGTTGTCGGCGACGCGCTTGCCAATCTATTGGCGTTCGCCGGCTTCGACGTCATTAAGGAATACTACATCAACGACGCCGGTGCGCAGATCGATGTTCTGGCGAGGTCAGTTTTCTTGCGGTATCGCGAGGCACTTGGGGAGGACATAGGAGAAATTCCGTCAGGTCTTTATCCCGGTGATTACCTCGTTCCGGTTGGGCAGTCGTTGGCAAATGAATACGGCCCGAGGCTTCACAATATGCCGGAAGAAGAATGGATGCCGATCGTCAAGGATCGCGCCATCGATGCCATGATGGTGATGATCAGGGACGATCTGGCAGCGCTCAACGTCAAGCACGACGTTTTCTTTTCGGAACGCACGCTTCATTCCAATGGTGCGGCTGCTATCCGCACGGCCATCAATGATTTGACGTTCAAAGGCTATGTCTACAAGGGCGCGCTACCGCCGCCAAAGGGACAGTTGCCGGAGGATTGGGAAGATCGCGAGCAGACATTGTTCCGGTCGACCGAAGTGGGCGACGATATCGATCGGCCCCTCATCAAGTCGGACGGCTCCTACACCTATTTTGCTGCCGATGTCGCTTACTTCAAGAACAAATTCGACCGTGGCTTCGAAGAGATGATTTACGTCCTTGGCGCCGATCATGGTGGTTACGTCAAGCGATTGGAGGCGGTCGCGCGCGGTGTTTCTGACGGTAAAGCCAAGCTGACGGTGCTTTTATGCCAACTCGTCAAGCTGTTCAGAGATGGCGAGCCGGTGAAAATGTCAAAGCGGTCAGGTGACTTTGTGACCTTGCGCGAGGTCGTGGACGAAGTCGGACGCGATTCGGTACGTTTTATGATGCTCTACCGCAAAAGTTCGGAACCTTTGGATTTCGATTTTGCAAAAGTCACCGAGCAGTCGAAGGACAATCCGGTATTTTACGTGCAATACGCGCATGCGCGCTGCATGTCCGTCTTCCGGCAGGCAAGGGAAGCCTTCCCCGATCTACAGCCGGAGCCTGCCGAACTTGCAAAGGCGGTTGATCAGATCTCCGATCCGTCCGAATTGCAGTTAATCGCAAAAGTTGCGGAATTCCCTCGCGTTGTCGAGGCTGCGGCAGTTTCCCAAGAGCCACATCGCCTTGCTTTCTACCTTTACGATCTGGCCAGCGCCTTCCATGCACACTGGAATAAAGGTAAAGATCAAATCGACTTACGGTTTGTTAACGATAAGAGCCGAAAATCAAGCATTGCCAGACTGGGTCTGGTGTACGCCGTCGCGTCGGTCCTCAAGGCCGGCCTAGCAATCACGGGCACAGATGCGCCCGACGAAATGCGGTAGCGTCACCATTTACCCACAATGCGCTGGCATGGCTTTGTGCATATTCGAGTGGGATGGGTATGGCTGACAAACATTTGGCGTACGATACGCGGAAAAACACGGATCTCTTCTCCGACGATGATCCGTTGGCTGAACTGGCGCGCATCGTAGGCTTTGAGCCGCGTGTTGCCGCCAATACGGTGGCAGATGCGCCGAAGCAGGAGCCTGCCTTCGATCTCGAAGATGAGTTGCTTCGTGAGTTCGAGCGCTATGACGCGCCTCGGCCGGTAGAGGTTGTTCATGCGCCTGTGCAGGCAGCTGCGCCGGCTGAGACATCGGCCGCGCAGGTCGAACACTTGCCGCCTGCGGCAGATGTTAATCAGCAAAGCCCCGAGCGCGATTCTGTCCCAACCGAGCAGGTTGTTCCTTCGGTTGCGGAAGAGGCTCATGTGGAGGCTCCTGTTTACCGCGGACCTCATGAGCCTGCCGCTTATTCAACGGCTCCTGCGTCGCACTCTTCTGGTGCGCGGGATTTGATTGAAGAGCTCGAAATGTCCATTGGAGGTGCTGCGGCAGCTGCACCGGCGGCGAATCAGAAGGCGCCTCAATGGTCGGCGGCCACGATAAGGTTGCCGCTCGCGAATTTTAATCGTGCTTCTGGTGTCCCTGTAGAACCCTCTGTTCGACAGGAAACACAGCCTGTTCGCTCTCCGGCACCTGATTCCACCTCCACGGAGCCGACGCCTCCTCCCGTCACCCAGTCTCACGCAGAAGTTGATACCCAGCGGGCGATCGAGGCTCAACCGAAGACGGACGGAGTGGCCACGGCGGCTTCCTTTGTGCCCGTTGCGGAAATTCATTCGCCAGAGCCGGTCGTCGATCGTTTTGACTTCTCCGATCACATCGGCGGGGATGTTCGCAAAGAGCCGGTCGCTGCTGATGCAGGAAGTGCTTTTTCTTTCGATATCGATGACCTTTTGAACGATGTTTCAAAATTTCCGGTTTCGCGTCGCTCGTCAGGGCAGGGAGAGAGCGAAGTCCCTGTAAATCTCGCTGATGAGATTGCATCGCCGGTGGCCGCGTTTCCTATTCCGGCGACATCGCGCGGCGTTTCGACCGCGGCGCCGAAGGCGGAGCCTGTTTCCGACGATCCATTTTCTGGTCATGATTTTGAACTGGATCTTGAGGGTATTGAGCTCGAGCTCGCCGACCTGGATTTTGCTGACCCCGCGCCCGCAGCTCCAACGGTTGCCCCAGCTCCGGTGCGAGAAGCGCCGGTCGCTGCGAAGCCGCAAGTCGCGCCGGCCGCGCCGCAGCAAATCGATCGCAATCAGGCGGATTATGTGTCTCCAAAGCCAGAACCAGACTTTGCAGAAGATGACCTACCTTTCGACCCCTCGATGATTGGTGATGCGGATCATCATCCGGAGGCGGTCGAGATGCACGTGCCGACGCTGCCGCCAGTCGAGCAGCATGAGCCGGTGCCCGTCGCGAACGACTTTGATTTCGATGTTGATTCTGAAATTGCCAGTCTGCTTGCCGCAACGCCGGTGAAGGAGAAGACCCCAGTTCAGCAGGGCGTCGCACCTGATTGGCTGAAGAAGGATGCTCCTTCTCAGGTCAAGCCTAAGGTCCAAGAAACGGCCGCAGGTTATGACGATTTTGAAAAGGCTCTCGAAGAAGACTTCCGGCGCTCCGTAGCGGAGCCTGTCAGGCGGAACGAGAACGTCTCGCATCTGCAGATCGAATCGGCAAGCCATGCAGAAGACAAGCATCGCGCGCGTTCAATGAAGCGCATGCTCGCAGCTGCTGCCTCTATTGTGATGATCGGCGGTATTGCTTACGGCGGCTATTCATTCCTGGCGAAGGGAAGCCTCGGTCTGGGCGGGGAACCAAAAGTCATTCTCGCTGACAAGGACCCGGTGAAAGTCGTCCCGGATAATCCAGGCGGCAAGACCGTGCCAAACCAGGACAAGGCTGTTTACGACAGCGTTGGAGGCGCGGCTGCGCCTGCGCCAAAGCAGAAGGCTTTGGTCACGAGCGACGAGCAGCCGGTAGATGTTGTTCAGAAAACACTGACGCCGGAAGTTTCGCCTGAAGATGATAGCGGCGACGGTGCGAGCGGTACGCCGGTTGGCGATACCGAGGATCCACGACTGTTGCCTAGCCAGGTTTCCCAGGGGGGACCTGCCGCACAAGCAGACCGATCTTCTTCAATGGCGGCGCGCAAAGTCAGAACGATGATCGTCAAGCCTGACGGGACGCTCGTGCCTCGGGATGATTCGTCCTCGGCAGATGATGCACCGCCAGTCCGCGCGGTCCAGTCACAGCGTGTCGGTCAAGTTCCGCAAGCTGCATCTGGCGGCACGACTGAGGTGGCATCAAATGGCGGCGCTATGGCTCCTGCAAATCAGCCCGTTGGCCTGGCTCCACAGACGCCGAGCGAGTCACCGCTTGCGAAGGTTGCAGCGGCCGATCCCGCCAATGTAAGCCCTCCGCTCAATCGGGTTCAAAGCGCGCCGGTCAAGGATGCGGCGCCGACTCCTTCGACGCGCCCGGTAGCGCCTGCTGCCAAGCCGGCGCAACCGGCGAAAGAGGTTGCGGCAGCTGCTCCGACCGTAGCACATGCACCGGCCGCCGCCTCTGCCGCATCCGGTGGCTATGGCGTGCAAATCGCCTCGCTTCCGTCCGAGGATGAGGCGAAGCGTTCTTACGCAAACCTTTCGAACAAGTTTGGAAGTGTCATTGCTGGCAAGCCATATGAAATTCGGAAGGTCGATATTGCGGGCAAGGGGACTTATTACCGCTTGCGCATTCAGGCGAATTCCAAAGACGAAGCGGCCGATATCTGTGTGAAGTATCGCGCGGCCGGCGGAACGTGCCTGATTTCGAAGTAAAGCTTTCTCAAAAATAACGCTAACGACGGCGGCTTTAAGCCGCCGTTCTTTTTTGTTTATGGCCTCTTCTGCGGCCTTCGCTTTTGCGTGAATGGCTCTTATGATCGAGCCATGACAGAATCGAAAGCAATGATATTGGGCTGCAGCGGTCTATCGCTAACTGCCGCAGAACGCGATTTTTTCCGAGGCGAGCGTCCTTGGGGTTTCATCCTGTTTGGTCGAAACATCTCAGAAGCGTCGCAGATCGCCGATTTGGTGTCTGCGTTGCGCGAAAGCGTCGGCTGGCACGCGCCAGTCTTGATCGATCAGGAAGGTGGTCGTGTTCAGAGGATACGTCCGCCGATCGTTTCCCAGAGATATCCTTCTGGGCATGATCTTGGTGAGCTTTATCGGCGCGATCGTACGGCTGGGTTACGTGCTGCCTGGCTTATGTCGCGCTTGCATGCGTTCGATTTGTTGGAGTTCGGTATCAACATCGATTGCCTTCCCGTTTTGGATGTTCCGATTGCGGGAAGCAGCAACGTGATCGGCGATCGTGCTTATGGAAACGATCCAGCTACCGTCACGTCAATGGGTAAGGCAGCTGCAGAGGGGCTTGCGGCCGGCGGTGTGATGCCCGTTATGAAACATATGCCGGGTCATGGCAGAGGTTTCGTCGATTCGCATCATGAACTGCCCGTTGTCGATGTGTCTCTAAGCGAACTTGAGGCACATGATTTCGTGCCGTTCGTTGCGATGCGTGACATGCTGATGGGTATGACATGCCATGTTGTTTTCACAGCTGTGGATCCGGACAACCCAGCCACGACCTCTTCGAAGGTGATCGACCAGATTATCCGAGGGAGGATCGGATTTGATGGGTTATTGCTCTCCGATGATACGTCCATGAATGCTCTTGCTGGAACGATCGGAGACAGGGCACGCAACATCATCGCTGCCGGATGCGACATCGTTTTGCATTGCAACGGCGATATGGACGAGATGCGGCAGGTCACTGCCCATGCGCCGCGGCTTGCGGGCGCATCACTGCGCAGGGCAGAGGCTGTGCTGGCCGGTTTCCCGACCGCGCAGCCCGACGATGAGCAAGTGCTGCGGGAAGAGTTCACACGTTTGATGCCTCTGGCGTAAGGCAAAGGATTGGGAATTTGGCGATAGTCCCTTCCGAGACGCCATGGCCGGCTGATGAGCCAGAGAGAGCCTCGCATGAGCCTGCGCTCCTCATAGACGTCGCCGGTTTCGAAGGGCCGCTCGATCTTTTGTTGCATCTGGCGCGCAGTCAGAGAGTGGATTTGTCACGCATTTCCGTGCTCGCTTTGGCGGAGCAATATCTGAAATTCGTTGAAACTGCCCGTAAGATCCGTATCGAGCTCGCAGCCGACTATCTCGTGATGGCGGCATGGCTTGCTTATCTCAAATCGCGTCTGCTGATCCCGCAGCAAAGCAAAGATGACGAACCTTCCGGCGAGGAAATGGCCGCTTCGCTTGCCTTTCGTCTCAAACGTTTGGAAGCCATGCGGCTTGCAGCAGAGCGCCTAATCAATAGGACGAGATTGGGCCGAGACATCTTGCCGCGCGGTGCGCCGGAGCATATTCCCGATCGCGCGCGTTCTGCTTTTGAAGCCAGTCTCTATGATCTCCTAACAGCTTACGCTCATCTACGCCAACGGCAGGCGGTCACGCAGGTAACCATTGCGCGACGAAATGTCTGGTCCCTGACCGATGCGCGCGAGCTTTTAACGAAAATTCTCGGGGATATTCCGGAATGGACGGCGCTCGATCAATATTTGCTTCGATACTTGTCAACGCCGGAAGATAGGGTCACTGCAACGGCAAGTGCATTTGCGGCATCACTTGAGCTTGTTCGCGAAGGCAAGCTAGAGATACGCCAGGACGCCGCATTCCAGCCGATATATATGCGTTCCGGGCCTAATCGGGCTTCGGTCGATCTTCGCGAGGGAGAGCTATGAGCGAACCTTCCGATGATTTGTTCGATGATGCTGAAAATGCGCTGGAGCCACGGCTGGAGGAGGCCGAGCGCATCGCTGAGGCTCTCGTATTTGCCTCGGCCCAACCTGTGTCTGAAGCCTTTCTCGCAGCAAGACTGCCGCGAGATGTTGATGTCACCCGATTGATGGAAAAACTGAGGGCGGACTACGCGACACGCGGCGTCAATCTCGTACGTGTCGAGGATGCATGGGCGTTTCGAACAGCGGCTGATCTTTCCTTCGTCATCCGACGCGATGAAAACGAGGTACGTAAGCTGTCCCGTGCCGCGCTGGAAGTGCTCGCGATTATCGCCTATCACCAGCCCGTCACACGTGCGGAAATCGAGGACATCAGAGGTGTTCAAACTTCTCGTGGAACGCTGGATGTCCTCATGGAGGCGGGTTGGGTACGTTTCAGAGGGCGTCGGCGCACGCCCGGGCGCCCGGTTACTTTTGGCACGACGCGTGACTTCCTTGATCACTTTGGATTGGAAGAGCTGCGCGATCTTCCGGGCTTGGAAGAATTGAAAGGGGCAGGACTGCTCGCAGGACGCATTCCCTCAAACTTCAATATTCCCAGCCCATCGATGAACGACGAGTTGAGCGAGGATGAGGATCCAATAACGCAGCTTGATCTGGAAGAACTCGGATTGCTTGCGCCTAAGGGAGGCACCGAAGAGTAAAAACCCGTCTTTCTTTTGCCACTTAAAAGAAAAACAATTAGATATGGCGGCTTCGGGTAATCTTCTGTCTTGTCATTTGCATTGTTGACGTGACATTTAGCTTTAAACGAAGGGGACATCGATATTGGAACTGGGATCGTCCGTTCTTACATCGATTTAAGTAGCAGCAGGAGTTGGTTATGGGCGGATTGAGTATATGGCACTGGCTGATCGTTTTGGTCATTGTGCTCGTTTTGTTTGGCGGACGAGGCAAGATACCTGAACTCATGGGTGACGTGGCAAAGGGCATCCGGAGCTTCAAGAAGGGTATGAGCGACGACGAAACGCCTGAAACGGCCTCAAAGACGGTCGACCACAAGCCAGACGAAACCAAATAATTAACTCCGGGAATGGGCGGCTTGCCCCGCTTCCCGTTCAGGAGTGCTGAATGTTTGATATTGGTTGGAGCGAACTGCTCATTATCGCAGTTGTGCTGATTGTTGTGGTCGGTCCCAAAGATCTGCCGCCAATGCTTCGTGCTTTCGGTAAAATGACGCAGCGTGCCAAGCGCGTCGCGTCGGATTTCCGCGCTCAGTTCGACGAAGCTCTGCGCGAGGCTGACATGGATGAGCTTCGGCAGACTTTGACCGACGCGCAAAAACTCAATCCAGCGCATACTCTCCGCGAAGCGATGAATCCGCTCAGACAAATGGGCAATGACATCAAAGCGGATTTGCAAAAGGCAACCCGCGCGGATGCGCCAGACCAGATTGCTGAAGACCTGAAAACCACTCCATTGTCGGCGATCTCCTCCGAGGCGGTATCGTCTGAACCGGCAGAGACTGCGCCTCTGACGACGTCATCAGCTCCGTCCGAGGCCGTTGCGACTCCAAGCTCAACGTCTGCATCAGCCAGTTCAACGCCGCAGGCAGTTGTCGTCCACGCTGCGCCCGCCACTTCGGCTCCCGCCGCCCTAGTACCGGCAGCGAAAACCAAAGCTGTCCGCAAGCCAAAGCCAGCGACCGCGGAAAGCAACGAGGCGCCAAGTGCTCCAAAGCCAAAGCGCGCTCCGGGAAAAGCAGCCATTGGTGAATCTGCTGTTGCGCAGCTTGCAGATAAGCCCAAACGCACAGGGGCGATCCGTAAACAAGTTGAAGCGACTGCGGCAGAAGCTCCTGCGAAAACCAGAAAACCTCGTACTGTCAAGTTAGATGCGAGCAATAAGACTGCCGAAAAGAAGGATGAGGCATGAGCGGCGACTACGAAGATAAACCTCAGCCGCTTATTGAACATCTGATGGAATTGCGAACGCGGCTAATCTGGTCGATTGCTGCGTTTTTTGCTGCATTCATCATCTGCTTCTTTTTCGCCAAGCAGATCTTCAACGTGTTGGTCTATCCTTATAAGTGGGCAGTGGTCTGGGCTAAACTCGACATTGCTAATGCCCAGTTGATCTACACGGCGCCACAGGAGTTCTTCTTCACCCAGGTGAAGGTGGCTATGTTCGGCGCACTCGTGATTTCTTTCCCGATCATTGCCGCACAGATTTATAAATTCGTGGCGCCAGGTCTTTATAAGAACGAACGTTCGGCCTTTCTTCCGTTTCTGATTGCCTCGCCGATCCTTTTTCTGATGGGCGCAGCGCTGGTCTATTTCTTCTTTACGCCCATGGTCATGTGGTTCTTCCTGACCATGCAGCAGAAGCCGGAAAACGGCGAAGTGGCAATTTCGCTACTTCCGAAGGTTTCGGAATATCTCAGTCTGATCACAACTCTCGTTCTGTCCTTCGGTTTCGTTTTTCAGTTGCCCGTGGTGACGACTCTTCTCGCGCGTGTCGGGCTCCTCACATCTCAGTGGCTCGCGGAAAAGAGAAAATACGCGATCGTGCTCGCTTTCGTGGTCGCCGCTGTCCTGACGCCGCCCGATCCGATGTCGCAGATCGGTCTTGCGATTCCGACCATCATTCTCTACGAAATCGCCATTCACGCGGCACGACTCGTGGAGCGTCAGCGGGCCCGCGAGGAAGCGGAACGTCAGGCGGGCGCGGCGGATGTCGTCAAGTCTGACGATGTCTGAAGACGCCCATGCGTCGCGATACCCCTGGCGCGTGCGTCTCGATTGCCGTTGTTCAGTTTTAACGATTTGGAGCGACTATGCTCGACATTAAGTGGATTCGCGATAACCCGGCCGCTTTGGACAAAGCCTTGGCGCGACGCGGCGCTGAAGCGCAATCCTCGGAACTGATAACGCTTGATGAGCAGCGGCGTTCTGCGGTCCAAAAAGTACAGGACATGCTGTCGCGAAGAAATGCGGCATCCAAGGAAATCGGCGCTGCTATGGCGGCTCGTGATACAGAGCGTGCTGATCGGCTGAAGGCGGAAGTTGCAGATCTCAAGGTACTTTTGCCAGCGGCCGAAGAAGATGAGCGCAGCGCGACCGAAGCGCTAAACGACGTTCTCTCAAGGTTGCCAAACATCCCGTTCGACGACGTGCCCGATGGGAAAGACGAGCATGACAACGTCGTGGTGCGAAGCCTTGGTGAAAAGCCGCGTTGGAATCACCCGGCGAAGGAACACTTCGAGATTGGAGAAGCGCTTGGCTTCATGAATTTCGAGCGTGCGGCAAAGCTTTCCGGATCGCGCTTTACAGTTCTGACCGGTCCGCTGGCGCGACTGGAACGCGCTCTTGGTCAATTTATGATTGATCTTCATACGAGGGAGCATGGCTATACGGAGGTGAGTTCTCCTCTGATGGTCCGTGACGAGGCGGTCTATGGTACGGCGCAGCTGCCAAAATTTGCTGAAGATCTGTTTCGAACGACCGACGGGCGCTGGCTAATTCCAACTGCGGAAGTCACGCTCACCAATCTTGTGTCTGGTGAAATTCTTGACCAAGACAAGCTCCCGCTCCGCTTCACAGCACTGACTCCGTCTTTCCGCTCGGAAGCCGGGTCAGCAGGCCGCGATACCCGCGGAATGCTGCGTCAGCACCAGTTCTGGAAATGTGAACTCGTTTCCATTACCGATCAGGAAGGCGCAATAGACGAGCATGAGCGCATGACCGCTTGTGCGGAAGAAGTTTTGAAAAGGCTTGGTCTGCATTTCAGGACGATAGCACTTTGTACCGGCGACATGGGGTTTGCGTCGCGCAAGACCTACGATCTGGAAGTATGGTTGCCTGGGCAGAATACGTACCGCGAAATTTCCTCTTGTTCGGTCTGTGGCGATTTTCAGGGACGCCGCATGAATGCTCGCTACCGCGATAAAGAAGACAAATCGAACAAGTTTGTGCATACCCTCAATGGCTCTGGCACCGCTGTCGGACGCGCTCTCATCGCCGTTCTGGAAAATTATCTGAATGAAGATGGTTCGGTGACTGTGCCTGACGCTCTTCTGCCTTATATGGGCGGAGTGACAAAGATCGAACGAGCGTCCTGATACATGCGCATTTTGCTGACGAATGACGACGGGATCCATGCGGACGGGCTCGCCGCGCTCGAAAGGATTGCGCATTTTTTGTCGGACGATGTGTGGGTCGTCGCGCCCGAAACTGATCAAAGCGGCCTTGCTCATTCCCTCAGCCTTTCAGAGCCACTGCGGTTGCGGCAGATTGGCGAGAAACGTTTTGCGCTGAGAGGAACGCCGACAGATTGCGTGATCATGGCAATTCGACAGGTTCTCGATCGAAAGCCGGATCTTATTTTGTCCGGGGTGAATTCAGGTTCGAACGTGGCCGATGATGTGACCTATTCTGGAACAGTGGCCGGTGCAATCGAAGGCACGATGAATGGCATTCGCTCGATTGCTTTGAGCCAGGCCTACGTCTACGACCATGAGACAAGGGTTGTGCCTTGGGAGGTAGCTGAATCGCATGCTCCCTCTTTGCTTCGGAAGCTGATCGGTATCGATTTGCCGGATGGTACATTTTTAAACATCAATTTTCCAAGTTGTGCGCCGCAAGACGTCAGCGGCGTGGAGGTCACTGCGCAGGGCAAGCTTGCTTTTAACCTGCAGGTGGAGGCTCGCTCGGATGGGCGTGGTCTACCGTATTACTGGCTTAAATTCGGGGCACGTGAAGGCGCTTTGCGACCTGGCATGGATATTGGTGCTCTGCGGAACAATTTCATCTCCGTCACCCCTCTCAAACTCGACCTGACAGATTATGCCGTGCAGGACCGCCTTCAACAGGCGCTGGCGGAGTAGAGCGTGTCAAAGAATCGTTTGTTGGAGAAAGAGGGTTTTGCCGCACTTGTTTTGCGACTGCGGGCAGAGGGCATTTCTGATATTGATCTCCTGACGTCTGTCGAGCAAACGCCGAGATCGCTTTTCGTACCTCCGCAATTTGTTGAGAATGCCTATTCCCGAAGGACGATCCCCATCGAATGCGGCTCCTTCCTTGAAGGCGTTGATACGGCGGTGCGCACTTTGCACCACTTGAGATTGAAACGCGGCCAAAGAGTCCTAGAGGTCGGGACGGGCAGCGGCTTTACAGCGGCCGTGATGGCACGGATCGCTGAACGCGTTCTTACCGTCGATCGGTACAAGACGTTGGTGGCGAACGCGCAGCGACGGATGGAGCAGTTGAGCATTCGCAACGTCATCATCAGGCATGCTGACGGCAGTGCAGGAATGCCGGGCGAGGGAACCTTCGATCGAATTCTGGTTACGGCTGCCTTCGAATCAATGCCGCGGTTTTACGCGGACCAGTTGGTTTCCGGCGGCTCGATGATTGCCCCGCTCATCGTCGGCGAGAATCAGTGTCGCCTTGTCAGGCTGACGAAAACCGGCAGTCGGTTTGAACGCGAAGAACTTTTCGAAGTACCATACCAGCCCATCGTACCGCAGCTTTCTGCTCAGCTTTGAGTGCGGTTGAAACGCCGCGCGTAGCCTCGGCATTGCGTCGGATTCATGGTTATCAAAACCTCAAAAAACCATCCTTAATTGCAGGGCTTTAACTGAGTAGTAAGACTAACGCGCTTTAATAAACGCCAAGAAGGTAGCGTTCATTAAGTGGGTCGAGTCATGGGTTTAAGTGTTTCGCCGAAGTTCGGAAATTGCGTCAGCAAGGCTCTGGTTGCGATTTTCCTCGCGAGCGCCGCCACGGGCTGCAGTTCCGATGTCACGCGTTTCGGCGGGCTTTTGGGTTCTTCCAGTTCTTCGAGTACAGATCGCATGGCGACGGGCTCCATTCCAAGAGCCGGCGATCCGGTGCCGCAAGGGGATATGCAAGGGGGAGCCGTGCAGCCGAGCTATGGGGCTACTGCAAGCGTCAGTCAGCCTTATCCTCAGACGCCGCCCTCGAGGGCTCGGATGGCGGCTGCGCCAACAATGATCCAGCGATCGGATCTGCCGCCCCCGTCACCTGCGGCATCGCCGCGTGTAAGTTCCAAGCGCGAGGTCGCGCTTGCTCAGCCGTTCCCTGCCGCGCAGCCGCGTGGAAAGTCACAGTCGATGCTCGCGCCGCCGCGTGCGTCAGCCGGGGATAAGTTGACGACCGGCAGCTTGCCGAAGGAAAACGGCTGGTCTGCAGAGAATGCACCGTCGGTCACGATGCGACCAGGCGAAAGCGTCGCCGTGATTGCGCGTCGCTACGGCGTGCCCGAGAAGGAGTTGTTGCGCGTCAATGGCCTGAAAAGTGCCGCAGCTGCCCAGCCTGGGCAGAGCCTGCTTATTCCGACTTACAAGGGTGGAAGCCTAGCTAAGGCATCTGCGGAAGGCGCTGACCTTTCGTCGAACGAGAAAATGCCGCCTGCTCCGAAAATGCCTGAGCAGAAGGTTGCGGTGCTCCCGGCCGGTACTTCGGCGCGTGATAAGGCTTCGCTTTCTGCTGAAGGTACGGCCGGCAAGGTCGCCTCTGGCGACGGAAAGGCGCCGAAGGGACCTAGCGGAACGTATGTTGTCAAGCCTGGCGATTCTATAGCTAAGATTGCCAAGGCAACCGGCTCAAGTGTCGAAGAGATCAAGAAGGCAAACAATCTCAACACGGCATCGCTTCGCGTTGGTCAGGATCTGAAGATACCAAGCGGAACAATCCCGGCTGATGCCGTCAAAACGGCTGCTATTCCCGTGAAGGCGGATGCAAAGGCTGCGGCAACTGCGACCGAAGATACCGCCGCAGCCACAAAGCAAGCGGCCGTCTCTCAGCCGCAGCCTTACAAGGCGCCAGCTGCCACACAGAGCGTGGAAGATGCCGAAAAGAAGTCCGACGTCGCTTCTGCTGCGCCTGAAGCAAGTGGCATCGGTAAGTACCGCTGGCCGGTACGCGGCGCTGTCATCGCAGGCTACGGTACCAACGTGAACGGCTCTCGCAACGAAGGGATCGATATTTCGGTGCCTCAGGGAACGCCGATCAAGGCAGCGGAAAACGGTGTTGTCATCTATGCCGGCAACGGTCTGAAGCAACTTGGCAATACGGTTTTGCTGCGGCACGACGATGGTACGGTCACGGTGTATGGCAATGCCGACAGCCTTAACGTAACTCGTGGCCAGAAAATTCAGCGCGGCCAGACTTTGGCCGTCTCGGGAATGAGCGGCGACGTAAAGCAGCCGCAGCTTCACTTCGAAGTTCGTAAGGATGCAACGCCAGTTAACCCAATGACCTTCCTCGAATAGGTTTTGCGTATCGAGATAGAAAAGCCCGACTGATCGCTTCGACCTCATGTTGCACGGCAACTAAAAGTCGACGGTCAGTTGGGCTTTTGCGTTGTAACGGAGCTCCGTCCAAAAAACCAAGCAGGCAATAGAAAACGCTGCAGCCTATCTCACTCAGGAAACAGGCTGCGCTGTCTTATTCATCAGTGAAGTATTTGGCTGAGGAAGAGTTTGGTGCGCTCATGTTGCGGATTGTCGAAGAATTCGGCTGGTGAATTCTGCTCGACGATCTGGCCCTGATCCATGAAGATAACGCGATTTGCGACCTGGCGCGCAAAGCCCATTTCGTGTGTCACGCACAGCATGGTCATACCTTCCTCGGCTAGACTGACCATTGTATCAAGAACTTCCTTGACCATTTCCGGGTCAAGTGCCGACGTCGGTTCGTCAAACAGCATGATTTTCGGCTTCATGCAGAGCGAGCGCGCGATCGCCACACGCTGCTGCTGACCACCCGAAAGCTGCCCGGGATACTTGTTCGCCTGTTCCGGAATCTTGACGCGCTTCAGATAGTGCATCGCAACTTCTTCAGCTTCCTTCTTCGGCATCTTGCGGACCCAGATGGGTGCCAAGGTGCAGTTTTCCAGAATGGTCAGATGCGGGAAAAGGTTGAAGTGCTGGAACACCATGCCGACCTCGCGGCGCACCTCGTCGATCTTTTTCAAGTCGTTGGTCAACTCGATGCCATCAACGACAATGGTGCCCTTCTGGTGCTCTTCTAGGCGATTGATGCAGCGGATCATCGTGGATTTGCCGGAGCCCGAGGGGCCGGCGATGACGATACGTTCGCCGCGCATAACCTTTAGATTGATGTCGCGCAGGACATGAAAGTCGCCATACCACTTGTTCATGTTCGTGATCTCGACGGCGACATCCGTCGATGAGACCGCAAGTTTTTTCTGCTGTACTTCAGCCATGCCCATTTTTCCCTAATTATCGCTTATGTCCGGTGTCGAGATGGCGCTCCATAAAGCTGGAATAACGCGACATGCCGAAGCAGAAAAGCCAAAAGACGAAGCCAGCGAAGACAAGACCAGTCATCGGAGTGACGGCTGTCGCCCAAGTGGCGTCCGTGAAGTTGAATTGCACAATGCCGAGGAGGTCATACATGCCGATGATCGAAACGAGCGACGTGTCCTTGAACGTTCCGATGAACGTATTGACGATGCTCGGTACAACCAGCTTGATCGCCTGCGGCAGGATGATGAGCCTCGTCTTTTGCCAGTAGCTGAGACCAAGTGCATCGGCTCCTTCGAACTGCCCTTTCGGTATTGCCTGGAGCCCACCTCGAATGACCTCTGCCATGTATGCGGAGGTGAAGATTGAAACACCGACAAGCGCCCGCAGGAATTTGTCGATCGTCCAGCCGGTCGGCAGGAAGAGAGGCAGCATGACGCTGGCCATGAACAGAACGGTGATCAGCGGGATACCGCGCACGATTTCGATAAAGGTTACGCAGATAAGCCTTATCGCCGGCAGATCGGAACGTCGCCCCAGCGCCAGCAAAATGCCAAGCGGCAACGACGCGGCAATTCCAACAAATGACAGGATCAAGGTGACCATGAGCCCGCCCCAGAGCGGCGTCTCCACGATCTGAAGGCCGAAGCCGCCATAGAGCAACCAGAAGGAAATAAACGGCAGCACGAGCAGAAGAAGGGCTGCGTTCAAACCCTTGAAGGGAACCTTCGGAATAAGAAGTGGCACAAGGGTCAGCACGAAAAGAATGGCGACAAGCGTTGGGCGCCAACGTTCCGTGATAGGATATCGCCCAAACAGCATCTGGTCGTATTTCGCTTTGACGAAAGCCCAGCACGCGCCGTTCCAACCGTCAGGCTGGGTGCCGCCCTGGACCTTAGTGGCGCAAAAGGTGCGGTCCGTTCCATCCCACACCGCCTGAAGGAAAAGCCAGTTGAGCAGGTGCGGGACGATGTATCCTAGAAGCGCAAGCGCGAGGATCGTCAGAACGATATCTTTTGGTGTTGCGAAAAGATTGCGCCGCAACCAGGCGCCTAGCCCTCGTTCGCCGGCCGGAGGTGGGGAAGGGGTGATGATGGTGCGCGTCACAAAGGCATTGGTGGATCTGGTCATGTTATCTCTCCACCAATGCCATCTTGCGGTTAAACCAGTTCATCAGAAGCGATGTTGCAATGCTGAGCGCAAGATAAACCACCATCCAGATTGCGACAATTTTGACGGATTGTCCGGACTGATTGAGGATCGTATTGCCCACAGAGACAAGATCGGCAAAACCAATGGCCACCGCAAGCGAGGAGTTTTTCGTAAGATTGAGATACTGGCTCGCAAGGGGAGGGATGATGATGCGCAGTGCCTGCGGCACGACCACAAGACGGGTTGTCGAACTCGGTTGAAGACCAAGTGCACTCGCCGCTTCCGTCTGTCCCTTGGGCACGCCGCGAATGCCGCTCCGTACAATCTCGGCGATGAACGCCGCTGTGTAGAACGATAGCGACAGATAAAGCGAGATAAATTCGGGACCTACGATCGAACCTCCCGTCAGGTTGAACTTGCCCGCCACCGGATAATCAAAGCTGATCGGCATTCCTAGAACGAAGAAGGCGATAATTGGCAGACCCAAAATCAGGCCAAAGCCTGCCCAAATTGTATGAAAGGGCTGACCGGTCGCCGCCTGGCGCTTATGAGCCCAGCGGGCAACAAAAATCGTTGCCACTATGCCAACCAACAATGTGATCAATACTGCATAAAAACCAGGTGCGAAGATTGGCTTCGGAAAGAATAGACCGCGATTGTTCAAAAAGCTTGCAAATGGCAAGGCAACGGAATCGCGTGGCGCCGGAAGAACGGACAGCACACCCTTGTACCAGAAGAAGATGACCAGCAACGGAGGTATGTTGCGGAAAACTTCCACGTAAACGAGGGCGAGTTTGGCAATCAGCCAGTTCTTTGAAAGTCTCGCAATCCCGATAATGAAACCAATGATGGTTGCCGTGATAATGCCGCAGACAGCGATCAGGATCGTATTGATAATCCCGACCAATAAGGCGCGGGCGTAGGTGGAATCGCTCGTGTATTCGATCAGCGTTTGTCCGATCGGGAAGCCGGCGCGCCCGTTCAAAAATCCAAACCCAGCGCTGGTTCCGGATCGTTCAAGGTTTTGCGAGAGATTGTAGTAAATAGTCCCGACGATGAAGGCGAGGACCACCACTGCGACAACCTGGAAGAACACACCACGGATCTTCGGGTCGTAGATCGCAGACTTTAAATCAAACCCGCCTTTCGACGTGTTTATCGAATAATCGCTCATTCGGTCGTTTTCCCCGTCGCCCGCTTTTACAGGCTTTTTTGTTATAGGGTGGGGAGGGCTTTCGGCCCTCCCGATACTGTATCAGCGAACAGGCGGCGAATATTGCAGGCCGCCCTTGTTCCAAAGGGCATTGAGACCGCGTGCAATCTTCAGGGGGCTCCCCTGGCCGATATTGCGCTCGAAGACTTCGCCGTAATTGCCGACGCCCTTGACGATGTTATAGGCCCAGTCGTTGGAAAGACCGAGATCTGTGCCGATGCGCGTATCGGCCTCAGTGCCGAGGAAGCGCTTGATATCCGGGTTCTCGGAGTTCTTCATCTGATCGACGTTAGCCTGGGTGATGCCGAATTCCTCAGCCTGAACCATGGCGTAACCGACCCAGCTCACGATATCGAACCACTGATCATCGCCCTGACGTACAGCCGGTCCGAGTGGTTCCTTTGAGATGATTTCAGGCAGGATCACATGTTCGTCCGGGTTCTTCAGGACGAGACGCGTGGCATAAAGACCGGACTGGTCCGTCGTATCGACGTCGCAACGGCCTGCATCGTAGGCTGCGTTGACTTCTTCCAGCTTCTCGAAAACCACAGGATTGTACTGAAGGTTGTTTGCCTTGAAGTAGTCGGCAAGATTCAGCTCAGTAGTCGTACCTTGCTGAACGCAGATCGCAGCGCCAGACAATTCCAGTGCCGACTTGACGTTCAGGCTCTTGCGAACCATGAAGCCCTGACCGTCGTAATAGTTGATGAACCGGAAGTTGAAGCCAAGGGCTGTGTCACGGTTGATCGTCCAGGTCGTGTTACGCGCCAGAACGTCGATTTCGCCCGATTGCAAGGCGGGGAAACGGTCTTTTGCCGATGTCGGGGTAAATTTAACCTTTGTCGGGTCGCCAAAAATAGCCGACGACAGTGCGCGGCAGAAATCAACGTCGAAACCTGTCCAGTTGCCGGACGAGTCAGGAGCGGCAAATCCAGCCAAACCTGTGTTCACGCCACACTGAATGAACCCCTTTGCCTTGACGTCTGACAATGTCGACGCCGATGCTCCCGATGCCCCGAAAGCAAAGCCCGCTGCTGCGAGCGCGGCTGACAAAAGCTTGATCTTCATTTCTTTCCCATTCGTGTCTGTTGTAATTGTTTTCGATCGTGTGCCGACGCCAGCGACGTCATTTTTCTCTCGACACCCTCCCGGCGCGAGTTTTCTATCACAGTCGCAAATACCATCACGGTCAAGTGTCAGCGCTGAATATTGCGTGAAAAATCATCACGCACGTATGTCGATGGCGATTTTGACGGCATTTGCATTCGAAATGCGCATTTTCTGCTGAAAATTCCGCCGCATTTATACTGATATATCTGACGGTTAAGAACAAAGGCCCGAACAGCCGTCTTCTCGGGCTTGACCCTTGGGAGTGGAGGGGCGAAGAGTGCGCCCCTATCAGAGTTCAAAAGACAGAAGCTAGAAATACATGAAAGAAAAAGATCACCTCGTCAGCGCCGGTCCCAACACGCGTTTAGCCCATTTGGGAAATGATCCTTCGGACTTTCATGGCTTCGTCAATCCACCTGTGGTGCATGCATCAACGGTTCTGTTTCCGAACGCTGCAGCGATGGAAACGCGGTCGCAGAAATATACCTACGGCACGAGAGGCACGCCGACGACCGACGCTCTGTGCGAGGCGATCGATGCTCTGGAGGGATCGGCGGGTACGATCCTCGTTCCCTCGGGCCTCGCTGCCGTTACCGTTCCGCTACTGGCATTCCTGTCGTCCGGTGATCACCTTCTGGTAACCGACAGTGTCTATTCCCCGACGCGAAATTTCTGCGACACGATGCTGAAACGCATGGGTGTTGAGACGGACTACTATGACCCGGCAATCGGCGTTGGAATAGAAAGCCTGATCAAGGCCAACACGCGCTTTGTTCTCTTGGAGGCGCCCGGCTCAAATACATTCGAGATGCAGGACGTGCCTGCAATTACTGCCGTTGCGCACAAACATGGTCTCGTCGTCGGTATCGACAATACCTGGGCGACGCCGCTTTACTTCAAGCCGCTCGATTACGGCGTCGATATTTCGATTCATGCTTCTACAAAATACCCATCAGGCCATTCCGATGTCTTAATGGGGTCAGTGTCGGCCAATGCAGCGCATTGGGATCGACTTAAGGAAGCCAGCATCACCCTTGGTATTTGCGCGGCACCTGATGATGCCTACCAGATCCTGCGCGGGTTAAGGACGATGGGTGTCCGCCTAGAACGTCACCAGGCAAGCGCTCTGTCGCTCGCGCAATGGCTGGAGGGCAGAGAGGATGTCGCAAAGGTTCTCCATCCGGCGCTACCGAGCTTTCCTTCGCATGACATTTGGAAGCGCGATTTCAAAGGCGCGAGCGGCATTTTTTCGATCGTGCTTCCCGTATCTGAACCATCGAAATTCAAGGCTGCGTCTCACGCTTTCCTGGACGCCCTGAAAATCTTCGGGCTTGGCTGGTCATGGGGCGGTTACGAGAGCTTGGCCGTCGCGGTCAACCTCTCCGATCGCAAGATCGCTAAGGCACCAAAAGAAGGACCTGTCATAAGGTTGCAGATCGGTCTTGAGGATGTCGCTGATCTAAAGGCTGACCTCGAACGGGGGTTCGCGGCCGTCAGAGAGATCTGATGCTGGCTGAGGCCGAGTGCCGATGACATCCGTTTATGAAGTCACGGAATAAGGATCGGTATTAGACGCGCGGTAGCCATAAATCCAGTCGAGATCGCCTGCCAGACTTTCAGGCGATTTCAACGAGAAAACGATGTTCCGCGCCAATTTGATCGGTCCGCTTGCATGATAGGCAAACCGGTTGAGACTGGCGCGTTGACGCAGTTTCTTAATGCGTGGCGTGCGCCGCATTGTAAAACGCGTCAATGCTTCTGATGCCGGTCTGGCTGCAACAAGACGAGCCAGCTCGACCGCGTCTTCAATTGCCATGGCGGCACCCTGGGCTGCGAAGGGCATCATGGCATGCGCGGCATCTCCAATTAGGACGACGTTGCGATGATCATGCCAGGAGCCGGCCAGTCTCTCATAAAGTGGCCAATAGGTGACATGCTCAGCCTTTTCCAGAAGTACCTTGATGCCAGGATGCCAACCTGCGAACCGCGCCAACATCGCGTTGCGGCGATCCGGCGTCATCTCCACCTGCCAGTTTTCAGAACTCGGATTGCCGGCAGTAATCGCAACGACGTTGATGCCGCGTTCTTTCCCGAGTGGATAGGATACAAGGTGAGCATTCGATCCTAGAAAGGCCGTTACGGCTTTTCCGTTGAGAAGACCTTGGGACTTTTCTTCGGGGATTGTGAAGCGGTAGGCGACGTTTCCTGAGAAGCGAGCCTTTGGGCTATCGGCAACTGCGCTGCTCACTTTCGACCAGACTCCATCGGCGCCGATAACCAGCTTTGCGTCGGATGATAGCGCTGCGATATCGTCTTCCGATATCCGGGAGTTCAGATGGAGCCTGCAAAGTTTTTCATTTTCCACCGCCTCAAGCAGGACTTGCTGAAGATCGGCGCGGTGGAGGACGACATATGGAGCACCCCAGCGTTGTCTTGCATAATTGCCAACTGGAACGGATGCGTGTTCTCTAAGGGAATAGCCAGAGACCAGCCTTATAGCCTCTGGCTCGTTCCAATATTGGCTGAGACGCTCGAGAAGACCAAGGCCATCAAGCATCGAGGAGGCGTTGGGTGAAAGCTGCAACCCGGCGCCGACCTCACTAAGCGAAGGGGATTTTTCATGTACCTCGCTGGCAATCCCATGACGTGCGAGTGAAAGCGCTGCAGTCAGCCCGGCGATTCCCGCGCCGACAATAACGGCTTTTTCCTTTGTCATGGAGCATCAAGGCTCGAAATCAGGCAGCGTGGACGTTGAAGACGCAGCCGGGCGGATTTGTCTGACTGGCTTTCAGGGCCGGGTTAAACCGGTAAAGCGTCGAGCAATAGGAACAGACCTTTTCATTGTCGTCGCCCATATCGATGAAAATATGCGGATGATCGAACGGCACGGACGCGCCCGTGCACATGAATTCCTTCACGCCCACTTCAACAACACGATGCCCGCCGTCATTTTGAAAATGCGGAATACTATGGCCGGCCATTTCAATCTCCGATGATGTCAAACCTTGGCGCGGGTTATAAAGCTTTCATCGCAAATGTGTAGAGGCATCGCACGATAAGGGAAGTTTTATGCAGAGCAGCTTCACCTAGCAGGGGACGTCGATTATGGTCCGGCGCAAAAGGACATAATGCCATGAACCTCAACACCCCGGAATTTTCTCGCTTTCGCCATGATGAGCTTGAGCTGGCGTTTTTCGACGCTGGGAATCCAAGCGGACCCCCGGTGCTTCTGATCCATGGATTTGCCTCAACGGCGAATGTTAATTGGGTCTATCCGGGATGGTTGAAGGTTTTGGGGGATGCCGGATACCGTGTAATCGGGATCGACAACCGTGGACATGGTGGGAGCGACAAGCCACGCGATTTTGAAGCCTATCGTCCTTGGAAGATGGCCGCCGATGCCATTGCGTTGCTTGATCATCTCGGCATTTCTGAAGCCAACCTGATGGGATATTCGATGGGTGCCAGGATTTCGGTATTTGCCGTCCTTTCGCGGCCCGACCGCGTTCGCTCATTGGTGCTCGGTGGTCTGGGGATCGGAATGACGGACGGAGTGGGGGATTGGGACCCTATTGCCGATGCCTTGATCGCCCCCTCGCTTGCCGATGTCACTCATGAAAGAGGCCGGATGTTCCGCATGTTCGCTGAGCAGACCAAAAGCGATCGTGAAGCCTTGTCTGCTTGTATCCGTGGTTCGCGTGACCTCGTTTCGCGAACCGACATGGGAACGATCGATATCCCCACGCTGATTGGCGTTGGCACAAAAGATGATATCGCCGGATCAGCGCAAGAACTTGCAGCCTTGATGCCCAATGCAAAGGCTCTCGATATTCCAGGGCGTGATCATATGCTGGCTGTTGGTGACCGAGTCTTCAAACAAGCCGTCTTGGACTTCTATGCTGATGTGGCGGCTGGGTAATACTCTGTCTTGGCAGAGGAAGTGCGGGTACCATCTTGATCCAGACGCATGTTTTCTCTGCACTTCGGCTCCAGCAGCCTCTGCCGGCTTTAAAGGAATAAATACCTTTACAAGATTGTTTCGGCGCATGTTTGTGTTAAGTGCGCCAAGCCCTATATAATGAATTTCCTACAAGGAGACGAGGACGTCTTTCATGGCTGTATATGTTGATGCCCGCGCAGTCGAGCCAAGCACGTCGTTAAAGACGATGGACCCCATCTGGAACAGTGTGCGTGATGAGGCGCGTGTCGCCGCTGAGAGCGAGCCTGTTTTGGGAAGCTTCCTCTATGCGACCGTTCTCAATCATCGGTCACTGGAAGACTGTGTTATTCATCGCATCTGCGAGCGCCTCGACCATCATGATTTGCAGGCGCATCTCTTGCGTCAGACGTTCAATGAAATGCTTGAGGATTGGCCGGAATGGAGCACTATTCTGCGGGTCGATATTCAGGCGGTTTACGATCGTGATCCTGCTTGCTTGCGGTTCATCGAAGCTATTCTTTACTTCAAGGGTTTCCACGCATTGCAAACCCATCGCCTTGCTCACTGGCTTTTGAATAAAGGCCGCCGTGATATGGCGCTCTATCTGCAGAGTAGATCGTCTGGCGTATTCCAGACCGACATTAATCCTGCTGCAAAGATTGGCCGCGGAATATTCCTGGACCATGCAACTGGCCTTGTTGTGGGCGAAACAGCCGTGATTGGCGACAATGTTTCAATCCTTCATGGCGTAACCTTAGGCGGGACAGGCAAGGAAGGCGCAGATCGTCATCCGAAGATCGATAGCGGCGTTCTCATCGGTGCGGGTGCAAAGATCTTGGGCAACATCCAGATTGGTCATTGCTCTCGCGTGGCGGCCGGTTCTGTGGTCCTGAAGCCCGTTCCGCCGAAAACGACTGTGGCGGGAGTTCCTGCCAAAGTCGTTGGTGAAGCAGGTTGCTCGGAACCCTCCCGTGTTATGGATCAAGTCATCGGCGCCGACATTTGAATGCAGCGCCCGACAGGCGCTTTAAATGATATCATGTTCGCGTGGCATGGACGACTTCAGCCGAAGCGCTAGCTTAAACCTACCGCGTCCTTCAAGGAGGACTACTGGTGGATGAGCGGAACACAACCTTTACAGCGCTCGGCTTCGTATGCAAGAAGCGGCGCGAAACACACAGCCAGGAGACAATTGTGAAGCCCGAGGAAATCAAGAAGCTCGATGCCTACTTCAAACGTACTTTCAATCCTCAGGTCGTTGTGAAGGCCCGTCCGCGGAAGAATGATTCGGCAGAAGTCTACCTTGGCGAAGAGTTTTTGGGCGTCGTTTATATCGATGACGAAGACGGCGATCGTTCCTACAACTTTTCCATGGCAATTCTTGACGTCGATCTTTGATAAGATGCGTTTTATCCGCGTCCAAACCTAGACGTGGCCGTCGTATGGTCCATCTAGCCCTTCAGGCAAAGCCGATGGAGGACGTAGATGGGCGTATTCGAGAAAATCAAGCTTGCGATCTTCGGCGAGGCCCACCCCACGCCAGCAAGTAGATATGGGTCGGCTCAGGTACACCTACCTCTTTCGCTTGAGCCGTCTACCTTGTCGATCGCTCCTATACCCATCCCTCCCGCACCGCCTGCCGTTACACCGACGCCTCAACCCGTTCCGACGCAGCCTATCGACATCGAACCAATCCTCGATGCTGCCGTGAAGAAAAGTGGAGAGGCTTTTGATTGGCGCCATTCCATCGTGGATCTCATGAAGGCGCTTGGTATGGAAGCGAGCTTTCAAGAGAGACGAACGCTTGCGAAAGAACTGGGCTATACGGCCGATCCTCACGACTCCGCGGACATGAACCTATTCCTCCATCATGCGCTGATGAGGCGGCTTTCGGACAATGGAGCAAAAGTGCCTGTCGATCTTCTTCATTAGGGCAATGGTACTGGCCGGCGGTTAAATGGAGAAAAAGCCGACTGAGATTTTACGCCGCAGGCAGGGGCAGCCCTTGTCGTTGACTAATGCTCTTTCAAGGCTATTCTCACTTTAGTCGCTGGAGAAAGATGGTGATGCCAACGATTGGAGGCATAGATCTTGATGATGCAGGCTGGAACCTAACCGGCTGGTTGGCGCTTAATGCATCGCTAAGATGTGCTTGAGAGGAAACATTGAGCGATGGCAGTGGCGTTACCTCGACACCTCTTGAAAATGGCCGGCCGGCAACGCATCTGTAGTCGGTCTTTTTCTTTCACAAAAAATCGAACCGAGTTTCGCGTGTTCCATGAGAAAGGAATGCGTGTGGTTTGTTGGAATAGTGTTTGCAGTCGCCGCGAAGGGGCTTAAAATCAGACAATCACGAACTTAGTTAACTATGGAATATTCGTCGAAATGCCGGCTTGTAAGGTTTCGTCGGATAGCAAGGGAAGACAGGAAATGATCGCCACGCCGGTCCGGATGCAAAAGGACAGCGAAAGGAACGGAGATAACGCCAATCGGGGCACTTCGGTCATTACCCGCACAAGACCGAAGACGAAGAAGCCAAGCATGTATCGCGTTTTGCTTCTTAACGACGATTACACACCGATGGATTTCGTCATCCATATTCTGGAGCGCTTTTTCCAGAAGGATCACGAGGCAGCTACGCGTATCATGCTGCATGTTCACAACCACGGCATCGGTGAATGCGGGGTATTTACGTATGAGGTGGCGGAGACCAAGGTGAGCCAGGTAATGGACTTTGCCCGGCAACATCAACATCCGCTGCAATGCGTCATGGAAAAGAAGTGAGGATTGAAACGTGCCAACTTTCTCGCCTAGTCTAGAAAAGGCGCTCCATCAGGCACTGACCTTTGCCAATGAGCGGCATCATGAATATGCGACGCTTGAGCATTTGCTGCTCGCCCTGATCGACGATGCCGATGCTGCCGCCGTTATGGGAGCGTGCAATGTCGATCTCGACGCATTGCGCCGTACGATCACAGAATATGTCGATAACGAGCTCTCCAATCTCGTCACCGGCTATGATGAAGACTCAAAGCCGACATCTGGATTCCAGCGCGTCATTCAGCGTGCTGTCATTCATGTCCAGTCATCCGGACGGGAAGAAGTAACCGGCGCCAACGTGCTTGTTGCTATCTTTGCCGAACGCGAAAGCCATGCTGCGTATTTCCTGCAGGAACAGGAGATGACGCGCTACGACGCAGTCAATTACATCTCCCACGGAATTGGCAAGCGCCCAGGGTCGTCTGACGTTCGTCCGCCACGCGGTTCTGACGAAGGCGAGTCTGAAAGCAAGGCGACGGGGTCTCGCGGGGGCGAACCCGACGATGGCGGCGTGAAGAAGCAGCCTGACGCTTTGAAGGCATATTGCGTCAATCTGAACGAGAAGGCCAAGACCGGCCGGATCGATCCGCTCATCGGGCGTCATTCGGAAGTGAACCGCACTATTCAGGTGCTGTGCCGCCGCTCCAAAAACAATCCGCTTTACGTCGGTGATCCAGGCGTCGGCAAAACGGCCATCGCTGAAGGTCTTGCGAAGCGCATCGTCGAGGGCAAAGTTCCGGAAGCGTTGGCCAACGCCACGATTTTCTCGCTGGACATGGGCACATTGCTCGCTGGGACCCGCTACCGCGGTGATTTCGAAGAGCGCCTCAAGCAGGTGGTCAAGGAACTCGAAGACTATCCTGGTGCCGTTCTCTTCATCGATGAAATCCACACGGTTATCGGCGCTGGCGCGACATCGGGTGGTGCAATGGATGCATCGAACCTTTTGAAGCCAGCGCTTTCGTCCGGCGCGATCCGTTGCATTGGGTCGACGACCTATAAGGAATATCGGCAGTTCTTTGAGAAGGACCATGCGCTTGTTCGTCGTTTCCAAAAAATCGATGTCAACGAGCCTTCAATCGACGATGCTATCGAAATCATGAAGGGCCTGAAGCCTTACTTCGAGGAGTATCACCACCTGCGTTACTCCAACGAGGCGATCAAGACGGCCGTCGAACTGTCCGCCCGCTATATCTCCGACAGAAAGTTGCCCGACAAGGCAATTGACGTCATCGATGAAACAGGCGCAGCGCAAATGCTCCTGCCACCGTCAAAGCGGCGTAAGCTGATCACCGAACGTGAGATCGAAGCAACGATTGCGACCATGGCACGCATTCCTCCGAAGACCGTTTCGAAGGATGACGAGCAGGTTCTCGCCAATCTCGAGCAAGAACTGCGTTCAGTGGTTTATGGTCAGGACAATGCGATCGAAGCCTTGTCAACGTCCATCAAGCTTGCAAGAGCGGGTCTTCGTGAACCCAACAAGCCGATTGGTGCTTATGTCTTCTCCGGCCCGACCGGCGTAGGCAAGACCGAAGTTGCCAAGCAGCTTGCCTCGTCTCTAGGCGTCGAAATGCTGCGTTTCGATATGTCCGAGTATATGGAACGACACACCGTGTCGCGCCTTCTTGGAGCGCCTCCCGGCTATGTTGGGTTCGACCAGGGCGGTCTTCTGACAGACGGCGTCGATCAGCATCCACATTCCGTGGTGCTGCTTGACGAGATCGAGAAGGCTCATCCGGATATCTACAACATTCTGTTGCAGGTTATGGATCACGGCACCTTGACGGATCACAACGGCAAGAAGATCGATTTCCGGAACGTCATTTTGATCATGACGACGAATGCTGGTGCGTCCGAGATGGCGAAGGCGGCAATCGGGTTTGGATCTTCGCGGCGGACCGGGGAAGATGAAGAGGCATTGAACCGCTTGTTCACACCGGAGTTCCGCAACCGGCTTGATGCAATCATTCCGTTTGCACCTCTACCGACGACCGTTATTCACAAGGTCGTGCAGAAGTTCATCATGCAGCTCGAAGCGCAGCTGTCTGAGAGGAACGTTACGTTCGATCTTTCGGAAGAAGCGATCGCATGGCTTTCGGAAAAGGGTTACGACGAGAAGATGGGCGCTCGGCCTCTTGCGCGCGTCATCCAGGAGAACATCAAGAAGCCGCTTGCCAATGAGATCTTGTTCGGCAAGCTGAAGAAGGGTGGTGTCGTTCGCGTGTCCGTAGGACCGACGGACGACGGTAAGACCGGTCTTGTTCTCGAATGCATTCCGGAGACGGCTCCTATTAGGCCAAAGCCGGAAGCAGAGGTTATTCATCCTGAAGCCGAGCAGGACAGCGACGGCGAGTTGAAAACCCGTCCTAAGGCGACAAAGTCGTCGGCTACAAAGACGACGGACGAAAAGCCCGAGCCTAAGGCTTCTGCCAAGAAAGGTGCGGTTCCCAAGGTTCCGAAGAAATAATAAGAAAGGGCGGCCTCGAGCCGCCCTTCATCATTTCGAGGAGCTGATGCTCTGCAAGGATCAGCCTCCGCTCGACATCCCATCGCCGCTCCCGCTTTGGCATCCAACTCATTTTGACGTTTGAATGCTTCGCGCCTTGAAAGTCTTTCGGCATAGGCTTTGAACGAAGTCCGGTTGTCTATCGAGCCAAATCGTAAGCCCCAGATGATATGAGATCCAACATAAACATCTGCAGCAGTGAATCGATCACCGGTAATGTAAGCAGATGAACCGATCGCCTTATCGAGCGCATCGATGGTCGTGGTGTAGTTGCCGTAGGCCGCCATTCTGCTTTTTTCGGGCGGGACCTCCCATCCCAGAGCACGATTGAGAACGGCAGATTCCAGAGGACCGGCAGCAAAGAACATCCAGCGAAAGTAACGGGCGCGTTCTTCATTTCCTTCGGGACCAAGCCGCAAGTCGGGAAAGGTGTCTGCGATATAGGCGCAGATCGCCGCAACTTCGGTCACAACCGCTGACCCATGAACAAGAGCAGGAACCTTTCCCATTGGATTGATTGCGAGGTAGTCCGGGTTTCTCATTGCCTGGCCGAAGCCAACCATTTCCACCCGATAATCAAGTCCCGTTTCCTCCAGCAACCAACGTGCGATGCAGCCTCGCGACATCGGATTGGTGTAAAGAACAAGCTCTGCTGACATCCGTGATCCTCCTCCAAATCTCGGCTGGAAGATACCAGAGAGAAACATAACCGCGACAACAAAAAAACGGCGGGAAAATCCCGCCGTTCCAAAGCCATCAGTGGTGGTCGCCTTAGGCGCCCATCGCTTTTTGTAGGTTCTCGTCAATCTTGTCGAGGAAGGCGGTTGTCGACAGCCATGGCTGATCTGGACCGATCAGGAGAGCCAAGTCCTTGGTCATATAGCCTGCCTCAACCGTATCGACGCAAACCTTCTCAAGTGTCGATGCGAACCTTGCAAGTTCCGCGTTGTCGTCCAGCTTGGCGCGGTGAGCAAGACCGCGGGTCCATGCGAAGATGGATGCAATCGAGTTCGTGGAGGTTTCCTGGCCCTTCTGGTGCTGGCGGTAGTGACGTGTAACCGTACCGTGCGCGGCTTCGGCTTCAACAGTCTTTCCATCCGGCGTCAGCAGAACGGAGGTCATGAGACCGAGCGATCCAAAGCCCTGTGCTACGGTGTCCGACTGAACATCGCCGTCGTAGTTCTTGCAGGCCCAGACATAACCGCCAGACCACTTCAGGGCGGAAGCGACCATATCGTCGATCAGGCGATGTTCGTAGGTGATACCGGCTTCATCGAACTGAGCCTTGAATTCCGTTTCATAGATTTCCTGGAAGAGATCTTTGAAACGACCGTCATAGGCCTTCAAAATCGTGTTCTTGGTTGACAGGTATACGGGCCACTTGCGCATCAGGCCGTACATCATGGACGCGCGGGCGAACTCGCGGATCGATTCATCGAGGTTGTACATTGCCATGGCGACGCCGGCGCCCGGTGCGTTGAAGACTTCCTTCTCAATCACCTGACCATCTTCGCCGACAAATTTGATTGTCAGCTTGCCCTTGCCCGGGAATTTGAAATCCGTGGCGCGGTATTGGTCGCCAAAGGCGTGGCGGCCGACGACGATCGGCTGTGTCCAGCCCGGAACGAGGCGAGGAACATTGCGGCAAATGATCGGCTCGCGGAAAATGACGCCGCCAAGGATGTTGCGGATCGTGCCGTTCGGGCTCTTCCACATTTCCTTGAGACCGAACTCCTGCACGCGGGCTTCATCCGGGGTGATGGTCGCGCACTTGATGCCAACGCCATACTTCTTGATTGCGTTCGCTGCGTCGACAGTGACCTTGTCATTGGTAGCATCGCGGTTTTCGACTGACAGATCGTAGTAGTCGATATCGAGGTCGAGATACGGATGGATCAGCTTGTCCTTGATGAGCTGCCAGATGATGCGAGTCATTTCATCGCCGTCGAGATCGGCGACGGGGTTTGCGACTTTGATCTTGGTCATGTATCTGCCTCGTTAACTTGAACTTGAGGGCAAAAGCCCGATTTGATTTCAAAAAAATCAAGAGCGCTATAGCATTGAGATGCGGCAAGGCAAAGCCGCAAGGAGTGCTTCGGTTATTTTTGAAGGCATTGCCAAGCCGCATAAAATGGCTAGTCTCTCGCCAAATTTGCGAAGCGGATATTGGATGATGAAGAAGATTGCTTTGATTCTTGCCGGTTGCCTTTTGCTGCCCGCTATTGCCCATGCTGATGATGCGACGACACCTGTTAAAGCTGTGATGGACGCGACGGTCAAGAATTGGTCTGGGGCAGACGCCGACTGGATCGATATTTTCGACGAGAGCCGATTGTCGAGCCTCTACAGCAAGGATTTCATCACGCGCTACAAGGCAGCGGCTGCAAATCCTGCCGAAGATGAAGACGGTATTTCCCCGTTCAATTACGACGTGATCGTCAATGGACAGGACGCATGCCCGATCACCGATGTTAAGCTTGCCCCTCAGCCACCTGCCAACGGTGTGACGGAGGTTGTCGTCACGTTCAAGAAATCGTCCTGCATGGATGACGGCACCGACAAGAATCAGATCACCACCGATCGTTTCGAGGTCATTCAGCAAGACGGGAAATGGGTGATCGACGATATCATTACGGAAGGTGATCCAGGCCAGCCGCCGAACCATCTCAAGCAGACAATGGATCTTATTGCCAAAGGTCAATGATAGGATGGATGTTTGCGGGATGTGCGTCGCATCGACAGGCAGCCATCGAAGGGGAGCGTCAGGCCCCGCCGCTCATTGAGCTGGATAGGCCATTTCAATTTTCGTGACTGGTTGGTCGCCAATGATCCTGCATTAACGCGGCTCAGACTTGCCAGCAGAGTGACGTTGGCCGTCGTTCTATCATTCCTGGTGCTTCTCGGAACCCAATTTCTTGCCGTGCCTTTGCCGACGGCGAGCTATGCCCTGGCGATCCTCTTGTCGATACAAGGTGGCGTTGCTGTCCGTGACAAGGGAATGTCAGCGCAAGCTGTGACCAGGCTCTATGCTTGCCTGGCGAGCATCACAGCAGTTTGGGTCGCTTCGCTTCTTGAGCCGCATCGTTATGTGTCTGACCTTATTTTTCTGCTGGTCGCTTTTCTTGCGTCAGCCGCCCGCATTTATGGCGTTCGTGGGCACGCGATCGGTATGTTCGCCTTTCTTTCCTATTTCATGGGCGCTTATTTTCATCCAGGTTTGGCAGAACTGCCTTTGGCATCGCTCGGCTGTATTGTTTCGTCTTTGGTCAATCATCTGGTCCGCGCCTTTCTTCTTGCCGATGATTGGCGGCGCGATTTGCTGGTGGCGCTAGAAAGTGTGAACAGCCGCGTCAACCGGATCTTGGTAAAACTTTACGGACTTGGCGGTTCTGACTGCATTTCGCAGGAAGACCGCGAGGAGCTTTTGCGTCTGGAAGAACGGCTGAAGGATGCTGTGTTGATGGCGCAGAGTTTGGTACCACGTCCCGACAGCGGACTATTCGATGAGGGCAAAGGCGAGGCGGCAGAGATTGCCATCATGCTTTTCGATCTTCATCTTGCCGCCGAAAGCGCCATTGTCCTCAGCCAGGAAAAACCTCCGTCGCGCGAAACTGTCAGCGGTATCTTCAGTGGCAAATTGTTGCATAGCGCAAGCGAGGAGGCTGCCAAAGCATGGAGTATGCGCAGGCTTGCGGAAACACGGAACCTGCTGATCCGCGTCATCAAGGAGGGAAGAACCAACAAATTTAGTCATCTTGACAGGGCGACTGCGTCAGCAACCAGTGAGCCGGTCCATCTATCATGGACCAATCCGCATTTGCAAAGGGCGCTCCAGATAACCTTGGCCGCTGCGCTTGCAATGATATTTGGCCTTCTTTTGTCCCGCGAACGATGGTTTTGGGCCGTGCTTGCCTCGTTCTTGGTCTTCGTCAATACGACCTCGCGCGGCGACACAGCAATGAAAGCTATTCAGCGATCTCTCGGGACGCTCCTCGGTATTGTCGCCGGCCTGTTTCTTGCGCAGCTCACGCAGCATTTGCTTGTGATTGCGCTACCCCTTGCGACCGTCTGCATCTTTCTCGCGTTCTACTTTTTGCAGATTTCCTATGCGACCATGACGTTTTTTGTCTCGATTACTCTTTGTCTCGCCTATGCGATGACTGGCGGGTTGACGCTCGATCTCTTGCTGCTGCGCGTTGAGGAAACAGGAATAGGCGCGATCGCAGGTACTCTCGTCGCCTTTTTTGTCTTTCCAGCGCGGACCCGTGAAAATGTCGATCAGGCATTGGGGAAGTGGTTCCATGCGCTTCGGGCGCTTCTGGTTGGCCTCGGCGCAAAGGAGACTCGCTCATCTCTCGTGCTTTATTCACAAGCACTCGACAGCGCCTATCGAGACCTTACGGCAGCGGTCCAACCGCTTGGCTCATCCTGGTCGATAGTCACGCGCCCAGGTCATATCAGACAGACGCTGGCGATCCTGCTTTCATGCACGTATTGGGCGCGGCTCACCGCGCGGACCTACCATATGCGCGAAGAAGATCGGGACACCATCGACGCCATTATCGAACGTCTTGACAGGTCGGCCTCTCAGGGCTCCGACTGTTTCTTCATCAATCGCAAGACGATCGAGCATAGACCGCAAGATGTGTCTCTCTCCGAGGGTGGAGCGCGGCTGGCGCTGGAAATGGTCGGAACAACGCTGGCAAGGCTCTATCCATCGTCTTGATACTTGCCGTTTCGGACCAAGGGCGTTATTGCCGCCGCATTCAACACGAGGAAGAACCGATGGCAGGCACGAATAGCGAGCGTCAACTTCTGGCCGAAGGGCCGGTCGTCATTCTCGTCGAGCCGCAAATGGGTGAAAATATTGGCATGGTGGCACGCGCTATGGCCAATTTCGGCCTTGCCGAGCTTCGTCTCGTCAACCCGCGCGACGGCTGGCCAAACGAAAAGGCAACGGCAGCCGCGTCGAATGCCCATCATGTGATCGAGACAACGCTCGTGTTCGATACGCTTGAAGCAGCAATCGCCGATCTGAATTTCGTTTATGCCACAACCGCACGCCAGCGTGATGGCTATAAGCCGGTGCGTTCACCCGTCATTGCGGCTCAGACCCTGCGCGGCAAATTCGTCGCCGGTGAGAAAACCGGAATACTCTATGGCCGAGAAAGGTGGGGGTTGACCAACGAAGAAGTCGCTCTTGCCGACGAGATCGTTACATTTCCCGTCAATCCAGCCTTTGCTTCGCTCAATATAGCGCAAGCTGTTCTGCTGATGTCCTATGAATGGATGAAGTCAGGCATGGACGATCTGGCTGCCGTTCCGTTTCAGGCGACCGAGCAGCGACAATCGACGAAGGAGCAACTTTTCGGGCTTTTCGATCAGCTTGAAGACGCGCTTGACGCGAGGGGTTACTTTCACCCCCTTCAAAAGAAGCCGAAGATGATAGATAATTTGCGGGCAGTGCTTTCGAGGCGTGCCTTTACGGAGCAGGAAATCAGCGTTCTACGAGGTGTCATCACCTCGCTTGATCGCTTCCAACGGCGTTACCCGCGTGTTGAGACCACAGGTAAACAAACGCGGGACGATGATGGCGCATGGAAGTGATCCAAAGCCGGTCCTCGTTTTCGATTCCGGCATTGGCGGATTGACCGTCCTGAGGGAGGTGCGTGTCCTCATTCCAGAGCGCAGTTTCATCTATGTCGCTGACGATGCGGGCTTTCCATACGGAAGTTGGGAAGAGCAAGCATTGCAAGAACGGATTATCAAGCTCTTTGCAACGCTGCTGGAACGGTACGATCCTGAAATCTGCATCATCGCCTGCAATACTGCGTTCACGCTTGTCGGCGCAGATCTTCGTGCGGCATTTCCCCACATGACCTTCGTCGGCACGGTGCCGGCAATCAAGCCTGCCGCGGAAAGAACGCGCTCCGGTTTGGTATCGGTTCTTGCAACGCCCGGAACCGTTCGACGCGCCTATACGCACGAACTGATCCAGTCTTTTGCACAGCAGTGTCATGTCGAACTGATCGGGTCTGTCCATCTTGCGCGTATGGCAGAAGCTTACATACGAGGGGACATCGTTTCCGACGAAGCGATAGGCGCAGAAATTGCGGAATGCTTCGTCGAGCGTGATGGAGCGCGTACCGACATCGTTGTTCTGGCCTGCACACATTATCCTTTCCTCGCCAACGTCTTCAGGCGTCTTGCGCCCTGGCCGGTGGACTGGCTTGATCCTGCGGAAGCGATTGCAAGGCAGGCGCGGCGCAAAGTGCCGCAAATCGAAGGGGCCGAACATCCAGATGGTTTCGACCACGCCTTCTTCACGTCGCGTAATCCAGACTTCTCCACACGCCGGCTGTTGCAAGGTTTTGGGCTGAAAACGATCTAGTCCCCGCTATCCACAAGAGACTTTGCATTTCCTTTTCCAGGCGGCGAAACAAGATTAAATCTCTGCTAATGGCTCTGGTGACGCTTTCGTGTCACCGCAAGTAGACAATATGATGAGGTAGTGCAGTGCAGATCGGCATCGATATGGGCCTGGCGACCGGTGGCAGCCCGGCGACACTTGATATCGAGGAACTGCTTGCAACGCGGTTGCTGGTACAGGGAAACTCCGGATCGGGAAAATCTCATCTGTTACGTCGCCTGCTTGAGCAATCCGCTCAATGGGTACAGCAGGTGATCATCGATCCAGAGGGCGATTTCGTCACTCTCAGTGATCGGTTTGGTCATGTTGTGGTCGATGGTGAGCGCACCGAAGCCGAGTTGGCCGGAATTGCCGGACGTATTCGCCAGCATCGGGTGTCCTGCGTCCTGACGCTGGAAGGCCTCGATGTCGAGCAGCAGATGCGGGCGGCCGGCGCGTTTTTGAACGGCATGTTCGACGCAGACCGAGACTACTGGTACCCCGTTCTGGTTGTCGTCGACGAGGCGCAACTTTTTGCGCCTTCGGTTGGCGGGGATGTGTCGGAAGATTCGCGCAAGCTCTCCCTTGGCGCTATGACCAATCTGATGTGCCGCGGCCGTAAGCGCGGCCTGGCGGGCGTCATCGCCACGCAGCGTCTTGCAAAGCTTGCCAAGAATGTCGCGGCAGAAGCTTCGAATTTTCTGATGGGACGAACCTTCCTCGACATCGATATGGCGCGAGCAGCTGATCTTCTGGGAATGGATCGGCGTCAGGCCGAAATGTTCCGAGATCTCAAGCGCGGCAATTTTGTCGCGCTCGGTCCGGCTTTGTCGCGTCGTCCGCTGCCAATCCAGATCGGCGCGGTAGAAACCTCGGCACGGTCATCAAGCCCAAAACTTATGCCCTTGCCGGACGCGCCGGTGGATGTTGAAGACCTTATCTTCACGCCTGATCCGGAGGAGCTGCAGCGGCCGATCGTTCGGCGCGTTGCGCCCGCTCCAAGGCCAACCAGCGACATCTTGGCAGAGCTGTCCAAATCGACACCTGCTGCATCAGGCCCTTCTGGCGCGTCAGAAGTACGACCGAGCCAGCCGGACTTTACCCCCGAAGAGCGGGAGGAGCGGCTTGCTGCGGTGCTCGCAGAAATTTTGGACGACCCTTCGTCGGCATTCCGAACGGATGCGGTTCTCTACCAGGATTTTCTTGTTCGCCTTAGGATGCGCCGCGTGCCAGGAGGCGCCATATCGCTTTCCGATTTTCGTCGCCGTGCTGCAATTGCACGTGCGGGCGTCGATGAGGCCACAGGGGAAAGACCGGAGTGGCAAACCGTACTGTCGCTTTCTAATTCGATCACCGAGGACTTGCAGGGCGTCTTTTTGATGCTGGCTAAGGCCGCGATCTGCAGCGAGCCTTGCCCGTCGGATGCGCGTATTGCGCGGGCCTATGGGACGCACTCCGCCCGCCGCGCGCGCCGCCTGCTCAGCTACTTCGAGGAACACGGAACCGTTGTTGTCCATAATGATTTCGCAGGACTGCGGATCGTTGCGTTCCCGGACATAGGATGCCAGACGGCGCCTGGTGATGCGACTGCACCGGACGAGGTCGGTGCACGCACAGCTGCCGAGTGACGCCATGCTGAAAGCCAGCTCATCGTATTCGCCGATCCTTTAGCGGCACGTGAGCCTATTCCAGGTTGTCTTGTCACATAAGTTTCATCACCCATGGCGATAAGAGCCTCGCGCCTGGGGTAGGCGCGAACGCACTGACAGAGAGGTTCGCCATGCGATCGACTATTCATAAGACCATCACTGCACGCATTGCTGCTGCGCTGCTGTTGTCAACAGCAGTTGGGTTTGCTGTGCATGCGCAAGATGCCGTCAATCTCCTGGATCGTTCCGCAAAAGGGGAGTTGTCGCAACCTGGCGGTGCCCGTCGTTTGACCGGAGACATCACGGAAGCGTTGAAGGCTTCTATTTCGGATGCGAAGCCGAAAAATGTCATCCTTCTTATCGGCGACGGAATGGGCGATTCGGAAATCACCGTGGCGCGCAACTACGCCATGGGAGCGGGCGGTTTCTTCACTGGGATTGATGCATTGCCGATCACAGGTCAGTACACTCATTATTCCCTTGACAAGAAGACGGGAAAGCCGACCTATGTCACCGACTCCGCGGCATCGGGCACGGCCTGGGCGACCGGTGTGAAGACGTATAACGGTGCTATCGGCGTCGACATTCATGAAGCGGCACATCCTACCTTGATCGAGCTTGCTAAAGCGGCCGGCATCGGCACGGGCAATGTCTCGACTGCGGAACTTCAAGACGCAACGCCTGCGGTACAGATCGCGCATGTCACACAGCGCAAATGCTACGGACCGGTTGCAACGGCAGAAAAATGCCCCACGAACGCTCTGGAAAACGGCGGTAAGGGATCGATCACGGAACAACTGATCAACGCCCGTGCCGATGTGACTTTGGGGGGCGGGGCCAAAAGCTTCAGCGAAACGGCCCGCGCAGGAGACTGGAAGGACAAGACGCTTCGCGAACAAGCCGAAGCGCGCGGCTACAAAATCGTAACGACCGCTGACGAGTTGCTGAATGTCCAAAAGGCAAGCGATGCCCAGCCGGTTTTAGGTTTGTTCGCTGACGGCAATATGCCGGTGCGTTGGCAAGGGCCGCAGGCAAGTCATTACGGCAACGTCGAGAAAGAGCCGGTAACTTGTAAGCCAAATGAAAAGCGCACATCGGCAATCCCAACGCTCGCGCAGATGACGAAAAAGGCGATCGATCTTCTGAAGACGAATGAAAAGGGTTTCTTTCTTCAAGTCGAAGGCGCGTCTATCGATAAGCAGGATCATGCCGCCAATCCATGCGGGCAAATCGGCGAGACGGTTGATCTCGACGAAGCTGTTCAGGAGGCTCTCAAGTTTGCAAAGGCCGATGGAAATACGCTTGTGATCGTGACGGCAGATCATGCCCATGCGAGCCAGATCGTCGAAGCCGACGCCAAAGCGCCCGGTTTGACGCAAGCGCTCATGACAAAGGACGGGGCAGTCATGGCCGTCAGTTACGGAAACTCCGACGATGCAAGTGACCAGGGGCATACCGGAGCTCAGCTGCGTATTGCCGCCTATGGCCCGTACGCGGCAAACGTCACGGGACTGACAGACCAGACCGATCTCTTCTACACTATCAGGGATGCTCTTGGGCTGCCGGTTCAAAAACTTGGCATGAAGTAAATCGCTGCTGTGATCGGCATTGACATTTTTTGTCTGTGCCCGTAAGACCCCTGCAACACCGGGCAGCAATGTCCGGTGTTTCATTTGACATGTCCCGTGGAGTTGGCCGGTTCGCGTAACCGGACGGTCCTGTCGGGCTTTCGAAAGAAAGCTAAAGGAGGGCGTGTTTCCTTCGCGCGGTTTGGCAACAAACCGTCCTAACATTCTGAAAGGAAATACGATGAGCAAGCGCGAATCGTCTAAGTATAAAATTGACCGCCGTATGGGCGAAAATATCTGGGGTCGTCCTAAGTCTCCAGTCAATCGCCGCGAATATGGTCCGGGCCAGCACGGTCAGCGCCGCAAGGGCAAGCTTTCTGACTTCGGTGTGCAGCTGCGTGCCAAGCAGAAGCTGAAAGGTTACTATGGTGACCTGCGCGAGAAGCAGTTCCGCTCGATCTTCGATGAGGCTAACCGCCGCAAGGGCGATACCTCCGAGAACCTGATTGGTCTGCTGGAATCGCGTCTTGATGCGATCGTGTATCGCGCCAAGTTCGTGCCGACCATCTGGGCCGCCCGTCAGTTCGTCAACCATGGTCACGTGACCGTGAACGGCGTTCGGGTCAACATCGGTTCCTACCGTTGCAAGGCCGGCGACGTCATCGAAGTTCGTCAGAAGTCGAAGCAACTCGTTTCGGTTCTGGAAGCCGTGAGCCTCGCCGAGCGCGATGTCCCGGAATATATCGAAGTCGATCACAACAAAATGGTTGCTACCTTCACTCGCGTTCCTTCGCTCAGCGACGTTCCATACGCCGTTGTGATGGAACCGCAGCTGGTGGTCGAATTCTACTCCCGTTAATTCGGGAAGAGGCGTTTTTCGCAATGTCAAAGGCCGCCTCTCGAGGCGGCCTTTCGTCTATGTGGAGGGATCATGGCGGATCTGCAGGACATCCTTTACAGCATATACAGGGAAATTCAGCCGAGGATCGGCGAGGGTAAAGTAGCCGATTACATTCCGGAGCTTGCCAAGGTTGATCCCAGACAATTCGGCATGGCCGTCCTGACAGTCGACGGGAAGATATATTGCGTCGGCGATGCAGATGTCGCATTTTCGATCCAGAGCATTTCCAAGGTCTTTACGCTGACACTTGCACTTGGCAAGATCGGTGAAGGCCTGTGGAAGCGCGTCGGGCGCGAACCGTCTGGCTCTGCCTTTAATTCCATCGTGCAATTGGAGCACGAGGCGGGCATTCCCCGCAATCCCTTCATCAACGCCGGGGCGATTGCTGTGACCGATGTCGTTATGGCGGGCCACGAGCCGCGCGAAGCGATCGGCGAGTTACTTCGCTTTGTCCGCTATCTGGCTGACGATGAATCAGTCACGATTGATCAGACCATCGCACGTTCGGAAACGGCAACGGGCTTCAGAAACTTCGCTCTTGCGAATTTCATGAAATCCTACCGCAACATTCAGCACCCCGTCGACCACGTGCTCGGCGTTTACTTTCATCAATGCGCGCTTTCCATGAGTTGCGAGCAGTTGGCGCATGCCGGTCTCTTTCTGGCGGCGCGCGGCAGCAATCCTTTGACAGGACATTCCGTCGTATCGCCAAAACGTGCCCGCCGCATCAACGCCCTGATGCTGATGTGCGGGCATTATGATGGATCTGGCGATTTCGCCTATAATGTCGGGCTTCCTGGCAAGAGCGGTGTCGGAGGAGGCATCCTGGCGGTTGCCCCAGGGATCGCTTCCATTGCCGTATGGTCACCAGGGCTCAACAAGGTGGGCAACTCACTTCTGGGCTCAGTTGCGCTTGAGTTGCTTGCTGCGCGTACCGGTTGGTCGATATTCGGCGATTGAGCGAGATGGTCCCTGTGCGCTTCTGACGAAGTCTGCTACAGCCTCTGCCACTGACGTCGGTGGGGCCACAGCGCTTCTATCGGCGCCGTTAGCCGCGCAACCAGAGATCTTGGGCTCTCTGAATTGATGGAATGAAAACATGAATGTTGCCGCATCCCTAAAGGATGTTATCGACCATGAGGAAGAAGGCCAGATTGGCCTTGCCCTATTTGCCGATGCACCGCGGTCGGTTTCGTTTAACAAGCTGCGCAAACGGCTGCTGCGGCAGGTTCGCCAAGCCCTGGAAGACTTTGCGATGTTACGGGGCCAAAAGCGCTGGCTGGTCGGCCTTTCCGGCGGTAAAGATTCTTACGGCTTGCTTGCCTTGCTTCTTGATCTGAAATGGCGTGGACTGCTGCCAGTTGAGCTTATTGCCTGCAATCTCGATCAGGGGCAGCCGAACTTTCCAAAGCATGTTCTACCTGATTATCTGCAGCGAATCGGCGTCGAACACCGCATCGAATACCGGGATACATATTCGATCGTAAAAGAAAAAGTTCCTGAAGGCGCGACCTATTGCTCTCTGTGCTCGCGGCTTCGGCGCGGCAATCTTTATCGAATAGCCCGTGAAGAGGGATGCGATGCTTTGGTACTTGGCCATCATCGCGAAGACATTCTCGAGACCTTCTTCATGAACTTGTTTCATGGCGGACGGCTTGCCGCGATGCCAGCAAAGCTTCTGAATGACGAAGGCGACCTGATGGTCTTGAGGCCCTTGGCTTATTGCGCAGAAGATGACATGGCAAAGTTTGCCGCAGCCATGCAGTTTCCGATCATTCCATGCGATCTATGCGGATCTCAGGATGGTCTTCAGCGTAATGCCATGAAGGCAATGCTTTCCGATATGGAGCAGCGAATGCCCGGTCGCAAAGACGTGATGCTGCGCGCGCTTTCGCATGTCAATTCCTCTCATTTGCTCGATCCTAAACTGTTTGATTTCGCCGCCCTCGGCGCGACACCTTCTTCCTCTCCGGTATTGGACGACTGATCGTCCAACATCACTTTGGGCGCCCGCCCACCAATACGGATTTTTCATGGCCCGCATTACTGACAAAGATATCATCATGTTGAAGGACTGCCTGGCGGAGGCGGCTCAGGCTGAAATCGTTCCTCGATTTCGGAACCTGGAAGCCGACGACATTGCAGAGAAAACGTCAGCAATCGATTTGGTCACGCAGGCCGATCTTCTCTCAGAAAAACGCATTACCGCTTTCCTTCAGGAGCGCTTTCCTGCTGCGCTGATCGTCGGAGAAGAGGCTTACGATGCCGATCGCTCGGTTATCGCAGCGCTAAAGGATGCCGACCTTGCCTTCGTCATCGATCCTGTGGACGGCACTCTGAACTTCGCTGGCGGCTTTCCAGTGTTTGGCATGATCTTGGCGATCGTTGAAAAAGGCGAAACTGTTGGCGGCATCCTGTACGATCCGCTTCAAGGCGATAGCGTCACTGCAATCAAAGGGGCAGGGGCATTTCTGTCGAGGCAGGACGGTGCCGAGCGTAAGGTGACAACCGCCAAGTCGAAATCGCTTGATCAAATGATCGGCTGTATGGCCTGGGCCTATATGGACGAACCAGATCGGTCGCGCATCTGTGCAAACATGTCGAAGTTGCGCATGAGCTTTTCTTTCAATTGCTCGGCTTATGAATATTGGCTGACGTCCTCTGGCCGGCTCGACTTCACCAGCCATATCAAGATGATGCCGTGGGATCATCTTGCCGGCGTCCTGATTACCCAAGAAGCTGGTGGTCATGCGGCAAAATACGATGGCACACCCTATAGTGCGTGGGAAACTGCAGGTGGCTTGCTGGTTGCCAGCAGTGAAACAACCTGGTCGCTGGTGCGCGATGCTATCATCGGCCGTATGAGTGCCTGCTAGGCTAGTTCAACAGGGAGATTGCCGTGAGCGCTTCTTTCGATATCGACAGGCTGGCGGATATTTTGCGCCGTGCGGCCGCTCAGGAGATCCTGCCGCGGTTCAGGCACTTGGGAGCTGGGGACGTCCGCTCTAAAAGCGAGGCCACAGATCTTGTCACCGAGGCAGATGAGCAGGCGGAGCGTTTGATCAAGGCTGAGGTTTCGGCTCACTGGCCGGATGCACTTTTCGTGGGCGAAGAATCGGTCGCTGCCGAGCCCGGATTGCTGGAGCGTCTCCGCGAGGCAGAGTTTGCGATCATCGTCGACCCCGTCGACGGCACCTTCAATTTCGCTTCTGGTATCCCCGCTTTCGGCGTGATGGCATCTGTCGTTCGCAATGGCGAGACGATCGCTGGCATAATCTACGACCCAATGGGCGACGATTGGGTGATGGCAGAAAAAGGCAGCGGCGCATGGCTTAGAAGGCCTGGCGGATCTTCAAACAGGTTGTCCGTCGCAAAGCCCGTCCCCCTCGATCAAATGGTGGGGATGGCATCGACAGGCTTTGTGGCGCAGGCCAAGCGAGCTGAAATCCTGAGCAACCTTGCCAAAGTCCGATTCCTGACGAATTACCGCTGCGCAGCGCATGAATACCGCGCTTTTGCGTCCGGTCATGTTCATTATCTGATGTATGCCAAGCTTATGCCCTGGGATCATCTCGCCGGAACGCTGATCTCGATCGAGGCGGGCGCCTATGCGGCGCGCTTCGATCAATCATCCTACCGGCCCCATCATGTGGATGGGGGATTGCTGCTGGCAACAGACCCGACGTCCTGGCAGATCCTACGCCGCGACGTCTTTACTTTCTGACACTCGTGCAGCAAGCGCGGTAGCGATTAATAGCTATTTCGGACGATGAAGGAAGTTCGGCGGTGCTCCTCACTGAATGCGCCGCCGTATTCGGGTTCCATTTAGACGGAAACTCTTCGATCGTCGAACAGCGCTTCAGATGTGAGCGCTGCCAGGGTCGAGCTGCGGATCATCTGCAGGATGTGTAAAGAGCCGGCCCCGTTCAGCCCATAAGACAAAGATGATCGTCACCAGGCCGCAGACCAGAAATCCGCCAAACAATGGCTGAGTAGTCCCATTGAACATCTGCCCGATCGCTCCGCCAATAACAGCCCCGCCTGTGGTGGAAACGAATCCGGTAATTGCTGTCGCAGTTCCAGCGAGATTACCCATCGGCTCCAGGCTGATCGCCGTGAAGTTTGTGGTGATCATGGCAAACATCATCAGCATCAAGCTGAATAGAACGAACGCAAACGCGAAATTTGGTTGGCGTCCGAGCGAGATAATCAAGCCAACAGCCGCCATGATTGTAAACAAGATCATTGCAGCGTGTGAGATACGGCGCATGCCGAAGCTGCGAACAAAAAAGCCATTGGCAAAATTGGCAACCGCGATGCCGCCTGCCGTGGCTGCGAAGGCCAGCGGCAATTTTTCGCCCAGTTGATAGAGTTCGCCGAAGACTTGTTGGACGGACACAACATAGGCGCTGATCACCCCAATGAACATTGTCAGGCCGATCATGTAGCCGCAGGTTGTTCTGTTGGTCAGGACTGTTTTGAAGCCATCGCGCACAGAGCCGAACGACAAGGGCAACCGTTCTTCCTTTGTCAGCGATTCTTTAAGCCGCGCGAGCGCCCAGAGAAAAAGAATGGCTCCGACGATGCCGAGGATGAGGAAGATCCAATGCCAGTTCGCATAGCTGATCACGAACTGGCCGACCGATGGTGCAATGATCGGCACGATCATGAATACGATCATGACATAAGACATCACGCGCGCCATTTCGCGGCCGCCGAAACAGTCTCGAACCAAGGCCATAGTCGTGATTCTAACAGCTGCTCCGCCTATACCCTGAACGAAGCGCATGATCAGGAGCATGGAAAAGCTCGTCGTGGCCGCGGCAGCGAACATTGCAAGTGCGTAGACCGCCATACCCGCAAGCAGCACACGGCGACGACCGAAGGCATCGGCCAAACTGCCGAACACGATCTGCGAAACGCCAAATCCAAGGAAGAACACGCCGATAACCCACTGACCGTCATTGGGATTTTGGACACCCAGGGCGTGACCAATCGCGGGTAGGGCAGGCACCATGCTGTCGATTGCCATGGCGACGCTTGCCGTCATGATTGCAATTGTGATGACGAACTCACCGAAGCCCATGCCGATGAGGCGCGCCCCCTGATTTTCGACATGAGGCTTATGTTGAAGTGTCATGAAGAACCTGCCTTTACGGCTTTCTCATACCGGCTTGTTGTGCGGCTGAAAAAGACGACCCTTCTCCGCGATCAACACGAAGATCAGGCCAATGATGGAAACTGAGAAGAACCCGGAGACGAGCGGCACCGCGGTGCCGTTGAAGAACTGACCGATCATGGCCCCGATTGCGGCGCCGCCCACCGTACTCATGAAGCCGAGCACCGAAGATGCCGTTCCCGCGACGTGTCCGAGCGGTTCCATAGCCAGCGAATTGAAATTCGAGCCCAGATACCCGAAGTGGAACATCGTCAATCCGAAGAAGAAGATGAAGAAAGGAAAGGGTAACGGCTTTGGTCCCGCCATCAATGCGATCAACCAAATCGTTGTGACGGTGATAAATCCCAACAGAGCTGAATGCGAAAGACGCCGCATGCCAAACCGTCCGACCAAACGCGAGTTCAGGAATGAGGACATGGACATAAAAATCGCGACACCCGCGAACGCCAGCGGAAAGTAATTACCCAGATGGTAGATACCGACGTAAATTTGCTGCGCCGAATTGATGAAGCCAAACATCGCACCAAAAAGGAAGGTGCTGGCCAGCGTGTAGCAAAGCGCGATCCGGTTTGTCAGGACGAGTTTGAAGGCACTTAAGACCGAGCTCGGCGTAAAGGGACGGGCGTTTTCAGGCCGCAACGTCTCGGGCAGCCGCAGATAGGCCCAGATCATGATTATGGTCGCCATGACCGCTATGAACGCAAAGATCAAATGCCAGCTGCCGAACAGCATGATCACCTGGCCGCTGCCTGGGGCTATCACGGGTACGATCATGAATACCATCATGATGAGAGACATCACCTCAGCCATCTGCCGGCCGCCATAAATGTCTCGAACGATCGAAACCGTGACCACACGCGTGCCCGCTGCGCCGATACCCTGAATGAACCGGAGGATCAGCAAGCCTTCAAAGGTCGGGATGACCGTGCTTCCAAGCGCTGAGCAGATGTAGATCAACATGCCAACCAGGAGGGGAATACGTCTGCCAAACCTGTCAGAAATCGGCCCGTAAAAAAGCTGCGCCAGTCCAAATCCAAAAAGATACGACGACACCACGAACTGTCGGTGATTTTCGCTCTCTACCCCCAGAGCCTGACCTATCTGCTGCAGGGCAGGAAGCATGATATCGATGGCGAGTGAATTGATGGCCATCAAGAATGCGGCGAGCGCCACGAACTCGCGCTTGCCCATGGGCGTGCGTGTGGACGGTACAGCCCTTAACGAATCTGTCACAAGGAAATTCCCACAAACAGGCAAGGCGCTGTTCGTCACAGCGCCCTGGCCTCATTCAATTTCAGACGGTAGAAACCGGGCAGAAGCCCGGTGACCCCTAAGCGGCGCGTACAGTCACGCCGTTCGACTGTAGATGCTGCTGCAGTTCACCTGCCTGGAACATCTCACGTACGATGTCACAACCGCCGATGAATTCACCCTTTACATAGAGCTGGGGAATAGTCGGCCAGTTTGAGTAGTCTTTGATACCTTGGCGCAAATCAGCATCGGCAAGAACGTTGACACCTTTATAGTCAACGCCGAGATGATCGAGGATCTGAACCACCTGGCCCGAGAATCCGCATTGCGGAAACTGCGGGGTGCCCTTCATGAAAAGGACGACGTCGTTGCTCTTAACCTCGTTGTCGATGAAATCGTGAATGCCGCTCATGGATTTGATCCTTTCCACATGCAGGGTAAAGGCCTGCAGTTTCAATCGTTGGGCTTAAATAGCATGCTACTAAAGTAAGTCCACATATGTTTGACAAAATTACCGCAGCGAGACGCTCATTGGTTCGTCATAGAACAAGTATGCTTCTTCGTCGCGGCCGTTCAGAAACTGAGATTAATCAGCAGGTGCCGAGGTTTGCAAGGCGAGGGCGTGAAGAACGCCGCCCATATTGCCCTTCAACGCATCGTAAACCATCTGATGCTGCTGAACCCTGGTCTTGCCCCGGAACGCTTCGGCGACGACCTCAGCTGCGTAATGATCTCCATCGCCAGCAAGATCGCGAATGGTCACCTTTGCACCGGGAATGGCCGCCTTAATCATGTCTTCGATATCGCCGGGCTTCATTGGCATCAGCGAAACTCCCTATTCTTATTGCGCGGCGACCAGCTGGCCGCCTTCCATGAATTGAGGGAACCATGATTCATGGGCCTCGCGCAATTGCTGAATGCCGAGCGATACGATGTCGTCGATCACCACGGACTGGCCAGCAACCCTGCCCAACTCACGGAAGGGAACGCCCGCGCCTTCTGCGTTGGCGCACAGGAAGTTGGCAACATCGGCCGGTACGGCAATGACGTAACGGGCCTGATCCTCGCCGAACAGCAAAGCATGAGGCGCGCCCTTGCAGTCCTTAAGGCTGATCGACATGCCTTTGCCTGAAGACATCGCCATTTCGGCGAGCGCCAGTGCAAGTCCGCCGGAGGAAATGTCGTGGCAGGCCGTCACCTGACCATTGCGTATGGCAGATCGCACGAAGTCGCCATTGCGCCGCTCGGCGAACAGATCGACATGCGGCGGAGGGCCATCGCTGCTGCCCAAGATGTCACGAAGATAAATCGAGCAGCCAAGATGAGAACCATCGCCACCTACGAGGATGACATGGTCGCCTTCACTCGCGCCGCCAATCTTTGCCATGAACTTCCAATCCGGCAACAGACCGACCCCGGCGATTGTTGGCGTTGGCAGAATGGCGATGCCGTTCGTCTCGTTGTAGAGCGAAACGTTGCCGGAAACGATCGGGAAATCCAGCGCCTTGCAGGCAGCTCCAATACCCTTCACGGCCTCGACGAACTGCCCCATGATCTCGGGCTTTTCCGGATTGCCGAAGTTCAGGTTGTCGGTGGCGGCGAGTGGCTCAGCGCCTGTTGCGGTGATATTGCGCCAGCACTCGGCGACAGCTTGCTTGCCGCCTTCGAAAGGATCGGCCTCGACATAGCGCGGGGTAACATCCGATGAGAAAGCAAGTGCCTTGCGCGGATGGTCTTCGACGCGCACCACGCCGGCATCGCCGCCCGGAAGCTGGAGCGAGTTGCCCTGGATCAAGGTATCATATTGCTCATAGACCCAGCGGCGGCTCGATTGATTGGCCGAGCCCACAAGGCTCAAGATCGCTTTGTTGTAATCCTGCGGGGCTGCAACCAGATTGTCCGGTAGCGGCGCACGCTTCGCAGGTTCGCGCCACGGCCGGTCATATTCAGGTGCCTGATCGCCAAGATCCTTGATGGGCAGGTTTGCCACTTCTTCACTTTGGTGAAGTACCCGGAAGCGCAGATCATCTGTGGTCCTGCCGACAATGGCAAAATCCAGTCCCCACTTCACGAAGATTGCCTTGGCCTCGTCTTCTTTTTCCGGGCGCAACACCATCAACATGCGCTCCTGGCTTTCGGACAGCATCATCTCATAAGCCGTCATTCGCTCTTCGCGGACCGGCACCTTATCGAGATCAAGAAGAATCCCGAGGTCGCCTTTTGCACCCATTTCCACAGCTGAGCATGTCAGTCCTGCTGCACCCATATCCTGGATCGCGATGACTGCACCGGTCTTCATCAATTCGAGGCAAGCTTCCAGAAGACATTTTTCGGTAAAGGGATCGCCTACCTGAACCGTAGGACGCTTTTCCTCAATCGATTCGTCAAACTCAGCCGAAGCCATCGTGGCGCCCCCAACGCCATCACGGCCCGTCTTTGCGCCGAGATAAACGACAGGAAGCCCGATGCCTTCCGCTTTCGAATAGAAAATAGCGTCACTCTTTGCGAGACCCGCCGCAAACGCGTTGACGAGAATGTTGCCGTTGTAGCGGGCGTCGAATTCTACTTCACCGCCCACTGTCGGAACGCCGAAAGAATTGCCGTAGCCGCCGACGCCGGCGACGACACCCGAGACGAGATGGCGCGTTTTGGGGTGATCCGGCTCACCGAAGCGAAGGGCGTTCATGGCAGCGATTGGCCGAGCGCCCATTGTGAAGACATCACGCAAAATGCCACCCACACCCGTCGCAGCACCCTGATAGGGTTCGATGTAGGACGGATGGTTATGGCTTTCCATCTTGAAGACGACGCAGTCGCCGTCGTCGATGTCGACAACCCCAGCATTTTCACCTGGCCCCTGGATGACGCGGGCACCCTTCGTCGGCAATGTCCTCAGCCACTTTTTTGAGGATTTATAGGAGCAGTGTTCGTTCCACATGGCCGAGAAGATGCCGAGTTCCGTAAAGCTTGGCTCGCGTCCGATCAGATCGAGGATTCGCTGGTACTCATCCGGCTTCAGCCCGTGTGAAGCAATAAGTTCCGGCGTGATCTGAATGCTGTTTGAAATGGTCATGAGCGTATAGAAATCCCGTGCCTGGCGCGCTTTTGGCTGTCTTTAACCCACCCATCAGCATGTGAAAAGGGATTACCGCTTTCAATGGTGCCTTTTGTCTCCGGTACTCATTTTCTGAAACGTCGCACCGAACAGAAATAACCTCAGATTTCCGCATCGTAGCCGGACGAGCCGTTCTCAAGAAGGCGCCTGATCACGGAGATCCCTGGCGCGAGGCCCAAGGTGTCGCGTTGCGACGAAAAACTTATTCTTACGCGATGATAGACGTTTTCGCTCCGTGAAGCCTTATATTCATCTTCGTCATCGATCAGCACATCATCATCGAATGCCGCTTTCTTGAACGTTCCGGAAAGCCAGGGGTCTGGAACCTTCAACCAGAGAAAGGGAACGCGCGGGTTGGAGCGGAACTCGAAGCCTTCAAGCTGAGACCTGACAAAGGCCTCACGGCGGGCAAGTTCGGTTGCGACCTTATTACGGATCTCAGCGGCCTTGCCGGTCAAGACAAGCCGCGCGCAAACTTCTGCCAAGATGAAGGGCAATCCACCTGTGACCATTTTATGCGTTGTCTTGATCCGCTTTGCAAAATGAGCGGGGCACGCCACCCAACCACCACGCACACCGGCGGCGACGGATTTGGACAGACCGCCGACAAGAAAGGTCCTGTCGGGCGCGAGCGCTGTTAGAAGAGGATTTTCATCCGTCGTCATTCCGCCGTAGACGTCGTCCTCGATCAGCCATACGCCATGCCGGCGAGCGATATCCGCGATCGCTCGCCTTCGCTCTTCAGGCATGATTGCCAAGGTCGGGTTGTGAGCTGTCGGCATAAGGAAGGCAAGCTTTGGGTGTTGCTGCTGACAAAGCTTCTCGAAATCATCGGGCAACACACCGTTCTCATCCGATTGTACCGTGATCGTCCGCCGACCAAGAAGACGGGCGCTTCGGCTGACCTGCGTATAAGTTAGATCTTCGAAAACAATCTTATCACCGGGAGAGGAGACTGCCGTGATGATGGCAATGGCAGCCGCGTGGGCGCCAAGTGTTGGCACGACGTTCTCGGGAGCAGGGGACCATCCCGCTCGTGCCAGCCATCGCGCACCGGCTTGCGACCATGAAACGGGAAAAACGCGCGAGTATGAGGAAATTTCCGCCGGAAGCTCGAGTCCAATATCTGCCAGGATCTGGCTGATGGATTGACCCTGTCCAATGTCAGGTGCCGAAGTTGTGTCGAAACGAATCTTGTTCTGAGGCGGCTCGCTCAGACGCGTGCCGCTCAGTGCTGCTGTAACGGGATCGTTCTGATTGTCCGGCCGTCTCTCGCTGCGATCGATTACGTATGTGCCGCGACCGACTTCGCCCTCAACAAGACCCCTTTCGTGAACAAGCGCATAAGCGCGTCCAATCGTGCCAATCGTTACCCCGATGTCATAGGCCAAGTTCCGCTGCGGCGGAAGCTTTGTGCCCGCAGGCAGTGCGCCGCTAGCAATGGCAGCCTCGATGCAGTCTGCAATGCGCAGATATAGGGGGCCGGAACCGTTTGAAATATCAGGAAGCCAACTTGTCATGGTTGCAATGATTATATTGTCACTGCCGTTCGGTCAAGATTATTGCTCTTACAGGTACAATCTACGGGGTGATAGAAATGACAATTGGCAATTTGGATCGAAGTTCACAAAATGTCTCTATTGTATCATTTTTGCAGATTAGGAAATCGGCCTTCTTTCAGAAGGCGATTGTCTTCTGCGAAGCTATGCGGAAGAGCTATTGTTTGTGGCAGCAAAAACGCGAGCAGCGTCGCGCTCTACGGCAACTATCGACATCGCAGCTGAAGGACTTAGGAATCTCAGTTTCGGACGCCGCACGCGAAGTTCAAAAGTCATTTTTCATTGACTGAACGGAGGGCTAGCATGATGCCGCTGACCCTAAGATGACAATGGAAAAAAACTGCGTTCGGATGCATCTGGCCAGTCGACCAAAGACTTCCGTTTGCCGAGAAGCCAGTGCTTGGCGGTCAGGAAGACGTCAGTTGCAGCTCTTGTTGCCGTTTGCCCAGCGAACGACATCGCTGGAAATACGTGAGGATGCGGGACCGGTCATCATGGGGCCGAATGCATCCAGTTTCGCGGGGCTGCCTTCCGCTTGAACAACAAGAAGTGGGCGGCTCTCGGGACTACCCTTGTGGACCACGAGGATCCGCGGCCGTCCCGTGAACGAATTTAGTTCGGGTGCAAGCCGATAGGAGGCAAACGTTGCGTCGCCCGACTTGAACCAGCACGAGTTCGCGCTGACGGCAACACGCTCCATTATGGAAAGCGCATTGCGATCGGGAGTAGGCGCCGTGGGCTTCGACTGGCATGCCGCCAATGCCGCACCAAGAAGTGCGAGTAGGAGAACACTGCGCATAGAAGCTAAAGAACCAAGGCGCATGACGCGTCGCTCCAAAATGAAATGAGATGTCTGTTAGGCAGCGATGACGTCGAGAGCTGAAGCAAACAAGGCGCGCCCGTCGGAGCCCCCGTGTGCGGCTTCGATCAAATTTTCCGGGTGCGGCATCATTCCAAGAATATTGCCCTTGTCGTTCAATACTGCGGCAATGTCGTTGATAGAGCCGTTGGGATTTGTGCCTTCCGCATAGCGGAAGAGGACCTGGCCGTTGCCTTCGATCTTTGCCAGTGTTTCAGCATCGGCAAAGTAATTGCCGTCGTGATGTGCCACCGGGCAGCGTATGACCTGGCCTTGTGAGTACGCCCGTGTAAAATCGGTTTCGGCGTTGACCACCTCGAGCTTGATCTCGCGGCAAACGAACTTGAGAGATGCGTTGCGCATCAGTGCGCCCGGAAGAAGGCCGGCTTCGAGCAGGATCTGGAAGCCATTGCAGACGCCAAGCACCTTGACGCCTTTTGCAGCCTTCTCAATGATGGCGCGCATCACCGGCATGCGGGCAGCAATCGCGCCACACCGCAGATAGTCGCCGTAAGAAAAGCCGCCGGGAATGACGATCAAATCGACATCAGGGATCTCAGTCTCCGTCTGCCAGACGGTGACTGGGGATTGTCCGGAAATTTTCGTCAGCGCCGTGATCATGTCTCTGTCACGGTTCAGGCCGGGTAGCTGGACGACTGCAGATTTCATAGTTCGCTTCAACCTTCTGGCGCAAATGCGTTTCTGCAGTTGAGCAGAAGGCCCATGCGCATGATCGTTTCGAAAAATGAGATTGGCTTGTTTATAAGCCAATCCCGATACTGCCATTAATCCAGAGAAACCGAATAGTTTTCGATAACCGTGTTCGCCAGAAGCTTCTCGCACATCGCCTTCAGGTCGGCTTCAGCCTTGGCGCGATCGGTGGTGTGAAGTTCGACATCAAAAACCTTGCCTTGACGAACGTGTCCGACACCCTCGAAACCGAGGGAGCCGAGCGCTCCTTCAATTGCTTTACCTTGAGGATCGAGAACGCCATTTTTCAGCGTGACGGTGACGCGTGCCTTGATCACTGTGTTTAAAGCCCCGTTACTTGACCAAAACAGGCCCTGTGCCGCGCACGGGCTCGTTTTCATTGATGATACCCAATCGGCGCGCAACTTCGGAATAGGCCTCCAACAAGCCTCCCATGTCACGGCGAAACCGATCCTTGTCCATTTTTTCGTGCGTTTCGATGTCCCAGAGGCGGCAGGAGTCCGGCGAGATCTCATCCGCCAGGATGATGCGCATCATATCGCCTTCAAAAAGGCGACCGCACTCGATCTTGAAGTCCACCAACTGGATACCGACGCCCAGGAAAAGGCCGGTCATGAAGTCGTTGACCCTGATTGCCAAGGCCATGATGTCATCAAGTTCGGCCGGGTTTGCCCAACCGAAAGCCGTAATGTGCTCTTCGGAAACCATTGGGTCATCCAGAGCATCCGACTTGTAATAGAACTCAATGATGGAGCGCGGCAGAACCACACCTTCTTCAATTCCCAGCCGTTCGGACAACGAGCCAGCGGCTACGTTGCGGACAACCACCTCAAGCGGAATCATCTCCACTTCTTTGATCAACTGCTCGCGCATGTTGAGACGGCGGATGAAGTGGGTCGGAATACCAATCTTGTTCAAATGACTGAAGATGTATTCCGAAATACGATTGTTTAGAACGCCCTTGCCATCAATGACTTCGTGTTTCTTCTTGTTGAAGGCGGTGGCGTCATCTTTAAAAAACTGAATCAGCGTGCCCGGCTCCGGGCCCTCATACAGAATCTTTGCCTTGCCTTCGTAAATACGGCGGCGACGGTTCATTGGTATTGTTCTCTGTCTTTGGCGCTCTTGAGGTGGCGCATATTGTTTGGGCTCTTGGCGTCCCCATAAAGGAAAAGAGCGGCTTTCACAATCCACCTCTCGTTATTCCCTGGGTATGGCCCACTTTGCGCTCGTGCCGGGAATCGCACGAACATCTCACAGCAGAGGATACAGTCTTTTGTGTCGTCAATATAGCGAGGTTTTAAGCAGTTGCCGCCCTGAAACAGACGAAGACGGGCCGCATCGCAGACCCGTCCTCGAAAGAACATCAGATAAGGATTATGTTAACGGCAGACGCGCGTCGTTTTGGTGATATAGCGACCGTCGCGATAAACGCGCACCGTCTTCGTGCGGCAGCTGTGGCGGCGTGCTTCCCGAGCACGTTCCCAGCCACGTGGATGATGCCACGGACGGTAGTCATGGCGCGGACCGTAACCATCCCTGATAATGACCGTGTCTGCCATAGATGGCGCGGCGGTCGCGGCCAGAGAACCAAGAGCAAGCAGAGCAGCAACGATTATCTTTTTCATCAGTCTTCTCCTTGGGTTAAGCGGACAAGAAACGCCGTTCCTGACGTTTGGTTCCACAGTAGACAAGGAGTGCTGAACGGAGCATGGCCGCCCTGTTCATCTTCGTGTCAGGATTGTGTTACTGGCGAGCGTCAACGTCGTCAGGGCTTGAGGCGGCTCATAAACTGCGCAAATACCATTCCGCCTTCCGGCCATGGGCCATGGCCTGAGTCTGCGTTGAGATGACCAGCCTCGCCAGCATCGACGATCATCGAGCCCCATGCTGCAGCAATATCATCGGCATGCTCGTAAGTTCCGAAGGGGTCGTTGCGGCTGGCGATGACAATCGAGGGGAAAGGGAGGGGATCGCGCGGATAAGGCCCGAATGTCATCAAGTGTTTAGGCCGGATCTGTGGATTTGCGACATCGGGCGGTGCGACGAAGAAAGCGCCGGCGACCTTCTTTTGAAATTGCGGTACGGCGTGCACGACTGATGGAATACCCAAGGAATGGGCGACCAGTACAACAGGACGGCTGGAAGCGTTTACCTCCTCGGCAACGCGGGCCACCCATTCTTCTCTGACGGGCTTGGACCACTCCGCTTGTTCGACCCTGCGCGCCGTACTGATCCGCGACTCCCAGCGTGTTTGCCAGTGGTCCGGTCCGGAATTCGTGTAGCCAGGAACGATAAGGATTTCTGCTTCTGAGACTTTCATGACGGCCCGCATGTGTGGAGGATTGGCCTGTATGTCAAGGGCAGCGCCTGCCGATGGCTGAGCGGTCGCAACTCGCTAGAAGGGTGAACCGCCGTTGCTGCGCAATGGGCAGGCCGCCGAGACGAGGTGTCTTGTAGCGACCCGCGCGATGCGATGTCTTGTCGTTAGGCCGTGCCGAACACTCTTTTGAAAATCGTGTCCACATGCTTGGTATGATAACCAAGGTCGAACTTTTCGCGGATGGCGTCCTCCGACAGGGCGGCGCGCACTTCGGGATCGGCCAAAAGCTCCTGAAGGAAATCCTTCCCTTGCTCCCAGACCTTCATGGCGTTGCGCTGCACGAGGCGGTAGGCATCTTCACGGGAGACGCCTGCTTGCGTCAGAGCCAGGAGAACTCGCTGCGAATGGACGAGACCCCGGAATTTGTCGAGGTTCTTCGTCATGTTCTCTGGATAGACAAGCAGCTTTTCGATCACGCCGGCAAGACGGGAGAGCGCAAAGTCAAGCGTCACGGTGGCGTCCGGGCCGATCATTCTTTCAACGGAAGAATGCGAGATATCGCGTTCATGCCAAAGCGCAACATTCTCCATTGCCGGCATGGCGTAAGAGCGCACCATACGTGCCAAGCCAGTCAGGTTCTCGGTCAAGACCGGATTGCGCTTATGCGGCATGGCGGAAGAGCCTTTTTGGCCTGGTGAGAAATATTCCTCCGCTTCCAGGACCTCAGTTCTCTGCAAATGGCGGATTTCCGTGGCCAGCCGCTCGATAGAGGAAGCTATGACGCCGAGCGTGGCAAAATACATGGCGTGCCTGTCGCGCGGAATAACCTGCGTCGATACCGGTTCAGGTTTCAGGCCCATGGCGTGAGCGACATGTTCTTCGACACGTGGATCAATGTTCGCAAACGTGCCGACGGCACCTGAAATGGCGCAGGTCGCAACTTCCTCGCGAGCGGCGATCAGGCGCTGGCGGCAGCGCTCAAATTCGGCATAGGCCAGTGCGAGCTTGACACCGAATGTGGTTGGTTCGGCATGGATGCCGTGCGACCGTCCGATCGTGACCGTATCCTTGTGTTCGAAAGCGCGGGTTTTCAGTGCCGCAAGCAAACGATCGAGATCTGCCAGAAGAAGGTCAGTTGCCTTGACCAGCTGTACGTTGAAGCAGGTGTCGAGAACATCCGACGATGTCATGCCCTGATGCACGAACCGCGCGTCCGGACCCACGATTTCCGCAAGATGCGTCAGGAATGCAATGACATCATGTTTTGTGACCGCTTCGATCTCGTCGATCCGCTGCACATCGAAATTGGCTTCGCCGCCCTTGGCCCAGATCGTCTCCGCTGCCGATTTCGGAATAACGCCAAGTTCAGCGAGTGCATCACACGCGTGAGCTTCGATTTCAAACCAGATCCGAAACTTCGTCTCGGGCGACCAGATAGTGACCATTTCGGGTCGTGAATAGCGCGGGATCATAATCGTTCTTTCATTTAACGAGATTATGCGGCCCCTGTAGCAAAGACGCGCGGCAATCTCAACGCATCTGCGACCAAGGCCGCGAGATCATGCTTCTCCGTCATCAGCAGCTCTTGCCTCAAGCAAATCGATTCTACTTATGCTCGCCCATATCTGCGGATTGAAACTCCGAGCCGCTTGCAGTTCGCCGTCATCGCGCATTCTCAGCGGCGTGGCGCAAAGCACCAACCGCTTGTCTATATGCGGCGAAAGAACCACCTTTGAAGATCGCGGATCCTGCCACGAGTACATTGGCGCCCGCACGGGCGATCATCGGCGCCGTTTCTGCGCTCACGCCACCATCAACCTCGATCTCAATTGTCCGTTCGCCGATCATTTCTTTGGCTCGCGCAATCTTGTCTTCCATCGCGGGTATGAATTTCTGGCCGCCGAAGCCAGGATTGACGGACATGATCAGAAGGAGGTCGATATCATCAAGGATGTTTTCAATAGCGGATAAAGGTGTCGCGGGATTGAGCGATACACCCGCGAGTTTGCCGAGACTACGGATCGTCTGCAATGAGCGATGCAGATGAGGACCTGCTTCAGCGTGAACGGTGATCCGGTCGCAGCCTGCCTTGGCGAAAGCTTCTAAATAGGGATCAGCCGGGGCAATCATCAGGTGGCAGTCGAAAACCGCCGACGTGTATGGACGAAGCGATTTGATGACATCGGCACCAAAAGAGATATTGGGCACGAAATGACCATCCATCACGTCAAGATGGATCCAGTCGGCTCCTGCGGCGCTGACGTCCCTGACTTCTTCACCCAATTTGGCAAAATCTGCAGCAAGAATAGATGGAGCGATGCGGATTGGAAGGGTCATTGTGATATCTCCATACTGGTCGTCTTAGACCGTCTTTGGCTGACTATTGAGTGGGTTCTTGAACCGGCTTGAATGCACCGTCTTGCCATTCCATCAGCTGATAAGGATTGTCCGACAGCTCATGGTTGGCGGCGAAGCGGATCTCTCCCAGGGGGGTGTGAAAGGAAGCCCCGATCATTGATGTCAACAGGGACATCCCACCTTTTGCCGCAGCCTGTGAGGCGAGCGTCGCGGCTGACGCTGCCGCAAGAGTATATCCTTCTGGCTCTAAACCTTGCGCACGAAGAGCGGATACAAAGTCTTTTGCGGTCGCAACAGCATCGCCATCGGGCAATACCACGGCACGAAAACCATCTGCGAGTGGCACGGGCTGATCGGCAGCGCGCATAGCATCGCCACTTAGGAAATCGAGCGAAAGCTTCTCAGATTTCGCGTCCCTCACGATGATGGATATATCGCGACGGTCTCCCGCAACGAAGACCTTGCTTGCGCCAGCCCTCTTCAGGCGACGGACCAGCCCGATTTGCTGATCTTGTCCCGGCCTGAAATTATCCGTCACGATTGGTTTAAGGCCGCGTGCTTCCAATGCGTTGCGGATAGCATCAACGAGCTCACGGGCATGGACTGTGCCGTCATCGACGAGCGCTGTGGGCGACGATGCCCAGTCGCGCATGATGATTTCAATAATCTTCTTTGCTTCATCGGCATCGGTCGGGGCAAGACGTAGAAGCGGCCAGTTGTTCTTCAGCGCGTCTTCCATGAGGATGCGCGAACGCACCGATACAGTGATGGCTGGTATGGCGGCATCCTTTAGCCGAGGCAATGCGCCTTCAAGGGTTTCGCTGCACAGGAAACCGATTGCCACGGCAACCTTTTCCTTAATCAGCGTTTCGGCAACGGCAGCCCCACTATTGTCTTCACATGTCTCATCGACCAAGACCATCTTATTGCCGTCAGCGCGGATCTGTTGGTCCGCACCATTGATGATCTGGGAGCCCAATGTTGCGAAGTTGCCGGATTTCGGGGCAACGACGCCAATCACCATGCCCGCCGCCTGCGCCTGACAAACGCATATCAGCATCGCCAATAACATTACTGGGGCATGCACAATTCTCATGAAAGAGCGAAATCCTCCGGGGTCAACTCTGTCCTTTTATCGACCCGCGTCAAATGGTCAAAGAAAAACAAATAAATGATCTATTTTTCAGCGCTTATCGCGTGAAAGTGCCTATCTAAAGACATATTGGCGAATTGCCGATGAGTGCAAGCCTTGGGAGGCTATTCATTGACGACAGAGACGGTCGATTCAAACCTTTATCGCGAGGCAATGAGCCATTTCGGTGGGCATGTTCAGCTTGTGACGACAGCCGATGGAAGCGAGAGGCGAGGCGTCACGATCACGGCGGCCTGTTCAGTCTCCGATCGGCCTCCTTGCGTACTCGTTTGTCTCAATAATACCAATCCCCGCAATCAAATCTTCTTTCGTACGGGGTATTTCGGCTTGAATACGCTTGGTGCACATCATCAGGCCGTGGCCGACGCCTTTTCGGGAAAATTGCAACTGCCGAACGACGAGCGCTTTGCAACTGGTCAGTTCGAAACGCTCATGACTGGCGCTCCCATTCTGATGGATTCACTTGCTGCATTTGATTGCAGGGTGACCGGAATCAAGCAGATGTCGACCCACCATATTCTGTTTGGTGAGGTTGTTGCGGTGCGGTTTGATGACAGAAGGCCAGCGCTTTTTTATATGAACCGCGATTACCGTATGCTGTGAACTCGTTCCCGAGCAGAGCTGCGTCTCACAATGGTAAGCGAACGGAAAAAAGAAGCGAGTGAGCTGCAGGTCGCCACATTGTTGCTGGCGGCTGGCGTCTCAAGCCGTATGGGCGCGGGCGGTTCGCATAAGCTTCTCGCAGAGTTCAATGGCGTTCCGCTCGTTCGCCATATGGCGATCAACGCGCTCGAAAGCAGATCGCTGCCTGTCACTGTGGTGACTGGTCATCGGCGTGCCGAGATTGAAGCTGTTCTTACAGACCTTCCAATCAACTTGGTGCATAATCCTGACTACCGGAGCGGCATGGCGAGTTCGCTCGTGACAGGCTTCGCCGAGCCTCGCACCACAATGGCTTCTGGTATCTTAGTGCTTCTTGCGGACATGCCGCGTGTTAATGCTGCGCATCTCGACTTGTTGATCGACGACTTTCGCCAGTCGGGAGGAATGGCGGTCACACGTGCAGCACACGGGGATCATCCCGGCAATCCCGTCATCATTCCGCGGGGTCTTTATTGCGAGATGGCCTCGCTTCGGGGGGATCAGGGAGCAAAATCGATCCTTCAGGGCAAAGGGATCGATATCCGTTTCGTCGACATTGGCGAGGCGGCCGTTGTTGATGTTGATACGCCGGCAGCTGTTCTTGCTGAAGGCGGGCTATTGAGGAACTGATGCATGGACAACGATGCAATCCAGGACATGTTTCGATCCCTTGGACCCGTGTCCATCAGGAGGATGTTTGGCGGGAAAGGGATCTACTATGACGGCCGCATTCTCGCGATCGAATATCATGATGAAATTTTGCTGAAGGCCGACAAGCAGACCGAGCAATCTTTCGCATCGGCTGGCGCGCAACGATGGACGTATCTGGGCAAGAAAGGACAGCCAGTTGCCATGCCGTATTGGAGCATTCCGGATGCGGCCTTGGATGACGACGACGAGCTGGCGAAATGGGTAGGACTTGCGTACGAAGCCGCCAGCCGAAGCGCCTGAGTTATCAAATCATCTTCAATGATAGGGGGTGAGGCGCGTCCCAACAGAGTCGATAGCTTTCGACTAAAACAATTCGGAACTTAGTAGACCGAGTGCCGCCTTGGCGAAGACTGACAAGGGCTGAGGCAGCTCATGTTTAGCAAACCAGCCAAAGTCTGAAAGCTTGTCTGGTTCGGTGAGCGAAGGCTCGCCCCTGTAGTCATTAGCGGGATAAAGCATTGAAACCCAGTGTTGGCGATCATCGACGAGCTGTTGTTCGCTAACGCCAAGGAACTGAACTTCCCGGATCTGCAAACCGGTTTCTTCCTGCGCTTCACGACGAGCGGCATCGCTAGCGGGTTCCATGAGGTCCACTTTTCCGCCAACAATGTTCCAGAAACCTGCTTCCGGCGCGTTCAACCGCCTGTAAAGCAAAACCCGGCGTTGGTTCAGGATGACCATCCCAACACCAAGACCGGGAAAATCGATGCCGGGTTTACCCACCCGCGCATCATACCTTTGCGTTTGCGACAATCAGCATGAACGCGGGGATATCGTCGCCAAAACCGACAGGTGTCGGACCGTCGTCGTGATCACGATGACGGCGACGCTCGCGATTGTCATCGTTCGCAGGATAAGGACGAGCGCCACGCGCGCCATTTTGCTGCCGATTATCCTGTTTGCGTTCGTGCTTCACGCTTTCGATTCCTTTTGATCCCTGTTTCGGCTGAACGTCATTATCCTCGACGTCATTATCACTTTTGTGAACCGCTCGCGGTTTGCCGCGCTCGCGATCTTTACCGCGATCACGGCCTTTGCGCCGGGAACGCTCTTCATCGTGGCTTTGTTCCGGTGCGGGAAGCGAGGAAAGATCGCCAGCGGACCATTCGATCTTTTCACCGATGAGCTTTTCGATCACATCGGCATATTTTTGATCATGGCGTGTCACGATAGTGAAGGCTGCACCAGAACGTCCGGCACGGCCCGTGCGACCGATGCGGTGCACATAGTCTTCAGCATGAATGGGAACGTCGAAATTGAAAACATGGCTGACGTCAGGAATGTCGAGACCACGAGCAGCGACATCCGATGCAACGAGAAGCTGGAGGTTGCCCTCTTTAAAATTATGCAACATCGCCGTACGCGAGCGCTGATCCATATCGCCATGAAGCGCACCAACGGAAAATCCATGGCGTTGCAAGGAGCGAAAAAGATCCGATACGTCTTTTTTCCTATTGCAGAAGATAATCGCGTTTTTCAGCTCTGTCTGAGCGCGGATCAGATCGCGCAAGACAGCGCGCTTTTCGTAATCCTTGCCGTGCGAGGCAACGAAACGCTGCGTCACGGTCTTAGCCGTCGAAGAGGGCTTCGCAACTTCGATGCGCTCAGGGTTCTGCAAAAAGCGATCGGCGAGTTTCTGTATTTCGGGCGGCATTGTTGCCGAGAAAAACAGGGTCTGTCGCGTAAAGGGAATGAGTTTCGCAATTCTCTCAATATCTGGGATGAAGCCCATGTCGAGCATACGGTCGGCTTCATCAATAACGAGGATTTCGACGCCGCTCATCAGGAGCTTGCCGCGCTCGCAGTGGTCCAACAGGCGGCCTGGTGTGCAGATTAGCACGTCCGCGCCACGTTCCAGTTTGCGATCCTGATCCTCGAAGGAAACGCCGCCAATCAGGAGGGCCACGTTCAAACGATGATTCTTACCGTATTTCTCAAAATTTTCGGCGACCTGAGCGGCAAGTTCTCGCGTCGGCTCCAGGATCAGAGTGCGCGGCATACGAGCGCGAGCGCGTCCCTGTTCAAGCAGCGATAACATCGGCAGGACGAAAGATGCAGTCTTGCCCGTTCCCGTTTGCGCAATGCCGCAAATATCACGTCGCTGAAGAGCGAATGGAATCGCTCCAGCCTGAATTGGTGTCGGCGTCGTGTAGCCGGCATCGGTAACAGCGGATAGCACTTTTTGGCTCAGGCCAAGATCAGCAAATGTCGTCAAAGGGAAATCTGTTTCCGTCTAGGTTAGCCGATCTCAGGTCGAGTCGGCGGGATTGCATGCCGCAATGCAGCGCGACATAGTAGGAAACTGCCCATAAGTCAAGAAACGGCGCCGATATAGGCGCTCGAACCGTTAATTTTGCTCTAGAAGCTAAAGATTATTGCTTATTCAATGTACTTATTCAGCTTCAATCCGGCATTGATGAAATAAATTGGATCAACCGGGCTACCATTTTCTCGGATCTCATAATGCAGATGCGTTCCGGTCGACCTTCCGGTGCTTCCAGCCAGACCAATTGCGGTATTTCTCCCGACTGTGTCGCCCAACTTGACCAGGATTTGAGCGAGGTGGCCGTAGCGTGTGACGATACCGTTGCCGTGCTCGACTTCCACCATGTTACCATAGCCTCCCGTCCATCCAGCGACGGTCACACGTCCAGGGGCGGTGGGTCGCACGGGCTCGCCGGGGGCGAAACGAAAGTCGATACCTGAATGTAAAGCCAGGCGCCCCAGAAAGGGATCGCGCCGATTGCCAAAGGGGCTGGTTATCTCTTTGCCCACGGCTGGATTGGCAAAAGGTGTCGCGTTGACCAAGGCACGAGCACGTTCGAAACGATCGAGAGCGAGATCGAGCTGGGATAGAGACAGGCCGAAATCGTCGCCCGTCTGGGCCTCTATGAAGGGGCCGCCAACGGGATCGGCATCTTCAGACGCATTGGGCAGCGGAAGGTTAAAACGGCCGATAACTGCCGAAATCGTATCGGCGGCGCTTCCAGCCGCTTGCGCCATGCTTGCCAGCTTTGCTCGTTGATCGTCTTCAACCGCTTTGAGCGAAAGTGTCATATGCGTAAACAGCCGATCAGATCGATCGCCAACGGTCTCATTTTGCGATGTCGATGTCTGTGAGGCCGATACGTTTTCACCTTGTTTGCTGCCAAGAGGAATGATGTTTTTCAATCCATCAAGAGAAAGAGAGCTCTGTTTTTCCTGAGACGCTGCAGGAATATTTTCGTTCTTTGGCGAGGATGAAGAGGATTGACTGAATGCAGCGGTCAGTTTTCCGGCTCTAGCGGTCAAAGCTTCTTGCTGCTCGATCAGTTTGTCGACCTTGTCTTCTACAAGTTGCTGATCAAGGAGTTGGCGGGAAGTGATCCGGTCAACCTGCGCCCTTAACGCAGAAATGCGGTCTTCATAATCGTACTGCATGCGAGCTTGGCGCGCCATAGTCGCGCCAATCAGATCGTCCCGCAGGACAAGATAGGATGTGGCGAGCAGGTAGGACACGAATAAAATCGCGGCCATGCTGATTGCGCCGACCGCCATCCACGGCCGAAACGTCATATGCCGGACGTTGTCGCCGCTGGCCAGAATGAGCAGATGCTCTTCTTTTTGTTTGCCGAAGAGGCGGTTATGCTGGTTCTTTTTCACCGCTGATCGCTCCACCGACATATCGCGATTCGATAGAGTGATTACACAATGTTAAGGTTAACGGCGCGTTAGGAAGAGAGGTATTATCCGCCGCTAGGCATGGCTCACGGCAGTCAAAGAGCGATAGAAAGAAGGGGTTAGTCCAGCCTCGGCTCGCGCAATATCATTGAACGGCGCCTTCAATGGACCACGGAAATTCTCGCGAACGAGTTCTTGGAAGGTGCGGGCAGGGTCGCGTTTTTCGCGGGCGCAAAGGAAACGGAACCACTTCGCGCCAATGGCAACATGGCCTTTTTCGTCATTGTAGATGACGTCGAGCACCGCTGCGCTTTCGAGATCTCCGCTGTCGCGCATTTTCGCCTGTAGGGCAGGCGTAACATCAAGGCCCCTTGCTTCAAGGATCAAGGGGACGACGGCAAGCCTTGCCGTCAAGTCGTTTCGCGTCGCATGAGCGGCCTGCCACAACCCGTCATGAGCCGGCAGGTCGCCGTAATCGGCACCAAGCTGGTTCAATCTCTGCCTGACCATATTGAAATGTTTGGCCTCTTCGAATGCAACTTGCATCCAGCCGTCGAAAAACGAGTTCGGCACAGCCTCGGTCGCAAATCGAGCAACAATATCGAGCGCAAGATCGACTGCATTCAGTTCGATATGAGCGATGGCGTGGAGCAGCGCAATTCGTCCTTTCAGGCTATGAAGGGAGCGTCGCTCGACTTTCGTCGGCGGAATGAGGTCCGGCTTTTCCGGCCGCCCTGGACGATCTGGAACGCTCTGGTCCATCGGTGAGCGCAAGGACAGGCGCCGTTCCTGCCAGAGTGTTGCGGTCTGTTGCGCGAGCGCGGTTTTGACGCCCAGATCGGGTGAGGAGATCGCTGCCACGGCTCCGCCGCGCAGCGATCTGATTTTCATGGGCTCAGGCATTCCCCAGCGACCGGACTGCTTCCAGCACGGCCTCTGCATGACCGGGCACTTTCACCTTGTTCCAGATAACGGCAATTTTCCCATCTGGCCCGATGAGAAAGGTTGTGCGCTCGACGCCCATATAGGTCCGCCCATACATGCTCTTTTCTTTCCACACGCCATATGCTTCCAGCATTTTCTTGTCTTCATCCGAGGCGAGGATTACCGAAAGCGAATGTTTTTTCTTGAATTTATCGTGGCAACTTGGGGAGTCTGGCGATACGCCGACGACCGTCGCTCCCACCTTGGCAAATTCATTGCTCAAAGCTGTAAAATTGATCGCCTCAGTCGTGCATCCAGAGGTGTCGTCTTTAGGATAAAAATAAAGAACCAGCGGCTTGCCCTGGAAATCACCGAGCTTGACGCGGTCGCCGCCATCGCGGGGCAGGTCAAAATCCGGAGCCGGGGTGCCGATGCCAATATCTGCCATGGAGAAACCTTTCTTTTGCCCTCTTTATGGGTCACAGTTTAACGATAGCTATATATTGTTCTATCAGCGGCGGGCCAGAGTTCGGCCGCCATTTCGTTTGAAGAGGCATACACGAGCGCATGTCGGCAATACGCGGCGAAAAAGTGACCTTTCGTAAGAAGGACATCGTCGCATTGCACGATCTCCCATCGGCAAAGGCCGAAGACCCGCTGATCGTTCACTGCCCGCCGCATCGTGTTGCTAGGCGCAGAACTATCCGCGCTTTTGTTGGCGTTCTGTCCTTACTGCTCGTTCTTGTTGTCGGGCTCGTTGGCGTTATCGAGTCAGGCATGTTTGACAGAAGCCTGACCAGCAGAGCGCAAACCGCACTGAACGACGTTGTGGGGCCGCGCTATAGTGCACAGATTGGATCGACTGGCATTCGCTTCACGTCGCAATTGCAATTGGCCTTGGAAGCTCGCGATGTCAGCATGACCGACTTGCAAAGCGGTCGGCACCTGTCCACGACAGGCTCGCTGCGCATGGTTCTCGATCCATTGAAACTGCTGAAGGGCAATGTGGCGGTCTCGAGCATATCAGCCGATGATATAGCTCTCGACACAGGTCTTCTACCGGCCGGCAATCCCGTCAAGCTGACTGACCTGCGGGTCGACTCGCTGCCGCAAGCGCTGGAAGAGACCTTTGCACATCTTGATATCCTTCATAATTTCGTTTCCAAGAGCAATACCAGCGCGGTTGAACTTTCCGGGATCGACATCAAACTTGCAGATACGGCTAATGGGCCTTTATCGATCAGGATCGATGATCTCACCTTCCGCCGTATTGGCGCAGGCTCGCTTCAGCTTGATGGCGATATCGCGATCAACGGGAAGGTTGCCCGTCTTTCCGTGGAAGCCCTAACGAGCGGCGATCACGTTACGCGGCTGGTTGCGCATATGACCGATACCGATCTCGCTCCCTTCGCGCTCAAGAGGAATGAGCAAGGAGAGATCCGTCAGGGAGTGCAGGCTTCTGCCGACCTGACCGTTTCTGCTGCGCGTGCGATCGACGGTATACAGCCTGTCCTGACGGCATCGGCCGATATCAAGTCGGGCTTTCTCTATATGGACGGGGATCAGCAAGAACTGACGAGCGGAAAAATAAACCTCGGCTATAATTTCGAGAAGAAGTCGCTGGAGATCGAACGCTCCAATCTTCAGTTGGCCGCGAGCAGCATTCCGTTGAACGGCGCGATCATCGATCTCGATCAAATAGACCCTTCAGCCGGAAAGGGATTCGGTATCGATCTTCTGGTCAGCGGCGGCGTGGCCGCACCGATCGGATCGGGAGAACAGCCGCTCGGCTTTGATATTCAGGCGACAGGACAATTTCTTTCCGAATCGCGAGAGCTCCAGTTTTCGAAGATGGCCGTGGCGAGTGCAGCTGGTTCGTTTTACGGTTCTCTTCACGTGAAATTTGCAGATGTCTCGCCCGAAATTAGCTTTGTCGGGCAATCCGAGAAATTGCAAACCACCGCCGTCAAGCAGCTTTGGCCATTCTGGATGGCTCCGAAGGCCCGCGATTGGACACTTCACAATCTTTTCGGCGGCACTGTCACCAACGCCTCCCTGTCTGTCTTCATCCCTTTTGGCATGCTCGACGAAGCTGTGACCAAAGGCTTGCACCTCGACGAGAAGCAGATCCACATCGCGTTCGACGTTTCTGACACCAGAATGAACGTCACAGGCGATATTCCCCCAATCAGGGATACCTCAGCGCATTTCGACCTCAGCGGTCCCAAGCTCACGGTCGCGTTGCAGAGCGGGACATCTTTCTTTGCATCTGGACGCTCCGTCGCGGTAGGCCAGGGCACATTCATCCTGCCTTCAACCTACGAGAAGCCGCTGATGGCGGAAATCAATCTTCCTATAACGGGTTCTGCAGATTCCGTCGGCGAGCTGCTGACATACAAACCTTTGCAGGTTTTGCAACGTGCAGATCTGACACCGGCGGATCTCAAAGGGCAGGTGGCTGCACAGGTGAGCGCCCGCTTTGGTTTGATCCAATCGCAAAATCCGCCTGAGCCGGTCTGGAATGCGACCCTTGATTTGACGAATGTCGATATCAACAAACAGATCTCGGGACGTACGATCAGTCGCGTCAACGGTAAGTTGACGGCAGATCCAGACAAGGTTTTCCTCGACGCGAAGGCGCAAATTGACGGAATTCCTGCCGATATCGAAATTACGCAGCCAGTCAGCAAAACAGCGAACATCCAGGCGCAGCAGGTCATTATTGCCAGCTTGAGCGATCAGCAGAGAAACAAGATTATTCCTGGCTTGGCCGACATGATCGACGGCGATATCAAGGTCGAACTCGATAAGCTCGATGACAACCGCCAGAATGTCACCGTCGACCTTGGCCAAGCGACAGTGAAGCTACCCTGGATCGGCTGGTCTAAGGGAAGCGGCATTAACGCAAACGCGACCTTTGAACTTTCCGGCGCTGCAGACAACATACAGCTGAAGAACTTCAAGCTTCGAGGGGAGGGTTTCGGCGCGAGCGGAAACCTGTCGATCAACAAAGGCAGCTTGACCTCGGCTGATTTTGATCAGGTCAAGCTCTCCAGCCTCGACGATTTCGCCGTGTCGGTGAAGCGCAGCAAATCGAGCTTCGACGTGACGGTTGCCGGCGACAGCGCCGATCTCCGCCCGATTCTTGCCCGCCTCAAATCGGACAAGGATGGCGGCGATGACGACGGCGGCAGTTCCGCGTCGCCCACGGTTACCGTCCACGCTAAACTGGACAAGGTGGCAGGGTTCAACGACGAGAGGCTCGCAAACCTCAATGCGACTTACGTTGCCTCGGGCAGCCGCGTAAAGACGGTGAACTTCACGAGCGTAACGTCGAGCGGTCAAGCCTTCGTTGGGCAGACGGTCGATGATGGTGCTATTCGCCTCACAAGCGGCGATGCCGGTTCCGTCGCGCGCTTTGCCGATCTTTACCAGCATGTCCAAGGCGGTCTGCTGAACCTCACGATCAGGCCTGGTAGCGGCAAGGATTGGGATGGCGCGATCGATCTTCGTCGTTTCACGCTGGTGAACGAGCAGAGGTTGAAGTCGATCGTCAGCACGCCCGTTGGCCAAAATCAGCAAAGCCTGAATTCGGCGGTGAAACGGGATATCGATACGTCCGCGCAGCGTTTTCAAAGAGGATTTGCCCGTGTCTATTCGCGGGACGGGATCGTTGCCGTTGAAAATGGCGTCGTCCGGGGCGATCAGGTGGGCGCTGTTTTCCAAGGTGTCATCCGCGATGCGCGCGGCAACATGGACATGACCGGCACCTTTATGCCTGCCTATGGATTGAACCGCCTCTTTGCGGAACTGCCGGTGATCGGTTTCATTCTCGGCAATGGCAGTGACCGCGGTTTGATCGGTATTACCTTCCGTCTCACCGGTAAGTTCGACAAACCAAACCTTCAGATCAATCCGTTGTCGATCATCGCGCCGGGTGTTTTCCGAAATATCTTCGAGTTTCAATGAAAATGGCCGGCAGCGAGCCGGCCTGAGTTCGATCCATTCTGATCAGGCCTTACTCTGGTCTTACTAGGATATGTTTCTTTTTGCCGAGAGAAAGCTTGATCACGCCGTCGGCGCTGACCTCTGCCGTACCAATCGCTTTTCTCTCGTCTGAAACCGCAACATCGTTGATCCGCACGGCACCGCCTTGAACGTGGCGCCGAGCCTCGCCGTTCGAGGCAGCCAAGCCTGCCCGCACGACGAGGGACAGAAGGCCGATACCGGCTTCCAGTTCGGCTTTAGTTACCGAAATTGACGGGAGGTTATCGGCGAGGGCTCCTTCCTCGAAGGTCTTGCGCGCAGTCTCTGCGGCTTCCTCAGCAGCCTGGCGTCCATGCAGCATAGCAGTGACTTCGGTCGCCAGAAGCTTTTTGGCTTCGTTGATTTCAGATCCGCCCAGTGCGGCAAGCTTTTCTATTTCCGCCATCGGCAGCGTCGTAAAGAGCTTGAGAAAGCGCACAACGTCGGCGTCTTCGGTATTTCGCCAATACTGCCAGAAATCATAGACGGGCATCAGGTCAGCATTCAGCCACACAGCGCCTGATACCGACTTGCCCATCTTCGCGCCTGAGGACGTCGTCAAGAGAGGAGACGTCAGAGCATAGAGCTGCGGCGTCCCCATGCGGTGACCCAAGTCAATGCCGTTGACAATATTGCCCCATTGATCGGAGCCGCCCATCTGCAAACGTACATCGTAGCGCTTGTTCAGCTCCACGAAGTCGTAAGCTTGAAGGATCATGTAATTGAATTCGAGAAACGACAGTGACTGCTCACGATCGAGACGCGTTTTCACGCTGTCAAAAGAAAGCATGCGATTGACTGAGAAATGACGGCCAACATCACGCAGGAACTCAAGGTAATTCAGCGGCCGAAGCCACTCGGCATTGTTGATCATCAATGCCTTGTTCTGTCCGTTGTCATAATCAAGGTAATTCGAGAACACTCGCTTCAAGGACGAAATATTTTCTTCGATCATATCGATCGTCATAAGCTTTCGTGCTTCTTCCTTGAACGACGGATCGCCCACCATACCAGTGCCGCCACCCATCAGCGAGATCGCGCGATGCCCTGTCTTCTGCAGCCAGTGCAGCATGACGATCTGTGTCAGGCTACCGACATGCAGGGACGGCGCCGTAGGATCAAAGCCGATATAGGCCGTGACCGTTTCCTTTGCGAAGAGATCATCAAGGCCGGTTTCATCAGAAATTTGATGAATAAAGCCGCGCTCTTTCAAAATGCGCAGGAAATCGGATTTAAATTCGGTCATGGCTTCGTCTCTTTTCAGTGCGGTGCTATCTAGTCTTATTGAACCGACGCGGGGCGTTTAGCACTGTTTCAAGCTCTATGCACTATTCGGCCGGTGGTTTTTTGGGAGGCCCATCATGACAAAAACAAGAACCGCGATCGGGCTGATGAGCGGCACGTCGATGGACGGCATCGATGTCGCACTTTTACGCACGGATGGAGATGCTGTTATCGAGCAGGGGCCATCTTTCGGCGTTCCCTATGATGCCTCATTTCGTTCATCGCTAAAACGCGCGCTGGAACTGGCAAAGCCCCTGCGAGATAGAAAGCAGCGCCCAGAAGAGTTGGCGCAGATCGAGCGCGAACTAACGCTTCTCCACGCAGAAGCGGTCAAGCAGTTTCTGAAAGACAAAGATATCGATGCCTCGGAAGTCGATGTCATTGGATTTCATGGACAGACTGTCTTGCATAGACCGAATGAGGGGCTGACCATCCAAATCGGAGATGGTCCGCTTCTTGCGAAGGAAACTGGTATTGACGTCGTTTATGACATGCGGGCCAATGATATGGCGCATGGGGGACAGGGCGCGCCTTTGGTGCCGGTCTATCACTCAGGACTTGCCCGGAGCCTCGAGGATGCTGAATTGCCGATCTGTTTCGTCAATATCGGCGGGATATCCAATCTGACCTATTGCGGGCAGGATGGTACGATGATCGCGTTCGATAGCGGGCCTGGTAACAACTTGATCGATCAATGGGTCGAAATGCATACGGACATGTTCTACGACGATTGCGGAATGATTGGCTGCAAAGGCGGCGTCAAACATGATCTTGTGCAGGAATATCTCAGTCATCCTTTCTTTTCAGGCAATCAGCGACGCTCGCTTGATCGCCATGATTTTGCGCCACCGGAAAAACAGAGCCTGGAGATCGCTGATGGCGCCAGAACGCTTGCCCATGTTGCTGCCGCGTCAATTTTGAAATCCGCCTCCTATCTTCCGCAGCCTCCGCGTCTGTATGTCATTTGCGGCGGTGGACGTCACAACCGGATGATCATGCACGACCTATGCGAACTTGCCGATAGGCAAGGAGCCGATACGGTTACCGCCGATGATCTTGGTCTGAACGGTGACGCCATGGAAGCTGAGGCTTGGGCCTATCTGGCGGTGAGGTCGCTGGAAGGGCTGCCCCTCACTTTTCCTTCGACCACTGGCGTAAAAGAACCAGTCAGCGGTGGCGTTTTGGCAAAAGCATGACTGAGACCATCCTCGAAACTGAACGGCTGATGCTGGTGATGTGGGATAGAGGTGATGCGGATCTTATCCAAAGTCTGCACTCGAGCATGGCAACCACGCAATTTATGGCAGACCGGGCTCCTTGGAGCATTGAGAAGTGCCAGCTTCGCCTTGCTGGCTGGTTTGCGGAGCATCAAACTTTTGGCACCACGAAATACAAGCTTATCGAACGCGCGACGGGAAGGTTTATCGGCCGCGCTGGGATCTCGCCTGATGCAGTGTCAACGGATTACGAGCTGGGTTATGCTCTTTGCGAAGATGCTTGGAACAAGGGCTTTGCAACCGAAATAGCAAGATCCCTAGTCAGCTGGTTTTTGCACGTTCGATATCGGCGCGGCTGATCGCCTTTGCCCATCCGAAGAACGCTGCGTCGCAGCGTGTATTGGCTAAGACCGGCTTTCGTCCAAGAGGGATGCGCTGGTTCGATGACGTTGAAGCGCCAGTTTTCGAAGTCACCGCAGCCGACATACGGCCATCAACGTCATAGTCACGTTGGGTTCACCTCATATGCCGCTAAGATGGAACGAGTGAAGCGCGTGCCCAACAAAAAAGGCGATCTTGCGACCGCCTTTCTGAAAGTTCGCTTTTAGCGAATGCGCTTTGCCGCAGGTTCAGGCACGAGCTCGCCGTTCAAGCGTCGATCGAGATAATCTTCACATTCGAGCATCAACTCATCCACCTTCCCGTTAAAGAAGTGGTTGGCGCCTGGCACTGTGCGATGCGTGATCAAGATGCCCTTTTGGGTCTTCAGTTTTTCTACCAGGCCGTTCACATCCTTTTCAGGTGCGACTTTATCGGCTTCACCATTGATGATCAGGCCGGAAGAGGGGCAGGGGGCCAGAAACGAAAAGTCGTAGGTATTTGGCTGCGGTGCGACCGAAATGAAGCCCTCAATCTCCGGACGGCGCATCAAGAGCTGCATTCCGATCCATGAGCCAAACGAATAGCCGGCGACCCAGCAGTTTTTCGAATCAGGATGAAGAGCCTGGACCCAATCAAGGGCAGAGGCAGCATCAGAAAGTTCACCGGCACCGTGATCGAACTCGCCTTGGCTGCGGCCTATACCGCGGAAGTTGAAGCGCAAGGTCGTAAAGCCGCGCTTTTGAAACATGTAGAAGAGTTGGTACACGATCTGATTGTTCATCGTGCCGCCGAACTGCGGATGCGGATGCAAAATGAGCGCGATTGGAGCGCTTTTTTCCTTAGAGGGCTGATATCGACCTTCAAGGCGGCCGGCGGGGCCGTTGAAAATTATTTCGGGCATCTGAACTCCGGCTTTTATCCCGTTCTTCATGCGCAAGACTTGACGAATGCTGTCAGCTTTTCTAAAACGCAGTTTAGAACAATTCGAAACTTGCGTGCGATTACGCAGTGTGAACGTCTCATACGGCAAGCCCGGCGGAAATTTCAAGAAAAATGAGCCGTCACGCCTGCCGAGTAGGAAATAGGGTCTGGCCGGATGCTCGCGCCGCGTGTCTATCTCGATTGGAATGCGACCTCGCCGCTGCACCCGCGGGCGCGGGATGCCACGACCAGGGCGCTCGATTTGATTGGTAATCCGAACTCGGTTCATGGCGAAGGCCGCGCGGCGCGCGCCATCGTAGAGGCAGCACGGCGTCAGGTTGCCGCTTTGGTTGGTGCGCAGCCAGCCAACATTGTGTTTACTGCGAGCGCGACAGAGGCGGCAAATATGGTTTTGACGCCGGATTTTCGAATGGGTCGCAAAACGCTTGCAATCGGCCATCTTTATTTCAGCGCGATTGAACATCCGGCAGTGCGCGAAGGTGGTCAGTTTTCGCCGCAGCAGATGACAGAGATACCGGTCACCTCCAAGGGCGTCGTTGATCTTGATGGTCTTGCTCGTTTGCTTTCATCGCACGACCGTTCGTTGGGGCTGCCGATGGTCGCTATTATGGCTGCCAATAACGAAACCGGCATCGTCCAGCCAGTGAAGGAAGCCGCTGCGCTTGTCAAACTTCACGGCGGCCTCATGGTTGTCGATGCCGTCCAGGCGGCTGGTCGCCTTGTTGTTGATATCGAAGATCTGGCGGTCGATTTTCTGATTATCTCCGCGCACAAGATTGGTGGTCCCAAGGGGGCAGGTGCGCTCGTTTCGCGCGGTGAAATCCTGATGCCGAAACCGCTGATACACGGCGGAGGCCAGGAAAAAGGTCACCGGTCAGGAACTGAAAATGTTGCCGCCTTGGCCGGCTTCGGCGCGGCGGCAGAGGCGGCGCGCGAAGAGATGAGTAAGGCCGGTCATAGGCTACACGAATTGAGAGCGCGTCTGGAAGACGGGATGCGCAGAGCGGCGCCCGACGTGATAATTCATGGGGAAGATACCGAGCGTTTGCCCAATACGACGTTCTTCAGCCTACCCGGTTTGAAGTCGGAAACGGGACAGATCGCATTCGATTTGGAAGGGATTTCCGTCTCTGCGGGGTCAGCATGCTCCTCGGGCAAGGTTGGAGAAAGCCATGTCCTCAGCGCAATGGGATGTGACGCCCGTCTCGGTGCGCTTAGGATCTCGCTTGGCTTTTCGACCGACGCGGAACACATCGACGCGGCATTGGCCGCTTTTGCCAAGATTGCAGGTCGGCGAAAGCCGGCGGGCGCGGCGGCCTGACCGCTTCAGAAATTGCGGAAATTGAGAAAATCCGCTTGCCATGTGGGCTGAAAAACCCCTTTTGGCGTCTTACATATAGGGCACCGACAACGTGCCAGTGATGCAAGCTGCCGGCCCTTTATCCGGCGAGATTGGAGAATGACATGCCTGCCGTCCAGGAAACGGTTGATCGCGTCCGCGAGATTGACGTCGATCAGTATAAGTATGGTTTCGAAACTCTGATCGAGACCGATAAGGCCCCCAAGGGCCTATCTGAAGATATTGTACGCTTCATCTCCGCCAAGAAGCAGGAGCCGGAATGGATGCTGGAATGGCGTCTTGAGGCTTATCGGCGTTGGCTGACGATGGAAGAGCCCGTCTGGGCGCGTGTCGATTACCCGAAGATCGACTTCAATGACATTTATTACTATGCCGCACCGAAGAGTACATCGGGGCCACGCTCCCTTGAGGAAGTCGATCCTGAGCTTTTGAAGGTTTATGAGAAGTTGGGGATTCCGCTGCGCGAGCAGGAAATCCTTGCCGGCGTCGAAAAACCGCGTGTCGCGGTCGATGCCGTTTTCGATTCCGTCTCGGTTGTGACGACGTTCAAGGAAGAGCTGAAAAAGGCCGGCGTGATTTTCATGTCAATCTCCGAAGCCGTCCGCGAACATCCGGATCTGGTGCGTCAATATATTGGCTCCGTCGTTCCGACGACCGATAATTACTACGCGACGCTGAACTCGGCGGTCTTTACCGACGGCTCCTTCGTCTTCATTCCGAAAGGCGTTCGTTGCCCGATGGAACTGTCGACATATTTCCGCATCAATGAGAAGAACACCGGTCAGTTTGAACGGACGTTGATTATCGCTGAGGAAGGCGCGTACGTCTCTTATCTAGAAGGCTGCACTGCGCCTCAGCGCGATGAGAACCAACTCCATGCCGCCGTCGTCGAACTGGTCGCGCTTGACGATGCCGAAATCAAATACTCGACCGTGCAGAACTGGTATCCCGGCGACAAGGACGGCAAGGGCGGTATCTACAACTTTGTGACGAAGCGTGGCGATTGCCGCGGCGCGCGGTCGAAGATCTCCTGGACGCAGGTGGAAACCGGTTCAGCCATTACATGGAAGTATCCGAGCTGCATTTTGCGCGGTGACGATAGCCGTGGCGAGTTCTACTCGATCGCCGTGTCGAATGGTCATCAGCAGGTCGATTCCGGCACGAAGATGATCCATCTCGGCAAGAATACATCGAGCCGCATTATCTCCAAGGGTATTGCGGCCGGCGTGTCGCAGAATACCTATCGTGGTCAGGTTTCAGCGCATCGGCGCGCGACCAATGCACGCAATTTCACCCAGTGCGACTCGCTCCTGATCGGTGATAAGTGCGGTGCACATACCGTGCCTTACATCGAAGCAAAGAATGCTTCAGCGCAGTTCGAACACGAAGCAACGACATCCAAGATCTCTGAAGATCAGCTGTTTTACTGCCTGCAGCGCGGGATTCCGGAAGAAGCTGCCATTGCTTTGATCGTCAATGGTTTCGTCAAGGAAGTTCTTCAGGAGCTGCCGATGGAATTTGCCGTTGAAGCGCAAAAGCTCATCTCCATCTCGCTCGAAGGCAGCGTCGGCTGATCAACCAAATTCGTGCGGCTTTGTCGAAGGCCGCCTCACACTGTTTTTACGGAAAAACCTATGCTTGAAATCAGAAACCTGCACGCCCGCATCGCCGAAGACGGTACCGAAATCATTCGCGGCCTCAATCTTACCGTCAAGGCGGGAGAAGTCGCTGCCATCATGGGTCCAAATGGATCTGGAAAGTCGACCCTCTCCTACATCCTTTCGGGTCGCGAAGACTACGAAGTTACCGAAGGCGATATCCTTTACAACGGCGAGAGCATTCTTGAGCTGGATGCGGCCGAGCGCGCTGCCAAAGGCATTTTTCTTGCCTTTCAGTATCCGGTCGAGATTCCAGGCGTTGCAACAATGCAGTTCCTCAAAGTGGCGATGAACGAGCAGCGGAAGGCGCGCGGCGAAGACGAACTCCTGACGCCTGATTTCATGCGGCGCGTCAAGGATGCGGCTGCTAAGCTGCAGATCAATCCGGACATGCTGAAGCGGCCTTTGAATGTGGGCTTTTCGGGCGGCGAGAAAAAGCGCGCCGAAATCCTTCAGATGGCTCTCCTCGAGCCAAGCCTTTGCGTGCTGGATGAGACCGATTCCGGTTTGGACATCGATGCGCTGAAGATCGTTGCCGATGGCGTCAATGCATTGCGTTCGCCCGACCGCGCCGTCATCGTTATCACGCATTATCAGCGCCTCCTGGACTATATCGTGCCGGATACGGTGCATGTCCTCTACAAGGGGCAGGTCATCAAGTCAGGCGACAAGACACTTGCGCATGAACTCGAAGCAAATGGCTACGCTGACATCATCGGGGCTGCCGCCTGAGCCCTCTAAATGCTCGATCAAGAGCATGACGCAGGGCAACGACCACCCCGGAAAGGATGACTTCGATGAATATGCAGACAACTGGCCGGATGACTGCTGCAGAAGCGGCACTCATCGAGGCTTTTAACCAGCAGATCGGCGACCTGCCGGGCGATGGGGCGGTAATCGCTCTGCGCGACCGGTTGCTAGACGATTTGAAGAACGATGGCTTGCCCACTCGAAAAGTGGAGGCATGGCATTACACCGACCTCAAAAACCTCTTGCGTTCGATACCACCCATGGAGGGCGACGTCGGCAGCAAAAAGGTGCTGCCGCTCGTTGAAGGGGCTGAAGTTTTCACTTCACGGCAAGGACAACCTCAGATCCCTGTAAAGCTGAAGGGTGTGACCGTAAGTTCTTATGCAGAAAGCCTTTCCGGGGGAATTGCTGCCCAGCGGCTGAACGCGCTCGGCAAGGATGATGCCATTGGACGGCTCAACGGCAGCTTTGTGCGAGATGGAATTGTCATTGACGCCGATGATGGCGTTGATCTCAAAGCGCCGGTTGAAGTGCAGTTTCTGCATTCGGGCGGACAGATCCACACTCGCATGCCGGTAACTTTCGGCGCCGGCACGAAAGGTGTTTTCATCGAACGTCACCAGGCAGTGACCGATCATGCAGCCTTGGTGAGCCATGTCAGCGACGTCGTCGTAAGCGAAGGCGCAGATGTGACTTATATCATTCTCCAGCAGCAGGCTGCCGATGATACGCATCTTGGCCAACTTCGCGTGGAACTGAAGGCCGACTCGAAGCTTAGACTTTTCGTGATCAATGCCGGCGGCAAGTTGGTTCGACAGGAGCTGCATATTTCGATTAGCGGAGAGAATGTTGACCTTGCTTTGCGCGGGATCAATCTCTTGGGTGGCGACACTCATACCGATCTGACGATGGTTCTTGGTCACAATGTGCCAAACACCGGCTCGACGGATATCATTCGAAATGTGGTGTTCGATCGTGCAAAGGGTGTTTTTCAGGGCATGATCCGCGTTGCGCCGGATGCGCAGAAAACAGATGCACGTATGGCATGCAACACGCTCCTGATGTCGGACGAAGCCGATTTTTCGGCCAAGCCGGAATTGGAGATTTTTGCCGACGATGTGCAGTGCGGACACGGCGCCACCGTCGCCGATATCGATGATAATCATCTTTATTACCTCATGGCGCGCGGCATTCCGGAAAGCAGAGCTCGTGCAATGCTGGTTAACGCTTTCGTTGCTGAAATCGTCGAAGAGCTTGAGGACGAGCCTTTGGTCGAGGCACTTGAGACTGTCATCAGCGATTGGCTGGAGCGGCATGCCTAAGGTGCCAACTCGTCTCGACCACTGCGTGATCCACGTCTGCGATTGGCAGCGAGCGCGGGACTTCTATACCCGCGTTATTGGGGCGCAGGCGGTTGAGACGGAGACAGGCGGGTATGTCTTTCGGCTCGGTGGCCAACAGCTGAATGTGCACGGGCCCGGTCACGTTGCATCTCCTGTTGCGCGCATTCCAGTTGCGCCGGGCAACAGCGACCTTTGCTTTTCGTGGGATGGTCCGATTGAGGATGCCAAAGCGCACCTTGAATCGGAAGGTGTCAGCATTGAGTTGGGGCCGGTCCGCCGCAATGGTGCGAGAGGCGAAGGCACCAGTCTCTATTTTCGTGATCCTGATGGATCGCTCATGGAGTTCATCAGCTATGACGAGTGACGGTGTGACGTTAGTTCAGCGATACGACGTCGAGGCTATCAGGCGCGATTTTCCGATCCTGTCGGAAAAGGTGCATGGCCGGCCTCTTGTTTATCTCGACAACGGTGCTTCGGCGCAAAAACCGCAGGTCGTCATCGATGCCATTGCGCACGCTTATTCGCATGAATACGCCAATGTGCATCGCGGCCTACATTACCTGTCCAATGCCGCCACGGAAGCCTATGAAGCAGCGCGCGAAAAAGTTCGCCGCTTTCTGAATGCACCGTCCGTCGATGACATTGTGTTCACGAAAAACTCCACCGAAGCGATCAACACCGTTGCCTACGGCTGGGCCATGCCGCGGATCAGCGAGGGCGATGAGATCGTTCTATCGATCATGGAGCATCACTCCAACATCGTCCCATGGCATTTCCTCCGTGAGCGCCAGGGTGCAAAGCTAGTCTGGGTGCCGGTTGATGACGATGGGGCATTCCATATCGAAGAATTCGAGAAAAGGCTGACGGATCGCACCAAGCTGATCGCCCTAACGCATATGTCCAACGCTTTGGGCACGATCGTACCGGTGAAGGAAGTCTGCAAAATTGCCAAAGCGCGTGGCATTCCCGTTTTGATCGACGGAAGTCAGGGCGCCGTTCATATGCCCGTCGATGTGCAGGATATAGGCTGCGATTGGTATGTAATGACGGGGCATAAACTCTATGGTCCGTCAGGGATTGGGGTCCTTTTCGGGCGCAAGGAACGGCTTCACGAGATGCGGCCGTTCCAGGGCGGCGGCGAAATGATCTTCGACGTTTCCGAAGAGGCGGTGACTTACAACGAGCCGCCCCACCGGTTCGAGGCGGGAACGCCACCGATCGTCCAGGCCATTGGTCTTGGCTATGCCCTCGACTATATCGACAAACTTGGACGAGATGCGATAGCACGCCACGAGGCGGAGATCGGTGCTTATGCTCAGGAACGGTTGAGTGCAATCAACTCTCTCCGGATGATCGGCACTGCGCCGGGCAAAGGGGCAATCTTTTCCTTCGAGCTTGCTGGCATTCACGCGCACGACATATCGACGTTGATAGATCGTCGGGGTGTTGCAGTTCGTGCCGGCACACATTGCGCCATGCCGCTCTTGAAACGTTTCGGCGTGACCTCCACATGCCGTGCATCATTCGGCCTTTACAACACGCGCGAAGAGGTCGACGCGCTTGCCGACGCACTTGATTATGCGCGCAGCTTCTTTGCCTAAGGAACAACCATGAGCCTGGATGAAAGCGAACAGAAGACCGACGCCCGTGATGGCATTGTCAATTCCAGCATTCCGCAAGAAGAGCTGGCAAGACTGAGCGATGATATCGTCAGCGCGTTGAAGACGGTCTACGATCCTGAAATTCCTGCTGATATTTTTGAACTCGGTCTCGTTTACAAGATCGATATCGAAGACGATCGGATGGTGAAGATCGTGATGACACTGACCGCTCCCGGATGCCCCGTTGCGGGCGAGATGCCGGGATGGGTTGAGAATGCGGTTGGTGCTGTTGAGGGCGTGTCCGGAGTGACGGTCGATCTGACTTTTGATCCACCGTGGACACCTGATCGCATGTCGGAAGAAGCGCAAGTTGCCGTTGGCTGGTACTAAGGACTAGCGACATTCGAGAAGAAAGAGCCGCTGCATCCTATTGAACGGAGCGCTGGCGACGTTTACATCTGAATCGTTCACGCCGGACCTTTCATCCGGTTGCGGAAGGAGAATGAGCCAATGGGCTTTGCAGTAATGACAATGACGCAGGCTGCCGCTAATCGTGTCAAAGAGATCGTCGCCAATTCCGATGCTGATGCAAAAGGCGTTCGTGTGGGGATCAAGAAGGGCGGCTGTGCCGGTATGGAGTATACCGTTGATCTCGTCACGGAACCCAACTCGAAAGACGACCTGATCGAGTGGGATGGTGCAAAAGTATGGATTGAGCCATCGGCTGTTCTTTATCTCCTGGGGACGGAGATGGGGTTTGAAACCACGAAGCTTCGTTCCGGCTTTATCTTTACCAACCCCAATCAGACGTCAGCTTGTGGCTGCGGCGAGTCGGTCGAACTGAAGCCTGCTGATCTTGCAAAACTGGCGGCCGAACGAACAGGCGCGGGTGCGGCTGAGAGTGCTTAAGGAAGCGCGAGTGGATGAGACGGCTTGTGGACTGCAGAGTCAGTCCAAGCCTGTCGTTTGGATTCGATGACGGTTCCAGTTGTGGAGCTATCGGAAAAATGAAATAGAGCCCTACATCAACCTTCCGATTACTCGCTGGGCTTCAATTCATCTTATTCATGCTTCTTCTTTTCCTAAAGGGCGCTTTGCTAGGCGTCATAATTACCGCGCCGCTAGGTCCCATAGGAACGCTCTGTATCAACAGGTCGCTTGAAAAAGGATTTTGGGCCGGATTTTCGGGTGGTCTTGGGACAGCTGTTGGCGATGCGACCTATGCCTTGGTCGCAGTTGCGGGTCTCGCTGCTTTTTCGCAAACAATGTCTGCGGCACGTCTGCCGCTTGCAATCGGTGGCGGTTTGCTTCTGCTGTGGCTCGGCATTCACGGGCTGAGGAAGGGCGAAATAAAAGCTGCCGACATAGGCGCTTCTGGTTTTGTGCGAACAACAGCAGCGACTTTTTTTCTGACTATTTCCAATCCTGCCACCATCCTTTCCTTTGGCGCCTTGTTCGCAGGTCTAGGTCTAACCGACGAGACGCGCAGATTCAGCTCCGCAGTGATTGTAGCAGGTGTTTTTGGGGGATCTTTGTTCTGGTGGTTTTCTCTCAGCGGGCTGGTCAGTTTGGCAAGAGACCGTCTGTCTGACGATTTCACCCACAAGGTTGCCACGGTGACGAACTACCTTTTGATAGGGTTCGGCATTTTTGCATTGGGCGCGGCGGCTTACTCGCTTCTCTAAACCTTGGCTTGTAAGCGTTCGATCTCGACTTGAAGCATTCTGTTGTTGAGCGAGTGTGGAAGAAGCGCCCCGATTCGGGGCGCTCCAATTTCATTACTCTGCCGCTTCCGCGTAAGTTTCGACGGGAGGGCAGGTGCAGATGAGGTTCCTGTCTCCATAGACGTTGTCGACGCGGTTGACCGGCGACCAGTACTTGTCAACCCGGAACGCGCCCGGTGGATAGCAAGCCTGTTCGCGGCTGTAGGGTCTGTCCCATTCGCCGACGAGGTCTTCCACTGTGTGAGGGGCATTCTTGAGTGGGTTATTGGTTCGGTCTGAGCGGCCGTCTTCGATCGCTCGGGCTTCTTCGCGAATGGCCAACATGGCTTCGCAGAAGCGATCAAGTTCAGCTTTGGTTTCAGACTCCGTGGGCTCAATCATCAGCGTTCCGGGCACCGGCCAGCTCATTGTCGGCGCATGGAAGCCGCAATCGATCAGGCGCTTTGCCACGTCATCAACGGTGACGCCTGCGCTATCGGCGAGCGGACGTGTGTCTATGATGCATTCATGGGCAACACGACCGCTTTTCGACTTGTACAACACCTCATAAGCGCCCTTCAGTCTGGCGGCGATATAGTTGGCGTTGAGAATTGCAACCTTCGTTGCCTGGGTGAGGCCTGCACCGCCCATCATCAAGACGTAGCTCCACGAAATCGGCAGGATCGACGCAGAGCCGAAGGCTGCGGCCGAGACTGCACCAGAGCGTCCATCGGTCGATACGTGCCCTGGAAGATAGGGAGCAAGATGCGCCTTGACGCCGATTGGACCCATGCCTGGACCGCCACCGCCATGCGGAATGCAGAAGGTCTTATGCAGGTTAAGATGCGACACATCTGAGCCAATGTCGCCCGGGCGAGCCAAACCGACCATTGCGTTCATATTGGCGCCATCAAGGTAGACCTGTCCGCCATGCTGGTGAACCAGATCGCAGATCTCCTTGACCGTTTCTTCAAAGACGCCATGGGTCGAAGGATAGGTGATCATGCAGCAGGAGAGGTTGGCTGCATGTTGTTCGGCCTTGGCACGGAAGTCGTCCATATCGACGTCGCCGTTTTCCTTCGCCTTAACGGGCACCACCTTCATGCCGACCATCTGCGCTGAGGCAGGATTGGTGCCATGTGCAGAGGTGGGAATGAGGCAGACATCGCGGTGTCCTTCGCCTCGGGCAAGGTGATAGGCGCGGATCGTCAGAAGTCCTGCATACTCTCCCTGTGCGCCGGAATTTGGCTGCATCGAAAATGCGTCATAGCCGGTGATATCGCAGAGCTTTTGCGTCAGATCCTCGATCATTTCGCGGTAGCCGAGCGCCTGATCGGCGGGCACGAACGGGTGAATGTCGGAGAATTCCGGCCAGGTGATGGGTAGCATTTCCGCAGTCGCGTTCAGCTTCATCGTGCAGGAACCGAGCGGGATCATCGCGCGGTCAAGTGCAAGATCTCGATCCGACAGACGGCGGATGTAGCGCGTCATTTCACTTTCGGCGCGGTTCATGTGGAAGATCGGATGCGAAAGGTATTCGCTCGTTCGCAGGAGATCTTTCGGTAGACGATAATCAAGATCGAAATCGCCAATGTTGAAGTTTCCGCCGAACGCGCGCCAGACAGCCTCCAGCGTCGCAGGTCGGGTCCTTTCATCAAGGCTGATCCCGATGCGGGTTTCACCGATCTTGCGAAGGTTCACGCCTTCGGCAACGGCAGAGCGCAAAATGACGCCCTGCATATGGCCGACATCGACCGTGATGGTGTCGAAGAAGGTTTCAGGTTCGACCTTGTAGCCGAGCTTCTCAAGCCCTTTCGCCAGAAGCACGGCCTTTTGGTGGACCTGCTGCGCGATTGCCTGAAGCCCGCGCGGGCCGTGGAAGACTGCATACATCGAAGCCATGACGGCCAGCAGCACCTGCGCGGTGCAGATGTTGGATGTAGCCTTTTCGCGGCGGATGTGTTGCTCGCGCGTTTGTAGCGACAAACGATAGGCACGGTTGCCGCGCGCATCGACGGACACGCCGACAAGGCGGCCCGGCATCGAACGCTTATGCATGTCCTTGACCGCCATGTAGGCAGCATGCGGACCGCCATAACCAACCGGTACGCCGAAACGCTGCGTGGACCCAACGGCAATGTCGGCGCCCATTTCGCCAGGCGGCTTGAGGAGAGTCAAAGACAGGATATCCGCGGCCATGATGGCAATTGCACCCGTCTGGTGCAAGCGGGAGATGAGCCCCGTGAAATCGCGGACATGTCCGTACGTGCCCGGATACTGGAAGATCGCGCCGAACACATCGACGGGATCCAGATCCGTAAAAGGATTACCGACGATAACCGTCCAGCCGAGCGGCTCGGCTCGGGTCTGGATCAGGGAGATCGTTTGCGGGTGGCAATCTGCGTCCACGAAAAACGCCGTTGCCTTGGACTTGGAGACGCGTTCGGCCATAGCCATGGCTTCGGCTGCAGCTGTCGCCTCGTCGAGTAGGGAGGAATTGGCGACGTCAAGACCGGTCAGGTCACAGACCATGGTCTGATAGTTGATCAGAGCTTCAAGGCGACCTTGCGAGATTTCCGGCTGATAAGGTGTGTAAGCCGTGTACCAAGCAGGATTTTCGAGGATTGTGCGCTGGATGACGGGGGGCGTGATGGTGCCGTAATATCCCTGTCCGATGAGCGAAACGAGAAGCTTGTTCTTGTTTGCAGTCTCGCGCAGGCGATCAAGCGCCTCACGCTCTGTCATGGCTGGACCGAAAGCCAGCGGTTCCTTCTGGCGGATAGAGGAAGGAACCGTGTCATCGATCATGGCATCAAGGCTTGAATAGCCAATGACTTTGAGCATGTCCGCCATTTCGGACGGCGAGGGTCCGATATGGCGGCGATTGGCAAAGTCGTAGGGCTGATAGTCCGTGAATTGGAACTCGGTCGGCGTTGTCATTACGCGGTGAGCTCCTTGTAGGCTGCCTCGTCGAGAAGATCGTCGGCATCGGAGAGAGTCTTGAGCTTCAACTTGAAGAACCATCCAGAACCGAGCGGGTCGGAATTGACGAGCGATGGATCATCAACAATTGCCTGATTGACTTCCAGGATCTCGCCGTCGAGCGGACAGTAAACGTCAGAAGCTGCCTTGACTGATTCAACCGTGGCGGCATCTGCATCCTTGGTGAAGGTTGAGCCAACTTCAGGCAGCTCGACAAACACGAGATCGCCAAGCTGATCGGCAGCGTATGCCGTAATGCCGACGGTCGCGACGTCGCCTTCAAGCTTCAACCATTCGTGTTCTTTGGTATATTTCAGCATGTTTTATTCCTCTCCGGGATAATGGGTTTTTCGCCCGCTGATCATGCTGCGGACAAAAGAAGCTTGAACTTGGTTATCGCTTGTAGGTCTGGGTTACGAAGGGCAGGGCGGTCACGACTAACGGGAGGTATTTTCCGCGGACTTCCGCGAAAACCTGCGTTCCCGGCTTGGAAAACTCCGTCGGCAGATAACCCATGGCAACGGGACTTTCAGCACTGGGGCCGAAGCCACCCGACGTGACCTCGCCAAGAAGTGTTGACCCTTCCATGTCCGCATAAAGTTTGGCGTGCGAGCGCACAGGTGCCTTTCCTTCAGGCTTCAGACCGATGCGCCGGCGCGATGCGCCATTCGAGAGTTCATTGAGAATTCGCTCTGCACCCGGAAATCCACCAGCGCGGGTACCACCTGTTCTCCTGGTTTTCTGGATAGCCCATTCGAGACCCGCTTCGATGGGAGACGTCGCGGTGTCGATATCATTGCCGTAAAGGCAAAGGCCTGCCTCAAGCCGAAGACTGTCCCGCGCACCGAGCCCAATTGGAGAAACATCCGGATGCTCAAGCAGAAGCGAAACAATCTCTGTTGCTTTGTGAACGGGTATCGAGATTTCAAATCCATCTTCGCCGGTATAGCCCGAACGCGACACGAGACATGCTACGTCGTGCAGCCTGCATTGAGCGACATCCATGAATTTCATTGCGGCGATATCGGCCCAAAGTTCGGCAAGGACGAAAACGGCGCGGGGGCCCTGCAATGCAATCAAGGCTCGATCCAGAATTTTGATCTCGCAAACATCGCCAATATGCTGTTCGAGATGCTCTACATCCGCCGTCTTGCACGAGGCATTGACGACAACGAACAGATGATCGTTGACATGTGCGATCATCAGATCGTCAAGGATGCCACCCTGGTCATCGGTAAAGAAGCCGTAACGCTGACGGCCTTGTGACAGACCCAATATATCGACGGGAACCAGGCTCTCCAGGGCGAGCGCGGCATCTTCATACCGGCCCGATTTCGCTCTTACGATCACCTGGCCCATGTGAGAGACATCGAAAAGGCCGGCTTGCGATCGCGTGTGCAAATGCTCTTTCATGACCCCTGCAGGATATTGCACCGGCATCTCATAGCCTGCAAAAGGCACCATTCTCGCGCCCAGCGAAAGATGCAGTTCATGCAAGGGTGTCTTTCTAAGATCGACTGTTTCGGTCAAGCGACATCTCCGGTAAGACGCCCAAAATAGGCGCGAGCTCTTTCAGGAAGGCAGAATTCGCCTTCCGATGAGCCCCCTCTGTCTTTCTTGCCTGAGATTGTTATCCCTTCGGCGAACGCTTTCGCGTTTCTCTCCAGAGTTCCGTCTGCCACCTGCTGGTCCTTCGGCCTGAGAGTTTCCGGGGCGGTTGCTCCTTCGGCACCGGCCGCAAAAAAACGCCCGGATTCTCCCAACAGGTTATGGGCAATTATCGATGGCACAGCTGTCTTGGCAAGAGGGAAATGTCGCCGTCGAACAAAAATTCGTCGCCGAGCGGAAAAAGCCTAGTCGTTTTCGTAGGCGTCCTGAGCGTGGCGGAAGTTTTGTTCCGGGTGATGAAAGCCGAGATCGAGAAGATTGAGTGCCACTTCTGCCGAGTGAATAACCATATTCGGTTCTGCATCCGGCTCTGCTTCGCCGTCACTTGCTTGGTGCTCGGCGACCCGGCGCGCTTCTTTCGCCGCAATGATATTAGGCTTCCGCAGGGGAATTCGGAGGCTTTCAAAAGCGGCGGCGGCCGTGGTCGCCGATATGGGTCCAGGCAGATCGGTCATGGAATGAATATACACCAGAGCAACTAATCGAAATCCTAAAAGAATCGTTTCGAATTTAACGAGTTGCAGAAAATAGATGGGAGAACGCAATCTTTGCGCAGATCACAACTCTATTGGCATTGCCGACAAGGTCAGCGATCCATCTATCGCAGCTGCGTCCGCGATTAGAATTTCCGTTTTCAGTCGAAATGTTCTAAAGCCGAGGCAAAATCAAAGCCTCGAGCGTTATTCCGTTACGAAAGAACATGTATGGCAGGAATTGAGCATATCCAAGTCGAACCCGACGAAGCGGGGATGCGGCTCGATCGCTGGTTCAAAATCCATTATCCAGGCCTTGGCTTTGGTCCCCTACAGAAGCTTCTGCGTTCTGGGCAAATTCGTGTGGATGGCGGACGAGTGAAGGCGGATGCGCGGGTGCAGCCGGGGCAGATGGTCCGTGTGCCGCCGCTCGATGTGGATGCTAAAGCGAAAGCCGGGCCTATTGCCTCGAGAGACCTGAAGCATTCCGGCGACGGCGAGCTTTTGTCGCGGATGGTGTTGCACGAAGACGAGAAGGTGATCGTCCTCAACAAACCTGCAGGCCTGGCTGTGCAGGGCGGATCGGGCGTCAATCGTCATATCGATAAAATGCTGGAGGCGTGGACAAACCAGCGCGGCGAAAAGCCGAGGCTGGTTCATCGCCTGGACCGCGATACCTCTGGCGTTCTTGTTATTGCGCGTACGCGTGGTGCAGCGCAAAAACTAACGGCCGCCTTTCGCGAGCGCGACACGAAGAAGACGTACTGGTCGCTCGTCAAGGGCGTGCCTCGCAAGCGCGAGGATCGCATTTCGACCTGGCTTGTGAAGGAAGCGACACCGGATGGCGATCGCATGCGGACGGCCAAGCACGGAGAAGAAGGAGCAGACCACGCGATCTCCTACTATCGCATTGTCGAAACGGCTGCACATCGATTTGCCTGGCTGGAGATGGAGCCATATACCGGCAGAACGCATCAGCTTCGCGTGCATGCTTTGCATATAGGTCACCCTATCATCGGCGATCCCAAATATTTCATCGATGATCCGAACTGGGATTTTCCTGGAGGCGTTCAAAAGCGGCTTCATCTGCACGCGCGCCACATCGACATTCCGCATCCCTCCGGCGGTCGGCTGCGGGTGACTGCACCTTTGCCGCCCCATATGGTGCAGACCTGGAACCTTCTTGGATTTGATGAGAATGCGGCCGGGAGTTTCGACGAGGAATGAAGCTTGCGCTTTTCGATTGCGACGGCACCCTTGTTGACAGTGCTGGTCTTATTCATGAAGTCATGGTCAGAACCTTCGCTCAGTTTGGCCATCATCTGCCTGATGTAAGCGACACGAAATCGATCATCGGATTGACCTTGGACCTCACTATTGCGCGCCTTCTCGGCCGCGTTCATGTCGATGAGGACTCGATATCCATGGCCGCTTATTACAAGGCCATTTACGCCGAGGTGCGGGCGGAGCCGGGCAGGGAGGTTCGCCTCTATGACAATATCTCTGCGGTAATCGACAGCCTCGCAGCGCGTGAGGATGTTCTGATCGGCGCGGTCACCGGAAAGTCCCGGCGTGGATTGGAACAAGTGCTCCAGGTACACGGTTTCAAACCACACTTTGTGGTCTCGCGAACCGCCGATGACTGTCCTTCTAAGCCTCACCCAGCTATGGTAACGGAATGCTGCGATGAAGTCGGCGTTCAGCCATCTGAAGCGATCGTTATCGGCGATGCCATCTATGACATGCTGATGGCAAAGGCTGCTGGAGCACAGGCAGTCGGCGTGGCATGGGGCTATGCGAGTACGGCTGCTCTCAAGGAGGCGGGAGCAGATGCAATCGCCGAACAGCCCAGCGATATTCTCGCTTACATCTGACAAGGGGTTATTATGCGCGATCTGTTGAACGACCTTTCCGAGGGCCTGAGCCATCCGGACCCTATTCGGCGCGCACAAATCCAGATGAAAAAGGCGCTGCCAAAGAAGTTCTACAGCGCTGTCACGGTGGCGGGTTCAATGGAGGAAGAGTTTCGGATCGAACTCGATGGAAAGCCGATCCGGACGCCTGCCCGGCAATTGTTGAAAGTCCCAAGTTCGCTTCTCGCAGATCTCATTGCTTTCGAGTGGCGAGAACAGGGCGAGGAGATCGATCCTTCCTCTATGCCGGTGACGCGCTTGGTCAATACGGCAATCGATGGCGTTGCGAATGATCGCCAAGCCGTCCTCGAAGACATCATTCGTTTTTCGACGAGCGACTTGCTTTGCTATCGTGCCGATGGTCCGGAGGCACTCGTTGAGCGACAGCGTGAGCGTTGGGACCCTGTTTTGGATTGGGCGGCAAGCGAGTTCGGTGCGCGCTTCATCCTGATCGAGGGTGTGATTCATCATAACCAACCTGCTGAGGCAATTTCCGCATTTGCGTCGAGATTGGCCCGTTACGATGACGCCTTCCAACTTGCAGCCCTTCACACAATGACCACGCTGACGGGTTCTGCTTTGCTGGCGCTTGCCTTTGCCGGCGGTTTTATTTCGATGCAAGACGTGTGGAACCTTGCCCATCTCGATGAAGATTGGACGATCGAGCAATGGGGGTCGGACGAGGAGGCTGAGAAAAGACGGGCTTGGCGATTTGCAGAATTCAAGGCTGCCGCTGACGTTTTCCAGACAATAAGCCGCTGATACGTCTTGCTTTCTTGACCGGAATGCCCAAACTTGACGCGAACTTCAGGGAGGGCGTATGGGGTTGCGAAAGTTTAGCTATTGCTTGGCCGTGCCAGCTCTCTTCTCATTGGCGGGATGTATTGGCTTTGAGAAGGCCGAGACCGGCCCGGTATATGACGTTCGCAATGCGCTCGTTACCGCAGGTCCAGGCATTGCTTCGGAATTGATGCTCGGGGTCGGAGATCGCGTCAACGCTGCGATCAACGCCACGGTCAGGCAGCAGGTCTATCCACGTGTCATCTTGACAATCCGCATTGCCAGCGTGGAAAAGAAACAAGGCATTCAAAAGAACAGGAATGTCGCTCATGTCAGCGTCGATGCCGCGTCAGTCGATGATGGCTCCGTCATCGCGGTTAGTTCCTTTGCGGTAGCAAGCATTGCCTATGACGACAACTCTGCAGATCAGATTCTTGCTGAAGATATTGCAGCACGCGTGCGATCGATCTTTCAGCTGAGCACGCCGAGGCGCTGATTTGGCGAGGCATGCATATTCTCGTGCAGATGTGCCGACGACGCGAAACCATTTGTCAAGATCCGTAAAAGGCGATCCGCCAGTGTCGAGATCCTGAGGGTCGTTAGAAACCTGGAGCACTGCATGAAGCCCGAGCAAAGAATTCAGCATGTGGAAGCGATGATTGCGCGGCTACAGGATGACGCAGAATGGCTGCGGCAGACTGGCTTTTGGACGGAGGCGGCGTCCAACGACGCTCTCGTTGCCGAAATTGAGAAGGCGGTCGAGGTCTATGTTAGCTTGTTCAGAGAATCGACGAGGCCAACCGGTTAATTGAATTTCGCGCTACAGCAAGTTGCTTGATGTCTCGTTTTCACACAGATGACCTTTCTGTTTCCGTCTCGAAACCGGTAGCCGCTTAGGGCGCTGGACTGCACGTTTTGTCCAGAAAGGCTGTCCCTATAAACGTCTTTTGAATGCTCACCTGATCCGGCGTGCAGCAGATCGAGCCATTTGCCCATCATGACATTAGGACTGCCGCGCAGCTCCAACAGACTCCAATACCATGACGTTCGCTTCGCGAGCGGCTCTGACAAACGCCGCACGAACCGCCTGCGGCGATGCTTTGCGATGTAAGGCATTGACGCAGCAGATAATCGCGTCGGCAAAGTCTTCGCCATCGTCGATCGGCCAATCTTCCAAAAGCGTTTCTGCAACGCCATGGACCGATGTCACCACTCTATATTTTCCGCGGCTATGAAGCGCCACGCCGATAGGAGAAAAAGCGAGGTTGTCTCGTTTCACGACACGTTGGCTCCCTTGAAACCATTGACTTACCTAGTCCAGCAAGGACCGTGCCAAGTTGCGGAGGATCGCCTATGTTCAACTTTTCCGGTTGTTTTGCGTTCAAAAGCGCGCTTGTTTGCAATGCCGTTGAAAGCGCGTCAGTCTTCACAACACAGTGGGGAGGTCAGTCGCTGTCTAATGATGTTGCTATTTTGTTCTTGACAATTCTTGAGGGTGGACGAATATCCTAATCGCTTTGATTGTTTTGAAGGAGGAAACGCTATGCTTAAAAATTTCGTCATTCTAGCTTCGAGTTCTGTGCTGGGTGCTCTCATCTTCGCGACGCCATCAGCGGCATTGACGATGAAAGAGTGCAGCGCCAAGTACAAAGCGGCACAAGCTGACGGTTCTGCGAAGGACATGAAGTGGAACGATTTCCGCAAGGCGCAGTGCGGTACTGATGCCGCTGCGGGTGCTCCGGCAGACAGCAGCACGGCTGCTGCTGCCGCTACCGATCCCGAGATCGCGAAGACACCGAGTACAGAGCCTGCGAAACCGACGATGACCGCGCCTGCCGGCGTAACTTTTCCTTCGGCAATCTCGTCCAAATATGCGAGCGAGAAGCCAGCAAAAGCCCGCATGCACACCTGCGTCGATTCATATAAGGAAAATAAGGCGGCCAACACGCTGAGCGGCTTGAAGTGGATTCAAAAAGGCGGTGGCTATTACAGCCTCTGCAACGCCAAGCTCAAAAGCTGACACTCGCTACAGTCTCAAGCCGGCTGAAGTGCTTTGTTGGCCGGCTTGATCCATATGCGGGTTATTCTGTAGCAAAAGGGATGCGAAGTCGCCCGGCGATATCCTGCGTAAATTGCCATGCAACACGCCCAGAGCGAGCACCTCGTGTAGTCGCCCATTCTAAAGCTTCGGCGTGCAAGGCCTTTTGATCGACAGGAAGCTTCAAATAATCTGCGTAAGCATCGATCATCGAAAGATAGTCTTCCTGGCTGCATTTGTGGAAGCCAAGCCAGAGGCCGAAACGATCGGATAAAGAAACTTTTTCTTCGACCGCTTCAGAGGGGTTGATGGCTGTCGATTGCTCATTTTCCATCATGTGACGCGGAAGAAGATGGCGGCGGTTTGACGTAGCGTAGAACAGAACATTGTCGGGACGACCTTCGATTCCTCCATCGAGAGCAGCTTTCAGTGACTTGTAGGCCGTGTCGTCATGGTCGAAGGACAAATCATCACAGAATACGATAAATCGATGCGGCTCTTCCTTTAAGAGATCGAGAAGGAGCGGTAGGCTGGAAATATCCTCGCGATGTACCTCTATCAGCTTTAAAGAGACGCCGGTTTCTCGTCTGACATCTTCGTGAGCAGCTTTGACGAGCGAAGATTTTCCCATCCCCCTTGCACCCCACAACAAAACATTGTTGGCTGCAAAACCTTCGGCAAAGCGCGTCGTGTTGTCATGTAGGATGTCTCTGACGTGATCAACGCCTTTGATCAGCTTTAACGGAACGCGGTTGGGACGCATGACAGGCTGCAAGTGACGACGTGCGGGAGCCCAGACAAAGCAATCAGCCGCCTTGATGTCGTTAATTGCCGGCGCAGGTCCGGCGAGCCGTTCGACAGCAATGGACAACCGGCGCAATTCCTTGAGAATGGCGTCCTTCTTCTCTTTACTCATGATGGTCTCCTGCGTTCGTTAAGAAGCTTGCTCGATGCTCTGCTCGGCTGCCGCGCACATTTGGTTGCGGCAAGGTCAGCGGAAGTCGTCAGAGGGTGCCTGCCGAAGCGTTACTTCAATAGAGCTAAATGGCTTTGGGCGCCGCGCGCGGTAAAAAAGGGGCTCAGTTCGCTGTAAGCGTTTGACTAAAGGCATGTATATTTCGGCAAAATCACTTTCGTCGAGCGAACCATTGGTGCATTAGCATGCTGGCTGCGACACCGAAAGTACGCCAGCAGGGGGAAACGGTACGGCCTCAAGCTGTTTCTGTTGCATTCAACCCGAGCGCAATTATAGTCCCGGCCACCTGAAAGAAATGACCGGCGTTAATTCTCGCCGTACATAGCCTAGGAGTTCTTAATGTTTATCACCCCGGCATTTGCCCAGACCGCAACCGATACAGCCGGAAGCTTCGGCGGATCTGGTTTCGAAATGATTATCCTCTTCGTGCCTTTGATGGTTGTCTGGTACTTCCTCTTGATCCGCCCACAGCGCCAGCAGGCGCGCAAGCGCGAGGAGACGCTGAAGGCGATCAGACGCGGCGATCAGGTTGTCACCTCTGGCGGGATCGTGGGTAAGGTCACCAAGGTTGTCGACGACAAGGAAATCGAAGTCGAAATCGCCGAAGGCGTTCGCGTTCGCGTTCTTCGCAGCGGCATTTCAGACGTGCGGGTGAAGGGCGAGCCAGTTAAGGCTGACGCTGCGTAATACGCATTAACGTACCGGCTTGGTCGGATTGGTATCGAGGACATATGTACCCTTTTCCCATTTGGAAGAGACTTCTGATCTGGCTGGCCGGTCTTACTGCTGCCGTCGTTCTCATTGCTGGCTTTTTCTCGCCCATATGGCGCCAAACCACGGCAAACGGTTGGTGGCCGCCAGGCATGATGGTCGGTGTCGACCTGCAAGGCGGCACTCAGCTCGTCTTTAAGGTCGAGCGCTCCGATATTATTCGCAGCAAACTTGAGGAAGCGGTTGCCTCCGTTCGCGCTAAACTTCGCGAGGCATCCATCCGCTATACGAATTTGGCCGGCAATGACCGAGTGGTCACTGTGACAATCACAGATCCGGCAAAAATCGATGCGGCTGCCGAACTTCTTTCGGCCCTCTCACGAAGTGGGGATATAGCATTTCAGCGCGGTGAAGGCGCTGAGCTGCGGCTCGTCATTTCCGAAAAAGCCATTGATGCCGGCGTCGCTGCTGCGACCCGGGCATCGCTTGGTAGCGTCGAACGCCGCATCATCGCGTTGGGCGATAATGCTTTCGGTGTGCGTCGCCAAGGCGACGATCGCATTGCGATCGATGTTTTCGGCAATGCTGACGTAGAGCGCCTAAAAAACATTCTCACCCAGCCCGCAAAAATATCTATCCGCTTCATCGACGAAAGCATGAGTGGCCAGGACGCGCTCAATGGCCGGTGGCCCGCCGGCTCGGAAGTTCTTTATTCGATCGACGATCCGCCGGTCCCTTATCTTGTTGAACGGTCGGCAATTGCCACGAATAATGATCTGGTTGGGGTCAGGCCGAGCTTCGACCTCAAGGCAAAAACAGCGTCGCTCACATTTAGCCTCGACCAGAATGGCGTAAAACGTCTCAGTGATTTGACGCAGAGCGCGATTGGGCGTCGGCTCGCTATTATCCTTGATGATCAGGTCATGGCCGTCGTACCGGTCGAACGTCAGATCATCAACGGCACAGTACAAGTTCCGGTTAACTTCACCGAGCAGGGCCTCGGCGATCTCGCGTCGATGTTGCAGGCCGGCTCGATGCCTGCCACCCTTACCCCTGTAGAAGAGCGCACCGTCAGCCAAGCCTTCGCGCAGCGTTCCGTAATCTACGTCATGTCCGCCGGCATTCTCGCCATCGTCCTGGTAACATCCTTGATGGTGTTCTTTTATCGCCGCCTCGGCGCCGTTGCAGCTGCATCGCTGGCTTACGTCCTGCTGCTCGTCTTGGGCGTTTTAAGTGCCTTCGGGACGCTCATGAGTTTGCCAGGACTTGCAGGGGTGGCGCTTGTTATTGGCATTGCTGTCGATACCAATGTTCTGATTTTCGAGAGGATGCGCGAGGAAGCAAAGGCTGGCCGGCCTCTGTCGGATGCTGCTGAGGCAGCCTTCGACGGCGCGCGCACGAGTATCGTCGATTCAAATGTGACGATTGCACTTGGCGCTCTCTTGCTGCTGCTGCTGGGGAGTGATGCGATTGGTGGCTTTGCCTACGTGCTTTTGGCTGGTGTTGCGGCCATTCTCTTTACCACCTTTACATTGACGCAGGCTCTGGTCGGCATGTGGGTGCGTCGGCGTGGGCGAAATTCCAAGAGGTTGCCTCGCGGTCTTGCCAGAGATTTTCTTTCGAATGCCGATGTCCGCTTCATGGGCATTCGCCGATACGTCTTTTCGGTCTCGGCCTTCATCGCAATTGCTGCAATGGCAGGACTGGCATTTGCAGGCTTAAACCTTGGGGTGGATTTTGCGGGCGGAGCTGCCGTGGAGGTCGTTGCCAAGAATGGCAATGCGGATCCATCTAATATCGCCGAGCGTCTTCAGGAACTCAATCTTGGCGAAGTTACCGCAACGCGTTCGATGAATCCTGCACACGCCTTCATTCGTGTGCCATCTCAGGACGCCGGCGAAAACGGCGAGCAATCGGCTCTCACCTTGCTGCGTGACGAACTGTCGTCAGATTACGATATCGCGCGCGTCGAGGTCGCCGGGCCGTCGGTGTCCGGTGAAGCCGGGCGTATGGCGAGTATCGCCATCGTTTCCGCTTTGGCTGCAATCCTGATCTACATTCTGGCGCGCTTTGGCTGGCGCTTTGCGATTGGTGCTCTTGTCGCCACGCTTCACGATGTTGTTTTGATCTTTGGGTTCTTCCTGATCACGCGCATGCCTTTTGATCTTCCTGCGGTAGCTGCACTGCTGACGGTCATGTGCTATTCGCTCAATGACACGGTCGTTATCTACGATCGAATGCGCACCAATCTGAAGCGCTTCAAGACGATGCCACTTCCGCTGCTGATCGACACATCGATCAACCAAACTCTGTCGCGGACCGTTCTCACTTCGGTTGTGACGGGTTTGGCCTTGACCGCTCTTGCCATCGTCGGCGGCGCCGCCATTCGTCCTTTTGCATTGACCATGCTGTTTGGGATCGTGGTTGGCACTTTTTCTTCTATCTATATCGCGGCCCCGGTCATGATCATGTTTAAGTTCGGACGCAGGCAAGACGGCGACAGGGCTGGCGAAATGACAGCCAACAATACGGCAGCGTGATAATGAATAATGGTATGATCATTCGCGACGCGCACTATCCGGGGCGCGCTCCCATCGATGCTTATGGCAACGGCGGTTTTCGTTTTGCCGACATGTCGCATCGTGGCTCTCTTCTTTGCCTGCCTTCGGGCATTTACGGTTGGGAGATGAACCAAGCGGACCTTTTCAGCGAAGAGAACTTTACGCGGGTGATTGAGGAAGCCGCTGGCATCGAAATCCTGCTTGTCGGAACGGGAATTGATACCCGGCCGCTACCTGCGGATTTAAAGGCTGCATTCCGCTCCGTCGGAATCTCTGCCGATCCCATGAACACAGGCGCGGCGGTGCGCACCTTCAACATTCTCCTTGCTGAAGAGCGCGCGGTTGCAGCTGCCCTGATTGCGGTTGATGCATGACTGACGCAATCGAAATGGCGCAGGACACCTGCCTGTCGATGCTGCGCGATCTTGATCGCGATCGATATCTTGCGTGTCTTCTCTCACCTGAACCGGTGCGCCATTCGCTTGCAGCGCTCTATGCCTTTAACGCCGAATTGGCGCGGATCAGAGACCTGGTGCATGAACCGCTGCCAGGCGAGGTGCGCATGCAGTATTGGCGAGATCTCTTGGAGGGCAATCCTCATGGATCGACGCAGGCAAATCCGGTTGCCGCCGCCTTGCTTCGGACCATCGAGATCCATAGCCTTCCAAGCAACGTTCTCGTCAACATGATCGAGGCGCGTATTTTCGACCTTTACGACGATCCGATGGAAAGCCGTGCCGCTCTTGAAGGATATGCCGGTGAAACGGCGTCAGCCCTCATTCAGCTTTGCAGCCTCGTTCTCTCACCGATAGGAGCCGCGCAATCATCCGACGCTGCTGGTCATGCAGGCGTTGCCCAGGCTATTGCCGGCCTTTTGCTACTCATGCCTCTTCACAGCCACAGAGGGCAGGTTTACCTTCCTGCCGAAATCTTGGCTGCCACCGGCCTTGATCGTGAGGGTTTCCTGGCGCGGCAGGATAGGACGCGTATTTCCGCCGCTATCGAGGCTTTTGCGGGTCTCGGCCGAGATCATCTCGCAAAGGCACGGCAGTCGCATTTGTCCCGTGAGGTGTTTCCGGCTTTCCTGCCAGTGAGCCTCGCTGAACCGATTTTGCTTAAAGCGCAGAAACTTGGCGCGGATCTTTTTGACAGATCGTTTCAGCCAGCCCAGTGGCGCCGACAATTGCGTTTACTGCGCAGCTCGATGCGGAACAGATTCTAGCTCGTGGCATATTTGGCGGAAAGCACGCAGCTTCTCTCTTTACGAGGGTTTTTGTCCAGCAATGTGCCGTCCATAGGCATGGCATCAAATTCGCGCAAGGCTGGCGGGATAAAGCTTTAGTTTAGGCGTCGTAGACGCCCAAACGGCTGCGACTACTCCAGAACAAAGCAAATCTATATACAGGCTTGCTATGAAGCTCGTTCGAAAACGGATTGGAACTTTGGCGTGAATATCGGCGTGATTGTCTGGTTTGCCCTTGTGGGGCTCATCCTTGCCCTCTCCATTGTTGCCCGCCGGCTGGTGCGGCAGAACCGGGATGAAGGCTTGCTTGATGTCGGCAATGCAATTTTGCAGTTCAACCGCGCTTATCCCAACGAAGCGGTGAGAGCCCTACAATCGACCAGAGATGGCGAAGCGATCTTTTTGCGGCTTCATGATGATCGAACAGGGTTCATGCGCAGCATGCAGAAGCACTATTCCTGTCATATTATCGAGCCGGGGCACGTTCGGGTCTCAGCATCTGATACGGGGCAGGGGCTCAGGATCGAGTTTCTCGACGCTCCGCACCAAAGCGGTACGTTCGAGTTTTCTTCTCCGGCCCATGCTTCCGAGGTTTCGCTATGGTTGTTGGGAAACTATGTGGCGGAGCCTGACCGCGAATTGCCGGCAGCTTCGGCCGCCGACGCTCAGTAAATCATCGGGAGATGGACCGCGAGCATCAGCTCGCAGTCCACTTTTCTCATGCGCTTTCTGCGAGTGGTGAGGGAACGGAAAGCCACGCTGCGCAGTCATTAAGAGCGCGACGCGCAATCAACTGGCGTTTCATGATGGTTTTGTCTTTGCCGCGGAACCGCTTAACGCCTTCAGGCTTGACGATCGATCCGGGAGCCAGTTCGGGGAACAGGCCGAAATTGATATTCATAGGCTGAAAGGAGCGTTTGCCGGGCTCGTCGTCAGACACGAGGTGACCGCCGGTGATGTGATTGAGCAACGCTCCCAGCGCCGTGGTCGGCGGCGGAAGCTTTACCGCTTCTCCCTTCCGATCGGCGGCAGCAAAGCGGCCTGCGAGTAACCCGACACTCGCGCTTTCGACATAGCCCTCGCAGCCAGTGATTTGACCGGCGAAGCGAAGACCTTGACGGGACTTCAGCTGTAGCGAACGGTCAAGCAGTGTCGGAGAGTTGATATAGGTGTTGCGGTGCAAGCCCCCCAATCTCGCAAACTCCGCGTTTTCTAATCCAGGAATCATCCGGAAGATTTCCGCTTGTGCGCCATATTTCAACTTTGTCTGAAAACCAACCATGTTGTAGAGCGTGCCAAGCGCATTATCTTGCCGCAGTTGAACCACGGCATATGCCTTAACGGTGGGATTATGTGCATTGGTCAATCCCATCGGCTTCATCGGTCCGTGGCGCAGCGTCTCCCGCCCGCGCTCCGCCATGACTTCGATTGGCAGGCAACCGTCAAAGTAGGGCGTACCTTCCCATTCCTTGAAGCCGACCGTGTCGCCAGCAATAAGGGCATCGACGAAAGCGTTATATTGCGCTTCGTCCATCGGGCAATTGATGTAATCTTTGCCGTTGCCGCCTGGGCCTACCTTGTCGTAACGCGACTGATACCAGCAGATATCCATGTCGATCGTGTCTTTGTGCACAATCGGCGCGATGGCATCGAAAAAGGCCAAGGCATCCTCTCCCGTTTCAGCCTGGATAGCCGCGGCCAATGCCGGCGAGGTCAAAGGCCCTGTTGCAAGAATAGCCAGATCCCATTCACGCGGCGGAAGCCCCGTCACTTCCTCCCTGACCACTGTGATGAGCGGGTGGGTGTGGATCGCGTTGGTCACCTCTTCGGAAAACGCATCCCGATCTACAGCAAGAGCGCCGCCAGCCGGCACCTGATGCTTGTCCGCACAAGCCATGATGATCGATCCGGCCAGCCGCATCTCAGCATGGATAACGCCAACGGCATTGCTCGTCGCGTCGTCGGACCGAAACGAGTTCGAACATACGAGTTCGGCAAGGCCGTCGCTTTTGTGCGCCTCGGTGCCGCGGACACCACGCATTTCATGGAGAATGACCGGCACGCCGCTTTCTGCGATCTGCCACGCAGATTCAGAGCCGGCGAGACCGCCGCCGACCACATGAATAGGAGAATAAGGAGCCGTGTGTTTCATGGCGCGGTGATTAGCACGCGAAGCGCTGTCTTGGAACCCAGCCATTACAACAAGACGGCCCTCACATTTTTATCGAGACGTGACGATCGTCAGGCGGCCGTCTTCGGTAATGGAGGGCTTGAGACCCCGGTAGCTCTGCAGCGTGGGATGGCTGGTTTCGAAAGCGTGATGTTGTGTCGCTGTTACGACCATAACATCGGCTCCTGCTGCCTCACCAGCCTTGATGCCCGCTTCGGTATCTTCAAACACGAGGCATTCCGACGGGCTGACGCCGAGCCGCTCTGCACCGAGGATGAAGCATTGAGGGTTGGGCTTGCCTACCTCGACGTCCTCTGCTGTGACGAAAAAGCGTGGAATTGGCAGCCCCGCTGCCTCCAGACGGCGCTTTGCCAGTAGAAGAGGGGAAGAGGTAACGATCGCCCAACGTTCAGGCGGCAGACTGGAAAGAAATTCAATCGAACCCTCGATTTGAACAACGCCTTCGACATCGTCAATCTCATCGCGGGAAATTTGCTCTGCTTCAGCTCGCGCATCGACGCCCGGCAAATTCAAGGCAGAGATCGTGTCAATGCCGCGCTTGCCATGCATCGTTGGAAGAAAGGCCTGCACATCGAGGCCATGGCGCTCGGCCCACTTGCCCCACACACGCTCCGCCGCGACGAGTGAGTTCAGGATCGTTCCATCCATATCAAACAAGAATGCCGCATACGTCTTTTCAAGACCTGGGTATGTCTCTGAAGCCAATCTCTAATCCTCGTTCTTCTTGAATGCGGTCATGTGTCATCTCAAAAATGACAACACCGCATATGGTGCGCGTTTTCCGGTGATCAGCGATAGTGAAAGAACACCCGTTGCTCAAGCCCGCCATTCAGTGTGTTTGCGATCTAAGGCGCGATCCAGATAAAAAGCTGCGCTGATTAAAGCAAGATGCGTGAAGGCTTGCGGGAAGTTTCCCAAGAACTCACCCCTTGTATCCAGTTCTTCGGGATAAAGCTGCAGATGGTTGGCGTAAAGCAAGAGCTTCTCGAAGTTGATCCGCGCGTCTTGAAGTCGTCCGGCGCGGGCGAGGCATTCGACATACCAGAAGGAACATGCTGCAAATGAACCTTCTTTTCCGCTCAAACCGTCTTCATCGAGATAACGCATGACCAGGCAATCGTCAGCAAGCGCCTCTCCTATCGCATCCAGGGTTGCAAGCCAGGCTGGATCGGTCGCGCTGACAAAGCGCACGAGGGGCATCATCAGCATCGCGCCGTCAATGCCTGTATCGCCTTTCGCCTTTACGAATCGGCCGAGATCGGGATTCCAGAAATCGTTCCAGATGCTGTCGCTGATGTCGTTGCGCGCTTTGAACCACTGTTCAAAAGGAGCAGCCAGAGATCGCTTTTCGGCAAGCCTTATCGCGCGGTCGACGGCTACCCAGCACATCAATCGCGAATGGAGGTGCTGCCGAGCCTCGCTGCGAACTTCCCATAGCCCCGCATCAGGGTCTTGCCAATGCTTGCAGACGTAGTCGACCACGCGCATGACACCAAGCCAGCCAGCGTGCGAAATCGCTTCGCCGTATTTGTTGCTGATGTAAATAGAGTCGAGAAGTTCGCCGTAAATATCGAGCTGAAGCTGCCCAGCAGCGTCGTTTCCAATACGAATCGGACGAGCGCCGCCATAGCCGGCGAGGTGGTCGAGGGAGGATTCCCGATGCTCGTCGGAACCGTCGATCTTGTACATGATCTTGAGGCTGCCGTCTTCGCTGGCCCGCGCTCTTTCGCCAACCCATCGGTTGAAGGCGATGGCCTCCTCCTGATAGTCCAGCCGCATGAGGGCATAAACCGTGAAGGATGCATCCCTGATCCAGGTCGCCCGATAATCCCAATTGCGAATACCGCCCACCGACTCGGGCAGACCGAACGTGACGGCCGCAACAATCGATCCGTAGCGGTGCGACGTCATGAGTTTCAACGCTAACGCCGAACGGGTCACGGCACTCCGCCAGCGGCCTTTGTAAGAGGATTTGTTCGCCCAGCTTTGCCAGAAGCTGTTCGTTTCGACAAGCAGCTCCGTGATCTGCTGATCTGTCAGCAGCGGGCCTTCGTCATTTTCAAAGACAAAATCGAGATGATCTCCTGCGGCCAGCTCAAAATCTGCCGCCACTCCGCCTTCGATTTTGCGTAATGGCGTTTCCGTCACGAGCCGAAGCGGCTCTGCCGTGCCATCCAGAAATACCGCCTTACCCTTTTCCAAACGCGTCCTGCCTAAGTCTCGCGCATAATCGAAGTGCGGGGTGCACCGCATTTTGCATTGCACCCGTCCGCGCGTTGCTTTCAGCCTTCTGATCACATGCTTTCGCGTGTGGCCATCGGCTGATGGCGTTGGCATGAAGTCGATGATCTCCGCGCTGCATTCATCGCCGAGAAAGCGCGTTAAAAGAACATTGCTGTCTGGGACATACATCTGCACCACTCGAACATTGTCGATCACTGGCGCAAGTTCGAAAGCGCCGCCTTTTTGGGGATCGAGTAGCGCGGCAAAAATAGAAGGACTATCGAAGTCGGGCCAGCACATGAAATCGATCGTACCGTCTCGTGCGACGAGAGCCGCCGTTGAGAGGTTACCGATAACACCATGTTCGGAAATCTGACGCGGGATCTCAACATCCGAGTGGGCAATCGCTGGGGGCTCTTGAGTTGCTTTTGCTGTTTTCTTTGGCGTCGTTGCGGTATAGTTTTCTGAAATAGGGGCAATATCGTCGTTGCGTTTCAACGGGCTCTTCCTTCTTTTCAGGGCGAGAGAGAAAACGCGCGCGGAGGAAAGCGGTTCAAGTCAGCTGACAATATTGTCTGCGCGATCAACCATGTTTGATGGCGTCGACAATCAGCACGTCACGCCAACGATGTGCTTCCAAAACGCCATATAGTTCTTAAATGCCGTCAGCTTGTCCGGGTAATGAAAATAACGGGCGCAAACCGTTGCAAGTCGCATTCAGAAGAGTAGGCCTAAAAAACGAACGGCGCCCAAAGGGCGCCGTGAACGAGAATTCATTCGGAAGGAATGCGTACTCAGCGGAACGAACGTGCAGCTACGTTGCGGATTTCATAGCGGGTCAAACCGATGTCTGCGAGTGCCTGGTTGGAAAGGCCGCCGAGTTCAGCCAGCGTGCGGCGGTAGTTGATCCAGTTCTTTGCGGCGCGAATAGGGTTCATATCTTGTTAACTCCTTAAAACTTAATCGCTTTGTGTGATCTCTATATAGGTGACGGCGCTTGAATAGTGCAGTGCAAAGAATATGCATCTGATATGCATTTAAGCAGAAGATGGAATATTTTATAGGCAAAGCTTCTTTTCTGTGCAGTAGGATTAGCCGGCTTTATCGACCCCATCCAGTTCGCACTCAGCCGCAAAAAGCAAAAAATAGGTCAGCACTGTTGACTTAAATTTTATTGCGTGTTCTTCTGTCTAAAAGATATAAAATTGCGAGGAAACACCATGTTGAATTGGGAAAACATGTTTGCAGGACGCTCATCACGTATGCGCGCCTCGGAAATCCGCGAGTTGCTGAAACTTCTAGACCGACCTGATATTGTCTCTTTTGCCGGCGGAATACCCGATCCAGCTCTATTTCCAGACGATGCTTTCAAGGCGGCCTACGGCGAGATCTTCAGTGGTTCACAAAGCGCAACAGCGCTTCAGTACTCCGTGAGCGAGGGTTACAAGCCGTTACGGGAGTGGCTGGCTGGTGAGATGGCGAAGATCGGAATTGCTTGCAGGGCTGAAAACGTCTTCATTGTATCGGGTTCGCAGCAGGGGCTGGACTATCTCGGCAAGCTTTTTCTGTCTCCTGGTGATACGGCGCTGGTGACTTTTCCGACATATCTCGGTGCGCTTCAGGCGTTCAACCCTTATGAGCCTCATTACGAGCAGCTGACGCTTAGTGGCAATCGAACTCCGGAAAGCTATCGCGCCGGACCAAGACAGGCCGGTTGCAAGCCGCGATTTGTCTACCTCTCTTCCGATTTTGCCAATCCCACAGGCGAGACGCTCACTCAAGCACAACGCGAAAGTGTTCTCGATCTTGCTGCCGAACTCGATATCGCCGTCATCGAGGATGCCGCCTATCAGTCGCTTCGCTATGATGGTGAGCCGATCCCGCCAATCCTCGCGCTGGACATCGCGAGAAATGGCAGCATTGAAGAGACGAGAACGATTTACTGCGGCAGCTTTTCGAAAACATTGGCACCTGGCCTGCGCGTCGGCTACATCGTTGCGAATGAGACGGTCATCCGAAAGCTGGTCCTGATGAAACAGGCGGCAGATCTGCATTCATCGACCATCAACCAGATGGCGGTTTTTCATGTTGCGGAGCGCGTGTTTGAGGATCAGGTCGCGAAGATAAAGTCAGTCTACCGCCAGCGGAGAGATGCCATGCAGCAGGCTTTGGAAGCCCACATGCCGCCGGGTGTCCACTGGGCAAAACCAGAAGGCGGGATGTTTTTCTGGGTGACGCTTCCAACTGGAATGGATACGGCTGAATTGCTTGCGAAGTCTCTCGAAACTGTGAAGGTCGCCTTCGTTCCCGGCAAGGCATTTTTCGCGGATGGATCGGGCGAAAACACGTTCCGGATCAGCTTCTCCTGCGCAACCGAACAAGTCATTGATGAAGGAATCGGACGCCTTGCTTCTCTCATCGTCTCTGAGATGTCCGTTCAGCGACGCGAGTGCGCATAAACCGACGCCCCAAGTCAACACAGCGAGCACAGCATCAAACGTAACGACCAAAATGTCTATAACGGCACCAGTGGGTCTGTCGCTTCCTTAATCGGAGTGTCATCTGTCTGTCGTCCAACCTTCATAATAAGGCGCATGATTGCAGCTGTTTAGCTCTTGCTGATTGTTAGGATGGTTGAATGAGACGTTTGGGGATTGCTTCGGCGCGCTGCCTCGGTGCAGCTTTCATGTTTGGTGTTGTGCCTGGCGTGGTTACCGCAGGCTCGGTTGATGCCGGAGGAAAGACCTACGTCAATCAAGGCTTGGTGGCGGTCGGGCGCATACCTGCGAACCAGAGGGACGCTTTGGGCGAAACGTTCGGATCGGGGTCAGCCCTCGCCATCGACCAGAAGAGCTGGGTAAGGGATGGACAAGGCTACAAGGGCATTATCTATCTTCTTCCTGATCGCGGCTATAACGTGGAAGGCACCACCGACTATAAGGCGCGCGTCAATAAGCTCGATGTGCATCTGATGCCGGTCGCGCCGAAAGAAAAGCCAACCGATGGGCAGGAGCAGAATGGCGTCAGTGCCAGCCTGTCCGGCCTCGTTCTTCTAACGGATGACGAGGGCCAGAACATGACTGGGCTTGACCCTGACGGCGTTCGACAGGAAAGCGGTGAAATGCCGCCTTTGCCTCTCGCGGCGAACGGCAAGATATCGATTGACGCAGAGGGTATCGTCCTGATGCCTGATGGCACGATGTTTATCAGCGACGAGTATGGGCCATATATCTATCGCTTTTCAGGCGAAGGTAAACTTCTTTCGGCAACCCAGCCGCCAAAGGCATTGCTGCCCATGCGAAAGGGACAGCTGAATTTTTCATCGAACAATCCAGGACCGGGCGGGGCAGCCCCTGACCCTAAGGATCCGGAAACAGGGCGTCAGAACAACCAAGGGCTCGAGGGCCTGTCGATGACGCCTGATGGAAAGTACCTGATCGCGCTTCTTCAATCGGCTACCCGCCAGGATGGTGGCGATTCAGCCTCGACGCGCCACAATACGAGGGCGCTTGTTTATGACGCGGCCGACCCCGCTCATCTAAAGCTCGTGCATGAATATGTCGTGCCATTGCCTGTCTTTAAAGATACTGAAGGCAAGACCAAGGTGGCTGCGCAAAGCGAGATCCTTGCCCTTTCCGACCAGAGCTTTTTAATGCTGGCGCGCGACAGCAACGCGGGATACGGCGTTAAAGGTGCAACCTCGCTTTATCGCAAGATCGACCTCGTCGACCTCTCCAAAGCAACGGATATTGCGGGCAGCGATTTCGATGGTCAGAAACCGGTTGCTCCCAAAGGCGTCGTTGATCCCACCGTCAAGACGGCTACGGTGACGCCTTTCATCGACCTCAACGACAATGCCGACCTTGGCCGGTTTGGGTTGCACAATGGCGAACCGCATGATCGCAATGATCTTTCTGAAAAGTGGGAATCGATGGGCATTGCGAGTGCACTCGATCCAGCAGCGCCAGACGACTATTTCCTGTTTGTCGGCAACGACAACGACTTTTTGACTCAGAACGGTTACCAGGTCGGAGCTGCCTATAAGGCAGATGGTGGCGTTGACGTCGATACGATGTTTCAGGTCTTTCGTGTTACAATGCCGGGAATGAAAAAGTAGCTCTACGCCAAGTCATTATTGACGATGAAGCGCGGCGTTCACCGCGCTTATTTTTTAACCTGCATGAAGGAAGCGGATCGCCTCATCTCTACGGAAGAGATAAAGAAGCGTGCGAACAGCATTGCCGCGCTCGCTCGTCAATTCAGGATCTCTGTCGATCAAATAGGCTGCGTCACGACGAGCGATTTCGAGGAGATCGGCATGCGCCTCAATGCTCGCGATCCGGAACCCCGGCGTTCCCGACTGCCGTGTTCCCAGAACTTCGCCTTCGCCTCTGAGTTTAAGATCCTCTTCGGCAATGCGAAAGCCATCTTCCGTTTCCCGCATGATCGAAAGGCGGGCGTGCCCCGTTTCGCCGAGTGGGCCTTTGTAAAGCAGAATACATGTGGAAGCTTCATCGCCGCGGCCAACGCGCCCGCGCAATTGGTGGAGCTGGGCAAGGCCAAAACGCTCCGCATGCTCGATGACCATGATCGTGGCGTCCGGAACATCCACACCGACCTCGACCACAGTCGTCGCAACAAGCAGCCTGATTTCGCCGTTCTTAAACGCCATCATCACGGCATCTTTTTCAGCCCCGCTCATTCTGCCATGGATGAGGCCTATTCCAGGTCCTAGTGCCGACGTTAGTGTAGCATAACGCTCTTCCGCCGAGGTGATGTCCAATTCCTCGGATTCCTCCACCAGCGGGCATATCCAGTATGCTTTTCGGCCCTCGGCGAGTGCACTCTTCAAGCGCTGGACGATCTCACCGATCCGCTCCGTGGGGATCGTGATTGTTTGTATCGGCTTTCGGCCAGCCGGCTTTTCCGTCAGCTTCGAAACATCCATATCGCCGAAGGCCGCAAGGACCAGGGTGCGCGGGATAGGAGTTGCCGTCATGACCAGCATATGTGGTGAAATTCCCTTCGCTGTCAGCCGAAGGCGTTGATGCACGCCGAACCGATGCTGTTCGTCGACCACGGCCAGCATCAGATTCTTATAGCTCACGCTTTCCTGAAAAAGCGCATGCGTGCCGATGATAATTTGCGCTTCTCCAAGGGCGATACGTTCCAGCACGTCATCTCGCTCACGGCCTTTCGTTCGTCCAGTCAGAACATCGATCCCGATACCGAGGCTGCCGGCATACTTTGAGATGGTTGCATGATGTTGGCGTGCAAGAATTTCAGTCGGCGCCATCAGAACGGCCTGCCCGCCGCTCTCAATGACCGCTGCCATGGAAAGCAATGCAACCAGCGTCTTGCCTGAGCCGACGTCTCCTTGCAGAAGGCGAAGCATGCGATCTTGCCCTGCCATGTCCTTTAATATGTCAGCGACGGCAGCCGTTTGACTGGCGGTCGGGGAGAAAGGCAATTGATTGAGGATAGCGCGTGAAATGATCCCTGTGGCCTTTACAGGTGTACCGGCGACCTTGCGCAGCCGTTGACGCACAAGCGAGAGGGAAAGCTGACCGGCCAGAAATTCGTCGTAGGCAAGTCTTCGCCGTGCCGGTGCTTGCGAGTCGACATCGGCAGGATCTCGGGGCTCGTGGAGCTGGCGAAATCCTTCTGCGGCGGATGGAAAACCCTGGCGTGCCACCAGCTCTTTATCAGCCCATTCCGGGAACTCGGGAATTCGCGGTAGCGCAGCTTCTATTATTTTGCGTAGAGTTTTGGGAGAAAGCCCAGCTGTCAGCGGATAAACAGGCTCCACAAGCGGAAGATTTCCGGCGTCGCTGACCTTCACGATATAATCAGGATGAACCATCGACGCGCGGCCATTGAACCATTCGATCTTGCCGCTAACCATAACCTCTTCGTCGACAGGCAGTTGTTTATCCAACCATGCCGCTTGGCCACGGAAAAAGACCAAGGCAAGTTCGCCGGTCTCGTCATGGAGGAAGACACGGTAGGGAATGTTCGTCTTTCCCTTGGGGGAGGGCTGATGTCGATCCACACGTCCTGTCAACGTGACGATGGCGCCCTGAGGTGCGCTGGCAATGCCAGGTTGGTGACGGCGGTCGACAAGAGAGGAGGGGGCATGGAACAGCAGATCGACAACCCGCGTTTCGTCGGGAGTTTCGCGCCCCAGGAGCTTGACCAAGAGTTCGGCGATTTTCGGCCCGACGCCTGGTAGCGCAGAGACAGGTGAAAACAGGGTATCAAGGATGGTGGGTCGCATCGTGGCAAAATGCGACGAAGAATAGCAACTTGGCAAGGCTGACAACATGCTTTCCAAGAGCTATAGAGGCGCTTCAACAAGAAGGTAAAGCAATGACAGGTGTGTCACTCTCCAGCGCCGGCTTGGATGCGCGCCGCCGACGGATTCTTTTCCGCTGCTGGCATCGCGGTCTTCGAGAGATGGATCTGGTTTTCGGTCAATTCGCCGAGCGGGAGCTGGCGACTTTAACGGACGCCGAACTGGACCAGCTTGAGCTTATCATGTCTGAAGAAGATAACGATCTGCTTCGCTGGGTCATGGGCACATGGCCTGTACCAGAGCGTCTTCGCGTCCCTATGTTCGAGCGTCTCTGCGACTATCGCCCTGCCGATCAGGGACCAGTGTCTCCATCCGGGAAATAAGAATGATCAAAGGTTTTGACGCCGGTAAGCTCACAGCTCTGCGTGAGCCGCTGACGATTGGAAATGTCCCGTCGGGTATGGAGCCTTTCATTCTCGCCGAGCTGGCGAGGGCTGGTGGACCCTTGGCCTATGTCATGTCCGATGGATATCATATGGCTGATTTCGAGCAGATGCTTTCGTTCGCCGCCCCCGAAATTCCTGTTCTGACGCTTCCGGCCTGGGATTGCCTTCCCTATGATCGCGTTTCGCCCAGCGCAGATGTCTCCGCTCGGAGACTTTCTGCGCTGACCGGATTAATAGCCCACGCGCGTAAGCCGCATAGAGCCATCGTCCTTGTAACCGTTAACGCGATGTTGCAGAAGGTTGCGCCGAAAGACATCATCGACAGCCTGAGCTTTTCGGCGAAGCCAGGTTCCACGGTTCGCATGGACGATGTTGCCGCTCGCCTCGAGCGGAATGCCTTCGAGCGCGTTTCAACCGTGAGAGAAGTTGGTGAATACGCTGTTCGCGGCGGTATTCTCGATGTGTTCCTGCCCGGCACCGAGGAGCCGGTTCGGCTCGATTTCTTTGGCGATACGCTGGAAACTATTCGTAGCTTCGACCCTGCCAGCCAACGCACGACAGGACAGTTGCGATCGCTGGATCTGAACCCGATGAGCGAGGTAACGCTGACGCCGGATACGATCAGCCGCTTTCGTAGGAACTATCTTTCTGCGTTCGGCGCCGCCACACGCGACGATGCGCTTTATCTCGCTGTGTCGGAAGGCCGCCGCTATCCCGGCATGGAACATTGGCTGCCGCTTTTTTACGAGCAGCTCGACACTGTCTTCGACTATCTTGCGGGCTTTCGCATCGTCACCGATCACACGGCGCGCGAGGCGGCGGGAGAGCGATCAAAGCTGGTTTTTGATTATTACGAAGCGCGCTTGAATGCCGGTCAAAACACGAAGACCCAGATGGCACAGGGCACGCCCTATAAGCCCGTGACGCCCGGCCAGCTTTACCTGGATCGCAAGAGCTTTGCGGATATGCTAGAGGCACGCGACGCCGTCCGTATCTCGCCATTCAACGAGCATGAAGGCGAAGCGCGACGGGTCGTCAATGTTGAGGCGCGACCGGGAGAACGCTGGGCGCGTGTGCAGACCGAACAAAATGACGACGCCGAAAGGGTGAATGTCTTTGATGCGGTGGTGAAGCACGTGGCCGATCGGCGTTCTTCCGGTTCAAAGGTGCTGTTGTCCGCCTGGACTGAAGGCTCCCTCGAGCGTCTGCTGCAGGTGCTTGGCGAGCATGGTCTTGGTGGCATCAAGACGCTCAAGCGCTTTTCCGATATCGAAAAGCTCGCACGTGGCGAGGCGGGCGCAGCTGTACTCAATCTGGAGTCGGGTTTTGAGACCGGCGATCTCGTCGTCATTGGCGAACAGGATATCCTGGGCGACCGTATGGTGCGCCGCTCGAAGCGTCGGAAGCGCGCCGCTGATTTCATTTCGGAAGTTGCGGGCTTGGACGAGGGTTCCATCGTCGTGCACGCCGAACACGGGATTGGGCGTTTCATCGGGTTGAAGACGATCGAGGCTGCAGGCGCTCCGCATGCGTGCCTTGAGCTGCAATATGCCGACGAGGCGAAGCTGTTTCTGCCAGTAGAAAACATCGATCTTCTGTCCCGCTATGGCGGCGAATCAACGGACGTGCCGCTCGACAAACTTGGCGGCGGCGCCTGGCAGATGCGTAAGGCCAAGCTGAAGAAACGGCTCCTGGATATGGCCGATGCGCTTATCCGGATTGCTGCGGAGCGCATGACGCGACGCGCCCCGGTTCTTGCCGCATCCGAAGGGCTTTACGACGAGTTTGCGGCGCGCTTTCCTTACGACGAAACGGAAGATCAGGAAAACGCCATCGATGCCGTTCGCGATGACTTGGCAGCCGGCCGTCCTATGGATCGTCTGGTGTGCGGCGATGTCGGCTTCGGAAAAACGGAAGTAGCGCTCCGCGCTGCCTTCTTTGCTGTTATGAACAGTGTCCAGGTTGCAGTCGTCGTGCCGACAACCTTGCTGGCGCGCCAGCATTTCAAAACTTTCGTTGATCGTTTTCGCGGATTACCCATCCGCGTGGCGCAAGCCTCGCGGCTCGTCGGATCAAAGGAGCTGGCGCTTACCAAGAAAGAAGTCGCCGAGGGTAAAGTCGACATCGTGGTTGGCACCCATGCTCTGCTGGGCGCCAACATCCAGTTTGCTAATCTCGGTCTTCTGATCATCGACGAAGAGCAGCATTTCGGCGTCAAGCATAAGGAACGGCTGAAGGAACTGAAAAGCGATGTGCATGTTCTGACGCTGTCGGCAACGCCTATCCCGCGTACGCTTCAGCTCGCCATGACGGGTGTCCGGGAGCTCTCGCTGATCACCACGCCGCCAGTCGACCGTCTGGCCGTCCGTACGTTCATCTCGCCGTTCGATTCACTCGTCATTCGCGAGACATTGATGCGCGAATACTACCGCGGCGGCCAGAGCTTCTACGTGTGTCCGCGGGTTGCAGATCTTGCCGATGTCGAAGCCTTTTTGCGCTCGGACGTTCCTGAGCTGAAATTTGCCGTAGCACATGGGCAGATGCCTCCCAGCGAGCTGGAAGACATCATGAATGCCTTTTACGAGGGGCGCTACGACGTTCTGCTGTCAACGACGATCGTCGAATCTGGCCTCGACGTCCCGACCGCCAATACACTGATTGTCCATCGGGCCGATATGTTCGGGCTTGCCCAGCTGTATCAGCTGCGTGGCCGTGTCGGTCGTTCCAAAGTGCGTGCCTTTGCGCTGTTTACGCTTCCGGTAAACAAGGTACTGACAGCAACTGCCGAACGCCGTCTGAAGGTCCTTCAGTCGCTCGACACTCTTGGGGCGGGCTTCCAGCTCGCAAGCCACGACCTCGATATCAGAGGCGCCGGCAATCTGCTGGGCGAAGAACAGTCGGGGCATATCAAGGAAGTCGGTTTTGAGCTCTACCAGCAGATGCTTGAAGAAGCCGTCGCAGAAGTGAAGGGTATTGATGAAATCGTCGATACGGGCTGGTCTCCGCAGATTTCTGTTGGAACGCCTGTCATGATTCCGGAAGATTACGTTCCGGATCTTCATTTGCGTATGGCGCTTTATCGCCGGCTCGGTGAGCTTTCGGATCTCCAGGAAATCGACGGCTTTGGCGCTGAGATGATCGACCGGTTTGGCCCAATGCCAATCGAAGTCCAGCATCTGTTGAAAATCGTCTACATCAAAGCGCTGTGCCGCACCGCGAACGTGGAAAAGGTCGAAGCGGGTCCTAAGGGTATTGTGGTCGTCTTCCGGAATAAGGAATTCCCAAATCCCGCGAACTTGGTGAGCTACATCGCCAAACAAGGTTCGATGGCGAAGATCAGGCCAGATCACAGCGTCTTCCTGACACGGGATCTTCCCACGCCGCAAAAGCGGTTGCAGGCTGCCGCCTTGGTGATGACCCAACTCGCTGAAATGGCCAAATAGAACGACGCCGGCAGCCGAGCTGCCGGCGCGCTTTACATCACAGATAGAGTTCGCGAAAGCAGTCCGGTAAGTCCTTAAGCTCGGCTTTTAGATCAGACTCGATAGCAAATCCGGCGATCCACTGCTGGAAATTTTCGGGATCGATCTTTGCAGCCAGCGATTGAAGGACCGTCAAGCAATTCTCTTCTGGAAAGTATCGGGTTAGGCCAGAGGATGTGTCCGCGCCTCTGAGGCAAAAGGACCAATTCCATTGGACGTCGGAACTGTCCGGGAAGTCTGAAGGCTGATGGAATTCGCCCATGAGCACGTCAAACGCTCCAACAAACCATACGACTACCTGGGCGCGCCAGTAGGGACAATCGATCTCCAAGACCGACTCGATCCACGCTTGGATGTAATCAGTCGGCAGATATTTCAGATAAAAGAACATGCCGGCGGAAAAGTCGCCGCTTGTTCTATCCCAGCCCCAGCGGCCGTTTTGCCACCTGTTGTGTCTGTGAAGCAATCTTCCGAGCACCACGCGTCCGTCTTGCCAACAGCTCTGGTCCATGATCGTCCTGCCGAGCGTGATCAGGACATCTTCTTGGAATGTCGGATACGCAGGAGCAATGGTGCCAGAGGGATACTGCGACATGAGGGCCGTAACAAGCAGTTCGTTTAGAGAAGAGACATATTGTTCGTTCGCGCGCGGCACCAGGCGAGGAAGTAGGTACAGGAACCAGTCGCGCCATTCTGCGCTCTGTCCGAAAGAAGCGGTGCCGCTTGCAATTTCCTCCAGCGGCTTCTCAACATCTTTCACCGATAGCACATCGATATCGTTCATCAGGTTTGTGAACATATGACGTGTCTCTCCCATAAACCAGGCCTCGCCCATAGGCTCTTCTGGTCGAGGAAATGCAGAGCACATACGGGCAAGCGCTGCCAAATCCGGCCCTCTCCCAGGCCGCCAAAGAACATCTTCGTTGTTCAACACCATCCTTTACCTGCTGCGACTTTGTTAGCAATGCGCTGCCTGTTGTTGGCCGTGATCGCTTTCCCCTGGATTAGCGTGCTCAACGACCAGATGGACGAGGACCGATGACCTAAGTCAGTTCAGACTGGAGAGAGCCTCTGCCTTCGCCTTGGCTATATCGCGAAGTGCGCCGACAAGGACATCCGGGGTCTGGGCGCCGCTGATGGCGTATTGCTGATCAAAGATCATGAAGGGCACGCCGCTGACGCCCATTTGCTGCACGGCATCGATCTCGGCTATAACGAGATCGGCATCGGCGTCTGACTGAAGCAGGCGTTGGATGATGGCGCGCTCGAGACCACATTTCTCGGCGATATCGAGGAGAACGTCGTCGTCGCCGATATTTCGTCCCTCTTCAAAGTTGGCCTTGAAAAGTCCTGTGACGATGCGATCTTGCGCTTCGCGGCCCTCCATCATCGCCCAATAAACAAGCCGATGCGCATCGAGCGTGTTGGGGCCAATTTTGATCGCTTCGAAGTCGAAATGGATGCCAACCTCACGGCCCAGCTGCGTCAGCATTTCATGCGCCTGCACAACGCGTTCGGCTCCCAGCTTTTCGTTAAGAGCCTTCTTTTGGTCTACGCCTTCCTTCGGATAGTCGGGATTGAGGCGGTAGGGCCGCCAGTTTAAATCGACGCTAATATCGTCTTGAACTTCAGCAATAGCGAGCTCAAGCCGTGCCTTACCAAGATAACACCAGGGGCATACGATGTCGGAGACGATGTCGATCGTGATTCTTTGCATGGCAGGTCCGTTCGGCTTTTGCGTGTCGCTTCCATCTATAGGCTTTCAGACTTCGATTAAAGCCTTCGATTGCGCTGACGGGACGTCGTTCAGGACCGCACGATAACGAAGGTCCCTGCTGGCTACTGAACGCTGGCGTCCCACCATGCCTGTAGCTGATAGCCATAAAGCGGCAATACATCCGGCCTGCCGATCCGCTTGTTGCGCGCGACCCATTGCTGGGGAACGTGATAGAGCGGTACGACGTAATGGCCGGAAAGAAGCAGGCGGTCGTAAGAGCGCACGGCGGCCGTGAAGTCTTCTGAGGACCGTGCCATCAAGATGTGATTGATGAGCGTATCGATATCAGGATCCGATGTACCGGCAAAGTTTGATCGCCCTTGAACGTCGCGTGAGGCAGAAGCCCAGTAGGAAACCTGTTCACTACCCGGTGACAGAGAAGCCGGATAGGACTTCAAGATCACGTCGTAGTCAAAACTGTTGGTGCGGCTTTGATACTGCGAATCGTCAACGGTTCGAATGGAAACCGTCACCCCCAGCAGTCGCAGTGTTCGCTGATAGATCACTGCCAATTTTTCCTGATCCACCGTCTGGGTCATGATCTCGAAAGACAGTGGCGTGCCCTTTTTGTCGACCATGACACCGTTGCTGATCGTATATCCCGCTTCATGGAAGAGATCGAGCGCAGTGCGAAGGAGCTTGCGGTCGCGACCGGAGCCGTCGCTGACAGGAAGACGGTAGGTGCCGTTGAGGATATCGGGCTCAATGCGGTCTATGATCGGCCCCAGCAAGGCGAGCTCGCGGGCATCTGCTGGTACGCCGAGACTTGAAAGGTCGGAATTCTGCCAAAAGCTTTGAGTTCGAACGTAGGATCCTGAAAACAGCGTCTTATTGGCCCATTCGAAGTCGAAGGCGAGCGACAGCGCCTCACGAAGCTTCAGATTACTGAAAACCGGTCTTCTCGTGTTGAAGACAAAGCCAAGCATACCGCTCGGCAGCTTGGGCTGAAACGTGTCTTTGATGATGGTGCCGGAGGCTACGGCAGGAAAGTTGTAGGCCGTCGCCCAGTGAACTGGACTGCCATCGGGATAGATATCGATATCGCCTTTCTTGAAGGCCTCGAAAAGCGAAGTGTCCTGAAGGAAGTACTGGACCTTGATCTGATCGTAATTGTCGAACCCCACCTTCGAAGGAAGATCCTTACCCCAATAATTTGGATCGCGCTCGAAGGTAATGCTTTCTCCGGGTCTCACTTCCTTAACGCGATAGGGGCCTGAGCCAAGCGGGGCCTTCAAGGTTGTTCTATCAAAATTCTCACCGTCGACAGCATGCTTTGGCAGAATTGGGAAAGACCCGAACAAGAGCGGCGTTTCCCGGTCTGCTTGCTCGTTAAAGGAAAAACGGACGCTACGATCTCCGACTTTCTCCATCTTGGAAACAAGTTTGAGCCTCGTTGAAAACGGCACGCGTCCTTTATCGCGCAGGAGCTCAAAGCTGAACATGATGTCATCGGCAGTCACAGGGACACCGTCAGCCCACTTTGCCTTTGGATTGAGATTGAACTGAATGAAGTGCCGGTCGTCGTCCATGTCGACGCTTTCGGCCAACAGACCATAGAGTGTGAACGGTTCATCGGAAGAACGCCGCAGGAGCGTCTCATAAACGAGATTCCCGTATTCAGGATCCCACATGCCGCGCGCCGTCGTACGCATGCTCTTCAAGATGAATGGGTTAAGATTGTCAAAGGTACCGACGACCCCATAGGTGATACGACCTCCCTTTTTCACGTTTGGATTGACGTAAGGAAAGTTTTTGTAGTCAGCAGGCAGGGCAGGGCGGCCGTGCATCGCAATCCCGTACAGAGGCTCTGCCGCGGCAGTGCCGGCAAATAGAGCTAGAACGAGCGGAACGACAACCCGGATCATTCGAAACCTTTCGATTCGTATACCAGACCAATATGGCCTCATCGGCCGATGCCTTGCATGGGATTTCGTCCCTTAGATGTCAAAAGGTTTAAGAAAAGCTGGATATTGGCGTCATCGCGATGTAACAGGAAAAACAGAGTGGTCGGGGCCATGCATTTGCCTCAATCTTTTAAGAGTGGGGTGGTCGAACGACCCGGTTGGAGAGGATGACACATCGTTGTCCCGAACGGATATCAGGAGACGGAATTCGTTATGATGTTCAAGTCTGGAATGAAAACGCGGGCAGCACTGTCCGTTATGGCAGTGGTATTCGGAGCATCCGCGCCCGCCGCTTCCTTCGCACAGAATGCCGCCCCGGATGCGCAGCCGCAGGGTGCTGGCGCTCCACGCCTTGGCTGGTACAAGACTTGCAGTAAGCAGGAAGACAACGATATCTGTGTCGTGCAGAACTTGGTTCTTGCCAATGGTGGCCAGCTTGTGACGGCTGTCGGCCTGATCAGCGTTACAGGCAAGGTAAACCGTAAGCTTCTTCAGGTTTCCGTTCCCACGGCTCGCTTGATTCCTCCCGGTATCATGATGCAGATCGACGGCGGCAAGCCGCAGAAGCTTGATTATGCTGTATGCCTTCCTGACAAGTGCACAGCCGAAATGCCGTTGACGGACGCAATGGTCGCGACTTTGAAGAAGGGGACAGACGTTACCTTCACGTCGATCAACTTCCGCCGTGCGCCGAACCCAATCAAGCTTTCTCTCGATGGCTTCAGCGCTGCCAATGATGGCGAACCAGTATCCGAGTCAAAGCTTGCTGAAAGCCAGCGTAGCCTGCAGGACAGCATGCAGAAGAAGGCCGAAGAAGCCCGCAAGAAGCTCGAAGATGCTCAGAAGGCTGCGAAGTCGCAGTAATTCTGCCTCTGACTTGCAACAAAAAACCCGGCATTGCCGGGTTTTTCTATGTGAACATGTCCAGTTTCAGAAGGCCGATCAGTTGGCAAGACTCATCTTGGGCTTGAGCTTGCCTGTCGGGGCCTGGTCGAAGATCTGGTAAACCTGCTCGTTACGCAGCGGCACGCCACTTTCATCCTTCATCAGGTTTTGCTCGGATACGTAAGCGACGTATTCATTTTCATCGTTTTCAGCGAGCAAATGATAGAAGGGCTGATCCTTGCTAGGGCGTACTTCCGCGGGAATGGCGTTCCACCATTCCTCGGTATTGGCGAATTCCGGATCGACATCAAATATGACGCCGCGGAATGGGAATACCTTGTGCCGAACCACTTCGCCAATATTGAACTTCGCTACTCTCTGTTTCATGGTGCGACTTCCTTTCATACAAAGATTTGGTGACTTCGTGAGCAAAAATCAAGATTTTGCGGTCATTTCGTCACGTCTTTGTCATTTGCTCGACACAGTTATTCACAAAAAAGCCCCGGCGAACCGGGGCTTTTGAAGGTCGTTAAACCGAATAGTACATGTCGTATTCGACCGGATGCGGCGTCATTTCGAACCGCATGACCTCCGCCATCTTCAGCTCGATGAAGGCGTCGATTTGATCGTCATCAAACACACCACCGGCCGTAAGGAACTTGCGGTCCTTATCAAGGCTTTCCAACGCTTCACGCAGTGAACCGCAGACCGTCGGGATCTTTTTCAGTTCCTTCGGCGGCAAGTCGTAGAGGTCCTTGTCCATGGCCTTGCCGGGATGGATCTTGTTCTTGATACCATCAAGACCGGCCATCAGCATTGCTGCAAACGCCAGATACGGATTTGCGGCCGGGTCAGGGAAGCGGACTTCAACACGCTTTGCCTTGGGATTGGAGCCGAACGGGATACGGCAGGATGCAGAGCGGTTGCGTGCCGAGTAAGCGAGCAGAACGGGTGCCTCGTAACCAGGAACCAATCGTTTATAGGAGTTCGTCGACGGGTTGGTAAAGGCGTTGATCGCCTTTGCATGCTTGATAATACCGCCGATGTAGTAAAGGCAGGTTTCCGACAGACCAGCATACTCATCGCCCGCGAAGGTCGGCTTGCCACCCTTCCAGATCGACTGGTGCACATGCATGCCCGATCCGTTGTCTCCGAAAATCGGCTTTGGCATGAATGTTGCGGTCTTACCATAAGCATTGGCGACCTGATGCACGACATATTTATAAATCTGCATCTTGTCTGCATTGCGCACGAGCGTGTCGAACTTGATGCCCAACTCATGCTGAGCGGCTGCCACTTCGTGGTGATGCTTTTCGACGACGACGCCCATCTCGGTCAAGACCGTGAGCATTTCGGAGCGCATGTCCTGGCAGGAATCTACCGGCGGAACCGGGAAGTATCCGCCCTTAACGCGCGGGCGATGGCCGAGATTGCCTGTCTCATAGTCAGTATCGTCATTCGACGGGAGTTCTGTCGAGTCGAGCTTGAAGCCGGTATTGTATGGATCGGCCTTATACTTCACGTCATCAAAAACAAAGAATTCCGCTTCCGGTCCCACGAAGATGGTGTCGCCGATACCTGAGGCCTTCAAATAAGCCTCGGCCTTCTTTGCCGTGCCGCGCGGATCGCGGTTATAGGCTTCGCCCGAGACGGGATCCAGAATATCGCACATGATGACCATCGTGGACTGCGCGAAGAACGGGTCCATGTGGACAGTTTCGGTATCCGGCATGAGCACCATGTCGGATTCGTTGATCGCCTTCCATCCCCCGATCGAAGAGCCGTCGAACATGACGCCGTCAGCGAACATATCCTCGTCTACGCACGATATGTCCATCGTGACGTGCTGCATCTTGCCCTTGGGATCAGTGAAACGCAGATCGACGAACTTTACATCATTGTCCTTGATCTGCTTGAGGATCTCACTTGCCGTCGCCATTCATCACTCCCTTTGAATATTTTGACAGTTTTTGTTCGCGCGCCGAAACGGCGGTTATATGGCGTCTACACCGGTTTCGCCGGTACGAATACGAATAACCTCTTCGACGTTGGAAACGAAGATCTTTCCGTCGCCAATGCGGCCGGTCTGCGCGGCCTTCCTGATGGCATCGATAACCGCGTCAGCGTGTTCGTCGGCCAGAACCACTTCAACTTTTACCTTAGGTAGAAAGTCGACGACATATTCGGCACCTCGGTAAAGTTCCGTATGGCCTTTCTGGCGACCGAAGCCCTTCGCTTCCGTGACAGTAATTCCCTGTAGCCCAACTTCCTGAAGCGCTTCCTTCACTTCGTCGAGCTTGAAGGGTTTGATGATCGCTTCGATCTTCTTCATGAGAAAATGGCTCTCCGCTTCTGCCGTTATTGCGGGTGTTCCCGCTCCGCCGACATGATGCAGGTATCGTGCCAGTTTGGAAGATGTTTTTTTGAGAAAACGCCAGAATCATTCGCTGTTTTGCGCATTGTTTCCACAGCGATGCCATAGGGGACTGAAACATCCGAAAGCCTTCTAAGAAGACATTCTTAGCTCGTATGCGGCACGCCTGAGGCGACAATCGCTAAATAATAGGCATTATATTGCCTTAATATTCGGCAAATGCGCAAAAATTGTACATTACGATATCTTATTGAGCGGTTGTTATTCCTTTAGATTTTGGGTTCAATGCGTGCATGCAAATACCCTCAAACCTGATGCTCCTCACGCCTGCTGAAATGACTGCCGCCGATAAAGCTGCGGCTCAATCCGGCATCGAGTCTTATGGCTTGATGGAGCGTGCGGGTGCTGCAGTCGCCGCATCGGCATTGCGGCATTATCCCTCAGCATCCTGCTTCATGATCCTATGCGGGCCGGGAAACAACGGTGGCGACGGATACGTCGCTGCTCGCCACCTCAATGATGCGGGCGCTGAAGCGCGGGTCTTTTATTTGGGAGATCCGAAGAGGCTGCACGGCGATGCCGCACGAGCCCTCTCCGATTGGGATGGGCCCTTGATGCCGCTTTCCTCGTTCAAAGCCATTCCGGGCACCGTGATCATTGACGGTTTATTCGGCGCAGGGCTCTCGCGAGAACTGCCGGAAGAGGCAATCGCTGTTTTTGACCGGATCGGACAAACGGCTCTCCCCGTGCTTGCGATCGATTTGCCTTCAGGAGTTGACGGATTAACGGGAGCAGTCAAAGGAGGGGCATTGCGCGCAGAACGCACGATCACGTTCATGACACGCAAGCCAGGCCACCTCCTGATGCCGGGAAGAGAACTTTGCGGAGAACTCGAGGTTTTTGATATCGGGATCCCAGCACGTATTCTGCAAGCCGCAAAAGGCGAGCCGATAGACGAAAACCTTCCGCAACATTGGGAAGAGCTGCTGCCGACTGCTCAGCTTGAGACACACAAATACCGGCGCGGCCATTTGGTGGTCTTTTCAGGCGACGCGACCAAGACTGGCGCAGCGCGGATGTCGTCCCTAGCGGGGCTGAAGGCTGGTGCGGGTCTCGTTACGATCGCGTCGCCGCAGGATGCGTTCGCTACAAACGCGTCTCATCTGACAGCGATTATGTTGAAGCCGGTACAGGACGCGGATGATTTGAAGGACTGGCTCGCCGATGAAAGATTGAAGACCTTCGTTCTAGGCCCGGGTTTTGGCTCACCAGAAAAAGCACGCCAATTCGTTGCTTTGCTGGCCAATCGGCATCTTGTTCTCGATGCAGATGGCATCACAGCGTTCAAAGACAAACCAGAAGATCTCTTCGCGCTATTCGCCAAGGGTCCGACACGTCTCGTATTAACGCCGCATGAAGGAGAGTTCGCACGCCTCTTTCCCGATATCGCGAGCGATGCCTCCCTTGGAAAAATCGAAAAGGCCCGTCATGCGGCTTCTCGTGCGCATAGCGTAGTTATCTACAAAGGGGCGGATACGGTTATTGCGGCACCGGATGGACGGGCGCTTATTAATGCGAATGCGCCGGTATGGCTTGCAACGGCCGGCTCAGGCGATGTGCTCGGCGGCATTATCGGCGGCCTCCTGGCACAAGGCATTCCAACTTTCGAAGCCGCTGCCTGCGGTGTCTACATGCATGGAGAGGCAGGCAAGCGCGCTGGAAAGGGTATGACGGCTGAAGACCTTTCGCAGCACATTCTGCCGTTTTGAAACGCGATGCCGCAGCATCTACACGCAGCCGAAAAACGCTATTTCGACACCAATTCCTGAAGAGCCATCGCGCCAAACGGTGCGTTGACTTTGCCTTCGTGGATCATGAAAGCAAAGACGTCGCGAGGTCGCTTTTCGATCTTGCGCTTTGCATCGATCATCTCGAGATCGCGGGGGCTTTCCCCTCGTGACCAAAGCTTCAGACGCTCGCCCCAGGCTTCGAGGTCCTGTTTTGGGTAACACGTTATAATGTCATCAGACCCTTTTTGCAGCCGCGCATAAACAAAGTCAGCTGTGACATCGGCGATCATCGGATAGTCGAAATGTTCGGCACAGACGGGGGCGACGCCGTACTTGGCGAGAAGCGCAATAAATTCCGGCACCTTGAAGCTGTCATGCCGAACCTCGACCACATGCCGCAAAGCAATACCGTCCTGCGCGCCAGGTAGAAGCTTCAGGAAAGCCTCAAAATCGTCAGGCTCAAACTTCTTGGTCGGTGCAAACTGCCACAGGATGGGACCGAGATGTTTGCCGAGCTCTGTGATCCCTTGGGTCAAGAACCGTGTCATGGATTCGCCGGCATCGGCCAGCACCTTCCGGTTAGTCACGAACCGGCTTGCTTTTAAGGAGAAAATGAAATTCTCCGGAACATCCGAAGCCCATTTCGCGAATGTTTCGGGTTTTTGAGAGCTGTAATAGGTTCCGTTGACCTCAATGATCTTTAGCTTTCCGCTGGCATATGAAAGCTCGTCCTTCTGTTTCAGCGTGTCCGGATAGAAGTGAGCGCGCCATGGCTCGAAAGTCCAGCCGCCAATGCCAACACGGATCTCGCCCGATTGCTTCATCTCACCCTCTCGGTTTGCATAAACATCAGCTGAACCCAGGCATTGGGTTCGGCTATCTTTATTCGGCCGCCTGAACCTTTCTAATTGGTCGACGCTCCAGGAGTTCCCTTAAGAAGCGTCCTGTATAGGATCGCTCGACCTTCACTATATCTTCTGGACGTCCGGTGGCCACGATCTCTCCGCCGCCATCACCGCCCTCCGGGCCGAAATCCAAGATCCAGTCTGCCGTTTTAATGACTTCAAGATTGTGCTCGATCACAACGACAGAATTGCCCTGTTCGACGAGAGCGTGCAGCATTTCCAACAGCTTTGCCACATCATGAAAATGAAGGCCTGTCGTTGGCTCGTCCAGAATGTAGAGGGTTCGGCCCGTGGATCGCTTCGACAGTTCCTTGGCAAGTTTCACGCGCTGCGCTTCGCCGCCGGAGAGAGTATTGGCTTGCTGTCCGACCTTGATGTAGCCCAGCCCGACGTCCTTCAGCGACTGCAGTTTGTCGCGCACTGCCGGTACTGCGGAAAAGAACTCGACGCCTTCCTCGACCGTCATGTCGAGCACATCGGCAATCGACTTACTCTTGAAGGTTACATCGAGTGTTTCGCGGTTATAGCGCTTTCCATGACAGACGTCGCAGGTCACGTACACATCAGGGAGGAAGTGCATTTCGATCTTGATGACCCCGTCACCTTGACATGCCTCACACCGGCCGCCCTTCACATTGAAGGAAAAACGTCCAGGTTGATAACCCCGTGCCTTTGCTTCAGGTAGACCCGCGAACCAGTCGCGGATCGGCGTGAATGCACCGGTGTAAGTGGCAGGGTTCGACCTTGGCGTGCGGCCAATCGGCGACTGATCGATATCGATGACCTTGTCGATATGCTCCAGGCCATCAACTCGATCGTGTTCGGCAGGTATTTCGCGCGCACCCATTACTCGCCGCGCTGCGGACTTGTAGAGTGTTTCGATCAGGAATGTCGACTTGCCACCGCCCGAAACGCCCGTCACAACCGTGAAAACCCCGAGCGGTATCGTGGCAGATACATTCTTCAGATTGTTGCCGCGTGCGCCGACAACCTTGATTTCCTTGCCCTTCTTGGGCTTGCGTCTCACTTCGGGAACGGGCACGCCCAACTCACCTGAAAGATATTTTCCGGTCAGTGACTTCGGGTTCTTCATGATTTCGGCAGGCGTGCCGTGTGCCACGACCTGACCGCCATGAACGCCAGCAGCTGGTCCGATATCAACCACATCATCAGCGGCAAGAATTGCGTCTTCATCGTGTTCGACGACAATGACGGTATTGCCGATGTCGCGCAGATGTTTCAACGTATCCAGTAGGCGCTCGTTGTCTCGCTGATGAAGACCGATCGATGGTTCATCCAGAACATAAAGAACGCCTGTGAGGCCGGAGCCGATCTGAGAGGCAAGCCTAATACGCTGGCTTTCGCCGCCTGACAAAGTCCCCGAATTGCGAGACAGGCTGAGGTAGTCCAGACCGACATCGACGAGGAAACGCAAACGGTCGCGTATTTCCTTCAGGATTCGGTGCGCGATTTCATTCTGCTTTGTTGACATAAGACCCGGCAACGCCTCGAACCAATCACGCGCCACGCGGATTGACATGTTCGACACTTCGCTGATGTGCAAACCGGAAATCTTTACGGCAAGCGCTTCCGGCTTCAGACGATAACCGTTACAGGCCGGGCAGGGGGCCGCCGACATGTAGCGCTCTATTTCTTCTCGCGCCCAGGCGGAGTCGGTTTCTTTCCAACGCCGCTCCAGATTGGTGACAATGCCTTCAAAGCTTTTGTGCGTCGTATAGGAGCGCGCACCGTCGGCGTAATGAAATTCGATTTTTTCGTCCGTGCCGTGCAGGATTGCTGCTTGCGCTTCTTTCGACAACTCGTTCCAGCGCGCCGTCATCTTGAAGCCGAAGTGACGTCCGAGCGCTTCGAGCGTCTGGTTGTAATAAGGCGAGGACGATTTGGCCCACGGCGCGATCGCACCATCCTTCAACTTTCGATCTGCTTCGGGCACGATGAGATCGGAGTCGATTTTCTGCTGGCTGCCGAGGCCGTCGCATGTCGGGCAGGCGCCAGCTGGATTGTTGAAGGAGAAAAGCCTTGGTTCGATTTCGGGAATGGTGAAACCGGAAACCGGGCAGGCAAATTTCTCGGAAAACAGGACGCGTTCATGCGTTTCGTTCAGAGACTTGTTTGCCGAACCACCTGCTGCCGTTTCTTCCATGGGAAGGGGCTTGTCGGCAAATTCCGCGACGGCGAGGCCGTCGGCGAGTTTCAAAGCGGTTTCAAAACTATCGGCCAGTCGCGAACCAATATCTTCGCGCACGACGAGGCGGTCGATGACGATGTCAATGTCGTGCTTGTACTTCTTGTCGAGCGCGGGAGCTTCAGCAATCTCGTAGAACTGGCCATCAATTTTGACGCGCTGGAAGCCCTTCTTCATGAGGTCAGCGAGTTCTTTCTTGTACTCGCCTTTCCGGCCGCGTACGAGCGGCGCAAGGATATAAAGTCGTGTGCCTTCACCAAAGGTCAGCACGCGGTCAACCATCTGGCTGACGGTCTGGCTCTCAATCGGCAGGCCCGTGACTGGAGAATAGGGTACACCCACGCGCGCGAAGAGCAGGCGCATGTAGTCGTAGATTTCGGTGACGGTGCCGACCGTCGAGCGAGGATTGCGAGAGGTCGTCTTTTGCTCAATGGAGATGGCAGGCGACAACCCGTCAATCTGATCGACATCTGGCTTTTGCATCATTTCCAGAAACTGACGCGCATAAGCCGACAGACTTTCGACGTAGCGTCGCTGGCCTTCCGCGTAGATCGTATCGAAGGCGAGGGAAGATTTGCCCGATCCCGATAGCCCTGTCATCACGATCAGCTTGTTCCGCGGCAGATCGAGGTCAACGCCTTTCAGATTGTGCTCACGGGCGCCGCGGATGGAAATCGTCTTCAGTTCGCTCATCTTGTTCTGCTTTTAATCCTGAGGGAGCCCTTTATTTAATGGCACTTTTGCGTGAGTCGAGGCCGAAAGCGGTTTCGAGGATGCTTTTCGATTCTCTTGACGGGATCATATGGAAAAATTAGAACAAATAAAGAACGAATTCTTTGTGGATGAATGGCTGCAGCTCAAGGCTATGCCTTTGACGCGGTTTCATCCTTGAGAATTCAGGGGTAAGATGAAGCCAATGGAAAGAAAATGCCGGGCACTTGCCGGCAAACGAGGTGACGTATGGCTGGCAGCGTGAACAAGGTAATTTTAATTGGCAATGTCGGCGCTGATCCGGAAATCCGGCGTACGCAGGACGGTCGTCCGATCGCCAATCTGCGCATCGCAACGTCTGAAACATGGCGCGACCGCAATTCAGGCGAACGGCGTGAGAAGACCGAATGGCATAATATCGTGGTCTTTAACGAAGGCCTGACCAAGGTTGTCGAGCAATACGTCAAAAAGGGCTCGAAGCTCTACATTGAAGGGCAGTTGCAGACTCGCAAATGGCAGGATCAGAACGGGCAGGACCGTTATTCCACCGAAGTGGTACTGCAGGGTTTCAACTCGACACTAACAATGCTGGACAATCGCGGTGAAGGCGGCGGCGCGTCTTCCGGCCGAGGCGGCAATGATTACGGTGGTGGCTATGGTGACGACTATGGTCAGCCGTCACAACCGTCCGGCGGGCGGAGCAGCGGTGGAAACAGCGGCGGGGGAAGCAACTTCTCAAGGGACCTCGACGACGACATTCCTTTCTGAGACACGCTCGGCATACTTTTACGCCGGATGCGATGATCACCGGGTAAGCTGACGGCTCACCCGGTTTTTTCATTATTGTGCCGTCGATTGATCGCCTAGGTCTTCCCGAAACTTGTGGCACTCACGTTGCGAGCTCCATTCTTTATAATTTCAGCATCCTAAATCGCTCATCGTCATATCGTGATTTTTGCTCTTGCATCTATAGCGACTGTAGAGGTTAGACCGCTCCTAATAGCTGAGCTGTAAAGGAGCTTTGAAAGTGTCGGATATCCTGAACGCCAGATACAAAGTTTCTGGAATGGATTGTGCGTCCTGCGCAACGAAAATCGATACGGCCGTGCGCCGTGTTTCGGGCGTCAAAGAGGTCTCAGTGTCTGTGTCCTCTGAGACGTTGTCGATTGAACACGACGCGACGGCAGACTTACTGGATATCGAGCGTCGCGTACGCCGCCTCGGCTATGAGGTCGCGGCGTTGCCGCAGAGCTCTGTTTCAGATTCTCACGATCATGCCTGCAGCGCTCACGAACATGAGCATGAGCATGAGCACCACCAGCACGAAGGGCATGAGCATCACTCGCATCATCATGATGATGATCACGACCATCAACACGCGTCCCCCCATGAGAAGCATTCGGATGTGAAGCATGATGGTGTCGGTTTTCAGGAAACGCGATTTGCGATCGGCGGAATGGACTGCGCTTCTTGTGCGGCGAAGATCGAAACAGCCGTCAGGCGCCTCGACACCGTTGATGACGTGACTGTCTCCGTGACAAGCGGCAAAATGACCGTTCGCCATGCAAACGAGCTCGATCCGCAAGCGGTTGAAAAGCAGGTAAAGGCTCTCGGCTACACGATTCATAGACAGGGGTCGAAACCAAATTCCGCCCACGAGCACTTGGAGGGCCTGCACGGCCACAGTCACGCGCCTCAGGACGGCCCATGGTGGAGAAGCGGCAAAGGCCGCCTGACCATTTATTCAGGCCTGGCATTGGTTGCAGCCTATGTCATCGGGCATCTCGTTCCTGCTGCAGAATCCTGGCTTTTCATTGCAGCGATGCTTGTTGGCCTGATCCCCATTGCGCGGCGCGCCATCATGGCTGCTCTTATGGGAACGCCCTTTTCGATCGAAATGCTAATGACGATCGCGGCAGTTGGTGCGGTCATCATCAATGCAGGCGAGGAGGCCGCGACCGTTGTCTTCCTTTTCCTTGTGGGCGAACTTTTGGAAGGGGTTGCTGCCGGCCGCGCGCGCGCCAGCATCCGTTCCCTAACCGATCTGGTGCCGAAGACCGCATTGATAGAAGAAAACGGCAAAACGCGTTCTATCCCGGCAGATAAGCTTGCGCTCGACGATATCCTTCTCGTCCGGCCAGGTGACCGAATTGCTGCTGACGGTATAATTGAATCAGGCGAAAGCGGTATCGATGAAGCACCGGTCACCGGTGAAAGCGTGCCTGTTCGCAAGACATCGGGCGATGCCGTTTTCGCAGGCACGGTGAACGGCGATGCCGCGCTTCGGGTCAAAGTCACTGCTTCAGCCAATGACAATACGATTGCGCGCGTCATCAAGCTGGTGGAAGAGGCGCAAGAAGCGAAAGCGCCTACAGAGCGGTTCATCGATCGCTTTTCGCGCTGGTACACACCGGCTGTCGTCGTGGTCGCCGCCTTGGTGGCCGTGTTGCCGCCTCTCCTTGGGATGGGCGACTGGAGCGCATGGATTTACAAAGGTCTTGCCGTCCTGCTGATCGGCTGCCCCTGTGCACTGGTGATTTCGACGCCTGCGGCAATCGCTGCGGCGCTCTCGGCCGGTGCGCGTCGCGGCTTGCTGATCAAGGGAGGTGCGGTTCTTGAAAATCTTGGGAAGGTGACTGCAATTGCCTTCGACAAAACCGGAACCCTGACGCAAGGGAAGGCCGTAGTGACAGACGTCATCGGTTTTGGCTTGGCTGAAGCCGACCTCCTGAGATTTTCGGCTGCCGTGGAGACTGGCTCTAGTCATCCTCTGGCCGTTGCCATTTTGAAAAAGGCTGAAGCCGACCAGATCGAGGTTCCTGCCGCAACGGATGCCAAAGCAATAGGTGGAAAGGGCGTCGCTGCTAAGGTTACCGGAAAGACCGTGTTTTTAGGCTCTCCTTCGGCGGCAAGCGAGCAGATGCCATTAACCGAACAGCAAAAAGCGGAAATCGTCCGTCTCAACGACGCAGGCAAAACCGTTTCCGTTCTCATCCTTGATGGCTCAGTTGCCGGCATCATTGCCCTGCGCGACGAACCCCGCGAGGACGCGGCGTCGGCACTGAAAGAACTCTCTGCCAAAGGCATGCGGACCGTCATGCTGACGGGTGATAATCAGCGCACGGCAAAAGCTGTCGGCGCCAAGCTCGGAATTGAAGTCAGATCAGAGCTCTTGCCGCAGGATAAACAAAAAATCGTTGGCGAACTCAAACGCGAAGGGTTTGTCGTTGCAAAGGTCGGCGACGGTATCAATGATGCACCGGCTCTGGCTGCGGCGGATATCGGGATCGCCATGGGCGGCGGCACCGATGTTGCGCTGGAAACGGCGGATGCGGCTGTGCTGCATGGACGAGTTTCCGACGTCTTGCGAATGATTGATCTCTCGAACCGAGCCATGCGCAACATCCGCCAGAACATCCTTATCGCTGTCGGACTCAAGGCGGTCTTTCTTGTGACGACCATCCTTGGCGTGACAGGGCTGTGGCCAGCAATCCTCGCCGATACGGGGGCAACGGTTCTTGTAACGATCAATGCCCTTCGCTTGTTGCGGCAAGCCTGACTGCTGCCGCCTTACCAGAAAACGGAGAGGGCTAGATCATGCCCTCTCTGGCGCAGCGTCGTTCGCCGCAGCAACCAATCACGACGAAATGTCGGCTGAGCTGACAAGGGCGCCCTTTGACTGAAATGCATTGAGAGCCAAGTTTATAGATGGAATAATGGGCCTCACAGCTATCCATTCACATGGCCAGCAAATGCAAGATGCACACCGTCGACAACAAACTGCACGGCAAGCGCAGCGAGAACAACACCGAGAAGGCGCGTCAGGATCGCACGTCCCGTCACGCCTAGGAAACGGTCTAGTCGGTCGGCGATCAAGAGCGCGGCAAGAAGCAAGAGCAAGTTGCCGGCGATGACAATCAGCAACTGTAGCTGCTCAACGGTCGTTGCAAGCGTTCCGGACAATAGGATAGTTGCCGAAATTGCGCCCGGTCCGGCAATCAGAGGAATTGCGAGGGGAAAGACCGAAATATTTTGAATGTGGTCGGTCGTAATCGCCGCTGCGCTTGTCTTTTCCTTTCGCTCCTGACGCTTTTCAAAAACCATTTCAAAGGAGATCCAGAACAGCAAAAGGCCGCCTGCGATTCGAAATGCACCGATCGATATTCCAAGCACGCCAAGCACGCTTGCGCCGAACAACGCGAAAGCAGCTAGGATGACGAAAGCTATTATGGTGCCCCTGACAGCGACCTGCTGGCGTTGCGGTCGGCTCATGCCGGCAGTCAGACCCAGGAAGACAGGCGCAAGGCCAGGGGGGTCTATCGTGACCAGCAATGTTGTGAACGCATTGATAAGCTGATCGACGCTTGCCATGCCGACAACATCCTTTTGGCTGCTTGAGTTACGCTCTCGATACGCGATTTGACATTCCGCGCAAGAAGCTTAAAGCCTAGCTTTGATAATCTGCCACATTGAAGGCTGAAAAGCTGTTCAAAACATGCGCATAAATTGGCGCTGCCCAAGCCTTTCGGCTATAAATTCGTTATCGATTCTGAAAGAGACGTATCTGTTTTGACTGAGCAAACACCCCCAGGGGGCGGCAGACTGCCGCCAGGCATAGAGCCCATCTCCATCATGGAGGAAATGCAGCGGTCTTATCTCGATTACGCCATGAGCGTGATCGTCAGCCGCGCGCTTCCCGACGTCAGAGACGGTCTGAAGCCCGTGCACCGCCGTATTCTGTTCGGAATGTCGGAGCTTGGCATCGACTGGAACAAGAAATACGTAAAATGCGCCCGCGTAACCGGGGATGTGATGGGTAAATACCATCCGCATGGCAATCTCGCGATCTACGACGCATTGGCGCGTATGGCGCAGGATTGGTCATTACGTCTGCCGCTCATCGACGGGCAGGGGAACTTCGGTTCTGTCGACGGCGACCCTCCAGCAGCTGAGCGTTATACGGAATGCCGTCTTCAGAAAGCCGCTCATTCCCTGCTCGATGATCTCGATAAGGAAACTGTCGACTTCCGCGATAACTACGACGGCACTCTGTCGGAACCCGTCGTGTTGCCCGCCAAGTTTCCGAACCTGCTGGTCAACGGGGCAGGCGGCATCGCCGTTGGTATGGCGACCAATATTCCTCCTCATAATCTGTCGGAAGTTATCAACGGGTGCATTGCACTGATCGACGACCCGGCGATGGAACTGCCTGATATCATGCAGATCATTCCCGGTCCTGACTTTCCAACCGGTGCAATGATTTTGGGACGCTCTGGCATTCGCTCGGCTTACGAGACTGGCCGCGGCGCCGTCATCATGCGGGGTGTCGCCAGCATTGAACCAATGCGCGGCGATCGCGAGCAGATCATCATCACCGAAATCCCGTATCAGGTGAACAAGGCCACGATGATAGAGAAAATGGCCGAGTTGGTGCGCGAAAAGCGGATCGAGGGCATTTCCGATCTTCGCGATGAAAGCGACCGACAGGGCTATCGTGTTGTCGTCGAACTGAAGCGCGACGCCAATGCAGAAGTCATCCTCAATCAGCTTTATCGCTACACACCTTTGCAGACATCTTTTGGCTGCAACATGGTTGCCCTTAATGGCGGAAAGCCCGAGCAGCTGACGCTTCTCGATATGCTGCGCGCGTTCGTTTCGTTCCGCGAAGAGGTCGTTAGCCGGAGAACTAAGTTTCTCTTGCGGAAGGCTCGTGAGCGCGCTCACGTGTTGGTTGGCCTTGCGATCGCCGTGGCAAATATCGACGAAGTCATTCGTGTTATTCGTCATGCGCCAGATCCGCAGTCGGCTCGTGAACAGTTGATGACGCGTCGTTGGCCAGCCAGCGATGTCGAAAGCTTAATCCGTCTGATTGACGACCCACGCCATCGCATTAATGACGATGGCACCTATAATCTTTCCGAAGAGCAGGCGCGCGCAATTCTTGAATTGCGCCTGGCTCGTCTGACAGCGCTCGGCCGGGATGAAATCGGCGACGAGCTGAACAAGATCGGCGTCGAAATTAAGGATTACCTTGAAATTCTTTCGTCGCGTCTGCGCATCCAGCAGATCGTCAAGGACGAGCTGACATCCATCCGTGATGAATTCGGCACGCCACGCCGTACGCAAATTATCGAGGGTGGTCCAGATATGGACGATGAGGATCTCATCGCCCGCGAAGATATGGTCGTGACCGTTTCTCACCTTGGCTATATCAAACGCGTTCCGCTGACGACCTACCGTGCTCAGCGCCGCGGCGGCAAGGGTCGCTCCGGAATGGTCACCCGCGATGAGGATTTCGTTACCCGGCTATTTGTTGCGAATACACACACGCCGGTGCTGTTCTTCTCCTCGCGTGGTATTGTCTATAAGGAGAAGGTCTGGCGCCTGCCAATTGGCACGCCGCAATCACGCGGCAAGGCTTTGATCAACATGCTGCCGCTAGAAGCAGGCGAACGTATAACGACGATCATGCCACTGCCCGAGGACGAAAGCAGCTGGGAGAACCTCGACGTGATGTTCTCCACTACGCGCGGCACGGTCCGACGCAACAAGCTGTCAGATTTCGTACAGGTGAACCGCAACGGCAAAATTGCGATGAAGCTGGACGAAGACGGAGATGAGATCCTGTCCGTCGAAACCTGTACAGAGCATGATGATGTGCTTTTGACGACAGCCCTTGGACAGGCGATCAGATTCCCCGTCGGCGATGTTCGCGTCTTCGCCGGAAGAAACTCGATCGGTGTCCGCGGCATCAATCTCGCAGATAAAGATCGTCTGATATCCATGACGATTGTTGGTCACGTCGATGCCGAACCATGGGAGCGCGCTGCATATCTCAGACGCTCTGCGGCTGAGCGACGTGCCATTGGGGTCGACGAGGAAGACATTGCGCTGGTCGGAGAGGAAGTCACCGAAGAGGGACAACTGTCCGATGAGCGCTATGAGGAGCTGAAGCAGCGCGAGCAGTTTGTGCTGACTCTTTCCGAGAAAGGCTTCGGAAAGCGATCGTCTTCCTATGACTTCCGTATTTCAGGACGTGGCGGCAAGGGTATTCGTGCAACCGATACATCAAAGACGAATGAGATTGGCGAACTTGTTGCGGCTTTCCCTGTCGATGACGGCGACCAGATTATGCTGGTTTCCAATGGAGGACAGCTGATCCGCGTGCCGGTCGGCGGCATTCGTATCGCAAGCCGTGCCACAAAGGGTGTGACCATCTTCTCGACGGCAGCTGAAGAAAGAGTTGTTTCGGTCGAAAGAATCAGCGAGCCGGAGGAAGATCCCGAGGTTGCTGTTGCTGCGGAAGAAGCCTCAGGTGAAGGGGCTTCGCAAGCTCCTGATGCAGACACCGCAGAAGGCCCTGGCTCTGAGCCGTAAGATCAAACCTTCTTGAATTTAAAAGGGGTCGCAGACAAAGCTGTTTGCGACCCTTTTTTATGCCTTTCTCCACGCCGCAACCCAATGCGCAGGAAGGGTGAGTAAAGCACGGTCCAAAAGAAAAAGGCCGCAAGCGGTGACCGCTTTCAGCCTTTTCTGAAGCAATTCAATTTTGACGGACTAAAAGGTCAGATGGCGCTCCTTATAGGACTTCGCCTCTTCTTCCTCGCGCCGCAACGCGGAAATCGTGGATGCAACGGACACGATGAACATGACGCTGATAAGAACAGTTAGAAGGGTCAAGATCGTGAACATGGCAATCCCTTTCCATTAGCTGGCGTTCACTGCCTCAGTACTCGCTGACGATCGACGCGCGTGCGGTGTTATATGTGTTGTACACCTTCGCAGCATCAGTCTTCTGCTCGTAGAGAGCTACGGTTGCGGTAAGCATACCCGCGATAACGGTCATCCAAACGGCGTTGATCAGCGAGATCTTATCGAACATGTTTAATTCCTTTTAGTCGCGTCGTTTGCACGACTGCTTGTTGAACGTGGTCGTTGGAAATTAGTTCCGCCGACCTTGACGGGTTGTTTACTAATTTGGGTCTGAAGCAGCCTTGAATGTGCTGTTCATTTTCCATTCAGACTCCGCGGCAGCGGCGTAACGCAGCTTTCCTGAAGCTCTGACAATGTGGGCATGGTCTGAAAGTTCCTGCTTAACCCACTGATGGTCGTAGAGCATTTCCAGAAGTCTCCAGCTTGCTTCGAGAACGAATGCCAAAAACGCCGCGACAATGAGAACAATGATCAGCATCCACATTTCTTCCCAAGAAGCCGGTGTCTTTCCGGCTGCATCTTACGGTGCCCATCATAGCAATCGCGTCTGAAACGGCCTTGAACGTAGTGTTCATCGGCCATTCAGCGGTCAGCCGTCCCTTGCGATGCGCTGTCATCCGTGACAAAAGGCGGAAAACCTGAACGGCGAAGCCAATGACAACAGCTTTTTATCCGGGATCGTTCGATCCTCTGACAAACGGGCATCTGGATGTGCTTGTGCAGGCCTTGCAGGTCGCTTCCAACGTGATTGTCGCGATCGGTGTTCACCCCGGGAAAACGCCGCTGTTTTCTTTTGATGAGAGGGCAAGGCTCATACGCTCTTCCTTATCGGAGGTGTTGCCGCAGAAAATCGACGACGTCTCCGTCGTATCCTTCGATAATCTTGTCGTGGATGCTGCGCGCGCTCACGGCGCTACCCTTTTGATCCGCGGCTTGAGAGACGGGACAGATCTCGACTACGAAATGCAGATGGCCGGGATGAACCGGCAGATGGCGCCCGATGTTCAGACGGTTTTTCTGCCAGCGGGTACGGCTTCCCGGCCTATTACCGCCACATTAGTCCGCCAGATCGCCGCAATGGGCGGCGATGTTGGCGCCTTTGTACCGCAGCCTGTGCTTGCGGCACTTCAATCCAAGCGTAAATCCTGAGGCGTTCGACGCCCGCAATGGAGTTTTCATGAAAATCGCTTCTCTTGCATTCGCTGGTGCTTTTGCCCTGGCATCTTTTGCTGCAGCGACGGTTGCCCAGGCTGCCGATCTCCTGACTATTCAGCTGAAGAGCGGGCCCGTTGTCATCGAGCTTTTGCCAAAGCTTGCGCCAAAGCATGTCGCGCAGATCGAGGCGCTTGCTGAAAAGGGCGCCTATGACAACGTGGCCTTCCACCGCGTTATCGACGGCTTCATGGCGCAGACGGGCGATGTCAAATTCGGCAATATGGCGAAGGGCTACGATGCACGACGCGCTGGTACAGGTGGTTCTGATCTGCCTGATCTGCCGGCTGAGTTTTCTAAGACACCCTTCGTGCGTGGCACGGTCGGCATGGCGCGCTCGCAGGATCCAAATTCAGCCAACTCGCAGTTCTTCATCATGTTTGACGAAGCGCCGTCCCTGAACGGTCAGTATACCGTGGTCGGCAAGGTTGTATCCGGGATGGAAAACGTCGATAAGATCGCGCGCGGCGAAGGCGGCAATGGCGAAGTCAGCAAGCCTGACCGGATGATCAAGGTCACCGTCAGCAAGAAGTAAAATATCCAGGAGAAGGAGATTAAGATGGCCGAGATCAAGGATCCGGAAAATACGATCATTCTCGAGACCACGAAGGGAAAGGTCGTCATTGCGCTTCTCCCGGAAGTGGCCCCGGAACACGTTAAACGCATCAAGGAACTGGCACGGGAAAACGCCTATGACGGCGTCGTGTTCCACCGTGTCATTCCAGATTTCATGGCTCAAACGGGCGATGTGAAGTTCGGCAAGAAGGGCGGCGAGAGCTTCAACCCTGGTCGCGCCGGAATGGGCGGCTCGGACAAGCCGGACCTGAAAGCCGAATTTTCGGCGACGCCGCATGTTCGCGGTACCTGCTCAATGGCGCGTTCGCAGAACCCCAATTCAGCCAATTCGCAATTCTTCATTTGCTTCACCGATGCCCCATGGCTCAATAAGCAGTATTCTGTTTGGGGCCAGGTTATTGAAGGCATGGACGTTGTGGATACGATCAAGCGCGGGGAGCCTGTGACCGATCCCGACTCGATCGTTTCGATGCGGGTTGCTGCAGACGTTTAATTTCTCTTGGTTTAGATGACCCGCCCTCGCATGCGCGTAGGGCGGGTTTTCCTATTTGAGGTGGCTGCGGATATGCGCGTAGACCTTTTCGATTTCGATCTGCCGGAAGATAACATTGCCTTGCGTCCGGCCGAGCCGCGGGATGCGGCACGGCTCCTTGTTGTCGATCCCAATGGCACGCCAATGCTCCGCGATGCGATTGTTCGCGAGTTGCCATCCTTTTTAAGGGCAGGGGACGCGCTGGTTTTCAACGACACCAAGGTCATCCCGGCTCAACTCGAAGGAACTCGTTTTCGAGAGGGAGCGCCAGGTCAGAGAATTTCAGCAACGCTTCATATGCGCACCGGGCCAGCTGAATGGAAGGCCTTTGCCAAACCGGGTAAGCGCATAAAGGTCGGTGATCGGATTGCCTTCGGTGAAACCGATGCACGAGCTAGCTCCACCTGTATGTTTGGAACGCTTGATTGCGTCGTGACGGACAAGGCGGACGGCGGCGAGGTAACACTTGTCTTCGACCTTTCGGGCCCGGCTCTAGATGAGGCGATTGCTTCGGTCGGTCATATTCCGCTGCCGCCATACATCGCGGCCAAGCGCCCCGAAGATGATCGGGATCGTGTCGACTATCAAACGATCTATGCCCGCGAGGAAGGAGCGGTCGCCGCGCCCACAGCCGGGTTGCATTTCACGCCCGGTCTTTTCGAGGCACTCGATGCGGCAGGAATCGAAAGACATTTCGTAACGCTGCATGTGGGAGCTGGCACTTTTCTTCCGGTAAAGGCCGACGACACTTCGGACCACAAGATGCATAGCGAGATCGGCTATGTCAGTGAGGATATCGCCGCGCGGCTCAACGCTGTCAGAGCACGTGGCGGGCGCATCGTCTGCGTCGGCACGACGTCGCTGAGGTTGATCGAAAGTGCAGCGAGCGAGGACGGGACGATCAATGCCTGGTCCGGAGCAACGGATATCTTCATTACGCCCGGCTATCGTTTTCGCGCCGTCGATATATTGATGACAAACTTCCACCTGCCGCGATCAACCCTTTTCATGCTCGTGTCGGCCTTCGCAGGCTTCGATAGAATGCATCAGGCTTATCGGCATGCCATAACTACCGGCTACCGCTTTTACTCCTATGGCGATTCAAGCCTGCTTTTCCGGAAAGATCCATGACCGAAGCCGCCCCGACGAATTTCGAATTTACGCTTAAAAAAACGGATGGCGGAGCGCGCCTTGGCGAAGTCTCCATGCCACGCGGTGTGATCCGCACACCTGCCTTCATGCCCGTCGGCACGGTAGGAACGGTCAAAGCCATGTATCTTGACCAGGTTCGGGAAACCGGCGCAGACATCATTCTTGGTAATACCTACCATCTCATGCTGCGTCCCACCGCCGAGCGTGTCGCTCGCCTGGGCGGACTTCACGAACTGATCCGCTGGCCATACCCGATCCTGACCGATTCAGGCGGCTTCCAGGTCATGTCGCTTTCGGGCCTACGCAAACTTGATGAGCAAGGCGTGACATTCAAGAGCCATGTCGACGGCAGCCTGCATCATATGTCGCCGGAGCGGTCGATCGAAATCCAGGGTCTTCTCGGCTCGGATATTCAGATGCAGCTCGATGAATGCGTCGCGCTTCCGGCAGAGCCGCGAGAGATCGAGCGAGCTATGGAAATGTCTTTGAGATGGGCTGAACGATGCCGCGTCGCCTTTGGCAACCAACCGGGCAAAGCTATGTTCGGCATCGTCCAGGGAGGTGATGTGCCGGCTCTACGCATTCGCTCCGCCGAGGGTCTTAAACAGCTCGATCTGAAGGGATATGCCGTAGGCGGACTTGCTGTCGGCGAACCTCAGCATGTCATGCTCGAGATGTTGAATATAACGCTGCCGGTCATGCCGGCCGAAAAGCCGAGATATCTGATGGGCGTTGGAACGCCTGACGATATCTTGAAATCCGTATCGCGGGGGATCGATATGTTCGATTGCGTGATGCCGACCCGCTCTGGTCGACATGGCCTTGCCTTCACCCGCCGGGGTAAAGTGAATATTCGCAACGCGCGCCACGCCGAAGACATGCGGCCACTCGATGAGCAATCGACCTGCCCAGCCTCGCGCGACTATTCTCGTGCATATCTTCACCATCTGGTGCGCTCCAATGAGGCACTTGGTGGCATGCTGCTTTCCTGGCATAACTTGGCTTACTACCAGGAACTGATGCAGGGCATCCGTCGGGCGATTGCTGAGGGTCGATTTGCCGATTTCATGGCGGAAACGATCGAGGAGTGGGCGAGGGGCGATCTTGCGCCCGTATGATCGCTGCTGGGCTCTTTTTCACGGTCCTTCTGGACTAGTGCAACGGTGATCCGCACGATTGCGGAAGATAACTATGACCAGGAGGGCTGGAATCATGATGAAGATGCTTCGTATGGCGATGATGTTCGCGGTGATGGGCTTTTCTGCCGTCAACACCCACGCGGCCGATCAACAGGTTCTTGACACGATCAAGAAGAGTGGGGTTCTGCGGATTGGCACGACGGGCGATTATAAACCTTTCACGTACAAAGGTCCTGATGGCGAGTTTACGGGTGCGGACATTGCCGTTGTCAAGGAACTTGCTGCACATATCGGTGTCAAACCGGTCTTTGTCACGACCACTTGGAAGACGATGCTGGACGATCTTCGTGCCAATAGATTCGACATTGCTGTCGGGGGCATCACGATCAATCCTGAACGCGCCAAGGTCGGAGATTTTTCGGTCTCTACGGGGAGTGACGGTAAGAGGCCGATCGCCAGATGCAACGACAGCGAGAAATATACGACGCTGGAAGCAATCAACCAGCCGTCAGTTCGCTTGATCGTCAATCCTGGCGGCACGAACGAAAAATTTGCTCATGAAAATCTTGGCAAAGCTTCCCTTGAGATCTTCCCCGACAACAGGAAGATCTTCGATCAGATTGCAGCCGATAAGGCCGACGTCATGGTCACGGACGGCGTCGAGGTGGATTTGCAATCCAAACTTCATCCAGGCGTATTATGCCCTGCAAAAGTCTCTTCTCCATTCACTCATTTTGAAAAGGCATATCTGATGCCGAAGAATGCTGCGTTCAAAGAATATGTCGATGCATTCGTCGCCGATGAGTTGAGAAACGGGGACATGCAGAAGCAACTTGATGCTGCAATGCAATAGGACTGGCGTTTTAAACCCTTAAGTTTCTGCTTAAAGGCGTCCGTTCGAATGCGGGTCTTTGGACTTTAAAGATTGCCGTGAGTGGCGGCGTTTTGGATATCGCTGCCCTTTCCTCAGCAGGCGCGATCTGCTCTGTTGCGGCGGTCTCAATCAGGTCGCGCTAAAAGGAAGCGTCATGCCCGAAAGTCTACAAGCCCGCGTGGCAGCCACCGTTGAGGGGCAACGGCTTCAATCGACCAATCAAACCAATAACTGGCGTCGCTGGGGCCCTTATTTGTCGGATCGGCAATGGGGTACCGTTCGCGAAGATTATAGTGCTGATGGTGACGCATGGGAGTATTTCACCTACGACGAGGCGCGTAGCCGCGCTTATCGCTGGGGAGAAGATGGAATTGGCGGCATCACCGATGAGGGCGGCCGATGGTGCCTTGCGCCGGCCTTTTGGAACGGCTGCGATACTCATCTAAAGGAACGACTTTTCGGCGTCACCAATCCGCAGGGCAACCACGGTGAGGATGTAAAGGAAGTCTACCACTACGTAGACGCTACACCTACCCACAGCTATGGCAAGATGCTGTATCGCTATCCGCACCAAGCCTTCCCTTATGAGGATTTGGTGACAACAAGCCTGTCTCGGTCGCGCCTTGAACCGGAATATGAGCTGGTGGATACCGGTATCTTCGAAGGCGGTTATTTCGACATTACTATTGAGCACGCCAAGGCGGCTCCCGATGACATATTGATGCGCATCAGTGTCAAAAATTTCGGACCTTCAAACCGTAAAATCTGGATCATTCCGCAACTATGGGCGCGGAATACCTGGTCTTGGGACGATGTCGGTGATCGACCTGCAATCGAGGCGGATGATCACGATGCGGTCGCCTCCCGTCAGGGCAGACCAAAGAGACGCCTTGAGGTTGACGGCCCGCATGAGTTGTTTTTCTGTGAAAATGAGACAAATATTCCACTCCTTTTTGAAGGCAAAGCTACCGGGCCTTTCAAGGACGGCGTTCATGATTATATCGTTAAAGGGGATCGCAATGCGGTAAGGCGGGCGTTTGGCACCAAGGTGGCGGCGATTGTTGTCATGGAGTTGAAGCCCCTGGAGGAGCGCTGCGTGCGGGTCCGCTGGAGGCCTGATGCCAATAAAGATCAGCCAGCTTTCCAGGATTTCGACCGCATTCTCACGCAGCGGATCGACGAAGCAGACGAGTTCTACGCCATCGTTCAAAGCGGCTTGGACAATGATGCTCGATTCGTGCACCGCCAGGCGATGGCAGGGCTGCTATGGTCGAAGCAATTTTATCATATCGATGTCAGTCAATGGCTGGAGGGCGATGCGCTGCAGCCACCCCCGCCGCATGCGCGCCTCTATGGACGCAACAAGCATTGGCAGCACCTCAACACCGCTGATGTCATGCTGATGCCAGACAAGTGGGAATACCCCTGGTTTGCGGCCTGGGATCTCGCGTTTCACGCCGTTGCCATTGCCGATATCGATGCGCGTTTTGCCAAGGATCAACTCCTTCTTCTTATGCGCGAATGGTACATGCATCCAAATGGGCAACTTCCCGGCTACGAATGGGAATTTGCGGACGCAAATCCCCCAGTTCATGCCTGGGCAGCCCTTCAGATATACCGCGCTGAGAAATCGCGCGGTGCTGAGCCAGACACGGATTTTCTCGAGCGCACCCTGCATAAACTCTTGTTGAATTTTACCTGGTGGGTCAACCGGCGCGACGAGGGAGAACGAAACCTCTTTCAGGGCGGCTTTCTCGGTCTCGACAATATCAGCCCGTTCAACAGATCCGAACCTCTGCCGGATGGTGCAACGATCGATCAGGCAGATGGAACCGCCTGGATGGCCATGTATGCGCTGAATTTGATGGCAATGGCGCTGGAACTGGCGCAGGAAAAGCCGCTCTATGAGGACCTTGCCACAAAGTTTTTCGAGCATTTCCTGTCAATCGCAGGGGCCATGTCAGATGCGGAAGGGCGCGGCGAGTCGTTATGGAATGACGAGGACGGATTTTTCTACGATGTCATTAGAGATCGTGACGGTGTCGCTTCGCCTGTCAGATTGCGATCAATGGTCGGCCTCATTCCGCTTTTCGCCGTCGAGGTGATCGACAAGAAATTGCTCGACAAGGTACCGGGGTTCAAAGCGAGAATGGCTTGGTTTCTCAAGCATCGACCGAAGCTTGCAGCCCTTGTCTCGCGTTGGGACGAGGAGGGGGCCGAGCAGACTTATCTTCTTTCTTTGCTGAGAGGACATCGACTAAAATGTCTGCTGGCGCGCGCGTTCGACCCAGCCGAGTTCCTCTCTGATTTCGGTATAAGATCACTTTCCAAAGCGCACTTGGCAGACCCTTGCAGGGTATCCTTTGCTGACGGTCTGATAGAGGTCGCCTACCAGCCAGGAGAAGCACCGACCGGCCTTTACGGCGGCAATTCGAATTGGCGCGGGCCGATCTGGATGCCTGTCAATTATCTTATCGTGGATTCGATCAACAAATTCGACAGCTACTTCGGCAGAGATTTCAAAGTGCCTTTTCCCAGCCAAAGCAGCACGATGATCGATCTGGGGGAAGCGGCCGATGCTCTTGCGAGCCGCATTGTGAGTCTTTTCCTACCAAACGGAAATAATTCTATCCCGCCATCGTTATGTGCGACTGGCGAAAAAGGACGTATGGAGAGCGCGATTTTATTCTTTGAGTATTTCCACGGAGACACCGGTGCAGGTCTCGGCGCTTCTCACCAGACGGGGTGGACAGCTTTGGCGGCTCTGTTGCTGAAACAGCTTGCGGAACGCGCGTCTTCTCAAGGCTGAGGTCGGCATCAACTTACCGATCAATTTTCGTGCCCGAGGCTTAGGCTTCATCGATCCGTGTCCTGCGTGGCGCGGGCCATCTCCCTGCGCATCCAGCTTGAATCACCCCATGTGAAAAGCCAGATCATGAGATCGGTCAACGCTGCGATGACGGGCAGCAGCATTGACCGACCGATGCCTAACGGGCGCTGATTGCGTTCAGCCTCTCTCAGATGTGCTAACTCTTGTTCCTAAATGGACAAAATGAGGGCGTTTAAATCTGGATCATGGCGTTCGAGGAAAAACAACTGGTCTTGGAAATGTCAATGGACAGTGCTTTCAACAGATTCGGTACAGATCCAAATCATGTTACGTCCACATATCGCCGTCAAAAATCCCAGGAGATAGCCCCAATGCTCCAAAGAGACCTGATACGGCAGGGGCGGATATCACGAGAAGGCATCGCATCGCGAAATAAGCGGCAGTGCTCGATCTCATCGTCCCGCATTTCACAAAGAGCGGGAACCATGTCCGGATAAAAGAGGCGGGCAATTCGAATCTGAGCCGCATAAATCCGGATAGCGCCAAACTCGCCGGCGTGATTGACCTTTAAGATACGACGGACTGTAACATCGGGCCATGTTTGGGCAGACTTGGGGAAGGCCTTAAGACTGCAAAGCAGCTTTATGAACCTTATAGAGGATCGCGCAGCGATCCGAGCAACTCGCAAAGTGGCCGTCCGCAGAGCAGGATAGTCTCGCCGCCAGCTGATAATGTCGGTTGCCGTGATCAACAAAGTTTCTGAAGAGATACGTGCAAAATCCGGGCGATGCAATTTCTGCAAAAGCAGAGGTCTGTTCTTCAAACCTAACTTTGTCGGCTTTCAAAGGAGAAACAACAATCAAGAGAGCACGTCTTGATACCGGGAAGGTCGTAAAAGTTGCTCCGAGCTCAAGGTCGATCCGACCTGAGCAGTCTCGCTGAACAAAGGCTGCTCTGACGGCGTCAGGCTTCATGTCACGCTCTAAATTGATCCATGACAAGGATCGCGTGTTCAAACCATGAGAAATGGCATCTTAGGTGAACGAAGGGACCAAGATGTCAGAGGCATTGATCGCAAAATACGGCGAAGCACGATTGCCGCGCTATACCAGCTATCCAACAGCTCCAGCCTTTGCGGAAAGCATTGGTCCTGATCATTATGCCCCAGCGCTTGAAGAAGCCGCAGATGCAGGACCTGTTTCGATTTATCTGCATATTCCTTTCTGTCGAGCCATGTGCTGGTACTGCGGATGCCATACGACAATCACGCTGCAAGATGCACCGATCCGGAATTATCTTGAGGTGATGAGCCGTGAGATCATGCTCGTTCAAAAGGCCGCTGGCGGTCGCATTCCAGTGAAAAGCATTCACTTCGGAGGAGGGACGCCCACAATCCTTGCGCCGAACGAGTTTTCTTTATTGATGGAAAGGCTGCGCTCGACGTTTCGTTTCGAGCAAGATGCGAGTGTGGCCGTTGAAATCGATCCGCGCACGCTGACCAGCGATATGATCGATGTTCTCCATGACAACGGGATTGATCGCGTCAGCCTCGGTGTACAGAGCTTCGATCCCGTAGTCCAAAAAGCCATCAATCGCATTCAGACGTTCAACGAAACCAAGGATGCCGTTACCGCGCTGCGTTCAAAAGGCGTCAAAAGCACGAATTTCGATCTCGTCTATGGCCTGCCGTTCCAGACGGTGGCGTCATGCCTTGAGACGGCAAGAATGGCGCTTGAACTGCAGCCCGAGCGTTTTGCAGTCTTTGGATATGCGCATGTTCCCAGTTTTAAGAAACATCAGCGGCTGATCGACGATGCTACCTTGCCTAATGCCGATCAACGGAATGCGCAGGCTGAAGCTATTGCCGCGGAGCTTGTCTCTGCGGGCTATATCCGAATAGGCCTTGATCATTTCGCGCTTCCTCAGGACGGACTTGCGATTGCTTCAGCCAAAGGAAAGCTGCACCGGAATTTTCAAGGCTATACGACGGATGATTGTGAAAACGTTATTGGGCTCGGTGCCTCGGCCATCAGCCGCCTTTCGTCCGGCTATTATCAGAACCATGTGGCGCTGGGTCGCTATTCGGACCTTGTCTCGACAGGCAATCTGCCAACAGCGAAGGGATATCTTCTTTCGAAGGAGGACAAATTGCGCGGCACAATCATAGAGCGGCTCATGTGTGATTTTGAAGCTGATGTCGGCAAGTTGAGCCGTGCGGCCGGCTATGAAGACAGCTTTCTACTTGAGCGCAATGAACGATTGTCCAGCCTGATTGCGGACGGTGTCGTGACTGTCGAGGATGGTCGGTTGATCGTCATTCAGGATGCACGCTTCATGGTACGCGCCGTCGCATCTGCTTTCGATGTCTATTTCAATGCTTCCAGGAGAACATTTAGCAAGGCAGCCTGACGCGGAGAGAAGATCAATCATTGGCCATAAAAGTCCAATTCATCTGTGTCTTATGCTCATTTCTTCACTTCCTTTTTTAGCTTCTGCGTGGCGCTGCTAAAGCGTCAACGTCGGCCTCGTTAGGTTGTATTGTGTCCGATCCGAACCAGCGGCATGAAGGATCTTTCGACCACCTGTCATTTCCGATCACGCCAACGGGCTGCAGGACATTATCCGTGATCAAGAAGACTTCTGATCCTTTCGGCGAGCTGGCGCGCCGTATAGGGTTTGCGCAACCACTGAGCGCCAGCAATGACCTCATGTGACGTCAGCGCTGGCTCTGAATATCCGGAAGTAAAGAGCACCGCCAAATCGGGCCGCTGTCTGCGAGCCTCCCGCGCCACCTCGTCGCCCGACATTCCTCCGGCCAACACGATGTCGGAAAACAACAACGCGATTTCCTGGTTCTTGGCTAGTATCTGAAGCGCGGCTGCGCCATCAGCTGCTTCCACAACATGATAACCCATGTCCCTTAGTCGCGTCACTGCCACCTTCCTGACCCGAGGATCGTCTTCAACGATGAGTATATGCTCGCTTCCCTGGGGAAGGGGAGCTTGAGCAGGTTCCGCATCTGGAGCTGAGAGATCTGACTTCGGCGTGCTCAGGGCGGGCAGGTAAATTCTGATTGTTGTACCTCTGTCTTCCTCGCTGTAAATCTGGATGTGACCGCCGGATTGCTTGACGAATCCATAGACCATGCTCAGTCCGAGGCCTGTTCCCGAACCTACCTGCTTTGTGGTGAAAAATGGCTCGATTGCGCGCTGCTTGACCTCCTTGGTCATGCCCGAACCCGTATCGGTCACAGAGATGAGGATGAAGTTCCCACTGCGCACCTCCGGATACATTTTGGCATAGTCCGCATCAAGGCTGACGCTAGAGATTTCCGTTGTGAGGCTACCGCCTTTTGGCATTGCGTCGCGAGCATTCAGAGCGATGTTGAGAATCGCGTTCTGGAGCTGCGATGCATCTACAAAGGCCTCAAGATGGGAGCCTGAAAGCACCGTCGATAATCTGATGTTTTCGCCGAGCGTCCTTCTGAGCAGATCTGAGAAGCTCGTGATGAGCTGCCCAAGATCGACCTGCTTTGGGCTAAGGGGCTGGCGACGGCCGAACGCGAGCAATTGTCCGGTCAATTTCGCGCCGTCCGCCGCAGCATCTTGCGCCTCAGTAAGCATATCTCGCAGAGGGCCTGGCTGCAGCTTTGCCTCGATCATCTCAAGGTTCCCGCTAATGACTGTCAGAAGATTGTTAAAATCATGGGCAAGGCCGCCAGTCAGCTGTCCGACAGCCTCCATCTTCTGAGCCTGACGGAGATCTTCTTCTATTTTGATTTTGCTTGTGAGATCACGGACAAAGCCGGTGAAAATACGTTCACCGTTAAATGTCGCTTCTCCTACATGAAGCTCCATGGGAAAAAGCGAGCCATCGGCGCGCCGACCGGTAACCACCCGACCATACCCGATAATCCGCTTTTCGCCCGTTTCAAGGTAGCGGTTGATATAGTCGTCATGAGCATCTCGATAAGGACTAGGCATCAGATTGCTGACATTTTCTCCGCAAATCTGTTCGGCACTCATGCCAAAGAGTTTTTCTGCTGCCTTGCTAAAGGACATGACGATGCCCTTCTGGTCGATGACCACCATGGCATCTGGAACAGTTTCAAGGATCGAAGACAGGTGCGCTTCACGCGCACGGACGGCTTCTTCCGCCTTCTTGAGTGCGCTGATATCACTGTTGGTCTGGATCACCGCCGGCTGTCCATCCGCAAGATTGACCAGCACACAGCGCGTTGCGACCTGGATATCGTGACCGCTTTTATGACGATGAACAATCTCTCCGCGCCAGAACCCCCGCGTTTTTAAATCCTCCAGAATCTCATTTCTCGGATTGGGATATTGAGTTGCGAGAAGCTCGAAAACCTTTTCGCCGACGGCCTCCTCGCGCGTCCAGCCGTAGAGGCTCTCCGCTCCGATCGACCAATGGGTGATGGTGCCCGCCAAGCTGTGAATAATGATGTCAGCTCCATCAAGGACATGCACCAGGCTATCGAGTTCCTTTGAGGTGGCCGTGCGGGGTGAAATCAGGCGATGGGGCATGGCTGCTCCTTGGGCATGGAAGGCTGCCTCTATGACAGGTTTTCCCACGAAAATCATCTGCCGCGGATTGAAAGCTCGATCGCGAAGACGCAGGAAATGAACATGATTTTCGAAACAGCGGATGAACCGCCCTGTGCAATGAAACATCAAGGAGAGCTGAGCAAGAATTTGCGGAAAGAGTGTCCGGTAGCCATCTTGGCGGTGCGGGCCAAGTTTGACGCTCGCGCAATGTGGTATCTCACGATTGACCTTCCATCAGGGATTGCCATTATTCTATCCAACCTTGTGAGGGTAGGCGCTGAACATCAGATCGAGACAGTACCCTCACATGACTGAGGAGGACGCCATGAAAAAGTTGATCAACTCCCCATCGACTGTGGTGAGAGACATGCTCGAGGGCATTGTCGCGCTCAATCCGGGAGTTGCGCTCTTGCAGGATGAAAACATCGTCGTTCGCTCAGACCTACCGGCGCCTGCGCAACGTAAAGTCGCGGTCCTGTCTGGGGGTGGCAGCGGTCATGAACCTGCGCATGCGGGCTATGTAGGGGCTGGCATGCTCTCGGCCGCTATCGCCGGAGATGTGTTTACCTCACCTAGCACGGACGCGGTTCTTGCCGCAATCAAGGCCGTTTCCGGACCCGCTGGTGCACTTTTGATCGTCAAAAACTATACCGGCGACCGCTTGAACTTTGGGCTCGCCGCAGAGCTTGCACGCGCCGACGGCATTCCCGTTGAGCTGGTCATTGTTGCTGATGACGTCGCCTTACGCCAAACGGTCGACAGAAACAGTCGTCGCGGCGTTGCAGGCACGATTTTTGTTCACAAGGTCGCTGGGGCCGCAGCAGAGCAGGGGGCCTCGCTGGGGGAGGTGGTTAAAGTTGCGCGAGACGCTGCCGAAAGCCTTGCTTCGATGGGCATATCGCTCGGGGCCTGTACGTTGCCGTCAGTAGGTAAACCTGGCTTCGACCTCGGGGCAAACGAGATCGAAGTGGGCCTCGGCATCCATGGCGAGCAAGGGGTCCGGCGAATGTCGATTGCTCCGGCACACGATCTGGTTCGCCTTGTCATTGAAGCCATAGAAGCGGATGGACAGTTTGGTGAAGGCGATGGGGTGGCACTCCTTGTTAATGGCCTAGGTGCAACGCCGCCCATGGAGTTATCGATTATTGCACGCTCTGCAATGATGATCCTCCGAGAAAAAAACTTTACGGTCGTAAGAGCGTGGACGGGTACCTTCCTGTCGGCCCTTGATATGCCGGGGTTTTCTCTGTCTTTGATGAAAGTCGACGAGACAGTTCTCAATCTCATTGATACTCCGACCGATGCTTTGGCTTGGCCGAGAGGCGGTCCTGTCAATCAAAGTCCGGTCCACGTCAACCATGCGACAGAAGCAGCACAAACGGCTCATGATGGAGCCAACAAGATCACCTTCGCCGGCGCTTATGCCCAAAGAGTTGCTCGCAGGGCCGCCCAAGCCTTGATTGAAGCGGAAGCCCGCTTGACGGAGCTCGATAGCGTTGCGGGAGACGGAGACCTCGGCGCGAGCATGCGGCGAGGGGCAGAAGCCATTCTTTCCCTGCCGTCCGAAAGCTTTTCCGACCTTTCAACATCCCTCACCGTCATAGGTAACGCCGTGCGGAAAGCGATCGCCGGGAGCTCAGGTCCATTCTACGCAACTGCGCTGATGCGTGCGGCCCGCAATCTTTCCGCTACTGAAGAGCCTACGCCTCATCAACTTGCCGAAGCCTTCTGTGCTGCGGTTGAAGCCATCGGCGATCTTGGCGGAGCAAAGCCCGGCGACAGAACAATGGTAGATGCGCTTTACCCGGCGGCCGACACATTCAGGAAAAAGCTCAGAGAAGGCGTCGACGCTCATGAAGCCTGGAGCGCGGCAATCGATGCAGCCTTGACAGGTGCTGAAGCAACAAAAACGATGAACCCGCGTCTTGGAAGAGCCAGCTATCTCGGAGAGCGCGCGCTAGGCCATGCCGACGCAGGCGCGGTCGCCGTCACCATCTGGTTGAACGCGATGAGAGATATTGATTGATCCTTTGCGCTGACATCAAACGCTTGAGTTAGACGTCGGCGGTCGGCGAGGGTGATTGGCGTGTAGCATCTGGACACGCCAGCATCTCGAAGTGAAGCCATTGAAATTACGGGCATGTCGCACTTGGAAATAGAATGTACAACGCTAAACAATGTGGCGGGAGAGTTGAAATGTCCGCCGGTTTGCAAAGTAAAAATGTCCGCCAGGCCACCATACTGCACACAGGCCAGCCCCGATCTGAGCGGCTGATCCCAGTTGCAAGATCAGATCGGGGCGGGTGGTAAACACACCTCTTCGGCTTTAGCTTTGAGACGCCTCACTCAGCAGCCTGCTGCCGCGACAGCGCCTCCTTTCGCCGAGCAATCACCGCCGGATCGTTCACAAAATCCTTCCGCCGGCCCGGTCCGCGAGCACGTTTGACGTAGCCATTCTTGTCGCTGTTGCTCTTCACCTTCGGTTTGTCCTGCTGCTCCTGGCGCTCCTTGATAAAGGCAAGAACATCACCTAACCGCTTGTTCTCTGTGATCGCCGCATGCGTCACCCGCTGATCCTTGTCGAACACGGTGTAGGGCAGGGAATGCCCCTTCCAACGCACTTCCAGCCGACCGTCCGCATAGGCATAGGTCTCGACATAGCGACCCACCAGACCACGCGTCACCTCGGTCTCCTCCAGCATGATCCGCTGGCGCTCGAACGAAAACGTCAGCTGCGATCCGACATAACGCTGCTCGCGCTTACACAGGATCTCCGTCAACCGATCCGGCGCCAGATTAAGCGGCCGGTGCAGGTTGTCCGGGCGGGCAGGGACGATTGCAAATCGCGCATTGTAGCCTTCCATGAAGCCCGGCAAGAACGCATTGCCAGCCTCCATGGTGTCGATGCCAGAAAGCCTGAGCTCCTTGACCAGCCTGTCCTGCAGCGTCCGGTTCATCCGCTCGACCCGACCCTTGGCCTGGCTCGAATTTGCACAAAGAATCTCAATGTTTAGCTCACAGAGCGCACGCCCGAACTGGGTCATGCCCTGGCCTCAACCAGCTTCTCCGTCGCCAACGTCGGCCCGAAATCCCAATAGCGTTCGCGAACCAGCGTCATCGCATAATCGCGAACCTCGTCGCTTATGCGGTTGTTCGAAGGTCGGCCGATCGCCTTGTGCCGGATCGAAGCTGCGCCACCAGTCCGTATACGCTCCAGCAGCCGGCGCACCTGGCGCTCGCTCAGGTCAAGCACATGCGCCGCTGACACCATGGTCATCCGGCCGGCAACCACCTTCGACAAAATCTCGATCCGCTGCAGATCGCGCTCGCTCATCGCTATCAATCCCATCCGCAATCTCCCACACGTCATTCAGACCCGGGGAGTGTGACATTCCAACTTTGCAGAAACAGGACATTCCAACTTTGCGGCTACAACAGAAAATCGCATAAGATAGATTATGGAACTCCTATCACTGTGCCGTCTTTGATCTTTGTAGCTTCAAACGTCTCCACGCCCTGTTTCGAGCTGCCTTATGTTTGGCCTTATCATCGACGCTTCGAAGAAGATTGCACAACCGCTGCTCATCATCCAAATCTTCAGTGCCAAAAGCTTATTTCAATCAGCTTGACGAGCTTAGCTGCTCTAGCGCTAGAACGGATTGTCGTCGTTCGCGCTTGATAAGTGCTTGAGGCGCCTCATGTTGACCGCTGTAGGAAGCTCGGTTAGCACGCATTGAAATTCAGGGGGAAACTATGGATATATTCACCGCTGCCGGTCTCACGGCACTGTTACAAGTCATCGTTATCGATCTGGTTCTGGCTGGGGACAATGCGGTGGTCATTGGTTTGGCGGCTGCTGGATTAGCGCCTGATCAGCGTCGCAAAGCAATTATTATTGGTATACTGGCAGCAACAGTTATCCGTATCCTTTTCGCGAGCATTGCAGTCTATCTTCTTGCTATCATTGGCCTTCTACTGGCTGGCGGATTGCTGCTTCTTTGGGTCTCCTGGAAGATGTGGCGCGAGTTACGTAGCGGCGGTCATCACGAGAGCGGTGCAGATGGCTCTGCCCAGCCTCGCAAGACGTTCATGCAGGCAGCCATGCAAATTGTTGTGGCTGATATTTCTATGTCGCTCGATAACGTCTTGGCTGTTGCCGGCGCTGCGCGTGAACATCCGTCGGTGTTGATTGCCGGTCTTGTGCTTTCAGTTGCGCTTATGGGCGTCGCTGCGAATTTTATCGCCGGTCTTCTCAATCGCTTCAGATGGATCGCTTACATCGGTTTGGCGATCATTCTCTATGTTTCGCTCGATATGATTTACCGCGGCGCCGTCGAAGTTTGGCCGTATCTCACCGCCTGATCCAAGCGTGGCCCATCGACTATGGGCCGCTGTCAACCTCGATTTCAAAAGCCAGTCCGTCATAGGCCGGAACGACGTGATCGGGCGTCTCGGCCATCACGGTATCGTAGTCAAGCGGCGTGTGCATATGCGTGAGTATCGCATGGTTTGGCTTCAGACGTTCAATCCAGCCAAGTGATTGCTCAAGAGAAAGATGACTGGGATGATAACGGTACTGAAGTGCATCTATTATCAAGGTGTGCAGATTGGCGAGCTTCCCAATTGAGGCTTCCGGAAAGTCGCTGATATCGCTGCAGTAAGCGACGTCACCTATGCGAAAACCGAGAGACTGGATATCGCCATGCTGCTGGACATGCGGCTGAAGGTTGACGGTGCCCCCTGCCCCTTCAATACGCAAAGGCTCGTCCATGTCGCTAATAATGATTGGTTTGACGATTGGCGGGTAATTGCTGCCCTGTGGCGTCTCGAGGCAATAACCGAAAGCCTCTCGAATACGATCCATCGTAAACTGATCTGCATAGATGGGAACGCGATGATGCGATTCGTGGAAATAGCCACGTAGGTCATCTATGCCATGAATATGGTCGGCATGGGGATGTGTATAAAGGACAGCATCAATATGTTTGACCTTTGCCGCTACCATTTGCTCACGAAAATCCGGCCCAGTATCGATGACAACGGTTGTTACGCCGTCATCGCTGAATTGCTCAATGAGGAAGGCCGCGCGACGACGGCGGTTTTTCGGGTTTTCGGGGTTACATGCACCCCAATCTCCGGTAATGCGCGGCACGCCTGGTGACGACGAACAGCCTAAAATGGTGAAGCGCCGGCGAAAGCTCACAGCCTAGACCCTCGGCATCCTGGAGAAAACGCGGTAGGCATTGTCCGTCGTCAGCCTGGCCGTTTCGGCATAGGAAAGGCCAAGCGTTTCCGCCAGGATCTCTGCCGTATTGACGACATATGAAGGCTCATTGCGTTTGCCGCGCCAGCGCTTCGGCGCAAGGTACGGTGCGTCCGTCTCAACAAGCAGCCTGTCGTGCGGAATTGTTTTTGCAATTTCCCGCAACTCCTCAGATTTCGGGAAAGTCAAAATCCCCGAAAATGAGATATAGCCGCCGAGCTCTACGCCAGTTTGCGCAAGCGCGAGACCAGCCGAAAAGCAATGAAGGATGAAGGGGAAAGCCCCCTTCCCGCTCTCTTCCCGCAAAATCGAAGCCATATCTTCGTCTGCGCTGCGGCTGTGGATGACAAGCGGAAGCTGTGTCTGCCGCGAAGCTTCGATGTGACGCCTGAAGCCAGTTTTTTGGTCCTCCGGGCGCTGCGTATCATAAAAGTAATCGAGGCCGCATTCGCCGATCGCCACGATCTTTGAGTGGCTATTTGCAAGCCGCACCAAGTCCTCGGCCATTACGTCCAGCTCGTCGCCGGCATTGTTCGGATGTGTGCCAACCGAACAGAAGACTGACGGATATCGCTCTGTCAGCGCAAGAAGCCCATCGAGCTTGGCGACACGCGTCGAAATCGTCACCATCTGCGTCACGCCAGCATCGTGCGCACGACGGATGATATCGTCGCGCTCGATCTCGAAGTCGGCGAAGTCGAGATGGCAGTGGGTATCGATCAGCATGCGTCACGCCTCCGGCGCGATATAGCGTGGAAAGACTGGCGTTGGCGCTTCCAGCGGCGTTCCCGCAACCAGACGCCCGGCTGCGCCCAAAGCAGCAAAGTTTCTTTTGTCTTCCGGTGCAGCCACGAGATCGAGAAGCTTTGCTGCCGACTGCGGCATGAAGGGCTGCAGAAGGATGGCGATCTGGCGCACGACCTCTGCCGTTACGTAAAGAACAGTGCCCATTCGCGCCGGATCGGTTTTCTTCAGCGCCCACGGAGCCTCTCCCGCGAAATAGCGGTCGGTCTCTGAGACGACAGCGATGATCGCCGCGAGAGCGCGGTGTATGGCCTGCCTGTTCATTTCCTCGCGTGTCAGTGCTGCAATTCCGTCCGCGGCAGAAAGCATGGCTTCGTCGGCCTGCGTCAGCGTCCCACACTCGGGGATCTTACCGTCGCAATTTTTGACGATCATGGAGAGCGAGCGGCTTGCAAGGTTGCCGATGCCGTTGGCGAGATCGGAATTGATCCGTGTGCCGATCGCTTCTTCGCTGTAGCTACCATCCTGACCGAAGGATACTTCGCGCAAGAAGAAGTAACGCACCTGATCAAGGCCGAAGTGCTGAACCAAGTTAACAGGATCGACGACGTTGCCCAGGGATTTTGACATCTTCTCGCCCTTGTTGAGCAGGAAGCCGTGCGCATAAACTCGCTTCGGCAAGGGCAGGCCAGCCGACATCAGGAAGGCCGGCCAGTAGACAGCATGAAAGCGAATGATGTCCTTCCCGATGATATGAAGATCTGCCGGCCAATATTTTGCGCGCGGGCCGTGCTGGTCTTCAATGTAGCCCGTCGCAGTGATGTAGTTGGTCAGCGCATCCACCCAAACATACATTACATGCGCCGGATCATCCGGGACCTTTATCCCCCAATCGAAGGTTGTCCGAGAAATGGACAGATCCTTCAGGCCCGACTTCACGAACGAAACAACCTCGTTCCGGCGCTCGGTAGGTCCGATGAAGTCCGGATTTTCCTCATAATGCTTCAGGAGCTTATCCTGATATTCCGATAGTTTGAAGAAGTAGCTTTCTTCCTGCACCCATTCGACAGGCGTGCCCTGCGGACCATAGCGCACGCCGTCGCCGCGCACTTCTGTCTCATCTTCCTGATAATAGGCTTCATCGCGCACCGAATACCATCCGGCGTAGCTGTCCTTGTAGATGTCGCCATTCTTGGCCATTAGGTTCCAGATATTGCGCGATGTCTCGTGATGACGCTCTTGCGTGGTACGGATGAAGTCATCGTTGGAGGCATTCAAAAGCTTTGCCATCGACTGGAATTCACTTGAATTGCGGTCGGCAAGTTCCTGTGGCGTCACACCCTCGTTGCGCGCAGTCTGCTGCATCTTTTGGCCGTGCTCATCCGTGCCGGTCAAGAAGAAGACGTCTTTGCCATCCAGGCGCTGAAAGCGAGCCATCGCATCGGTCGCGATCAATTCATAGGCATGGCCGATATGAGGCTTGCCGTTGGGATAGGAGATCGCGGTGGTGATGTAATATGGGGTCTTGTTTGTCATGGCTGCCTATCCGGCTTCTTGATCTTATCTCGATGTGTCCGCCGCTCTTAGCGCATGTCGACGGCAAGCGAAACATCAAGTTTCACCGATGGGCTCCAGAGGTGGTGAGTTCGAACGACACGCCGCCACCAAATCTTCAGGCGACAGCCGACCGGATGTCTCCAAGGATGCCGATGATGGTTTGTTTGCGATCCAGATTATAGGAATCTGCAACTAAAAATCGCTCGGTTGCGCTTGACCATAAGCGCGACAGTTGCTCGGCCTTCGACACATCGCCACTGTAGGCGGCAGCTCTTGCCTTCTGCATAAGATCGTCTCCGATATGGCTGACAAAGAAATCGAAGATTGTTTCGCTGTCTTTTCCTGAAAGCGCATCCGCGAGACGATGCATAGCCTTGCGCGCAGCTGGTCCCGGACTCGAGAAAACCTCACGATATGCCGCGACGATATCGGCACCGCCATAGTTGATCAGCTTGAGTGCCTCACCGGCGCTACCCTGCGCGAGTTCCAACAACTTGGGATCGGCCGGTCCCAAGCCCAGATGCTCAAGAACATCAGCAACGAAGCGCTCTGTGAGCGGAGCGAGATTGAGTGACAGGCAACGCGAACGAATGGTCGGCAGCAATCGGCCTGGCGCATGCGACAGAACGAGGAACATCGCCCGTTTGGGTGGCTCTTCGAGAATCTTGAGAATCGCATTGGCTGCGTTGCGATTCATGTCGTCGGCCGGATCAATGATCACAATTCGCCAGTTGCCAGTGCCCGAGGTTTGGGAAAAGAAACGGCCGGCCCTGCGGACCTCATCAACTGTGATGGCGGACTTCGCGCGGCCTGTTTTTTCATCGAAGGGCCGCGTCAAATGCAAAAGGTGATGCGAGGCGCCGGAAGCGATCTGCCGACTGATCGGCGCGGCAGGATCAGGATCGGCCAAAAAGACTGGCGCAGACACTGGATCCGGATGGCTAAGAACATGGTTTGCGAAGCGAAAGGCCAAGGTTGCCTTACCGATCCCGGGTGGCCCCTCGATCAAAATCGCATGATGACCTTTTCCAGATCTATAAGTTTCAGCCAAAAAGGTCTCTGCGTCCTGATGGCCAAATAGCTTGTTGTTGTCCCAGGGCGCAATCGCGCCATCCAAAAGTCCCGGTTTGTTGTCACTCATATCGTAGGCCCAACACTCTCAAGCGCGCGCTGCAATCTGTGAGAGAACGATGCGTTCGATTTGAGCCGCAATCACGTTCTCCGCGTCAAGTGCATCGATTACATGGCACCGATCCGGCTCTCTCGCTGCTATATCCAGAAATCCCTCTCGCCGTTTTTCGTGCGTTTCCAGTTTTTCCTTTTCGAAACGATCTGGGGCAGCCGCGAGATCGCTGCCACGCTTGCGGGCGCGTGCAAGGCCGACCTCTGCGGGTATATCGAGAATCAGCGTGCAGTCGGGATTGACACCATTGATGGCAACATGCTGCAGCAATTCGATGAAGGCGGATGGCAAATTGCCAGTAACGCCCTGATAGACCCGAGAAGAATCAGCAAACCGATCGCATAAAACGATGTCGCCGCGCTCCAGCGCAGGACGAATGACCTCTTCCACGTGATCGTTTCGTGCAGCAGCAAACAAGATTGCTTCCATGCGGGTCCCGAATGGCTCGGCCGCGCCTGAAAGAAGCACATGCCGCACCGCTTCCGCTCCGGGCGAGCCTCCTGGTTCTCGGGTCACCACGACAGTTTCACCCGCTCGCTCCAAGCTTGCGGCCAGCCGGCGAATCTGCGTCGACTTGCCGGCGCCCTCGCCGCCTTCGAACGTTACAAATAAACCTCTATCCGATGCCAACCGCAATCCGCCTTCACGGGGCCATCTGATCAAGCAAGCCCCACATTCGCCGGCACCTTAGCCGGATTCTCAAACAAACGTTCAACGGGCGCCCAGGTCGGAAGATGAGCCAACGCTCCCGCCGCCCCTGTTTACCGCAGGAGATTTGGAAACAGAACCGATCTTTGAGGCGCTGTTGTCGCCTTTGGACGGCACCGCGTCGACGTTTCACGTTGAGCTTGGCTTATCCCATAGCCACGAGAACAACAAGCTCTCGGTCAGTTCCACGACAGCATCCCATGCTCGATCCGTCAGCGAACCAACTTCCACAGCCGAACCGGTAAAGAGAGGTACTTCGCGCAAGGCTTTGCCACCTGCAAAGATGCGGAGCGTCGCGGCCCGTGTATCTTTGGTGACCGGCGCCTTAAGTGGCCAGTGGTAAACCACCTGAGCAGAGAGCCGATCGGGATTTGCAGACGGAAGATACACGCTGACAGCGTCTTTCGTCGCTAACGGAACGCTTCCGGCTTGACCGCCAAAGACGCTGGCTTCTGCAACCTGTTCGCCCGCGGCAAAGACTTGCCGCGTCTCGAAGTTGGTCAGCCCCCAATCCAAAACACGCTTGGCTTCTTCGGTTCTTTCTTTATCGCTCGCGAGGCCGCTGAGAACGAGAATAACCCGCCGGTCGTTTCTGGAAGCAGATGCGACAATCGAGTATCCCTCCCCCTCTGCAAAGCCGGTGACAAGGCCGTCCACGCCTGCATCCAGACCAAGAAGAGGGTTGCGGTTGCGCTGTGATATCTTGTTCCAAGTAAAGTCGGGCAAAGCATAGTAGCGATAGAAGTCCGGGTAGGATTGCTGCAAATCGGCAGCAAGCTTGACCATATCTTTTGCGGTTGTCTTGCTCCTGCCGTTATCTGGCAGGCCGGTTGAGTTTCCGAAGACCGACTGCGTCATATCGAGTGCCTTGGCACGGCGCGTCATTGCCGCAGCAAAAGCAGCCTCGGTGCCGCTCATCCCTTCCGACAGGGCGATGCAGGCATCATTGGCGCCTTGGATGACCACACCCTTGATAAGGTCGTCCACACGGATCTTTGACTTTAGCGCAGCGAACATGGTTGCCGTCCGCGACGGAGCTCCACCGGTTCTCCAGGCGAATTCTGAAACTGGATATTCCTGATCTAAAGAAAGAGCACCGCTCTTGACTGAATCGAACACTAAATCGGCCGTCATCAACTTCGACAGAGAGGCCGGAGCAAAGATCTGATTTTCGTTCTTCGCCAAAATGACCGTGTTCGTCGTACTTTCGATCATGTATGCGCGTGGAGCTTTCGTCGCGAAACCTCCAGCACCATCGGCCGCTGATGCTGAAAATGGAATCGCTGCAAGCACGAAGACCAGTTTGATCAGGCTTTTCACCTCTGCACCTCCCATGCAGCAGGGCACTGCGCTTGCAAGCGAAAGGCCACCATTACCTGCCGCGCGCCGGCTGGCTGACTACCAGTGTCCCAAGGCTGTGCGCGGATTCTGCCGTTTCCACATAGGCATCACCTTCTGGAAGAGGCAGTCTGCGGTTCGATCCTTTGACGGTTGCTGCCGGCTTTGCCGCCACAACTTTTCCGCTGGGGCGCCCTGCAAGCTGAGGTCCAAGGTTCGGAAGGTTCATTTCGCCTGCGCTTGGCGCGGCACGTGCGGTGACGGGACGTGGCTCGACCGGAGGCAGAGCTGGCGCCGGCTGTTGCTTGTATTGCGGACGCGGCGACGGGCTTACATACGAAACTGTCGAAACGGGGCCAGGGACCATCCTTTGCCGCGGCGTGTAGCTCTCGAGGCTCTGCAACTCATCACCCGTAATGCGCTTGGAGTTCGAGGCGACCATCACGCCGGTTGCAATCTGACCGTCAGGCACAACGCCGGGGACGCGGCTGCCCTTGGGCACATAAGACGCCATCAGGAAGGGCATGTCATGACCATCCATCTGGGCGCGCCCTACATATTGTACCCTCACCCTGCCCGTGCCGCTGTGCTGCATGTCCAGCAAGTCAGCCGTCTTGTTGGACAGATCGATGATGCGCCCCTCGTGATACGGACCGCGGTCGTTTACACGGACGATCACAGAGGAGCCGTTTTCTAAATTAGTCACGCGCGCATAGCTTGGAAGCGGCAATGTGGGATGCGCCGCAGAAAGATGCAGCTGATCGTAGACTTCGCCATTTGCTGTCAGCCTGCCGTGAAAAGCAGACCCATACCAGGAAGCAATACCCGTCTTGTTGTAACTAAAATCTTCTTTCGGATAATACCACTTGCCTCGAACCTGATAGGGGTTGCCGACAAGGTAGCGTCCGCCGCCCTTGGGAATATTGTTTCCGTTCGCGACGCGCGGGCTGGCTTTCACGCCATATTCTTTTTCGGAAAAATATTCCTTGCCGTGCTTGGGGCGGGTTTCGACGACTTTTGTCGTGCCGCATGCCGCAAGCGTCACACACATCACAGATAGCGCCAGCCAACGAATGCCGGTCGCGAAAGACGCTGCGCCGTACTCTACTCTCATCTACCCACGCCACTCAGACTACAGTTAAAGCATACCCAACGACGGGCCTCTTCCGACTAACGTCTCGCACCTAACGAGAAATTAATCATGCACGGAAAAAGAGCGGCTGACGACGACTAAGCGCAGATTGGATCGAATTTTAAATATTATGGTTAGCTTTTTCTTAAAGTCGGAACTGTCGTCGATGAGTCAACGAGCAGGTGCAATTCAAAAGCTTCATGAAAAAATCAGCGACAAGGATGTATTGGGATTTGTGGCGGAAGAGGTGGGATTCGAACCCACGGTACGGTTTCCCGCACGCCGGTTTTCAAGACCGGTTCCTTAAACCACTCGGACACTCTTCCGGTTTGTCGCCGCGATTTGCAAATGCGCGACTACGACTGTGGCGCTTTATAGACTGCTTCTTGCCACCGTCAACTGCCATCCAGCATGTTGACGTGCAATACCGACCCAATATCAAAAAAAGAGGCCGATCCCAATCAGGGTCGACCTCTTCGTCAACATCTCTTCCTATTGCATCGGCGACTTAATTGCAGACGCGCATGCTCTCCATATGCCAACCGCCATCATAAGCGTTTGGAACGCGCCGGTCCTCAAACCAGCAACGTGGCGGCGGCGGGGGTGGCGGATCAATATAACGAGGACCGCTGTTATTGTTGATGATTGCGCCGCCGATCAGACCTCCGATCACGCCTGCCGCAAGTCCACCAGCGATCGCTCTGCCATCATTATCGTGATGATGCCGGCGCGGACCGTCGTAATACCGTGGAGGCGGACCTCTGTCATAGCCCGGCCGACGCCAATCATATTCTTGCGCAGCAGCAGGCATTGCTGTCGACATGATAGACCCACCAAGGGTCGTCAAAGCCATGCAGAACAAAAACATTTTCTTCATAACAAACATCTCGTTTTGTTGACCCTTTGCCCTTTAGGCATTGGTTCGATGTTTCCAAGAATCGCACGTTCGCGATTAACGGTTCGTGAACGCAACATTCATCCTAGGTAGCCGGCCGCGTTCCAGCGGCCAATCTCAAGAAAGCCGCCGAACTGAAGGAGACATTCTTGCTCGTGCAATTGTTTTTCCTTCAGGGGAAGCTATCTCAATTGTTGTTAGCAGCGGCTGACGACAAACAATTCTTTAGCACGGTGAAGCCAATTGTTCGTTATTCAGGCGTTTTCATGTCGCACTCAATGCGACGGGCACATTAGAGGTCAGGAGGATTAGTATGGAAGGATCTGGCGTAGGTTGGCTGGGAGCGGTCATTATCGGCGGTATCGCCGGATGGCTGGCTGAGAAGTTCATGAACAGCCCCATGGGCGTCTTTATGAATATCATTCTCGGCATTGTCGGAGCGGTCGTCGCGAACTGGCTGCTCGTCCATCTATTTCATGCACAGCCGTCCGATGGGAAACTCAGCTACCTCATCACGGGCTTTGTCGGTGCGTGCCTACTCATAGCGGTGGCCCGTCTCGTCAGACGTTGAATACTGTTTTCCAAAAAGAAGGGGCCGGGCTTGCCGCCTGGCCCCTTCTTTTTTTCTGCAGTTTCACTCAGTGACGGTTCAGCAGGCCAAAAAGGTAAGCCACGCCCGCGGTGATGGCCAATGCCATCAAGGGCTCTTCGCGTACTTTGTCGCGAACACGTTCAGTCATCACCGACGCTTCATCAATTACCGCCGTTTTTGCGCCCTGACCCAGAGCGACAACGCTGTCTGACAAACGCGCCAGATCTTCACGCAAGGCTGCAATTTGAGCAGAGAGATCGTCAGCCGCAAGTTCCGCCTTGGCGCGCGCAGCTGTTTGTTCGGCGGCGTTTTTCAGTTCAGCCATTGTGAGCTCCTATTGTCAGGATGGATGCATCGGAAACGAGCCAAGGAACAAAAGGTTCCAAATAAGAGATATTTGATGTCTTGGATTTCAACGTTTTGAACGAACGGCCTTCATTTCCTCAATGCTTTGTTCTAAGGAACGCCGAATGTTCGTCTTCTTTAGGCGATGATATAACGAGGTTAGCAGTCGATGTTTGATTTTTTGCGACGCGCCGCCCAGACCTGGGTCGCAAAGCTCCTTTTTGCCGTATTGATTCTCGCCTTCGGCATCTGGGGCGTGTCTCGCGATCTTTTGGGCGGCGGAAGCCCAAGCACAGTGGTGACGGTGGGCGACCAGAAAATCAGCAATAATGAATTCTATTTGGCTTATCGCCAAAAGATCGCGCAGATGAGCCAACAGTTTGGGACGCAGATCGCGCCAGACCAAGCGCGCGCGTTCGGTCTCGATCGCATGGCCCTTTCTCAGGTCGTGGCTGGCGCTTCCCTCGATCAACTTGCAGCCGATATGAATCTCGGTTTGTCGAAGGACAAGCTTGGCCAACTCATTGGTGAAGATCCGGCGTTTAAAGTGAACGGTAAATTTGAGAAGGAACTCTTTTCAAGCCGCCTTCGCAATGAAGGTATCGCGGAAAAAACGTATCTCGATGTACGCCAGAGAGAGGCGGTTCGCAGCCAGATCGTCGATGCAGTTTCTGGTGGCTTTACCCCATCAAAAACTGTCATTGATGCATTGAAGCTTTACAGCAGCGAGAGCAGGACTATTGATTATCTCCTGCTGACCAATGCCAATATTGAGCCGATCAAGGCTCCTCCAGAAGACGTGCTCGCCAAATGGTTCGAAGGCGTCAAAAGCAAATACCGCGCTCCGGAATATCGTAAGATTGGCTATCTTCGCCTCCTGCCGGAGGATATCGCTGATGCCTCGACTGTTTCGGATGACGAGGTTCGCGATTCTTTTGACAAGAGCAAGGCAAATTTCACGACAGCGGCAACCCGGACGATCGAACAGCTCAGTTTTGCAAACAAAGATTTGGCAGATGCTGCTGAGGCTGCATTGAAAGTTGGCACCACTTTCGATCAACTGGTCAAAGATCAGGGCAAGACATCGTCAGACGTGATGCTCGGCACATTCTCGAAGGATAAAGTTCCGGATCCCGCGATTGCCGATCCTGCTTTCGCAATCACAAAAGAAGGCGGCACCTCGCCGGTTGTTCAAGGCTCTTTCGGCCCTGTGATCTTGCGTGTCACCAACATCAAGCCCGAGAGCACGAAGACGCTGGACGAGGTTCGGGAAGAGGTAAGGAAGCAGGTCTCCGTCGATAAAGCTGCGCAGCAAGTTTCGGCAATGCGCGATCGTATCGATGAAATGCGAGCTTCCGGCCAATCCCTTGAGCAGATCGCCTCCGAACTCAAGCTGAAGGTCGCTGTTCTCGATGCAGTTGATCAAAGCGGCGCAGATAAGAACGGCAACGAGATCAAAGACATTCCTCTCAAGCCTCAGCTGCTTGCAGAGGCTTTCAAGACGGAAATTGGCGCGCAGCCATCTGCGCTGGCTTTGGGAAATACCGGGTACCTCTGGTTCGATGTCCGAGATATAACGCCAGCTCGCGACCGAACGATTTCCGAAGTTCATGACAAGGCGCTGGCCGATTGGACGGCTGAGCAGCAGAAAACCGAGCTCGCCAAGAAGACCAAGGATCTTCTGGAGCAGGCGAAAAAGGGAACGTCGCTACAGGATATCGGCGCGCCAATGGGGATAGATGTCACGACCAAAACGGCTGTGACACGCTCTACCGATGATCCTGTCCTGGGACAGGAAGCCATCAAGGCCGCGTTTTCGGGTCCAGTCGACACGGTTGCCAGCGCAGTTGGAGCCGATCCCGCAACCCAAATTCTATTGAAGGTCACCAACGTCAATACGCAGCCTGCCGCAGATGCACTGACGAACCAGGATGCCCAGATCAAGCAATTTGCGGGCAACGCCGTCAATGACATGCTGGAGGAAATGGTCAACCAGCTGCAGACGCAATACACGGTCAACGTTAACCAAACCGCTTTTGAGCAGGCAACTTCCCGCTAGGACACTGAAATGAGCGACTTAAAGCCACTGCTTTCGAAAGTTGCTTCTGGCGAAGCGTTGACGCGAGACGAGTCGCAGACGGCATTTGAAATATTGATGTCGGGAGAAGCAACACCGTCGCAGATCGGTGGTTTTCTAATGGCGCTTCGGGTGCGCGGCGAAACGGTCGATGAGATCATCGGAGCCGTCAAGACCATGCGCTCTAAGATGCTTCCTGTGGACGCGCCTGAGAATGCAATAGACATCGTCGGAACCGGTGGTGATGCGAGTGGCACCTACAATATATCGACTTTGGCGTCTTTGATCGTCGCCGGTGCCGGTCTACCGGTTGCCAAGCACGGCAACCGGGCGCTGAGCTCGAAATCTGGCGCAGCCGACAGTCTGTCAGCTCTAGGTGTTAAGCTCGATATAGGTCCTGATGTCATCTCTCGATGCATTCGCGAGGCAGGTGTCGGCTTCATGTTCGCCCAATCTCATCATTCGGCCATGCGGCATGTGGGTCCGTCCCGAGTTGAACTTGGAACAAGGACGATCTTCAATCTTCTAGGCCCGCTCGCTAATCCAGCGAGAGTGACGCGGCAGCTTGTCGGCGTATTTGCTCCCAGATGGATATTGCCTCTCGCCGAAGTGCTGCGCGATCTCGGAGCGCAAAGTGTATGGGTCGTGCATGGAAGCGGACTGGATGAGGTGACCACGACCGGCATCACAAAGGTCGCTGCTCTCGAAAATGGAGCCATTCGCGAGTTTGAATTGTCACCATCCGATTTTGGTGTCGAGCCTTGTGCGCTCGACGCCATCAAAGGCGGTGACGGCGTTGTGAATGCAGGAGCGCTGCGCGCCGTTCTGTCCGGAGAACGAAATGCTTATCGAGATATAGCACTCGTGAATGCAGCCGCAGCGCTCGTTATCGGCGGACGTGCACAAACTCTACATGAAGCGATGATACTATCAGCCGAATCTCTCGACAGCGGCGCTACGGCTGCCGCTCTCGATAAACTTATTGCGGTGTCCAACGATACTGAATAGGAGTGATTATGACTGACATTCTTAAAAAAATTGAGCTTTACAAGCTTGAGGAGATTGCAGCAGCCAAGTCATCTGTCCCGCTGGCTGATTTGAAGGCTCGACAAGCAGATCAGGAGCCACCACGCGGCTTTTACCGCACTTTGATGGCGCGGCATAACGAGGGCCAATTCGGCCTCATCGCCGAAATCAAGAAGGCAAGTCCATCCAAGGGCCTTATTCGGCCGGACTTCGATCCCCCTGCCCTTGCTGCAGCTTATGAAAAGGGTGGGGCCGCCTGCCTTTCCATTTTGACGGACACACCGAGCTTCCAGGGCAAGCCTGAGTTTCTGACGACCGCGCGCGCCGCCTGCCGGCTACCAGCTCTGCGCAAGGACTTCATGTTTGACACTTATCAAGTGCATGAGGCGCGCGCATGGGGGGCAGATTGCATCCTCATCATCATGGCTGCCTTGTCGGATGATGACGCGCGCCGGCTCCAGGATGAGGCGTTTTCGCTTGAAATGGATGTTCTGGTTGAGGTCCACGACGAAGAGGAAATGGAGCGCGCGCTAAACCTCAGTTCGCCGCTCATCGGTGTCAATAACCGCAATCTCAGAACCTTTGAGGTCGACCTCGCCAACAGCGAGCGTCTGTCGCCAATGGTACCAGGAGATCGCCTTCTTGTCGGCGAGAGCGGCATCTTCACCTATCAGGACTGCGTACGTCTAGCCGCCTCGCGCATAACGACATTTTTGGTCGGCGAGAGCCTTATGCGCCAGCAGGACGTGGCCGCGGCAACCCGCGTTCTGCTGTCTGGCGAAGCGTCTCAAGCGGCTGAGTAGGATATGGCAGATAGACCGCAACTAACGCATGTCAATGCTGCTGGTGAGGCTCGCATGGTAGATGTCGGCGACAAAGCCGAAACCGTCCGCCTTGCAAGCGCAGAAGGCTACGTGCGCATGGCGGCGCAGACACTTGAGCTGATAGAAAGCGGCAACGCCAAGAAAGGCGATGTCATAGCAACTGCTCGCTTGGCGGGTATCATGGCCGCCAAACAGACGGCAAACCTCATTCCCTTGTGCCACCCTCTGATGCTGACAAAAGTCACGGTGGACATCGCGCCAGACCATGAGCTGCCGGGCTTACGTATTAGGGCAACGACGAAGCTTACAGGGAGAACCGGCGTTGAGATGGAGGCGCTCACGGCCGTATCCGTGGCTTGCCTAACGATCTATGACATGGCGAAGGCCGCGGATCGGTTGATGGAGATCGGCGGCATAAGACTTCTGGAGAAGACTGGTGGAAAATCTGGAGATTTCCATCTGACAGGGAAGGAATAATGGCAGATCTCCTACCGGTCGAGGAAGCCTTGCATCGGCTGCTGTCGCGTGCAGTTCCGCTCCGGGAACACGAGCGCATTCCCGTCGGCGATGCTGATCGCCGCGTTTTGAGTTTTGATCTCGAAGCGAGGATAACGCATCCGCCCTTCAATTCATCGGCGATGGATGGATACGCGCTCTGTGTGCACGGTGAGGCGGCGCCCGGAAGCGAATATAAGCTTATTGGGGAAGCAGCGGCTGGGCATGCGTTTAGTGGCAGCGTGGGACAAGGCGAGGCGGTTCGTATTTTTACTGGGGCGCCCGTCCCTCCTGGGGCCAACACGGTTCTTTTGCAGGAAGATGCCGAGGTTCATGGCGGTTACGTTCGCACGAGCAGTACGACCAGACAAGACCAACATATCCGTCCAATGGGACAAGACTTTCGAGAAGGCGAGACCGTGCTTTCGGCAGGTTCCATCATGGATTTCAGCCGGATCCTCGTGGCTGCAGGGATGAACTGCGCCGAAGTCTCAGTGTATAAAAAGCCTCTCGTTGGCATTCTTGCGACCGGCGATGAACTTGTCCCGCCTGGCGGTTCTCCAAACTCCGGCCAGATTATCGCTTCCAGTGGGTTAGCTGTCGCGGCTCTCGCTCGCAAAGCAGGCGCAGATGTCCTGGATCTTGGAATCGTCGAGGACAACAAAGCCGCGATAGAGAAGGCGGTGTCGTGTTCGCGTGATGCGGGCGTGGATATTCTTGTTACGCTTGGAGGAGCCTCTGTCGGCGATCACGACCTCGTCAGAGGTGCACTTGTCGCATCCGGGATGACGCTCGATTTTTGGCGCATCGCAATGCGTCCAGGTAAGCCGCTCATGGTTGGCAGTCTCGATCACATTCATGTTCTCGGCTTGCCCGGAAATCCGGTTTCGACGATGGTTTGCGCTCTTTTGTTTCTAGAGCCACTCATTTGCAAACTAGCCCATCTGCCAGGAATAGATCGGATGACATATGCCAAAGCCGGTGCTCTGTTCAAAGCAAACGATCTTCGTCAAGATTACATCAGGGCTCAGCTAACGAGAACGGAAGATGATGTCCTCGTCGCAACCCCTTTTCCTCGGCAAGACTCGTCCATGATGAAGGTCTTTTCGGCTGCAGATTGCCTTGTTGTCAGACCCCCGCTTGCGCCTGCCGTCAAAGTCGGAGATCCCTGCCCTGTCGTCCTATTGCGGGGGTGAACGCTTCCTGACGAGAGCGTTGCGCGCTGTGAAGCATGGAGGCTTAATGATAAGGTTTACGAAGGGACTTACGATTTAGATTGATGTATTGAACTCGATGAGAACTCGCATTGCCACATCGATGCATGCAGCGGGCTTGGTAAAGACCGGAAGGTCTGAATTTCCGTACGGCAATAGGCAGAAAAACGCGTTTAGGTCAGGTTTTCCTCTGCGATGCTTGCCAAACGCGTAGAGAGTTGATCGAGCAACTTGGTTGCCACTTCAATGTCCTGCTTCGCTAAATCAGCCATGATCTCCTTGCGAAGATCGTTGACCACACGCTCGACATTGCCAACAACGTCCCGACCAGCATCAGTCAGCAAGATTTCCTTTGCGCGTCGATCTTCGCCCTCTCGGCGTCTGACTAACCCTGCAGCTTCCAGATTGTCGATAAGGCGCACGACAGATGAGTTGTCGAGAGATAAGACAGCCGCGAGATCTTTTTGCAGCATCGGCTTGTGCGCGCGGGAGATCCACAGAAGCGGAAGCCACGTCGCCTCTGTTAAACCAAAAGGTTGTAGGCGTTTATCGGCTGCGCGCCGCCACACTCTTGCGGTTTGACCGACCAACGAGCCAAAGCTCGCAAAAAGATGCTCATCATTCACAGGCATACGACAATCATTTCTTCTGATATAAATGGCATGCCAGCCGAGTTGGGATATGTCAATGCGCCATTCTAATAAACCGAAGCGCGCCCATGGACGAACCGGTCATCGGTGATCTATGTAAAGGACGTGATGTCCGTGAAGGTTTTAGAATGGTTAACTACATCGAAGCTGCAACCGCACCGAGCAAAAACACTGGCGCCATCAGGCTTTATGGTCCGGATGCGTTTGGAAGCATGCGTAAAGCTTGTCAGTTGACGGCACGTTGCCTCGATGAGTTAGCAGGTATTGTCCGGCCCGGTATTACGACAAATGCGATTGATCGCTTTGTGTTCGAGTTCGGCATGGACCACGGTGCTTATCCAGCCACGTTGAACTATCGCGGCTATACGAAGTCGACATGCACTTCGATCAACCATGTTGTTTGTCATGGCATTCCGGATGATAAGCCGCTCAAGGAAGGCGATATCGTTAACGTGGACGTCACCTACAGCTTGGACGGCTGGTATGGAGACTCAAGCCGCATGTATCCGGTCGGCGAGATCAAACGCGCAGCGGAACGCTTGCTGGAGGTTACCTACGAGTCATTGCTCCGAGGTATTGCAGTTGTAAAGCCAGGCGTTCGTACCGGTGCCATAGGCCAGGCTATTCAGACCTATGCAGAAGCGGAACGTTGCTCGGTCGTGCGCGACTTTTGCGGTCACGGTGTAGGATCAATTTTCCACGATTCTCCCAATATCCTTCATTACGGGAGTGCGAGCGATGGACCTGAGATTCGCGAGGGAATGATTTTCACGATTGAGCCGATGATCAATCTTGGACGGCAACATGTAAAGGTTCTGGCCGACGGATGGACTGCGGTGACACGCGATCGGTCTCTATCGGCCCAATATGAGCATACGGTCGGTGTGACGGCAAATGGATGCGAGATCTTCACCTTGTCCCCGGCAGGCCTTGATCGCCCCGGACTGCCTTCCTTGTCTCGATAGCAGCTATGGCAAAGCCGTCAGAAAGCCTCATAACAAAAGTAGAGGAAACCGCAGGCGGTGGTGACTTCGCATTGCAAGACGCAGAACGGCTTGCTTTTCAGCTGACAGACGATGTCCCAACCGGCAAAGCGGCACCGGCGAAATCGTCCAGAGCAGTGAGCGTTGAGGATCATCACGGCCATCGAGAGCGGCTGCGGGCTCGCTTTAGGGATGCGGGAGACGCGGCGCTCGCCGACTACGAGATGCTGGAATTGATGTTGTTCCGACTCATTCCGCGCCGCGACACAAAACCGATTGCAAAGGCCCTACTGCAAAGATTTGGATCGCTAGGGGCAGTCCTCGGAGCGCCCATTGCCTTGTTGCAGGAAGTGAAAGGCGTGGGCGAGAACGTTGCTCTCGACCTCAAGTTAATCGGTGCACTTGCTCAGAGGTCCCTTAAGCACGACATCAAGGGCAGACATATTCTCAGTTCATGGTCCTCTGTTCTCCAATATTGTCACGCCGCGATGGCGCACGAGGTGAAAGAACAATTTCGGATCTTGTTTCTCGATAAGAAAAACGCCCTTATTGCCGACGAGGTGCAAGGCTACGGAACGGTCGACCATACGCCGGTTTATCCAAGAGAGGTCGTCAAGCGTGCTCTCGAACTTTCAGCAACCGCGATCATCTTGGTCCACAACCATCCCTCCGGCGATCCGACCCCTTCGCGGGCCGATATCGATATGACCAAAACCATAGTGGAAACGGCGCGGGTTTTAGGGATTACCGTGCATGACCACATCATCATAGGCAAAGATGGTCATGCGAGTTTTCGTGGCATGAACCTGATCTGAAGTGGCTTAGCCGCAAACTCGGCATCTCTAAACGAAACAGCAACATTGATGGGGTAAGGCTAGGCGAACGACATTTCATGTCGCTGTTGCTTTATGATGCCAAGCCGGAGTGTATGATGAACCAATATGATCTCGTTGTCGTGGGTAGCGGCCCGGCTGGGCGGCGCGGCGCGATCCAGGCGGCCAAGCTTGGCAAGAAGGTTCTTGTGATCGAACAGGGAAAACGGGTCGGGGGCGTCTCGGTTCACACCGGCACCATTCCATCCAAAACATTGCGCGAGACGGCGCTCAACCTTACCGGATGGCGAGAGCGCGGATTTTACGGGCGTGCCTATCGCGTCAAACAGGAGATCAGCGCTGAGGATCTCCGCCGCCGTCTTCTGATTACGCTCGATCACGAAGTGGAAGTTCTGGAACATCAGTTTGCCAGAAATCGCGTGCAACATCTTCGTGGACGGGCGAGCTTTGTCGACCCCAAAACACTATCCGTCGTCAAAGACGATGGCGAAGTCCTCCAGATTTCAGGCGAAAGCATCTTGCTGGCAGTGGGAACGAAACCTTTCCGTCCCGACTATATCCCATTCGACGGAAAGTCGGTCCTCGACAGCGACGAACTCTTGGACATCGACGTTTTGCCGCGCTCAATGGCCGTTATCGGTGCTGGCGTTATCGGTATTGAATATGCAACGATTTTCAGCGCCCTTGACACCAATGTCACTCTGATTGACCCCAAATCGACGATGCTGGATTTCATCGACAAGGAGATCGTTGAGGATTTCACCTATCAGCTTCGCGATCGTAACATGAAGCTTCTGCTCGGAACCAAGGCGGAGAAGATCGAGAAGCGAGAAGACGGCAAAATAGACGTCACGCTAGATAAAGGCCGCAAACTGTCCGTCGACATGGTTTTGTTTGCTGCGGGGCGCATGGGAGCGACGGACACCTTGAATCTTGCCGCTGCCGGACTTGACGCCGACAGTCGCGGCCGGTTGAAGGTCAATCCAGAAACCTTTGAGACCGCAGTTCCGAATATCTATGCAGCGGGCGATGTCGTCGGCTTTCCAAGCCTCGCCTCCACCTCCATGGAGCAAGGCCGTATCGCTGCCCGTGTTGCGGTGGGCGCGGTCGCCAAAGAGCCACCCAAATATTTCCCGTATGGAATTTACGCTGTACCCGAAATTTCAACCTGCGGCCTGACGGAAGAGGAAATGAAAGAACGCGGCATTCCATACGAATGCGGCATCGCTCGTTTTCGTGAAACGTCACGTGGTCATATCATGGGCCTCGACACGGGCCTGTTGAAGCTGATCTTCTCGCTCAAGACAAGGCGCCTGCTTGGCGTGCATATCGTTGGCGAGGGAGCAACAGAGCTCGTCCACATCGGTCAAGCTGTCCTTAACCTCAAGGGGACAGTCGAATATTTCGTGGAGAACACATTCAACTACCCGACGCTTGCCGAGGCTTACAAAATTGCCGGCCTGGATGCCTGGAACAGGATGGGCGATATCAAATCGGAACTGTGACAGCTCTCTGTCGCAGACGATAAAATCAAAAAGGCTCGCCTGGAAAGCGAGCCTTTTTCATTTCTCTCAGAACCCCCAACTCCTTTTGAAGTTGTGGCAGCCAATGTTTTAGAATGTGGCTGCGCCGCTTCCCCAGGGGCCATGATGGAAGTCCTTTCCATCGACGCGGTCAAAGCCGTGCGCTCCAAAGAAGTCCCGTTGCGCTTGAATGAGGTTAGCCGTTCCCCTGCCCTGGCGGTAGGCATCGAAATAGGTCAAGGCAGAGGCAAGGGCTGGGACGGGTAGTCCTGCCGACAGTGCAGCCGCTGTGACGCGTCGAAGTGCCGGAACCGATTCCTTCACCATCGCTGAGAACGCAGGCGTTACAATCAGATTGGCTGCATCCGGCGCATCTGTGAAGGCCTTGGTAATTTCATCCAGAAACTGAGAACGGATGATGCAGCCTGCTCGCCAGATCTTGGCGATTACGGGCATCGGGAGTGACCAGCCGAACTCGCGGGACGCTTCCGCCATAACGGCAAATCCCTGCGCATACGCACCAATCTTGGCGGCAAACAAAGCCAGTTCGAGGTCTTTCTCGAGATTCGATCCATCAGGAAGGCTGAAGGAATAATCGGATGCGCCAAAGATCTTCTGTGCGGCTTCGCGTTCGGACTTGAGAGCGGAAAGGCTACGCGCGGCCACGGCCGCCTCGATGGCCGTCGCCGGAATGCCCATGTTCTGCGCTTCGATCACCGACCACTTCCCGGTGCCTTTTTGCCCGGCCTTATCCAGAATAATGTCGACCATCGGCGTTTTGGTAACAGGATCTTCCGCCGCCAGGACTTTTTCGGTGATTTCGATCAGGTAGGAATTCAGACGACCTTTGTTCCAACTGCCAAAGATTTTCGAGATTTCGCTTGCGCTTTTTCCAAGGCCATCGCGCAAGATCCCGTAGATCTCGCCAATCATTTGCATATCGGCATATTCGATGCCGTTATGAATGGTTTTGACAAAATGTCCGGCGCCGTCGTTACCAAGCCAAGCAACGCAAGGCTCGCCGTTATACTTGGCGGCAATCGACGTCAGCACTTTCTCGACGCGCTTCCACGAGTCTTCCGTTCCTCCGACCATAATCGACGGTCCGTGTCTTGCGCCTTCCTCGCCACCGGAAACACCCATGCCAATGAAAGTGAGCTTGGAGTCTTTCAGCCGATCAAATCGTGCAATAGTATCGCGGAAATTCGCGTTCCCTGCATCGATCATGATGTCGCCGTCGCCGAGATGTGGGCGCAATGCTTCCATTTGCTGATCCACGGCTTCACCCGCCTTGATCATGATGATGATCGGCCGTGGCGGCCGGATAGCCTCTACGAATTCATCAATGGTCTTGCAGGGAATGATCTGCTTCTTCAGATCTCCAGCGCTCTCGTAAAATTCATCTGTTTTCTCAGGAGTTCTGTTGAAAACAGCAATTTTATTGCCTTTTTCAGCAATATTCAGCGCAAGATTTGACCCCATAACTGCAAGGCCGATCAGCCCAATTTCTGCCTTCTCCACCATAATCTCCCAAAAACATCAAATCGCTATCGTGTTGTCGCACTCCACCGTCCTGCTCACAAGACCGTTGTCGTGCAAAATGGTTCTTTCACAGCCGTCCACATGCGTTGGGTGTAGATTACCGATATCTACGGCTTGAGCTGACGCTTGATATTCCAACGGTCGTGATACCAGAGCCACTGCTCAGGGTGCTCACGAACCCAGCTTTCTACCTTGTCGTTCAACATCTGCGCGGACCCAACCAGATCGAGATTGCCAGCAGCGTCACGAGGAAGATCGATTCGAGGTTCGATTTCGAGACGGTAACGGTTTCCAGGTAGGCGAATACAGCGAGCCGGATAGACTTCGCATTCAAACTGGCGCACGAGCTTGGGCAGGAGCGGGTTTGTCTTGACGGGCTGACCAAAGAAATCCGTCGAGAGACCCTTTCTGAACTTCTGGTCAACCAGAACACCAACACCCTGCCCTGCCTCCAGTTGCCGGGCCAGCGCAAATGACGATCCGGCATGAGAGGGAACGAGTTTGCCCATCCGCGCGCTTCTGAAATCAAAGATTTTTTTCGCGACATAGGGATTATTGGGCGGACGGAACAGAACAGTGACGTAGAGGCCGAAGGCCGCGCCGGCGACCGGCAGAAGTTCGAAGTTTCCGGTATGGCCGGTAAAAACGATAAACGGCCTTGGGTTGTCGCGCAGATCGAGAAAGATCGGTATTCCCGACACTTCAACGCGTCCAGGTTTATCACTCTCGGGATCAAAATCAAAAAGTCTGTCGAGGAAAACATATTCGGCGGCAAGCCGGCCCATGTTACCCCAGCTATCCATTGCGATCCGAGCGAGTTCTTCCTCGGTTTTTTCAGGAAATGCATTTCGTAGATTGGTCAACATCAACCGATGGCGCGACGTACGCGGTCCGATCTGACGCGTCAGCCAATCTGCGAAACGGATAGCGCCATCTGCCGGCAGGACCTTCAGTAGATTGAGAAATCCGAAGAGAATCTGGGCGATCGACCATTGCCTGAAGTGTTCAAGCGAAAGAACGATCCGTGTGATAAAAAGCTTCAAGGCTCAATCCATCCGCAGGACGATCTTGCCGAAAATCTGGCGTGTTTCCATCCGTTCAAGCGCGCGATCGATGTCGTCGAAGCTTACTTCGGTATCGATGACGGGATGAACGAGGCCACGCCCCATCTTCTGCATGGCATTTGCCATGTTTTCCATCCGGCATCCAAAAGAACCGAGCAATTTCAACTGCTGCTGAAACAGCATCATTAGGTTCATTTCTGTTGAAACGCCGGAGGTCGATCCGCATGTCACCAAGCGCCCGCCGCGCTTCAAGCACAACATCGAGCCTGCCCAGGTGTCCTTACCGACATGTTCGAAAACGACGTCGACACCCTTCTTTTTCGTGAGCTTCCTGACAACACCTTCAAACCGATCGGTCCGATAGTTGATGACGTGGTCGGCGCCAAGAGCCTTGGCTTTCTCAATTTTATCATCAGACCCTACGGTCGTGATCACCGTACAGCCGATCTTCTTGGCAAGCTGGATTGCCGCCGTGCCAATACCGGATCCGCCGGCATGAACGAGAATGGTTTCGCCCGGCTCCAGCTTCGCATTGTCGAACAGCATGTGTTCCACGGTTCCAAATGTGACTGGCGCCAGCGCAGCGCCGACGGCATCGACGCCGGGAGGGGCGGGAACGAGAAGACGTGCAGGCAGGTTGACCTTTTCCTGCGCAAAGCCGTCCAGATGAAAGCCGTGAACGCCGCCGACATGTTCGCAAAGATTGTCGCGACCCTCACGGCAGGGACGGCAAAGCCCGCATGTCCGGGCACCATATATCGAAACCAGCTGACCTGGCAGCACATTCGATACACCTTGTCCTATGCTCTCTACGACACCAGAGGCTTCGGCGCCGATCACGAGGGGCATCTTGCGCTTTGCAAAAGCCATGCCGCGCCAGCCCCAAACGTCGATATGGTTGAGTGCGACCGCCTTGACGCGCAGCGTCACCTCGCCTGGCGCCGGCGCATCCGGTTCAGGCAAATCAGTGATTTCCAGCTTACGATCATCAACGAGTTGCAAAGCACGCATGAAACTTATCCTTCGCCATGATTGGCGTGATTGATAACGTCTTCCGAAATATGACGAAGGGCAAAGATAGCATAACTATCCCTGCCCGCCGGTCATTTCTTATCGGGGGTGATCTAAGCCGGTTCCCTGGCCATGACAAGGCTCGCATTTTGTCCGCCAAATCCGAACGAGTTGGAAAGGACAGCCGAGACCTCCTTGCTACGCTTCGCGTTCGGAACGACGTCAAGCACGATGGCAGGATCCGGCGTATTGTAATTGATCGTCGGCGGCAGGGTTCCAGTGCGCATCGTTTGCAGCGAAAACACGGCTTCGACAGCGCCTGCAGCCGTCAGCGTATGGCCGATCATCGACTTGTTGGACGATAGAGGAATTGAGGCGAGTTGTTCGCCGAAGACGGACAACATGGAGCCGTATTCCATCTTGTCGTTCTCAGGCGTGGAGGTGCCATGGGCGTTGATGTATCCGATATCGCTTTCCGAGATACCGGCATCGGTCAATGCGGCGCGAATAGTAGCGATAGCCGGTCCACCATCCGGAGAGGAGCGCGTTCGATGGAACGAGTCAGCCTTTTCACCGGCACCCTTCATGATACCGATAATCTTTGCACCACGAGCCAGTGCAGCTTCGAGCGATTCCAGAACAAGGGTTGCTGCGCCTTCCGCAATAACAAACCCATCGCGATCTTTGCTGAACGGCTTTGAGGCCTTTTCAGGCGGATCGTTTTGTGTGGACAGCGCGGAAAGGAGTGAGAAACGGATCAAGGCTTCAGCACTCAATGAGCCGTCGGTCGCGACAGCAAGAGCACGATCGGTCCGGCCCTGGCGTATTGCTTCGATGCCAAGCTGGATAGCGGTCGCGCCCGAGGCACAGGCCGTTGAAAGCGTGACGGGAAGTCCGCGCGTTCCGAACCTGTCGGAAAGACGTTCGGAAATCGCGCCAAACAAGGCCGCTTCATGAAAGACCGGATCAGGCCGCTGGCGAAGCGTAGCCAAAAAGCGCTCATAGGCATCGCCACTGTGATCAGCCGGCGGCGAACGATCGGCGAGTTCGAACCGCGCGCTCCACTCCGGCTCGATCGGCGGCGCGGCTAGAAAAAGCGGCCCATTGAAATCGCCAGATATATTGGCATCTGCCAATGCTTCGATCGTCGTCTCGCGGGCAAAAGCGAAAGAACGCTCCACTGCATTCGGCATTGGAATGTCGATGAAATCGACCGTCCCTGCAATGCGCGTCGACAGATTATCTGTCGGGAAGCGAGTGATAGCATGGATGCCGGAGCGACCGGACGTCAACGCCTCCCAATTGTCTTTCAAGCCTTGACCAAGAGATGTAATTACGCCGACGCCAGTTACGGCAACAACCGGCCTGCCAAGATGGTCCCGATATGCGGATTGAGACATGGTTTTCTTCCTCAAGCCTCGGCAGATAGAATAGCGACGCCTTCGCCGCGCTGGTGACCGACCGTCGTCACCAAGGCGGATTGCGCGCCGAAATTCATTGGCTTTTCATGTGCGGAATCAAAGGGCGGCACCTTCGCTTTTCCGTCCACGGCCAGTGCAGCAAGACAAAGGCCAAGGGTGAAGTGCGCTTCCAGCCCATGTCCTGTCACTCCACCAAACCCTCGGATAGCAGCCTGAGGCAGCCGCTGCCCCAGAACGGCTTTCTCACGGGCTGACAATTCTGGCATACCCGTGGCACCCGAAAAAACGATCAAATTTGATCGTTCGGCAGCAGGTTGGATCATGCGCTCAAGACGCGTTTCAAAACGACCAGCAGCCCTGTCGCCGCGATCGCCTTCAACCGTGTCAATCGTCGCATAAATATGCGCTTTGCGCGCCTCGGCATGCTTGCGGGACTCAAGGACCAGAAATGCGCCAAGCGACCCGATTATGATGCCGCCGCCTTTTCCGTCCTCGTTGCGCGACCAAAGCGGACGCCATTCGCCGTAGGCGTGCGCGTTGATCGCTTCGAAGAGCAACACCATATCGAGCCGTTCGGCAGAAAATGCTCCCCCTACCAGCGCATGAGAGGACTCGCCCGATCGAATGCGATGGAACGCGGTCTCGACTGCAGAAATGCCGGACGCTTCCTCGCCCATAAAGGTGCGTGAGGAACCTGTTACCTTGTGAACGATCGAAATATTGCCGGCGAGTAGATTTGATAGCTGCGCCAGGAAAAGCGTCGGGCGAAGCTCGGTTGTCAGTTTCTCGTTGAGGAGAACCTCGCGGTCGTTGCGCTTGAGCGCTTCGTCGACAATCAGCGTGTCGACGTTCACATCTCGCTCACCGCCGCCAGCCGCGACAATCATGTCCATCGTTCCGCAGGCTTCAACGTCGTCCTTCAGTCCGGCGTCGTCAAGCGCAAGGCCGGCTGCGAATACGCCGATCCTCTGCCAATTTTCCATCTGGCGCTGATCGCCGCGCTTGGGGATCTGTTGAGACCAATCGATCTGCGGCAATGGATGGATAGGATAGGGTTTAAACCGCTCGGTCTCTATAGCCGTGGCTGGCGGCTCGTTCCCGTTCAACAAAGCAATATGCGGTTCTTTTCCGACGCCCTGGCAGGTCACGATGCCGATGCCTGTTATCACGACGTCATTCGGGTTCTTGGTCATTGCTTAACTCCCTGGGCGGCAATGGCATCCATCAATCCCACCTCGCCCGCACGCTTGCGCACTATATCGCCCAAGGGAACCTCATCAAAGCGAAGGGTCCTTAACTTAAGCTGCGCATCGCACACTTTTTTGCCGCCGCTCTCTATCTTAGCTTTGGTGACAGCAAAGCCGGAACCATCGTGTTCGAGACGAGCTTCGATATCGAGTACAGCCTCAGGTTCAACGAAAGTACGCATTTTTGCGCCGTCGACCGACATCAAAAATGGCATTGCTACAAAATTGGTTGCCGCAAGCACGAGCATTCCGGAGGCTTGCGCCATCGTTTCGATGAGCAGAACGCCCGGAACAAGTGGCATGCCTGGAAAATGACCTTCAAAGACAGGACTTTGCGCCGGCACGACCGAGCGAGCTCTCAATATCTTTGCCTCGAGATCAACCGACTCCACACGATCAATCATCTGGAAATATTCCAGCAGCATTTTACCCTCCGTCGCAGCACAAGTAGCGCCGGCCTTAAACAGTTCGCGGAAAGATATGGCCTGCCACGCCAACTGCAAAGATCAAAATATAGCAGGAGACCGCCGATCCGGCCGGCGGCATCGCACTGAACAATCGTCGGTCGGCAGTGAGATGACCGACAAAAGGATGAAACAAATCAGCCTTTGGCTGCGCGCAGTTCGTCAATCTTTGCGCAGAGGTTCTTCAAAACGAAGTATTCTTCCGTCGAAACCTTGCCTTCATTGACTTCTTGAGTCCACTTCTCAAGAGGGATCTTGATGCCGAATTCCTTGTCGATTGCAAAAACGATATCGAGGAAGTCGAGGCTGTCGATCCCAAGATCATCGATCGTATGGCTTTCGGGCGTAATTGTTGCGCGATCGATTTCGCTTGTTTCAGCAATGATATCGGCAACTTTATCGAATGTAGCGGTCACGCGGGTAAACCTCATGAATGACGAATGAACCCCTCTTAGGCAAAACCATCACAAAAGCCAATGGCCTCGGCATCTGCAGCCAGCACTTTGAAGAGCGATGTGCCCTATCAGCAATGGCAGGCGATCCGGAAGGCGTGCGGCGAGGAGAGCCTAGAGGCGCAGCCTGGCGGATTGTTCGCAGGCGCGTTACCCGCTCATTACAGAAAAGCGACAAATACCGCAAGCGCGACTGCGGCGAGCAATGAGCAGCTTGCATTGAAAACCGCAAGGGCTTGTTTGATATCGCCGGCTGTCGCACCATTTCGTCCGCCGGCATTGATCATCGGTTCGCGCACGAGCGATCCCCCGTAAATGCGCGGCCCTGCCAGTTGTAAATCGAGGGCGCCCGCCATCGCAGCCTCCGGTCTTCCAGAGTTTGGCGAGCGATGCAAGCCGCCGTCCCTCAGGGCCGTCATAACAGCCTCTCGCCCGGCATCTCGTCCGAGACGGCACAGAGCCCCGCCGGCGATCAAGAGAATGGAAAGCCTTGCCGCAGGCCAGTTAGCCACATCGTCCAAGCGCGCGGATGCCCAGCCAAAATCTATATAGCGCTCGTTCTTATGGCCAATCATCGAATCGGCGGTGTTCAGCATCTTGTAGGCAAGGATACCCGGAAGACCCAAAAGCACATACCACAAGGCGGGGGCAACAACGCCATCTGAAAAGTTTTCCGCAAGGCTTTCGATTGCTGCTCTGCATATTCCCGCTTCATCCAGAGTAGCAGGATCGCGGCCAACGATCATTGACACGGCGTGGCATCCCCCCGTCAATCCATCTTGCTTCAACCCGAGCGCAACCGCATCGACATGATCGTAAAGACTTTTTTGTGCCAGCAGGACACAAACCAGCAGCGTCTCGGCGAAAATACCAGCCGGCCCGAGCAACGAGAAAAAAGCCTTGAGCAAATATCCAGTAATCAGGCTACCGGCCAGAAGCACGCCGATCGCCAGTAGTCCCCTCGCCCGTCGGGTGGCTCGGTCGAGTGACGGCAGGTTCCAGCGCTTATCGCAAATGGAGATAGCTTTTCCGAAGAGCACGACCGGGTGAGGTATGCGGCTCCATAGCCATTGCGGGTCGCCAAGCAGCCGGTCGAGCAGAAGTGCTAAAAACAGGACCAGCATATGTCCGTCGAGGTTGTTCATTAAGCGAACTCCGTCAGTGCCCTGAAAAGCCGCTCATCACCAGCTTCGTCCGGCGCAAGACCAAAGCGGAGCCAATTCGGCTCGTAATCGAACTTGCGTACCAGGATCTGATGACGGCAAAGATGACGGTGAATCTCCTCGGCTCGCTCGTCCAAAACCAGAGAAAACAATGATGTACCGCCAATGACTGAAAGCCTTGCCCGTTCCAGGACCTTCAACTGAGCTGACTTGCGCCCTTCGATCTGGTTGCGCAGCGGGATCGGATCTTGGGACAAGAGCTTCTCAGCAAGGTAAAGCGCCGGCCCAGAAACAGCCCAAGGACCGAGGCCACGTTCAAGCCGTAGGAGGCATTCAGCGCTTGCAATTGCAAAACCTATTCTTGCCCCAGCCAAACCAAAAAACTTCCCAATCGATCGGAAGATCAAAAGACGCGGCATATCCGCGGCAAGTGCCGCCAGGCTGATGTCGGGATCCGTATCTGCAAATGCTTCATCCACGACCAACACGCCATTGGTTGCAGATAACCTGTTGTAAAGCCGCACCAGCGACTCGGTGCCATCGCCGCGCCCGTCTGGATTGTTGGGATTGACGACGACGGCAAGGGCGCAGTCATCAGTCACGTCTTCCAACGTCGATGCGCTGTGGACATGCAAACCCGCATGCCGAAAAACCCGCGCATATTCGCCGTAGGTCGGCGAAACGATCGCGACCGGCCGATTGACGTCACTCATCAGTGACGGCAACAACTGAATAAGTGACTGCGTTCCTGGCGCGGGAAGAGGCAAGATCGGTCCTGAACGATAGTAGTCTCGTGCCGCTTCACGAGCCTTCATGACAAGATCATCGTCGGGCAAACGATGCCAAACAGATGGCGGTATTTCGGGAAGCTTGGGCGGATTGGGATTGAGACCAGTCGAAAGATCGAGCCAGTCTGCCGGCTCTCCACCATATAGGCCTGCAGCGGCCGCGATGCCACCGCCATGTATAATCCGCCCGGTCATCGTGATGGCACCTCGACATCAAGCAGATGCATGTAAGACCCGGCGACCTGCCCGCGCCGAAGCCCAACGGCTCCCAACTCGTTATCTCTCGCGTCTCGCGCCAAAAACAGTCGATCCGCTTTTCCTTCGGAAACAACGGTCGAATAGTGAAACTCGTGCGCTGTCATCGACGTCGCGAAAATACTCTCGTCGACCGGCTTTACGCGGCGATACCCAAGGTGACGTTTGCGCTTTTCGTAGCTCGTCACTAGCGGCAGAAGACCGAGCATTGGGTGGGTTTCTCCGGCTGCATCGATAAGCGCCTCGCCGAGGACCATATAACCGCCGCACTCGCCGTAAATGCGTGTTCCCGCTTCCGCAGCACGTCGCATCCCGCCTTTAAAGGTCTCCGTCCGTGCCAGTACCGGCGCGTGCAATTCAGGATAACCGCCTGGGAGATAGATCGCGTCAGCTTTCGGCGCCGGGGCCTCGTCAGCCAAAGGAGAAAAGAATGAAATGGTTGCGCCACGGCGTCGCCAGCCGAGCAGCATATGTTCATAGCAGAAGGAGAAGGCCGTATCGCGCGCGACAGCGATGTTTGCGCCCAGCGGCGGAAGGCGGACGATATTGGCTGCTGACGGCTTTTCCTGACCTTGATGAGCAACCCTTAACAAGAATTCGAAATCACAGCGAGTCGACACGATGGAGGAAGCCTTTTCAATGAAGCTTTCTAACGCAGCGTGCTCTCCAGCCTGGACAAGTCCTAGATGCCGTTCAGGCAGCGACAAAGCCGGGTCTGGAGGCAAGACAGCCACGATCGGCATGTGAATTTCATCGAGCGCACGCCGCAACATGCCTTCATGTCGCTCGCTTGAAACGCGGTTGAGGATAACACCAGCAATGTGGATGTCGGACCGATAGTCCGCGAAGCCTTTGACGAGCGGCGCGATGGACTGCGCCATGCGCGACGCGTCCACCACGAGAATAACCGATAGGCCCAGCAGGGCAGCAAGATCAGCAGCCGTGCCGCTACCGTCAGTCGCTCCATCGAACAGCCCCATCATCGCTTCGATTACCAGCAAACGCCCGCCCATTCGGTGCAAAGCTGCGTTTGTAGTGATCAGCTCTGGCCGCATCCCCCAGGGATCGAAGTTCAAGCATGGCGTTGCACTCGCCGCAGCGTGGAATGCAGGGTCGATGTAATCCGGCCCCGCCTTGCCGGGGGCAAGCTCAATGCCGCGCTGCTTTAAGGCTCGCAGCAAGCCCAGAGTAATCGTTGTCTTACCAGAGCCCGACGATGGCGCCGCAATCATCAATCCCGTCATAGGCCCTCCTTCAGCTGGTCTTGCCAATCGCCGGAATGCATCCTGCGCTCGGAAAGAGCACTCATCCAGTCGAGAGACGAACGAAGCCGAACGACTTCACCCACAACGACGATGGCGGGCGGGCGCAACCCAGCAGATCGAGCAGCAGCCGAAACGCCGCCAAGCGTCGTTTCGAGAACCTGCTGCTTTGCTGTTGTGGCGCTCACGGCAATCGCAACCGGTTCGTCCGATCGACGTCCTGCCTTCATAAGTTCTGCGCTGACATGATCAAGATGCTTCATCACCATGTACATCACAATCACGGGTGAAGCTTTCGCGATCGCAGCCCAATCGATCATATCGGGGACCAGACCTGAGGAATCATGGCCGGTGAGAAAGGTCACGGCGTGATTAACGTCGCGATGCGTCACAGGAATGCCGGCGTAGGCAAGACCGCCGATCCCCGCTGTGATGCCGGGAACCACTCTGAAAGGAATGTTATATTCAACCAGTGTCAACGCTTCTTCACCGCCGCGCCCGAAAACGAAGGGATCCCCTCCCTTCAGGCGAAGGACTCGTTTTCCTGCCCGTGCAAACTCGACAAGCTGCATAGAAATATCGCGTTGAAGAGGTGATGGCGTACCGCCTCTCTTTCCCGCATAGATCAATTCCGCTGCCGATCCTGCAAGCTTCAGGCAGTTCTCATCGACGAGAGCGTCGTACACAATGACATCTGCCTGCCGCAACGCGCTCATTGCCATGAGCGTCAGTAAACCAGGATCGCCGGGACCGGCGCCGACGAGCCAAACACTACCGGGCTCTAATGTCGGAAAAGTGGATAGCAGCGTGTCGATCATGCGGCTGGTCTAATTCATAGGTGCTCAAAGTGTAAGAGGACAGTGGCACGCCGATGAAATATCGACAGCGCCGCCGGCCTCAAAATCTCACAGACGTTCTGAACGTCCGGACACAAAGAGCAGGTTAGAGAGGCTTTTGCAATTCGGCTCCATCTTTGAGAACCTAAGCCTCTTTGATAGACGAAAATTAGGCTTGCGTCAGCGTGTCACCGATCAGAGATATAACCTTCTCAGATTGGATCCCAATGCAAACGGTCTGGCTCGACAAATTGTCGAAATCCGCATTTGGCGGGAATCGCCGGCCATCGGGCTTTAGAATAGTCTGACCGTCTGCAATTCCTCCGCAAACAACACGAACAGCACCAGTAGTCGTGGTGAAGAGCTCGGGGGCCACAATGTAGACGCAGGCGCAGCTATCGTGCACCATCATGCCGTCCTTCACGGCGTGAGCGTAAAAGTCGATATAGAACTGAGAGAGTTCGTCGAGCATTTTAACGGCGCCATCGCCTTTGTCCGCCAAGGCACGCAGCTCGCTGCGGCTCATCGTTGTCACAGAGGTGACGTCTAGTCCAATCACGACCACCTTCCATGGAGCCTTCATCACGAGATCGGCCGCTTCTGGATCGCCGTGAATATTGGCTTCCGCAACGGGAGACACGTTGCCCGGGCAATAAAAATTGCCGCCCATGATCACGACGTCTTTTACAAGGCTCGCGATATCAGGGGCTTCGTGCAGAGCAAGGGCAAGATTTGTCATACGTCCAACAGCGACTATGCGCACTTCTCCCGGATTGGCGCGCACGGTGTCGATGATGAAGCGATGCGCCGGTCTCGCATCGAGAGGTAAATCGATCAACTCTGGCACGGCAATATTTCCAAGGCCGTTGTCACCGTGCACCATTGTCGGCCATGCTGCACCCCGACGCTTGCGATCGAACGTAACGCCCGCACCCTTTGCCACCGGCGCGGCAATGCTCCATTGCTGCTTAAGAAAAAGCGCATTACGGGTCGTTGTTTCAATCGCCGCATTTCCAAAGACCGTCGTAATACCGATCAGGTCGATTTCCGGATGGCGATGGAGAAATAACAGCGCCATTGCGTCGTCGACGCCTGGATCCGTGTCGTAAATTACCTTGTGCATGCAGCTTGTCCTTGAAGGCGCGTTTTCAAAAGTCGAGTCGGCGGAAAGCATAGCCCCGATAAAAATGCTCGCAACTACTGGGTACTGGCAAGAGCCGCCGTCGCATGCGCAGACTTTGTTTTCGCGATGACGAGTTTTCCATCTTTGCCGGCAGCCGCCAGAGCTGCCGCTTCGGCCACACCGTGACAGCCAACATGCGCAAAAACGAGGTCTGAGGGGTGGATCAGCCGCGGCGTTTCCTCCTCAAGCCGTTGGGCTGAAAAGGTCAATAAAGGGCGAGCGAGGCGATCGGCGAGCCAACAGACGGCAGGTTCGTAGCGACGCTTCTCAATGGAAGCAACGGCCTTTATCTCGTGAGGCGATACGCCTGCCCGCTTCAAGACCTCGGCTACGAGCTCATCCATTTCAGCTTTGCCTGTACCACGCTCACATCCGACCCCAAGCATAAAGAGCTTCGGCGTTGCGGAACTCGAATGTCCATCGCTTGACACTTCCATTCTTCGGTCCTTGTTGACGCCATCGGACTGGCTTCAATTTTTTGCCAGGCATTGCAGCACCTTGCATGAAATGCAAGAAGGCACGTACCTCTTTATTGGATTGCTGCCTTGGCCGACATAGCCCCCCATCTTCTCTTGCTCCTTGCCTTTGCTGGTTTTTTCGCAGGATTCGTAGATTCCATCGCAGGCGGAGGCGGCCTCATCACAGTGCCCGCGCTGCTGATCGCCGGTATCCCGCCCGTTCAAACGCTTGGCACCAACAAAGTACAAGCGATCTTCGGCTCCGCCTCCGCAACGATTGCTTATGCGCGGCAAGGCCATGTGAACCTGAAAACGCAGCTGCCGATGGGCCTGATGGCAGCGATTGGCGGAGCTCTCGGCGCTGCCTTGACGACCTTTGTGCCAGGCGACTTGCTGCGCGCAATCATGCCAGCTTTGCTGATTGCAATTGCTGTCTATTTTGCCTTCAAACCCAACCTCGATGACTTGGACCGTCACCGGCGCATGAGCGCTTTTGCCTTCGGACTGACTTTCGTTCCCCTCATCGGCTTTTACGACGGTATCTTCGGTCCCGGAACGGGATCCTTCTTTATGCTGGCCTTTGTTACACTTGCCGGCTTTGGCGTCCTGAAGGCTACAGCGCACACGAAGCTTCTAAACTTTGGCTCGAACCTAGGCGCATTGCTGGTTTTCATGTTCACCGGCTCCATCCTTTGGAAGCTGGGCCTCATCATGGGGATCTGTCAGTTTTTAGGGGCTCAGGTTGGCTCACGTCTTGCCATGCGCATTGGCGCGCGGCTTATCCGACCGTTGCTGGTCGCAATCTGTATTGCCTTTGCGATTAAACTGTTAGCGGATCCGGCAAACCCGATCTGGATCTACCTGCGCGGGCCTGCGTAGCCATTAATCACCTTTTGGCTTCCTATCACTCAATACTCCACGCCGAGTTGCCCTTTGATTCCCGACCGGAACGGATGCTTCACCAGTTCCATTTCGGTAACGAGGTCCGCGATCTCGATCAGTTCTTCCTTCGCATTACGGCCTGTTAAGACCACATGCGTCATGTACGGTTTTTCGTCTTTCAGGAAGCTGACGACCTCTGTTAGGTCGATGTAGTCATAGCGCAGCGCAATATTGATTTCGTCCAGAAGCACCATCGAATTGCGCTCGTCACGGATCAGGTCTTTCGCTTTCTCCCAGGCGGCCTTTGCCGTTGCAACGTCGCGCGCTCGGTCCTGCGTCTCCCAGGTAAAGCCCTCGCCCATGGTGTGGAACTGGCAGATATCCGAAAAGTGCCGCTCGATCAGATCGCGCTCCCCCGTCGACATCGCTCCCTTGATAAACTGAACCACAGCACATGGTTTGCCATGCGCAATATGCCGAAAGATCATGCCGAAGGCTGCTGATGTTTTGCCTTTTCCTTTGCCCGTATGGACGATGACGAGACCCTTCTCCTCGGTCTTCGTCGCCATGATCTTGTCACGAGCGGCTTTCTTTTTTGCCATTTTCTCGGCATGCCGGGCATCATCCGCCGGCGGGATTACGTCTTCGCTCATGTCTAGGCTGTTTCCGTTTTGAGATCATTTTTGAGATCATTACGTCTGCTTTGTCGGCCGGAGGCTTCTTCAAGATCAAAACGCGCCGAGTTGCTGCGTGGATGCCAAAGGCCACGATCGATCGCCTCGCATAGCCTCTCAGTCATCTCCTGGAAAGCCGCGGGATTGCTGGTGAGCATAAAGTCGCGAACGGTTTCGTCACGCACAAAAGCATCATAAACCGACTCGAAATGATGGTCACTGACCGCGCCTGTCGTGGCGGCAAAGGCGAACAGATAATCGACCGTTGCGGTAATCTCGGACGCACCCTTGTATCCATGCCGGCGAACGCCGTCGATCCATTTCGGATTGATCACACGCCCGCGGACAACACGGCCAATCTCTTCCTCCAAAGAACGAATCACTGGCTTTTCCGGCCGCGAGTGATCGTTGTGATAAATCACTGGCCGATCTCCTTTCAGGCGCTCCGCAGCGACGGCCATGCCGCCTTCAAACTGATAATATTCATCGCTGTCGAGAATATCGTGTTCGCGGTTATCCTGGTTTTGAACGACAGCTTGGAGGGAGCGAATCTGCTCTTCAAAAATGCCGCGTTCAGCCACTCCCTCTTCGGATGCTCCGTAAGCATAGGAACCGGCAACGAGGTAAGCCTCTCCCAGCTCAGAGCGATCTTTCCAAGTTCCTGTGTCAATCAGTGTCTGGAGCCCTGCGCCGTAACCACCGGGTTTAGATCCAAAGATTCTGTAGCCGGCGCGTTTGCGGGCCTCCCCCTCACTTAACCCGGCTTGTTGTAAGCGCTCCGCCTCAAGGCGCATGCGCATTGCGATCGGGTTTTCACCGTCGTCCTCATCAAGCGAACCGACAGCGCGAATGGCCCGGTCAAGAAGCGCGATCTGTTCCGGGAAGGCATCACGGAAAAACCCGGAGATACGCAGCGTCACATCGACTCTTGGCCTTCCAAGCACAGCGCCCGGCAATATTTCGTATCCCGTGACGCGGCGCGAGTCCATGTCCCACACCGGCTTGGCACCAATGAGGGCAAGCGCCTGCGCAATATCGTCTCCGCCGGTACGCATATTCGCGGTGCCCCAGGCTGTCAGGCCGAAAGAGACCGGCCACTCCCCATGGTCCTGAACATAGCGGCGGATGAGCATTTCGGCCGATTTGCGGCCCAGCTCGTAAGCTGCCGGGGTCGGGACTGCCCTGCTGTCGACAGAGTAGAAATTTCGTCCGGTTGGCAGAACGTCAGGGCGTCCACGGGTCGGTGCACCAGAAGGCCCAGGCGCAACCGATCGTCCATCCAATCCGCGAAGAAGCGCTTCGATTTCGGACCGACCGCAGGCGACAAGGCTCGGCTTAATCTCCTCCTCAACTCGTTTGAGAACGGCTCGCGTCCTGGCCCAACCCTCGGGGCATTCCAGCTCACCCGCCACCAACTCGGCGGCCAGCAGCTCTATGCGTTCGACTGTATCTCCGGCCGTACGCCAGACCGCCTCGGATTGCTTTGCCAGGATATCCGGCCGAGGGCCCGTCCAAGACGCAGCCATGTCGCAGTCCAGCGGATCGAAGACGCCTTTCCAATCTCGCGCATCTGCGAAGGCGTCTTGGGCAATCGCGCGCTGCAGACTGGCATCTGCCCCCTCTCCCGATCCCCGCGGCACGCGAGCAAGCGCCAAACATAGATCAGTCAACAACCGACCTTCGGGCGAAACGCCGAAGATGTGCAAGCCGTCGCGGATCTGCATTTCCTTCAGATCGCATAAATAGGCGTCGAGCTTGCGGAGCGATTCAGTCTCGCTATCATCACGGCCGATGCCAGCATCGCGGTCTAGGCCGATATCGGCAACCAAGTCTAAAATCTGCCGCTGAAGAAGGCGTAAGCGCCGCGGATCGCCGCCGGCGGCATCATAATATTCGTCGACCAGAGATTCTAGGTTCTTGAGCGCGCCATAACTTTCGGCGCGCGTCAAAGGCGGCGTCAAATGATCGATGATGACCGCCGAAGAGCGCCGTTTTGCTTGTGTGCCCTCCCCGGGATCATTGACGATGAAAGGATAAAGATGTGGCATTGGGCCAAGCACGGCCTCTGGGTAGCATGTCTCGGAAAGAGCGAGGGCTTTTCCCGGCAACCATTCGAGGTTTCCATGCTTGCCCATGTGGATCACAGCATCAGCCTGAAAGACGCCCCTCAGATAAGCGTAAAAGGCAAGATAGGCATGCGGCGGAACGAGGTCCGGCGAATGATAACTTTCCTTCGGATCAATCTCGTACCCACGAGGAGGCTGAACCCCGACAAGCAGATTACCGAATTGAAGAAATGAAAGCGGAAAGGCACCATCTAGAAAATTTGGATCTTTTTCTGCAGGCCCCCAACGGCCGTCGATTTCCGCAATGATGGCGGGCGGCAGAGAGGCAATAAATTCGCGGTAAGTCGCAATAGGTAGTCGGCAGCGAATCTTCCTATCAACGCGATCCGCATTTGTAGGCCCTTCTTGCAACTGATTGATCAGTGCGCCGGGATTATCAGGCAGACCACTCAATGCATAACCAGCTTGAAACATGGCCTGCATCGCCTGAAATGCTGCGGCTGGTGTATCGAGACCAACGCCGTTTCCAAGGCGGCCATCGCGATTGGGGTAATTGGCGAGGATGAGGCCAATTTTCCGCTGCTCCAGTTTTTTGGCACGCAGCGTTGCCCAGGCCGCCGCGAGCTTGGCGGTGTAGGCCATGCGTCCCTGATCCGGGACACTGGTCACGATATTGCTTTCAACACGACTGTCATAGCGGGCAGCTGCCTTGAAAGAGATGGCCCGCGCCAGGACCCGTCCATCCACCTCAGGCAAGGCAACATGCATGCCTAGATCACGCGCTGACAGACCTTGAGATGATTCGTGCCAGTTCTCTCGCGAGGACGAGGAGAAGATGGCCTGCAAAACGACCGCGTCGTTCTCGTCCAGCACGGTCGGCTTGTACTGCCTTCCAGGCGCCGAAATGGCAAAAGCCGTTGTGTTGATCATGACGGTGGGTTTTGCCCGCTGCAGCACCTCACGAAGAATGTCCACGCATGAGCTGTCTTTGAGGCTATAGGCAAAGATCGGCAGAGGCAGCAGCCCCTCGGCGAGGAGTGCCTCGACGAGCGCTTCGACCTGGCGCATTGCGCCGCTTTGAACATGTGCTCTGTAAAACGCGATACCGGCGACGGAACGACAATTGCGGTTGTTTGCAGCGCTTGCAGCAAGTGAAAGTTTGTCCCAATCCTCAAAAGAGACGATGCCCCTGCCCGGCCACCAGATGCCGGCCTTGATCAGCGGCGCGGCACTCGTAGGTCGCTCTGCATCCTTCAGGATCGAGCCGAGATACGCTAGGAAACCGCGGGTGTTTTCATCGCCGCCTTCGATCATGTAGGCCCACAAGGCTTCTACGTCCTTGCTGGCCATGCTCGAATAAGGGGCGACGCCAGCATCCGGCTTGGAGTCGCCTGGCAGGACTGCAATCTGGGCGCCGCTGCGCTGCGCACAGGCAAAGAGGGCTTCCAGAATGTAGCGAAAATAACTTGCCCCGCCCAGGGCGCGAACGACGATCAGCTTCGCATGTCGCGCCGTTCGTTCCACGTAAGTGTCGACAGACATCGGGTGGCGCAGACTGTTGAGGTTTGCGAGACGCAAAGAGAAACCGCATTGATCCGGATCAAAAGCGGCAGCAACCGCTGCCAGTTCCGTATCAGCCGCAGAAAGAAAAAGGACATCACCAGGCGACTGTCCGAGGTCGACAGCCTCCTCGCCTTCGGCGATGGTTCCTTTTTGCGCCAGAAGAAGATGCATCTATTTCTCCGCTCAGACGAGCGCTTCGATCGCGTTCCGGACCGCGGTTTCATCCATGTCGTGCAGCCCGATGACGACGAGGCGTGTTGCACGCTTTTCGCCTGACTGCCAAGGACGGTCAAAATAATGATCGATACGGCTGCCGACCGCCTGGAGTTGCAGGCGCATCGGTTTGCCCGCGATATCAACGAAGCCTTTTAGGCGAAGGACATCGTGCGCGGCAATAATCTCTTTCAGCTTCGCGACGAAGTCGGCCTGATCAGCGACTGATCCAAGCTCGACGACGAAGCTATCGAACTCGTCGTGATCGTGCGGCTCTCCGTCTTCGTGCTCAAGCTCGTGATGGGACTTGCGGGCCTGGAGATCATCTTCCGTGCCGACGTGAAGACCCAGCAAAACGCTCGCCGGAACACCACCATGACGTGCCTCGATCATTGTGGGCTTGCGCGTAATACGGCTCTTAACTTCCTCGCGCACCCGCGTCAGACCATTTGCGTCGATCAAGTCGGTCTTGTTGAGAACGATCAGGTCTGCGCAGGTCAACTGATCCTCAAAGAGTTCTTCGATCGGGCTTTCATGATCGAGCGCGTCATCGTTCATCCGCCGCGACTCGACGGCCTCATGATCATCGGCAAAACGGCCAGCAGCTACGGCTGCGCTATCGACCACCGTCACGACGCCATCGACGGTGACTTCACTGCGGATGTCAGGCCAGTTGAAAGCGGCGACAAGAGGCTGAGGAAGGGCAAGCCCGGAGGTTTCGATGATGATATGATCAGGGCGCTTTTCGCGTTCCAGAAGCTTTGTCATCGTTGGGATAAAATCATCAGCGACAGTGCAACAGATACAGCCATTCGTCAGTTCGATGATATCGTCTTCGGAGCAGCTTTCGGCGCCACACCCCTTCAGGACGTCACCATCCACACCCAGGTCGCCGAACTCGTTGATGATGAGTGCTATCCGCTTGCCCCCGGCATTCGTGAGCAGATTTCGGATCATTGTCGTCTTTCCAGCTCCAAGGAAACCCGTAATCACGGTGGCTGGAATTTTTTGCTGGCTCATGCCGTTCAACCTTTCATCGTCAGCGGCAAACCGGCCGCTACAAAATAAACCTTGTCTGCAATCGCTGCGACGGCCTGGTGAAGTCGGCCGGCGTGATCGCGAAAGTCGCGTGCCATTTTGTTGTCGGGCACGATGCCCAGGCCAACTTCATTGGAAACGAGTACGACCGACGCCTGCATTTTCACAAGATGATCGCAAAGGAGCGCAAATTCCTGCGGAACATCGCGCTCTTCCATCATCAAGTTTGTGATCCAAAGCGTCAGGCAATCTACGAGGATGGCACGATCATCGCCGTCGATCTTCGAAAGCTGGTTGACGAGGGTGAGCGGCTCCTCGTGCGTTGTCCATAATTGACCGCGCTTTTTTCGATGCAGATCGATGCGCTCCTGCATTTCCTGGTCGAACGCCCGGCCTGTCGCCAGATAATGTGGTTCCTGCCCACTTTCGAGTGTCAGTCGTTCTGCGAAATTGGATTTTCCTGAGCGCGCGCCGCCGAGCACCAGTGTGATAGCCGGTGAAGCTTTCATTGCGCACTCTCGACGTCGTGACGTGCGAAACGCCAGGACGAAATATTCGTTCGTTCAGCCATGACAACCTCCGTGCTGGCTTCAGGATCAATATCCCGGTTTGAGGGCTTCGCCCGGCACGCATGGCAGGTCTCCTGGCTCGAGGCAATCAGTATGACTGGGCCAGCCGAAGGACCGGCCCAATCATACTGGCGGGCTTCCCTCGCCTTCCCGGCAACGACATGAAAAAGGCGGACGATTCGTAGACTTGAGAGGCGTCCTGCCCCGGTTGATTCAGATCGTTCTTCCAGTGGCTTTTCCGGTATCTTAGCGCGTTGGCCGCTGCACCATGCAGTCGGTTGACACCGCCCTCCAATACCGGATGAGAAAACCCTAGCCGCTCTACAGTCGCGGGGTCGGCTGCGATAAAGGCCCCTGGATTGGGTCGGCCCCTCCGCATTCCCTTTTCATCCGGCAAGCTCGTCACCCAGCCGGAACCATCCGTTCTGGATCAGATGGTTAGGCAAGCCTGCCTGCGAAGTCAACCAGTGGTTCCGGACCCAAAATTTAAAGAGCTTTTCTCGATAGGAATTGTCGTCTTATAACAGTCACTTAAATTAGGTAATCGGCTTTTGATGTCTGGCTTTCGCCGCAATTTTCCATCATGCGGAGCTTTAAGAAACGAAGTCCTTGACCATCTCGCCACTCCGCTAAGTCTGTAACGATGTTCTTCAGGTTAGACATGAGCCGTTTCGGCTCTCTTCGCACGGCCGTCGATCCAACCCGACTGCGCCTCCTTCTGAGGCGTACCGAAATCGGTATGGTCATGGCGGGAGCGTTTATTGGCGTCACCTCTGGCCTTGTGGTAACGGGGATGAGCCTTGCGTCAAGTGAGATGCATCAACTCATCTTTGGCATCGATGACGATGCAAGACTGAGTTCATCTTACATTGACAACAAACTCGTGCTCATGTTGGCACCCGTTGCAGGCGGGATCATCCTTGGCATTTTGCTCTACATATTGAGCAAGACGAGAAAGAGGCTGATGGTCGACCCTATCGAGGCAAATGCGCTCCACGGCGGGCGATTGTCCTTGACGGACAGTATCCTGGTGGTCGTGCAAAATCTGCTCTCGAACGGCTTTGGCGCATCTGTCGGCCTCGAAGCCGGCTATACACAGCTTGCTGCCGGAATCGCTTCTAAGTTCGGTATTAAATTGCAGCTGCGACGCGCCGATCTCAGGATCCTGGTGGGATGCGGGGCAGCAGGCGCCATCGCGTCAGCCTTTAGTGCACCGCTCACAGGCGCCTTTTACGCCTTCGAACTGATTATTGGTACCTATACCATTACCGCGCTGACCCCCGTCGTCGTTGCAGCGCTGGTTTCGACACTGGTATCCAACCTTTTGTCCGGAAGCGACTTCATAATTGATATCGGCGGGTTTGGGTCGGTTGCCCCACCCGATTACATCCCTGCCATTGTGCTCGGAGCCATCTGCGCCGGTGTCGGCATTCTGATCATGCAGGGCGTCTCGCTGGTGGAAGAATTAGCACGTCGGAGTTCGATCTCGCAGCCTTTTCGTCCGGCAATCGGCGGACTTGCCATCGGGCTCCTCGCTCTGATCACGCCACAGATCATGTCCGCCGGCCATGGCGCTCTTCATATCAATCTGGCTCATGAGGTTGGGCTGGCGGCTCTCCTCGCACTGTTTTTCATGAAAGCGCTCGCATCTGCCATTTCCATCGGCTCTGGCTTTCGTGGCGGTTTGTTTTTCGCTTCGCTTTTCATGGGGGCTTTGCTTGGCAAGGCCTTTGCGTACGGCGCACCGTACTTCGCTTATGCAACCCTGACGCCCGTAGTTTACGCAGTCGTTGGGATGAGTTCGCTCGCCGTTGCTATCATTGGCGGTCCGATGACGATGACCTTTCTGGCCCTTGAGGTCACGGGTGACTTTCCAATTACTGCCTTGGTTCTAGCCTCTGTCATAACCTCGTCTCTCGTCGTTCGTGGTACTTTCGGCTACTCCTTCGCAACATGGCGCTTCCATCTCCGCGGAGAGAGCATCCGCAGCGCCCATGACGTCGGCTGGATCCGTAACCTCACGGTAGGCAGGCTGATGCGATCGGACGTCAAGAAGGGAAATATCAAGATGAACCTTCAGGACTTCAAAGAGGCCTTTCCGATCGGCTCTGCACAGCGGGTCGTCCTCGTTGACGATTCTGATAAATATGCCGGGATTGTTCTCGTCCCAGAAATCTATGCCAACATGGTGGAAACCGACGATACGAAACGCTCTCTGAGCGAGTTCATTCGCTACAAGAACGATTTTCTAACACCTCAGATGAACGCAAAGCAGGCTGCGGCGATCTTCGATAAGACGGAGAGCGAAGCGCTCGCAGTGTTGAACAATCTGATTGAACGAAAGGTCGTCGGTCAGTTGAGCGAAAGCCATACGCTTCGGCGTTATACGGAAGAACTCGATCGCCGCCGCCGGGAGATTTCCGGCGAGCTTTGATGCCCTTGGAAGGCGGCGCGTTGCTCAAGCCTGCGTAAAAAGATCGTCCAACCACGCATCATCCAGATATTGCTGCAAGGCTGACGCGATCTCGTCAAGTGCGTCATCCACGGCTGATCGGTAGTCGAATCCGCCTCCGACCAATCCAAACTCTTCGAGCAATTTCTTTCGATAAGCATCAGCGCCGAAAAGACCGTGTAGATAAGTTCCCACGACACGTCCGTCGGCTGAACGTGCGCCATCCGGAAGTCCATCGATCATAGTCGAAGGTCGAGCGCAATCGGCCCCGAGCGTGACGCCCAGGTGGATCTGATATCCATCAAGCGGCACAGAATACTCTACCGACAGAGCAGTGTTGTTAGACAGCGTCTTAACCGGCGCCATCTCGGTCTCAACGTCGAGCAGACCGAGCCCATCGATCTCCGACGGTTCTCCTTCCAGACCCAAAGGATCACGCAGGACCCTGCCGAGCATCTGGTAGCCGCCGCAAATCCCGATCAATTTTCCGCCGCGTCTAACATGCGCCTTTATGTCTTCATCCCAGCCATGCTTTTTCAATTCAAGAAGATCGGCGATCGTCGACTTTGAACCGGGTAGGATAATGAGCGCTGCATCCTTGGGAAAGCTATCGCCGGCACGAATGAATTGAAGATCGACGCCCGGCTCTTGGGCGAGCGGATCAAGATCATCGAAATTTGAGATCCGCGGCAAAACGGGAACGGCGATTTTGATAGTGCCATTGTTGGCCACATGCCGTTCCAGCGCAACCGAATCCTCCGCAGGAAGCCGTCCGGCCGGAGGAAGCCATGGAATCACTCCCATGCAGTGCCATCCGGTAAAGCGATTGACGGCCTCGATGCCGTCGGCAAAAAGAGAGACATCTCCACGGAACTTGTTGATGATATAGCCTTGAATCATGCGCCTATCCTCGGGGGATAGAATAGCGTGCGTTCCGACCAGCGAAGCGATCACTCCACCCCGATCTATATCTCCCACAAGGATGACGGGAACATCGGCTCGCGTTGCAAAACCCATATTGGCGATGTCGCCAGCTCGCAGGTTGATTTCAGCTGGTGATCCCGCGCCTTCGACGATCACCAGGTCCGCATCCTTCGATAGGCGGTCATAGCTTTCGAGCACATAGTCGAGGAGTTGAGGCTTCAGCCTTTGATAATCACGCCCCTTTGCATATCCCCAGACTTGACCATGTACGATGATCTGGCTGCCATATTCGGACTGCGGCTTGAGCAGAACGGGGTTCATATGGACGGATGTCGGAACGCGGCTGGCGCGTGCCTGAAGCCACTGGGCGCGCCCGATCTCTCCACCATCGTCGCTAACCGCTGCATTGTTTGACATATTTTGCGGCTTGAAGGGGCGCACAGTTAGGCCTCGATTCGAGGCCAGCCGACACAGACCTGCAACGAGAACAGTTTTCCCGACGTCAGAGCCCGTTCCCTGCAACATGATTGCCCGTGCCAACCAACCGCTCCCTGCCAACAAGGTTCGATACAGCAAAATTTAGCGACAACCATGGATGGTGCGCCCCGCCTATCACGCGTTACAAAGCGACGGACTGCATCTTTCGACGATGACCTATAACGAGGTGGGGAGCCAGTCAAATGGCGGATTTGCGCCCCAAAGGGGCTTGCCGACTTTCAAAAAAGAGCCGAAATCGGCGGGGACCGCCCCCGGTACGCACTACCTGAACCGGAAAGGCAACGACGTCCCCGCCGCTGCTCCAGTGATAGCGCCACATCGTTACCGGATGGTTATCGTCCTCGATACATTGGCAAAAAGATTATCGAACGCCGTCAAATTGCAGCGGCGTATAATCGTATGAGCGAAAGAGAGCTGCTTGCTCGGCAATTGCCGCGCCTACATTATAGGTGGCGCCGATAGGTCTCGTGTGTGCAACAGCAACGGCATCTATGATGCCCATACGCGAAAATGGGCGACCTAAGAAAGATGGCCACAGGTGATCGAGCCCATATCCGGACTCAACATCCTTCATCGAGCCGGCACAGATCTTCAAGGCCCGCTGGCTGAAAAGCGGGCACATGATCTCGATGAAGCCTTCATATCGCAAAATGCTGGCGGGGCGCTGCAGCGTAATCGGATGATTCGGAAAACTGTTCGGCCCATCAACCAAGGATGGCTGGGATAAATCGAGGCCAAACTTGCGCACGAGATGGAAGAGACGATTGACGTCAATGCCGTTGCACAGAAGATCGTCGTCGGGAAGCCATATGTAATCATAATTCCAAAGCGGGCTTGCCTCAAAAAACAGATCGCTCAGTAATTGGAATTTCTTCCGCTTTGGAAGATGCACCAAATATTCGAAGGGAGAGGAAACGATAGGCATTTCTTGCCCATAGTATCCGACGCACAAGTCCCAATTGCGTGTATCTTCCTGAAGGCCCTCGAACCAATGCGGATGAAGTGATTTGGAATTTGCCGGAACGACAACAAGATTCGGGCGGCGTGGACCGTCGCTTGGCTGCTCCAAGAATTGAATGCCTGCGTTCGCCGTAGCGCCTGGCTGGAAAAGCGGATGAGCAGGATGATCTGCTGCAATGAGGAGATAGATATCGGAAACGCCGCCGATCCGCCCTCGCCCGGCAAGCACCTTCGGTTTATCCCCATCCATATTGGCGACATTGAAGACGACAGACGGAATTCCATTTTGATCGCTAAAGCAGAGCCTGCCGTTTACAACCTGCCAGCAGTCGACGGTTGGATCGAAGAAGTTTCCGATGAGACTTTCGGGAGCCAAAACAAAAAATGGAGACAGTTCCCCTCTATTCAGGCTGACAAGATGCCAAAAAGAGCCATCCAGCGTTTCGCGGCGAAGCGCAGGGGCCTCGACAAGGCCGTTGATCAACTCGTCAATCGGGTTTGCATTCATAGAAGCCAGCATATTCATGTGTAACCCTATTCTTTCGACCCTAAGGTCCAAAATCCCGCTGGCACTTGCCCGCGCCCATTGCTCGAAACCGCGGCAGGAAGACCTCGAACCGTTATTCTCACTGACGGCGGCATCGCCACTTAATCTTTGATCAGCATTTCAAGATTGACTTGCGTGAGGCTGTTCGCTCTCGCACTTGCTCTTGTGTTCATTCATCGCCCTAAGGCCAGCCTCAGGAAAGCTAGACTTCCTAACTTGCGAGAAAGATTTCTCAGTTGCTCGGGCACAATCGTGAGGTGCATATAACAGATGAATGAGCCGGTTCTTTCTATTTGCGTTCCAACTTTCAACCGTCAGTTTCTGCTTGAGCGCAATATCCGCTTTCACCTTGAAGCGTTTCGTAATCTTGGTGTTCCGTTTGAGATCGTCGTTGTGGACGATTGCTCGACCGACGCTACACAAGACTATCTTAGGTCGCTTGGAAACATTCCCGAACTGAGGGCTTTCCGTCGTGACAAAAACTCGGGATTTCTTTCAAACTACGCTTTTGCCATGCAAAGAGCCGCCGGGCGCTATGCAATTTTTCTTGGGGACGACGACCTCCTCATTCCCCACAAGGTCGTCGATTATCTTCGGATTTTGGAAGATCAGCCTGAGCTTGGGATGATCCAGGCACCGTGGATGCTGGTAGACGGGCGCGCTGGCGGCAGCGACATGGGCCCTTACTACCGCATCCCTGCGCCTGCGCGGCACGCAAAAGGTGATTTCCGGTCGCTTCTGGACTTTATTTTCAAGTTCCACGTCTTCCCGGAATTCATGATTATTCGTCGCGATGTTCTGGCAAAAAGCATATCGGCTGCGACGCCATTCATCTTTTGGGCCTTTCTTTACACGACGCGTGCGCTGGACAAGGGCGATATCTTGTTCATGCCTGAGCCCTTTGCGAGAGTGACCGCAATATCAGATGACCCTCGGCAACAGCAGGGTAACAAAGAGTGCATGTTCGAGTGGGATAGTTATAGAGGGGGCATCGAGTATCTCGCGTCCCACGCCTATCAGGACAGCCAGCGCCCGCTGGAAGAAAGAAGCGAGCTGGTCAATGACATCAACCGCTTCATGATGATCCGCCAGCAGGTGGCTTTCCGCCTGCATATGAACACAGGCAACTGGGTAGAGGCCTACATCATGTATCATCGCATGTCAGCCTACCAGCACCAGGGACTGTCACCGGAACATTACGACCAAATCTGCAAGCTCGCCGGGATAACGACCGCAGCTCGTGAGGCAATTGCCTACGGCCCAGGTTCTGTGTTCCTGGATCCTATCATCACGGACGAAACGCTCAGTCTTCTGCCAGAGAGCCTTAGAGCGCGCCTCACGCGGCAGCAGCCAGATCATCACGATGAACGGCCCCGCGCCTTCCTCCGTTTCAGCCCCGACTATCCTGCTGATCCCAAAAGGACAGACGGGATATTCGACATCATGAATTACATCGAGCAGTTTGTCTGAGAGTGGCAGTCATGCAAGCAGCACAACAGTCATTGAAGGCGCCGCACGACAGTATAGACGTAATTGCAGCCCAGCTTTCACTTGGCACCGACGAAGATCATGCCTCCCTGCAAGCGACTATGAACGATGCCAAATTGGACGATGCTCTGATCGAGGGCCTTTACCGTTATCTCGATCAAGCAGCAGCGGCGCCATTCATCAACGTTATGAAGCTGGATAAGCTCGGTCTTTGGATTGGTCAAAAGGCTCCCGGCCGACTTCAGATCAGACTCATGGAAGTCGCGAAATCCAGCCTACATCCTAGCTTTGCCGCATTTCGTGGGGGATTATCTAAATCCGGCGGCCTTCAGCGGGCATTTCCCACCGCAAAAATTTGATCAATTTGCCGAAGATGCCCGCCGGAAAACCGGCGGGCTTCTGACGTATTAGCGTTTTGCAGCGTGATCGACCGTGCGACCAGCGTCCTGCGTCGCATTTACTGTATTGGCTGCATCCTTGCCCATGCCGCGGATGGTATTTCCGCACGAGCTGAGAGCAAGGAGAAACATAAGCGCTGCACCGACCTTCGCTGTTGTCGTCATCGAATCTAATCCCTTAAAATGTGCATCAGCGGATCGGAGTCCCCCGCCCGCGCTTCATAAACGCGCTTGTCGACAAAAAGTTTCCAATTGAGTTGCGTACAAGTTGTTTTAAGCGGCGGCGACGTGAAGTCCTTTGCTGAACGCCAGTCGAATACTTTCCGCCACTGCACGCATCGGCTCGCTCATTCTATCTGCGGTCAGAAGCCGAACATGAAAGCTCGCAAGTTCTGGTAACCCTTCTTTCGCACCAAGAACCGTCATATCGTCACCAAGGTAAGACAGCGGGAATGGCGCCACTGCCAAGTCCGACATGACAGCGGCGCGCTGTGCCATCGTGTGTGCGCTGAGATAGGCAATGCGATATTCCCGCTTTCCCTGCTCCAGGCGCAAAAGCGCGTCTTTCCGCCAACAGCAGCCTTCTTCCCAAATTGAAATCGGTAGTGGATCGGTCTTGTAAGCTTTTCCGCCTTTTGCGCCAGCCCAGACCAGTCGCTCCTCACGCAACAGCTCGCCTTCATGTGCAAAGACATTGGGGGTGCAGTTGACGAGCGCAAGGTCAAGCCTTTGCTCTTCCAAGCGTCTTTTCAGGTTCGTGCTCATATCAACCGTAACGTCTACGACGATCGCCGGATAGTGGTCTGCAAAGCGCCTGAGGATATGGGGTAGCATTCTCTCGCCAATATCATCCGGCGCCCCCAAGCGTACGACGCCGGTCAGCTCCGGTTCGAGAAATCGTGAAACCGCCTCATTCGACAAAGCGAGCATATTGCGCGCGTAGGAAAGCAGAACTTCGCCATCCTTTGTCAGACTGACGGAACGCGCATCGCGCAAGAAAAGCGTCGTTTTGAGTTGCTCCTCAAGGCGCTTAATCTGCATCGATACGGCCGACGGCGTTCGATGAACGACCTCCGCTGCGGTCGAAAAACTTCCCGTATCGGCAATGGCCAAGAATGTCTTGAGGATGTCGTTGTCGAGCAACGGCAGGGGTGGCTTCAAGAGATACGACATCTGACTTCCGGTTCAATCTTTATGAATAACCGTCACCATACATCATTTTTCTTGAATCACAAAATGGCGATTGAGCAATGCGCAACGATCAAATTCCCTGATGGTAACCATCAGATCAATTCGTTTGAATGATGTGAATCTAAGGCGGATAGTGACACTGCAACAGTCTGAACCGTTATTCGAAAGGGACGGCTATGAAGACGATAAGCTTGGAACTACATCCGACACTTGGCAAAGATACGTTCTTTTTCCGCTTGGCCAGAAAACTTCTGGATCTGTGGAGATTGCGACAGGAAAATAGAGCCTGGGGTGCCATTCCCGATGAAATACGGAAGGATATCGGTTGGCGCTCGGCGGCAGATACGACATTTGAGGAGAAATAATTGAAAGTCATGCCCGATGATAAAGAGGCAATTCAGAAGTAGTCGCCTCTTTATCCTCACATATTTCCGCGCAGGGTGGACCTAATTCCCGTCTTTGATTGACAGAAATCATTTTCCTATCGCGTTTTTAACTTGGCGCTGCGCATATGGTCGTGGCAATGTCGCTTTTGGAATATCTCGACGACGTATTCCGCGAGACCAATAGTCATCCATTCCCCGAGCCTTGGATGTCCATCATGACAAAAGCGCATACGCTGACTCGATCCCTGGTTTTCTTCATGGTGCCACAGTTCACCATGCTTCCATTTTCTGCAGCTATCGACACTCTGAGAATCGCAAACCGCATGTTGGGCTACGAGGCCTATCGCTGGCGACTGGCTTCCATCGACGGACAAAAAGTTTATTCATCCTGTGGCATCGGTGTAGAGGCCAATACGTCGCTTACAGACGAACGACGCTGTCTTAGCGGAGAAACGAGACCCAGTATGGTGATCGTTTGCTCCGGTATCGATGTCGAACAATTCAACAACAAATCTGCCAGTGCATGGCTCCGCGAGTGCTACAATCGCGGCATCGGCGTTGGGAGCCTGTGCACCGGCGCACATGTTCTAGCCCAGGCCGGCCTTTTGAACGGCAAGCGCTGCGCCATTCACTGGGAAAACCTTCCAGGGTTTTCAGAGGCCTTCCCGCAGGCAGAAGTCTATGCCGATCTTTATGAGGTCGATGGAAATCTCTACACTTGCGCTGGCGGTACAGCCTCGCTGGATATGATGCTTAACCTGGTCGGACAGGACTTCGGTGATAGCCTCGTCAACCGGATTTGCGAACAACACCTGACCGATCGGGTTCGCAATCCGCATGATCGGCAACGCCTTCCTCTAAGAGCACGACTAGGTGTTCAAAATGCAAAAGTTTTGTCGATCATTGAGTTGATGGAAAATCACTTGGCCGAGCCGCTTTCCCTGTTGGACATTGCCGACGAGGTGGATCTTTCGCGACGCCAGATCGAGCGGCTCTTCCGGCAAGAAATGGGGCGCTCGCCAGCGCGCTACTACTTGGAAATCAGACTAGATCGCGCTCGACATCTTCTGGTGCAATCATCGATGCCAATTGTTGAGGTGGCTGTTGCCTGCGGGTTCGTATCCGCCTCGCATTTCTCCAAATGCTATCGTGAGCTCTATCATCGTTCGCCGCAGCAGGAGCGGGCCGAGCGTAAGCTAACGGGAGGCTCATTGATTAGGCCTGCATTGGCCGCTTGAACGAACAAGAGCGTCGAGAGGTTGACTGTCGTATCGGCTGGTCAGTCAGACATTTAACGGACAATCCTGACGCTTCGCGCAAAGCAAATATCGTCTTTCTCCCGATTTTTTGAATGTGCAGCGTGCTAAGCGCTGTAAAGCAGCGTTTCCGAATTCATCTGAGTGTCGGAGAAAACTGTGTTCCTGCCTCGGTTTTTTGCCATGTAAAGGAACTGGTCGGCGGCATGAAGATAGTTCTCAAATGTCTCGTGCATGGAGATTTCCGCCACACCGATGGAAACAGTCACCGTCAGTTCCTCATCATCGGCCTTCACCCTCAGCCGTGAAATGTCCGAACGAACATCATCGCACAATTGCGACGCATCTTTTGAGTTCGTCATGGGGAATAATATGGCGAATTCTTCACCGCCCAAGCGACAAAGTAGGTAGCCGGTGCTTTGGAAGAGCTGCGACAGGCGATGCGCAACAGATTTTAGAACAAGATCCCCGATTTCGTGGCCATAGGTATCGTTGAGCCTCTTGAAGTGATCGATGTCCAGAATCGCGATGGAGCTCAGTTCCCGCCGTCTTAGGCAGTCACCAACGATCTTTGGGCCATTATCGCAAAAATAGCGTCGGTTATAGAGACCTGTCAGATAGTCGCACGCAGCAGCGGTGCGAAGCCGCCTCACCTCTCGCGCCATAGTGGCACTATTGGAAATTCGGTGCCTGACTTCCGCGATGGAAAATGCGTTGTGAAGAACTTCGTTCGCCCCCGCACGCAGGAATTCGACGGCGATCGCATCGTCCTTTGCCATGCCAACGACATGAGTGGGATCAACAGGGTTCTGTTCTCGCAGTTGTCTCATGAGCTCGAAAGCATCCATGTCAGGCAGCTGGTCTCCCACCACAAGAAGCAGGTCAATATCTCTTTCCTTCGCTAGACGATTGACAGCATCCTTGCCGGACGCCACGACAGAAAGCCCGTATTGCTGCGCTCTTAGACCGGCAACAAATGCATTGAAAGCTTCTCCAGGCATGCCGACAACGAGAAGCTTTGTTTTAGCATTGGTCAAGGCACGGCGAACCGAGGCGACAAGCGCATCGAACGCTCGCGCATTGTCTTTCACAACGTAATCGACGACATTTCTCTGAAGAACTTGACTGTGAAGCTGGGCATTGACGGAGGCGGCAAAGACGATAGAAGGAATCTCATATTGCCTTGTCAGCTCAAGCGCTTCTCCATCAGGGCAATCTGGAAGCGTTAGGTCGACAATCGCCATCCTGTAGGATGTTTGCCTTCCGACCAGCAACCTATTCAGCTCTTCAAGAGAACTACAGCTGGTCACCGACAGACCAAGTTCAGCCTCAAGGCGATGTCGAAGGACGAGAGAAAACATCCTCGAGTCTTCGATCAACAGCAACTCTTGCCGCGCTTCGATTGACTGGCCAAAGCCGAAATCGCTACTCATTGCGATTGCCTCAAAGAGCGGCACGGAAGGGACAGCGTGAAGGTCCTGTTCCAATGCGAATGATCGGCAAAGAAGGTTCAGCCATTTCCCAAAGCCTAATGAGGTAAGTCGGTTGCGAAATCCACGAGACCTATTGCAAGGCAGCGCTTTGGGTTGGCCTCAAGAGGCCAACCGTTAAGATTTAAGCGACCGCTTTCGTCTTCTGTACCGTCCTGATCTGGAGCAGCGTATCCAGATTTTGATTCACCCTGCAGTAGAATTCTTCGTCGATGAATGGGCGTAGTATGAAGTCATTGCCGCCAGCCTTCAAAAAGCGAGCCGAAAGCAATCGATCGGATGATGAAGAAACGCCGATGATGCGCAACTGATGAGAACCGAGCGACCCACGGATCCGGCGGGTAAGCTCGAAGCCGTCGATATCGGGCATATTGTAGTCGGTGATCATCAAACCAATATCGGGATTGGCTTTCAATATCCCGAGCGCCTTCTGCCCATTTTCTGCGACACTTACGCGAAAATTGTAGCGCTTCAATCGGCTGGAAAGCAGCGCTCTTGCCGTCGGACTGTCGTCAACGATCAACACATGATGGCGATGATTGGTCAGGAACCGGCACACGGATTCGGCGAGCATATCGACAGCAAAGACATTGTCCTTGATGACGTAGTCGACGATGTCGGATGCAAGAAGTTTTTCGCGCGTACTTTCCTGGAACGTTCCCGTAAAGACGATGGTCGGAATGCTTAGGTCCAGAAGATAATCTAGCGCCTCACCATTTTCCGCGCCCGGCAAATTGATGTTTGATATTGCCAGAGTAATCGGCTGCGTTGACTTATCGTAAGCTAACTGCAGCTGTTCGAAATTGCGGCAGATCTCGACTTCGATGTCAAAAAACTCCCTCAACTTCTGACTGATCATTGATGTGAAGACATTCGAATCCTCGGCCACCAGAATACGTGCCGATGAAAACGTGCCCCCTGAATATTGCATGCCAGAAACGCCAAGAAATACCATGGCGACACTACCTCCGAACCCCTCGATACAGGGCAAAGCTAGCAGTAGTGACTTGAATAAGTATTAATTGAACTACTCGGACAGTAAAAATGCGGCTGAGAAGCCGCATTTTGCCTAATATATCCTTTAAGCGCGCAAGGCCGCATTTTCAGGATCATAAGGACTTTCCGCAACGACGCTGGCGGAATAGAGGTGACCAAGTATTTTGATCTTCAGCCGAGTTCCATCCGTCGCATAATCCGGTCGAACCATCGCTAGCGCCAACGAGCGGTTTATTCTGAAGCCAAAGGTGCCATTGGTTGCACGGCCGATCAGCTCGCCGTCTTCGTTGTAGATCGCTTCAGAGCCACGTGCATCGACATCGTTACCTCCGTCCACGACCAGTGTAACGAAGTTCCACTTCAGACCCTTTTCCTTGTAAGCAAGGAGGCCTTCCCGGCCGATGAATTGCTTCTCCGGTTTAATGAAACGATCCAGCGCAGATTCGTAGGCATTGTACTCGATCGACATCTCCCGAGGAATCAAACGGTAAGACTTTTCGACGGACATGGAGAGCATGGCCCGGATACCGAAAGGTTTGATCCCGAACTCAGTGCCCGCCTCCATCAGTTTATCGAAAATATAGGCTTGCATCTCAATCGGATGATGAAGTTCCCAGCCGAGCTCGCCGACAAAGTTCACACGAAGGGCATGGGCCGTCGCCGCTCCGACAGAAATTTCCTTGCCTGAAAGCCAAGGAAAGTCCTTATTCTCGAGGCTGGTACGGGTCAGTTTTTTGAGGACGTCGCGAGATTTCGGACCGGCGAGCACAAGAACACCAAATTTTTGCGTAATTTGCTGCAAGCGGACCGACCCATCCGTTGGAGCAAGCTTACGAAGATAATCATGGTCATGCGCTTCGTAAGCGCCAGCGGAGACAAGATAGAAGCGTCCCGGCGCCCATTCATAGACCGTAAATTCTGCCCTGACGCCTCCATGCACGGTGAGCATATGGCAGAGCGCAATACGGCCGCGCTTCTTTGGAATGCTGTTCGCGAAAATTGACTCGAGCCATTCGCGCGCGCCCGGCCCCGATACCTCCATCTTGGCAAAGGCCGACATATCGAGAACGCCTACATTCTTTTGGACGTTCATGACCTCGTTGCCGACGTGCTGGAAGTAGTTGGAGCGCCGGAAAGACCACTTCTCGACAATGCGCCCGTCTTCGGTCGGCGGCGCATAGTTGTGATTGGTCAAAACGTCTGCGCCGAGATCGAGATCCTCCTTGGAAAGAGAGTAGCCTTCCGGCGCAAACCAGTTGGGTCTCTCCCATCCGTAAACCGAACCAAAGACGGCACCTAGGTCTTTCAGACGGTCGTAAATAGGCGTTGTTTTCAATGGACGGCAGGCTGCGCGCTCCTCATCCGGATAGTGTGTCGTGAAGACGTTCGCATAGGCTTCCTCATTTTTTTCGATGAGATAGCCTTCTGTCGCATAAGGACCAAAACGTCGCGGATCGACGCCCATCATGTCGACGGTGGGCTCGCCATCGACGATCCACTCAGCAAGCTGCCAGCCGGCGCCGCCCGCTGCAGTAATGCCAAAGGAATGGCCTTCGTTCAGCCAAAAGTTCTTCAGCCCTGGCGCGGGTCCAACAATGGGATTACCATCCGGGGTGTAAGCAATCGCACCGTTATAAACTTTCTTGATGCCGACTTCGCCGAATGCAGGCACGCGCGCAATAGCGGTTTCGATATGCGGCATCAATCGATCCAGATCCTCCTGGAACAGTTCATACTCGCTCTCGTCCGAAGGGCCTTTGACGTAGCAGGCCGGTGCTCCCTGCTCGTAGGGACCAAGCAACAAGCCGCCATTTTCCTCACGCATATACCAAGCGCTGTCCGCTTCGCGCAGGACGCCCATTTCAGGCAGTCCCTTTGCTTTGCGCTCAAGGATGGCTGGATGCGGTTCGGTAACGATGTACTGATGTTCGACGGGAACAACCGGAATGTTGATCCCGACCATTTCCCCCGTCTTGCGGGCGAAGGAACCGGTGCAGGAAATGATATGATCGGCGGTAATTTCGCCCTTGTCGGTCGTGATCTTCCACAGGCCATCCTTCTGCTGCTCGATGGCAGTGACAGCGGTGTGGCGATAGATCGTTGCGCCGAGATCGCGCGCCCCCTTGGCCAAAGCCTGCGTCAAATCCGCCGGCTGAATATAACCGTCATCAGGATGCTGGATGGCCCCCAAAAGGCCTTCCGTTTCGCAGAGGGGCCAGACTTCCTTGACCTGCTCTGGCGTCAGTATGTTGACTTTCACCCCAATCGTTTCTGCAATACCGGCGTAGTACATGAACTCGTCCCAGCGGTCTTTCGTTCGTGCAAGACGAATATTGCTGACCTGGCTGAAACCGACATTCATCCCGGTTTCCTTTTGCAGTTCCTGATAGAACCGCACAGAATATTTATGGATCTGGCCGACCGAGTAACTCATGTTGAACAAAGGCAGGAGACCCGCAGCGTGCCAGGTCGAGCCGGAGGTCAGTTCCTTGCGCTCTATCAAAACAGCGTCAGACCAACCCTTTTTGGCAAGGTGGTAGAGCGTTGAAACGCCAACGACGCCGCCGCCGATGACCACTGCGCGCGCATGTGACTTCATGGAAGTTCCCTCTGTTCAAACAAGCCGGTGCGAATGCCGGAAATCTGCCCGACTATGCAGTGGTCGCGACGTCATCAAATGCCTGTTTACGACATGCGAAAAGCTCGGCGCGACGAGGGCTCACCTTGGCTATGATTACGGCAAAATTCAACCAGCAATGATGATCAGGCTTTTGCCGGATCAGATGGCGCCGCCTTCGGAAGAGGCGGCTCCGCAGGGCCATCAAAATGGACCTCGCTTTGAGGAATGGGCATTTTGATGTCTTCTTCCTTAAAGCGCTTGAGAATGGCGATCCGCAGATTATTGCGAACCTTTAGTCCCTCGCCCATATCGGCCAGCATAAAGCGAAGCTCAAAATCGAGCGAGTAAGCGCCAAAGCGCAGGAATTCGACATGCGGCTCCGGATTGCGCAAAACCTGCGGAATATCCCGAACCAACTCCAGGAGAATGTCCATGACCTTTTGCGGATCGGAATCATAGGAAACCGAAACAGGAATCTCCGATCGACCCACCTTGTTTCGATGCGTCCAGTTGCCGACCATGCCGTTGATCAGGTCGGAATTGGGCACAATGATCGACTGCTTACGGAATGTCTCGATTTCGGTAGCTCGAACCGAGATGCGCGTCACAATGCCCTCAGCCGTTCCTGAGATCACGTGATCACCCACCTTGAAAGGCCTCTCCACCAACAGAATAAGACCGGAAACAAAATTAGAGACGATATTTTGCAGGCCAAAACCGATACCGACCGACAAAGCAGACGCGACGAGAGCGAAACTGGAAAGATTAATGCCTGCCGCTGACACCGCGATGATCGTGACGATGCCGATCCCAAGGTAACCAATCCCGGTTTTCACCGAGTTTCGGACACCGAGATCAGCATGACTGCGCGCCATGATATTGTTGTCAAGCCAACGCTGAATCCACCGGGTAGCGAAGTAGCCAGCGGCAAAGACAAGAATTCCGGTCAAAAGGCCAAGCAGCGAGAAGTTGATGCCCCCGACTTTGACCTCCGTGAAGAGCTTGATTGCAAAAATCTCAAGATCTTGAATGTGGAAACCCCACATCAGCAAGATGAGCGGAATGCCCGTCATCAGCGCAACAGCGTAAATCAGCAGGCCAACGAGCAGGCCGATCTGGTCGACGACGACAGGACCCAAGTTGTAGCGTCGCGTCACGAACTCGCCGAGAAACGTGTCAGCAAAAACACCTGTCTGTGAAATCGCCCGTCCCGAAAGAATGCCGATATACATGGTCACAACGAGGGCGCCTGTTATGATCAATTGAACGGAGATGAAGCGCGCAAGTCCTACGTAACCTGTCAGCACAGCGCCGATGAGCACGATACCGAGTATCCGCAAAGCAATGCGCAGGCCCTTCGGCCAATGCCGTCCGGGTGAATCGGGATTGCGATCGCGGGCCAGCATAGGCCTGCCGAACGACACCGCAAAAAGAGTTCCACCAACAATCAAAGAAGCAAAGAGGCTGCGGATAACTGTCAGCACGAGAGGCGAGCCCATGGCTTCGCTGATGCTGCTCAGGAAAAAATCGACCGCGGTAACTGCAGCAAGGGAAACGAGGCAAAAACTAATCGTACGCGCGCCGCGATTGGAAAGCCTCACCAAACGCCATTGCGGTTTGTATGGCGCGAACACAGCATTTGTGAATCGATTCACAAAATACACAGCGCCTATGCAACCGAAGAGCGCCGCGATGACTGGAGAGATGTCGGGTCTCAAAACATTGAGGTTATAAAGAAAAAAGTAGGATGTCGTGAGAAAGGCACCGATGGAGGCAGCGCGCACAATGGTCGACCAGAAGGCCACCGAAAGGCGTGTCATATAAGAGGGTCGCTCCTGCCTGTCTTGCTGCTGAAGGTATCGCCCAAAAAGCCTGTAGCCGCCAACCAAGATCACAGCACCGACGCCAAGCGAGAAAGCGAGTGCGGCAAACAGGGCTACCCGCTTAAATTTCCAGACAAAATGAAACCAGCTTATAAGCGCGGTGCCAAAATCACGAGCTTCGTCGCGAAAGGCACTGCGGGCGTCATCGAGCACTTGAAGAGAAACATCGGTCTGTCGGAACAGCGTTTCCGTAAACAGGCGCCTGCGCGTTTCGATTATCTGATTGCTGAGGCGACCAACGGCTCCCGACAAGCTCTCGGCGTCTCCCTGTAGAGCACCGATCTGAGAGCGCACCGACGTCAGGGAATTTCTTTCGTCCGAAACCAATTTTGGCTCCGGCGGCTGTCCGTCCTTGGGAGGATCGCCGATTGCCGACAGACGTGTTTTAACTTGTTCCAGCCTGCCATTCAGTGCGCCGGTGAGCGCTGCGACATTGCGCGAGAGCTCATCCGCTTTAGCCGCGAGATCGACGAGGGCGTCGTCATTGCTTCCATTCGCGTCAACGCTTGCTTTCAGCGACTCGAACTGCTTCTTCGATTTTTCGAGATCTCCCGAGATTTGCGACAGTTGACCGTCGGCTGGAGCCTGTTGTTGCGCTTGCTGCCCCGCTTGAGGCTGTTGGTTCTGATCAGCCTGCGCGGTCGCTTCATGACCGAGGCAGACGACGAAGGTGCTGCACAGAACAACTGCGAAAAGCAGGTGGCGAAAAACAGACGTTGAACGCAAGCTAGCCTCGATACAAGAAATTTGTCCGTCAGGAGGTATCGTCTTTTATTGCAAAGAACGGCGACAGAAAGGCACAATTCCAGAACGAAATACTTTGGCGGGGAATATGTTTGGCCTAGGTAGAGGATGCGCAGATGCTAGAACGATATCAGTCCATCGGGAAGGAAAGAAGAGCCTTCGTTCCCTTGTGGGTCCCGTCATAGCGGATCTGAGATTTAAGGCTGCCTGCCATCGCCGTCAGGATCTTGGTGCCAAGGCCTGTGCCCTTGGATGGGCCACCGGGCGTAAAACCGACACCATCGTCTTCGACGCTCACGTCGATGACATTGTCCTTTCTCGCCGATACCGAGACACGTATCTGCCCGGCCACGCCCGACTCATAGGCATATTTAAACGCGTTGGTGACGAGCTCACTGACAATAAGACCCAAAGTGATAACCTTGTCAGTCGCCAGATTGATAGGATCAGAGGTCAATTTTAGCGTATGAGGTCGTTTGTCGTCACGCATAGACGCCTCCATCTCCTTGAGGAGGCTGCCCAAATACTCGTCGATCTGGACCGTTCCTACCTGACGGTTGGTATAAAGGCGGCGATGCACGCTGGCGATCGCGTTGATGCGCATCTGGGTTTCCTGCAGCGCATCGATAGCGACTTGGTCAGTCGTCATGGAGGCTTGCATTCTGATCAAGGCGCCGACGAGACCCAAACTATTGGCGATACGGTGATTGACCTCAGCAAGAAGCATTTCCGCATGATCGCGTTGCTGGCGGATCACTTCCTGCGCCTGCTCCGTTTCACGTCGGAATCGTGCTCGTTCCAGCCCCTGCTCCAGCGCAGCCATAACCAGATCGAAATAATCCGGCGATACGCCCTTCAGAACGTAATCTTCAGCACCCGCCTTCAATGCGGCCACTGCAACGCCAGTGTCCACTGACGCGGTCGCATAGATCACCGGCGGATGATCCTTCATCGCGATGATATTGGGCAAAATATCGAGGCCAGTTTCGTTGTCGAGAAAATGATCCAGAACAACAGCCGCTATGCCGCCTTCCGCCAGGCGCGCCAATCCGCTAGCCCCGTCTTTGACCCACTCCAGCTTGAAGCCGCGGCGCTCAAGGTTCTTGCGCATTAACCTGGCAAGGGCTTCATCGTCATCAATGTAAAGAATGCAGATATCACGATCCGCATTCGTCTTCCCCTCAGTCATTCCGCCTCCGGAAACCATATCAACGAGAAGAGTCGCTTCCGGCCGAACCATTCTCTGCTCCATTCCTGGCGGATTATTCGCCCTATCTTGCGCGCACGTAATGAGTTAGCTCTCGCGCGCAATCTTCTGCCACGTCATGTAACTGAACACAGCACAAAGCACTTTTAAACGCTTGAGATGGCAGAAAGTTCCTTCGGTCGAGAAAAAATCTTGAAGCGCGTGAATTCGACGATTCTTAAAAAGAAAAGTCTAAACGCCTGCTAGACTACTGCGCTGCGCCGAGCAAGTGAGATCCTGCAAGCCTGTCGGGTCTAGAGCATACTCACCTTCACAAGGTCGTTTTTTGCACAAGAAAGTGCAAATAACTTTCGCCCGCCACAGGTCACATTGATTTGAGTACTGAAAATTCACCGTCTCGCCAACACGAAAACGTACAACGAGTGCTGGACTGATTTGAAGAGGAAGAAAATCTATCTCGTCCTATGAGCAACGATCAATGTAGCTTTCGGCGTAACAAATATTTTGGCGTCCACGGCGCGCTTGAAAACACTTTTCATCGTCGTGGGAGGATTTGGTGGGTGATGTAGGGCTCGAACCTACGACCCGCTGATTAAGAGTCAGCTGCTCTACCAACTGAGCTAATCACCCGTCCGTGCTTGTCTGCGCGGTGTGAGGGGGCGTATAAACATGAACGTGGACCTTGTCTAGCGGGCTTCTCAAAAAATCTTCATTCCGTTGGAAAAACCGGCGCATAACTGGAATGCAGAAGGCTCAAAGGTCGAGCACGCCGTCCGCCACTTTCAAGGCGTGTCCACCGATACGCGCATTATTGATAAGCCCGCCTTCAAGATCGATATGCAGATGAATATAAGAGGCGCGCCCCATTTCCACACCCTGTTCAATTAAGATCGGATAATGACCGTCGACCGGCTTGTCGAAATGAACGACAGCACCGGAAAACGCGGCTGCCGCCGAGCCTGTCGCGGGGTCCTCGATCAGGCCCATGTCGCTCGTGAACATACGCGTATGAAAATCTGCCGCATGATGTATCCCGCTTCGGCAATAGACATAGGCTGAAGCAAGGCGGCCATCGACGAAGGGCGCCGTGTGCTCCCAACTTTGCGGATCGAACTCGATTTGCGCCGCTGCTCCAAGGTCCCGCACGGGAATCATGATGAAAGGCACGCCAGCAGTCCATAGAGACGGAACGTGATTTTCAAAACCGAGATCGCTTGATTTTAACGAGAGCGAATTTGCAATGCCGTGAAGATCAAGCGGCAGTGTTATCGACTGAGGTTTTCTCGGAAGGTCAAATTCGGAAAAGCTCACTTCCCCCGGGCGAAGTCTCACAGCGCATCGCACTGGCCCGATCTTTTCCTCCAGCATGCACACGACGTCGAGTTCAACATCCCCGTGCTCGCGCTCGGCAAGCGCAATCGCCGTTCCAACGGTCGGATGACCGGCAAATGGCAACTCGGCAGATGGCGTGAAGATTCGCAGTTGCGCTTTACACGCAGGAGCCTCGCTAGCAAGTAGGAAGACCGTTTCAGACAGATTGAATTCGCGCGCGATGGCTTGCATCGTCTCAGTGCTCAGCCCTTCCGCATCGAACACGACTGCGAGTGGATTGCCCTTCAGCTTTTCCTCGGTAAAGACGTCGTAGATGCTGTAGCTGCGCGCCAAGGGGGCCTCCTCTCGTTTGCCACTGACGCAACCTGCCTGAGCCGTTTCCCGAGTGCAACCCGCCTTCGCTACTTCGCTGCGGAGAAATACCAATCGATGATCGGAAGCATGGACACGTTATAAGGAAAGGCCGCTGGATCAGCAGAACGTATGGCAACGGCGCCGGCGATTTCCTTATCTTCTGCTACGGCCATGTGTTTTGTGATCCGGTAAACGATTTCATCAGCGGTCATATCGAATCGGTAGACCTTGAATATTGGAACCGTGTGGTTGAGATGGCACGCGTAAAACCTGTCGCCCGCCTGAGCGTCCGCTAGATCTAAACCAGTCTCTTCTTTCACCTCCCGGGACATATTGGCATAGAGATCGCAAATGCCATCGCGCACGTCTTCTGGCTCGAGCGAGCCAGCAGCGAAGTAAACCTGCCCCGCATTCGCTGTATGAGAGGCCATCCGAATGGCGATGAGCGCACCGTCGGAACTTGCAATCACGGCATAGGCAAAGACGTGCACCGCTCCCAGCCGCTGTGGCCGTTTACGCCACCACAAGAACGCTGAGTAAGGCGTGATGTGCCCGACCCCTGAAAGCTGATTGTCTTCGAGAACAAGGCTGCTCATCAAAAGCATGCGCCCATCGAACAGACTGGGATTTGCTTTCGTCTCCTCATGCCAATGCGCATCGATTGCGACGCTATTGGGGATAACGAGAGGATGGCCAGTCTCAGTGATCTTGAGCTGAATCGACTTCAGCGGAAAGACCGTTCGCTCTGGTGGCCAGTCTGCAAAATGTTCGGAGGCTGAGTTCATTTCATGATCCACTAAAACGAGGGATTTATCCCCAGAAAGCGCCTTGGTTAACATGGCCGCTCTATTCCAATAAGGCCCTCATCTACCTGAAATCGAAAATGGTCAAAGCCGCCAAGCCCGTTCGATTGTCAAATTGACCTGATCGCCGGGCTTGAACAAGATATCGCTATAGCCAAGGATAAATTTGTCGGGACAGACGCGCATTTTAAGAACATAACGCTCTCCCTCGAACACGCATTCTTCGACGACAGCGGCAATTCCCTGAGCGCCAATTGCAACATGTTCAGGACGCACGAGGACATCCGCAAAGTATCCGACCTCATTATCTGACAGAATCGCCTGTTGGAAGGTGGGTGCGTCGAGCAGGCGCGGCTCCAAGCCTTTAAGGCTGAGCGAAAGTATCACGCCTCTTCCAACCAGCCGCCCAACCACCTTTCCCTCCGGTTTTGCATAGATATCCGCGGGCGGTGCGATCTGTAAGATCTGTCCTTCCGACATGATCGCAACATCCGTGGCAAGAGCCATCGCCTCGGCCTGATCATGTGTTACATAGATCATCGTGGCCCCGGATTGGCGGTGAAAATCCCGGAACGTCTCCTCCATCTCCTGGCGAAGGTGCCGATCAAGGTTTGCCAGCGGCTCATCGAGCAAGACGACCGAAGGCGTCGTGACAATACAGCGCGCCAACGCCACACGCTGACGTTGACCGCCGGAAAGTTCGGCGGGCCTACGGTGACCGTAATCGGAAAGGCGAACTGCATCCAGCGCCGCAGCTACCCTGCGTTTATAGTTTTCGCCCCTTAGTCCTCGTATTTTCAGAGGGTAACCCACATTATCCGCCACCGTCATGTGGGGCCACAAGGCGTAGGATTGAAAGACCATCGCCATGTTGCGATGCTCAGGAGGCACCAGTCGATTCGCGTCGGCAAGAAGTCGGTCGCCGAGATAGATGGCACCGCTGGTGGGGCTATCGAACCCGGCAATCATGCGTAGGAGCGTTGTCTTGCCGCAGCCAGATGGACCTAGAAGGGCGAGGAAAGCACCGGGGCGCACATCAATAGAAACGTTCGAGACAGCAGCTCGTCCTGACTCGAACTGTTTGGAGACGTTGCTCAAACTCAGCTTTTCCACGGAACGACTCCACGAGGCAGCCAGCGTGCCAAATAGTCAAGGCCAAGCATTAGGCCTGCAACCATCATCACCACAAGCACCGACAGAGCCGATGCGAGGTTTGCACTACCACTGTCATCGAGATTGTAGATGACAACGCCAAGCGTTTGAGTCCCGGCTGACCAAAGCAGCGCCGAGACGGTGAGCTCGTTGCAAGCAATCAAAAAGACCAGGATGACCGACGCGCCTGCCGCCGGTGCGATCAAGGGTACGATAATCGTCGACATGCGACGGCCAATGCCAGCCCCCGCAAGTTGCGCTGCTTCTTCGAGAGCAGGATCGAGCTGCCGAAACGCGCTGAATACCGGCTTCAGGCTGACGGCATAGAAGGTCGACAAATACGCGATAAAGATGATCCAGATCGTGCCGTAGAGTTTCACCTTGAAGAACGGAAGCGGCGCCGCAAGAAGCAAAATGAAGGAAATTGCAACAACGATTCCGGGCAACGAATAAGGAACCTCGATGCAAGCAGCAATGAAGCGAGAAAATCGATCACGCCGCTTTGTGAGAAGATAGGCTGTGAAAACGCTGATGATGAGCAAACAGATTGCGGCGCCCGCCGCCAGACCGAGCGAGTTGATGAATGCCGTCTTTGTCACAGCCTGGCGAAAGATCACTTCGTAATAGGCACCAAGCGAAAATGACTGCCACGTCAGCGCCACGCCGTAAGCCGGCACAAGGGAGGCTGCCAGCAAAGCAAAAAACGGCCCGACAAGAATGAACGCGAGAAGAAGAGCAAGCACGCTTACAGCCAGCCTTTTGAACGGCCCAATATCAAAAGCAGCGATCGAACCCGTTATTCCCAAAATGCGGTAGTCCCGCCCGCGCAAAGCTCGGTCCTGAACGAAAAGGCCTGTGATCGAAATAGCCGCGATCATGGCAGAAATTAACGCCACTTCGCCAAAGGTTGTGCCGGTGAATGCAGAGAATTTGGTAAAGATCAGCGTCGATAGTGTATAGATCGAAGCCGGTATCCCCAGGATCGCAGGGATGCCGAAATTTCCCGTGCAGGAAACGAAAGATATAGCTGCGCCAGCGATAATTCCGGGCAATGCAAGCGGGATGATAATGTCGCAGAAAGCACGCCAACCGGAAGCGCCCGAAATTCGAGCAGCTTCAATTGCCTCGCGCGGCAATGACATCAGCGTTGCGCGCAACGCAAGATAGACGAGCGGGGCGTGCTGAAAGCCATAAAGCAGCGAAATGCCGCTAATCGAATAGAGGGGCTGTTTCGAGCCAAGCGGCGGCGCCAAATGCAGCATCTTGAGAAGCGCGCTTGATGGTCCGAACATTTGCACCCATGCCAACGCCGTGACTTGTGGCGGGATCATCATCGGAAGGACGAACAGAAAGCTGAGCAGACCCTTCTTGGGGATGTTCGTCAGTGTCAGTAGAAATCCGAATAGGCAGCCGATGGCCAATGAGAGTCCTGTCCCAAGGCAAGCGGTAATGAGTGTGTTACGAACAGCTTGCCATACGGCAAGATCGGTGAGAATTGCTGCGGTCCCGCCATTCCACAGGGCTGAAATACCGACGACCGCAAGACGAGCAAGCGGTAGGACGCAGAGCAGACCAACGAAGACAATGATAAGCGACGGCAGCCAAAGCGGCTGCCGCCTGTCTACCTGGATATGATGCGCCATGCGCCTCTCGGCCTAGTTGGATCGGTAGATCGACGTGAATTTCTCAAGATCCGCTTTCATATCTTTGAGGGCGTCGGTTGAATTGATAGGAAGAACTTTGATCGTGTTACGCGGCGGAAAACCGGCAGGCATGGGTGTATCGTTTCGGGCCGGAATGTATCCCAGCTGGACGAAACCTTCCTGACCTTTTTCAGAGAGAAGATAATCAACGAATTTCTTGGCTGCCGGCATATTTTTTGAAGTCGAAAGGATGGCAACCGGCTCGGTCACAGCGGAAACGCCTTCTTGAGGAAAGACGAACTCCACCGGAGCGCCTTTTGCCTTCTCCCTGATTGGTAGGTAGTCAACGACCATACCATAAGCCTTTTCACCGGTCGCAACAGCCTTCAACACAGCGCCATTGCCTCCAACCGCGACTGCGCCGTTTTCGCCGAGCTTCCGGTAGTAGTTCCATCCGAGACCAGGAACGGCTGCCAATGTTTGAGCATGGATCAAAGCAGCTCCAGATGTAAGCGGGCTCGGCATTGTTACCAAGCCTTTTGCCTCCGACTTGGCGAGGTCTTCCCAACTTTGCGGCTTCATCGTCGCTGCAGTGTTGTAAACAATTCCCGTGGTGATCAATTTCGTCGAGTAGTAATAGCCGTCGCGATCATAAAGGCTTGCATCGAAGTGCGCCGCTTCAGGCGACTTGTAAGCCGAGAGTTTGCCCTCTTGCTTCAGACGCTCCAAGGTCACTGTATCGGCAATCAGCAAAACATCCGCAGCGGGACTTCCGGCGGCTATTTCTGCCTCCAGCTTCGCCATGATCTTCGGCGTTCCGTCGCGCACCCAATCAACCTTGATCTCCGGGTTGGCAGCCATGAAGCCGTCGACGGTCGCTTGCGCGTCCTCATTCGGCTGACTGGTGTAGAGAACCAGATTTTCTGCCATCGCGGTCAGAGGCGAAAATACTGCGCTGAGCAGAACGGCGGCCGTCGCAATGAGGGTCTTCATAAGCTTATCCTTAAAAGAGCTTCAGACCGTTCCTTAGAGAGGCCGCTTTACAAATTTGTGACAAGCGTACTGATGCTGTCTCGTTCTTGACGTCGATAGATAGCCGCTATCTTATCGGTTTCAATCATGAAGTTGGGAGACGAGGAAAATGGAATATCGGCAGCTTGGACGATCAGGCCTGAAGATTTCGACATTGACGATCGGGACGATGACCTTTGGCGGCAAGGGCTGGGCAAAAAAAGTTGGCGATCTCGGCGTATCGGAATCTCGGCGGCTGATTGATCTCTGCATCGATGCGGGCGTGAATCTCATCGATACCGCAGACGTCTATTCCGAAGGTGCCTCCGAAGAGATCCTCGGCGAAATAGTCGGTGGACCTCGCAAGAACGGCCTTTTGATCGCGACCAAAGCGCGGTTTCCAATGGGCTCCGGACCAAACGATGCCGGGCTTTCCCGCCATCATCTCATTCAGGGTTGCGAAGCAAGCCTGCGTCGCTTGAAAACCGACGTAATCGACCTTTATCAAGTGCACGAGTGGGATGGTCTTACGCCTCTCGAGGAGACGATGGAGGCCCTCGACACATTGGTGCGGCAGGGGAAGGTTCGCTACATCGGATGCTCCAATTTTGCAGCCTGGCATATCATGAAGGCGCTGGGCGTCAGCGAGCGGCATGGCTTCCAGCGGTTTGTAAGTCAACAGATTCACTACACACTTGAAGCACGGGATGCGGAAAGCGAACTTCTGCCTGTCAGTATCGATCAAGGTCTGGGCGTTCTTGTTTGGAGCCCATTGGCAGGCGGTTTGCTTTCGGGAAAACACAGACGGAACCAGGCTGCGCCGGAGGGTACACGCCAATTCGCCGGTTGGACCGAGCCGCCGATCCGCGATGAAGATCGCCTTTGGAACATCGTGGAAGCGCTCGTGGCTATCGGCGAGGACCGCGGCGTTTCTGCAGCACAAGTGGCGCTCGCTTGGCTCCTTGGGCGAAAGTCAGTCACGTCACTTATCATTGGTGGCCGCACTGAAGAGCAATTCAAAGATAATCTCGCCGCCGCAGATCTGGTTCTTTCCAGCGAAGAGCGTCAGAGGCTCGACAATGTCAGCCTACAGCCCCTCGCCTACCCCTTCTGGCATCAATGCAATACGGCCAGTGATCGGTTGAGCGAAGCGGATCTGCTTTTAATCAGCCCGCATCTCGCAAAGAACCGAAGCTAATATGCAGCGCTCGAAGGAGCTCTCCGGCGCATGACGACCGGCGTCGCACCGAAAATCCTCGGCGGCTTTCGAGCCGCCGCTCACATCACGACCTGAAATCTTTCCACCCGTATCTGTCGGAAAAACTATTCGCTTATGCGACGTTTTGCTTTGGAAAACCAAGCCGGCCTTGCAAAAAACAAAGGCGATTGTGCCGACAACGTCTAGGATGTCAGCGGATCCTTAGCTTGTTCGATAGCAGCGACGGGTCTTGCCCTGCCAGCCTCGGCTTTGCTCGAGGCAAGCTCCTCTGGGGATACCAAACCACCGGAGATCAAAACCTTTGCCGCCTCTTCTGGCGTCATGTCGAGCACGACGATTTTCTCCCTTGGGACGTAGATAAGAAAACCGGCCGTCGGGACAGGCGTTGGCGGGAGAAACACCGCGACCATATCAAGTCCCATCGCCTCGAACTTGGTGGCAATCTCGCCCTTAGCGTCAGTCGCGATAAAGACCAGCGCCCACAAACCAGGACTTGGATATTCGATCAACCCGACTTTCTTGAAGGAGTTACCCCTCTCCTTCAAAACAGTCTCGAAGATCTGCTTGACACTTTTGTAGATGCTTCGCACCAAAGGTACGCGGTTAACAAGCGACTCCGAGAACTCAACGATACTGCGGCCAATCAGGTTTTTCCCGAGGAACCCGATCACCGTGATTGCGATCAACGCGATGACCAGACCGGAGCCCGGAACAGCAAAATTGAGATAACTGTCCGGGTCATACCGCGCTGGAATGTAGGGCTTGACCCAGCTGTCGGCCCACCGCACCACCGACCATGTGAGCCACAGTGTAATGGCGATCGGCGCACAGATGATGAGCCCAGTCAGGAAATTGTTTCTGATTCGCGTCGCAATGGACAGTCGGGGCGCTTTTTGATCCATCAGGCGTCGATGATTTCTTTGCTCGCGTGGCATCCGTATAAAGGCATCCCCTCATTGCCCTCGTTGCAAAGCTGACAGAATTGCAGTGTCAGCACAACTGCAGACACTGTTGATTTTTTTGTGAGGTCATCTTCGACAAGCAACGCATGAAACATCCGCGATCTTCAAGGGCGCAGCATAATCTTGCCGCCCCGGCCGGACCTCAAACTTGCGGCTGCGGCCTGAGCAGCCTCGCCAAAGGCATAGGTTTGATCGACCGTAAGCTTCAGGCTACCATTCTGCACCGCTTGGAAAATTTCACTTATCATGCCGGCTTTGTCTGTTGCGGAAAGTGCCGCGCCTACTTTCGAGCCCCAGAACCCTTTCACGATGGCTTGCTTGAAGATGAGATCCCCCGACGATAGCTGCATCGGTTCACCGCTCATTGATCCGAATGAGATCAGCGCACCTCCCTCCCCAAGGAGAGAAAGAAGCTCGCCGCTCGCCTCGCCGCCCACGGAATCAATTGCCGCAGAAATCGGATCCGATGCGCACAGCGTTTGTACTTTCTCTTTCCAATCGGGCGATGCGGTGGAAATTGCCTTGCCCACACCTACCTGAGCGAGTTCGTCGACACCTTCGTCCCGACGCACAAGATTGATGACATTGATCCCCATCGCTTCCGCAAGCACTGCAACCATCTTGCCGACAGCTCCATTTGCCGCGTTTTGAATAATCCACGCGCCCGATTTCACATCCAGGAAGTGGATGAGCATCAGGGCACTAAGCGGCATGGCAATGATTTGGGCCGCCGCGCTGTCATCGATACTGTCCGGGACCGGAACGAGCAAAGCAGCAGGAGCTAGGAAAAACTCCGCCCAGGTTCCATGCACGGCAGCGACCGAGACGCGCTGACCGACCTTGACGTTCGTAACATCAGCTCCCAGAGCATCCACAATACCGACGGCCTCGCTGCCTCCCACTGCGGGAAGTTCAGGCTTGTAGCCATATTGGCCGCGCACCGTCCAAAGGTCATGATTGTGGATCGGCGACATGATCGTTCTTATCCTCACCTGGCCGCTTGCAGGCTCGGGCACGGAACGCTCGCCAAGTTTCAAAACCTTTGCAGGATCGCCGAAGCTCTCGTGGATAACACCGCGCATGATCAACTCCCTTGGCTACTTTCTCAAACTAAGCATCTTCGCGGCGCACAGTCCAAAAAGACGCTTTCACTGTGGTTTTGCGCATCATTCGAGATCCAGGCGTTTCCGCTTGGTTCAAAATGCACAGCAGAGCATACTGAATTGCCCTACTCTACCGTAACCGATTTAGCGAGGTTGCGCGGCTGGTCCACATCCGTCCCCATAAAAACTGCAGTGTGGTAGGCAAGAAGCTGTATCGGCAGTGAGAAGATCATCGGTGCGATGATCTCATCCACATTCGGCAAGACAATACTGGCCATGGTGGAAAGGCTAGAAGCCGCGGCGCCGGCTTCATCGGTAATGAAAATAATACGGCCACCCCGCGCAGCGACTTCCTGCATATTCGAGACGGTCTTTTCGAAGAACCTGTCATAGGGAGCGATGACGATGACCGGCATTTTCTCGTCGATCAACGCGATCGGCCCGTGCTTCAACTCCCCTGCGGCATAGCCTTCAGCATGAATATACGAGATTTCCTTGAGTTTAAGCGCGCCTTCCATCGCGAGCGGAAAACTCGTGCCGCGTCCGAGGTAAAGAACATCGGGGCATTTCGACAGTTCTCGCGCCAGGTTTTCGATTTGAGGCTGGACCAGATTCAGCACATTGCTCATGATGCGAGGCATCTCTGCAAGATGCCGAACCATTTCACGCTCACGTGCTCGGTCGATATGACCTCTCGCTTTCCCAGCGGCGATTGCGAGCGAGGCAAGCACCGCAAGCTGGCAGGTGAAAGCCTTGGTCGACGCGACGCCGATTTCAGGACCCGCCATGATCGGGAACACGGCGTCGGATTCCCGCGCGATGGTTGATTCCCTCACGTTGACGATCGCGCCAAGCTTTAATCCAAGCTCCTTGCAATAGCGCAGCGAGGCAAGGGTATCAGCGGTCTCGCCGGATTGAGAAATAACGAGCGCAGCTTGGCTCGGTGATAGCGGCATTTCCCGGTAGCGAAACTCTGAAGCCACGTCGATTTCAACCGGAAGCCGCGCATAGCGCTCGAACCAGTATTTGCCGACCAGACCTGCGAGATAGGCAGTGCCGCAGGCAGTCACGGCAAGACCGGTGAGTGACTTGAAGTCGAGTGCCTGGGCTTTCTCACCCACTGTCTTGTCAGCGAAATTCACGTAATTGGCGAGCGCGTGGGAGATGACTTCCGGCTGCTCATAAATTTCCTTTTCCATGAAATGACGATGATTGCCCTTGTCGACGAGATAAGCCGTCGCTTGGGAGATCTGTTTTTCGCGATGCAGTGGATTGCCTTTGAGATCAACAATCTCCAGTCCACTTTTTGTCACGAAAGCGCAATCACCATCGACGAGATAGGTCACTTCGTTTGTAAACGGGGCAAGTGCGATAGCATCCGAACCGAGGAACATCTCACCCTTGCCGTATCCCACAGCAAGCGGAGGTCCAGACCGTGTCGCCATCAGCATATCGGGCTCGTCACGCAGCATGACGGCAAGTGCAAAGGCGCCTTTGATGCGGTTGCACGTGGTGAGCATAGCATCTCGCGGTGTCATGCCTTCACGCAGATATTTCGCAACGAGATGCGCGACGACTTCCGTGTCCGTCTGGCTCAAGAACACGGCGCCTTCATGCGTCAGCGCTTCACGCAGTTCGGAAAAGTTCTCGATGATGCCGTTGTGAACTACAGCAACGCCTTCCACAAAATGCGGATGCGCATTTGTCTCGTTCGGAACGCCATGAGTGGCCCAGCGGGTGTGTGCGATGCCGATATTGCCGGCTAGCGGTTCGGCGGAAAGTCGGCCTTCAAGATTGGCGAGCTTTCCTTCGGCGCGTCTTCTGTCGAGTTGCCCGTCATGGATCGTGGCAACGCCGGCAGAATCATAGCCGCGATATTCCAGACGCTTTAGTGCATCCACGAGACGGGCCGCGACGGGTTTCTCACCGATGATGCCGACAATTCCGCACATGTCTATGTCCTTAAATTCATAGTCTTATAAATTCATGAGTTGCGCAGATAGGATGCCGAAACAATGGCGTCTCCAAGGTCATCGCTACGCCAGAGGTAATCATTCCATCACGATCCGCAATCGTGATTGCGGTCACTTTACATTGCGCCAGATTACTATCGCGGTCAGCTCTACGTCCCTTTTGGCGCGCTCGACGCCTTGAACGCTAACGCCCGCTCACGGATTTGACGTGCCCTTTCAAGCTTGTTCTCCTGACGGGCGCGTCCGAAAGCGAGAGCCTCATCGGGAACGTGATCGGTGATCACGCTGCCGGAAGCGACATAAGCGCCGTTGCCTATTGTCACTGGAGCAACCAGCGATGAGTTTGAACCAATAAACGCGTTTTCGCCAATGACCGTCTTGTGCTTGTTTACGCCATCATAATTGCACGTAATGGTTCCCGCGCCGATATTGGTTTGCCTCCCGACTTCAGCATCGCCGATATAGGTCAGGTGATTGATCTTCGCGCCGGCAGCAATATCAGCATTTTTAATCTCGCAGAAATTGCCAACGCGGGAGCCCTCGTTAAGCACAGTGCCGGGACGCAGCCTCGCGAACGGGCCAACCGAAGTATTTTCCTCCACCCTGGCCCCCTCGATATGCGAAAAGGCGTGAATGACTGCGCGAGGACCAATGACGACACCTGGGCCGAAGACGACATTAGGCTCGATGAGCGCATCTTGCCCAATGATCGTATCAAAGCTCAGAAAGACGGTTTCGGGAGCAATCATTGTGACACCGGAGAGCATGATTTCGTGGCGGCGGCGCTCTTGCCAAAACCGTTCGATCAACGCCAGTTCTGCTCGGGTGTTGCATCCCGCCATTTCGGCTTCGGGTGCATCAACGGCCGTAACCTTGCCGCCCAGACTGCGCGCGATCTCAACGACGTCGGTGAGATAGTATTCCCTCTTGGCGTTCGCGTTCCCAATTCTCGTTAAGTAGTCGAGAGCCTTCTTGCCATTGATGAGCATCAGGCCGCTGTTGCACCATTTTAATGCGCGCTCCGCATCGGTGGCGTCCTTCTCTTCGCGGATTGCGATCAGTTCACCATCTTTGACGATGAGACGACCGTAGCCGGTGGGCTTTTCCGTATGAAACCCGATGACAACAACATCGCTGCCATCGGCGAGCGCAGAGCGCGCGGCCGTCAAAGGTCCCGCTGTTTGAAGCGGAACATCACCATAGGTGACAAGGATGTCGTCGTAGCCGCGTGCGATCGCCTCTCGTGCGGCAAGCACTGCATGCCCTGTACCCAGGCGCTCCTTTTGGAGATAGCTTTCTACCCCTATATTCGCCGTTGCCGCGGCTTTGCGCACCGCGTCGGCATCCCGCCCCACGACAAGGGCTACTGTCGAAACGCCAGCGAGAGCCACAGCTTCCACCACATGGCCAATCATCGCTCTGCCAGCGATTTCATGAAGCACCTTCGATTTCGAAGACCGCATTCGGGTGCTATCGCCAGCGGCAAGAATGATGGCAAGACAGGTGCGTTCCATAGATGGCTCCAAATTCGCCTAACTGCGTGTCTGCCTCTTAACAGTAAGAGCTTGGCGGCACCAAGACGAAATTGCAGCTCAACCCACTCGTTAAAACAGCCTCATTGCGCGGTTCAGTTTCCCGCGCCAAAGCATCGACGCCAACCTGAAAAGGCTCTGCACTATCAGGAGACCCAGCGAGGCCATTCCTGATCGACAGAGAACAGCCCTGAAACAAGCAGCTAGGCGCTTTGCACGAAATCCGCATAAGCCTCGTGAACGTGATCCTGGCCATCGATGATCACAGCCTCCATGGCGCTGCGCGCGCCATCTGCGTCTCCCGCTGCGATGGCGTGAACGATGCGCATATGCGTCTCCGCAATGTTGGAAAAGCCGTTTTGCGAAGGTGGCGTGCTGATTCGAAACATGCCGATCAACGCAGCTTCGATCAAACTTCCGAGTGTCCGCATGAAGGGATTGCGGGAAGCTTCGGCAATTGCAAGGTGGAAGCGAAGGTCGGCCATTGCAAGGCTCTCTGGCGTATGTCCTGGCACTGCCATGGCCTCTGCCAGTTCAGTCAACCATTTCACATCCGAAGTGTTGGCTCGTTTCGCGGCAAGGGCAGCTGCAAAGGGCTCGAATGCGAGGCGAATATCGTAGAGCTGCGTTAAAAACGTCTCGGTGACACCATTTTCGAAGTGCCAGACGATGATATCGCTATCGAACATGTTCCACATGTTCTGTTCAGTCACCCGCGTGCCAACGCGCGCTTTGGCAACGATCATCCCTTTGGCCGCGAGCGTCTTCATCGCCTCGCGCAAGACCGTGCGTGATACCTTAAACCTCTGAACGAGCTCAGCATCCCCTGGAAGCAGCGTTCCTACGGGAAACACACCGCCGACGATCTCACGACCAAGCTCGTCAACTACTTGCGCATGACTCGACCGGCCCTTCTTGCCAGCGTGGCCTGTCTCAAACAACCTGCTGCGCAAGTGCCCCCCAAATCTAGGCATGCTTCCTTTTAAGCCCGGAAGCAAACAAAATGCCTTTTTGTAAAAGAATGAACGCGAAAAGAAGCAGCCCGATGACGATCTTCGTCCACCAACTGGAGAGCGTACCGTCAAAGGTGATGTATGTTTGAATCAAACCTTGGATCAGAATTCCAATAAAAGTGCCTGCTACATAGCCCGCACCGCCTGTCAAAAGCGTTCCGCCGATCACGACGGCTGCAATAGCATCGAGTTCCACACCGACCGCAGCCAAGGAATAGCCTGCCGAAGTGTACAGGGAAAAGACAATTCCTGATAAACCAGCCAGCAAGCCCGACAAGGCATAGATACCGATCGTCGTGCGGCCGACAGGAACTCCCATAAGCTCGGCCGTACTTGCGCCGCCGCCAAGGGCATAAACATTCGTACCAAAGCGCGTTCTGTGCGCAACAAACGCTCCAACGATGAACACGAGGATCATCACTGCACCAATCAATGTCAGGCGTCCGCCGCCCGGCATCAGCCAGTAGATGGAGGTCAGCGTATCGTAGTACTCGTGAGTGACCGGCACGCTATCGATCGAGAGGACGAATGCGGCACCACGCGCCAGAAACATGCCCGCCAAAGTTACGATGAAGGCCGGCATCTTCAGGTAATGAATGGTTGCGCCCATGGCCGCGCCGAAAGCCGTGGTGACAAGAAGCACGAGCACGAAAGCCAGAAGCGGATGGATGCTCGTATCGCGCAGAATGACCGCCAAGAACACACCGGTAAACGCAATGACCGAACCGATCGACAGATCGATGCCGCCGGAAATGATCACGAACGTCATACCGACCGCCGCAATCCCGAGAAAGGCGTTATCAGTTAAAAGGTTGCCTATAACACGCGTCGAAAGCATGTTGGGATATTCAAGAAAACAAAGAAAATACGCGAGCACGAAGATGACAAGCGTGGCCACAAGGGGAAGCTGTCTGGCGTTCATGGGCGCTGCTCCGTCAAAGCGTTTGTTGCAGACGGCGTTGTGCGCTTCGCCTTGAAGAAGCCTGCCGCCGATTGGACAGCCGGTGACTGAACGAAAAGAATGACAAGCACGATGACGGCCTTGATGACGAGGTTGAATTCCGGCGGGAAGCCGGAAAGAAGGATGCCGGTGTTGACCGCCTGTATGATCATGGCGCCGATTAGGGAACCGAGAATACTGAAACGTCCCCCCAACAGAGAGTTACCGCCCAGCACGACTGCCAGAATAGCGTCCAGCTCAAGCCAAAGTCCCGCATTGTTTGCATCCGCGCCTTTGATATCAGCCGTCACGATGATACCTGCGATGGCTGCGCAAAGACCGCTCAACATGTAGACAGCGATCAAGATCACCGGCGTTCCGACACCTGCAAGGCGGCTGGCGCGCAAATTGATGCCTGTGGCTTCGATCAACAGCCCAAGTGCGCTCCAGCGTACGAGCGCCATAACGATTATGCCGGTGGCGACCCAAATGATTACCGGCATCGGCAGAAAGGCGAACGAGCCGCTGCCCAAGAAGGTGAAGGCGTCATTATTGAAAGTGAGAATTACACCTTCCGTAATCATTTGCGCAATTCCGCGCCCAGCAACCATCAAAACAAGCGTTGCGATGATCGGCTGAATTCCGAGCACGGAAACAAGAACACCGTTCCACAGGCCGCACAACAGTCCGATCGCGAGCGTCATGAGAAGCGTTACGGCCAGGGAACTGCCGGCCGCGATGGACGAGGCCGCCACAGCGCCGCAGATTGCAATGACCGCCCCAACCGAGAGATCAATACCACGCGTTGCGATCACCAATGTCATGCCGATCGCGAGCAGCGCTACCGGAGCACCGCGATTCACCACGTCGATCAAGCTGCCGTAAAGACGGTCGTTTTGAACCACCAGATTAAAAAACTGCGGAAACATAATGAAGTTCAGCGCGATGATGATCGCGAGCGTTATGATCTGCGGCGCAATACGGCGAAGAATTGCCATTGATCAAGCCTCCTTTGCCCGGTCGGGTGTCGAGGCAATGGCCTCGACAATTCTCGCCGTCGTCACATCCTCGCCCACAAGCTCTGCAACATGACGTCGATCGCGAAGAACAATGATGCGCGAACTGTAGGCTGTAAGTTCCTGCAATTCGGATGAGATCACGATCAGAGACAGGCCTTGCTCGCAGAGATTTTCGATCAAGCGAATGATTTCTGCATGCGCGCCAACATCGATACCCCGTGTCGGCTCATCAAGGATCAGAAAGCTCGGATTGGTGGCGAGCCAACGGCCAAGGATCGCCTTCTGCTGATTGCCGCCTGAAAGCAATCGGATCGGCTTTTCGCGATCGGTGGTGCGAATATCCAGCGCCTTGATGTACCGATCAGCAATGGCAATCTGCTCGCTGCGTGGCAGCGGCCTCGTCCAACCTCGCCGCGCCTGAAGCGCAAGAATGATATTCTCCCGAACGGACAGATCGCCGACAATTCCATCGACTTTCCTGTCTTCCGGGCAAAATCCGAATCCTTCGCGGATGGCGGCACGCGGACTGGAAAGAGAAACCTCCTTGCCCTTGATGAGAGCCTTGCCGCTGTCCGCCTTGTCGAGCCCGAAGATAAGCTCCGCCGTTTCAGTCCGCCCGGAGCCGAGCAACCCTGCAATGCCAACGACTTCCCCAGCCCGCAACTCAAGGTCGAAGGGATGGACTTTGTTTTTCTTGCCGTAATTCTGGAAGCTATATTGGATTTCCCCCGCTTCGGCGTGACGATGGCGTATGACGGATTCCGTTTCAGCCAGATCGTGTCCAAGCATCATCGAAATAAGATCCGTCCGCGGCAGCGTTGCAGCCTCTCTCGTTCCGACAAGCCGGCCGTTGCGCAAGACAGTTATGCGATCGCTGATCTCGTAAACTTGATCAAGAAAATGGGTAATAAAGACAATGCCTAAGCCCTTTTCCTTCAAGTTTCTGATAATGCGGAAAAGCATGGCGACTTCTTGCGCGTCAAGACTTGCTGTCGGCTCGTCGAGAATAAGCACCTTGCCCGAGAGATCGACCGCGCGCGCGATGGCGATTACCTGCTGGATGGCGACAGAAAAGCGCGACAGTTCGGCAGTGACGTCGATGTCGAGACCATATTGCGAGAGCAAGCTCCGCGCCAAGCGGTTCATTTCGCGGTTGTTCGTCATGCCAAGCCGGCGCGGCTGGCGACCGATAAACAGGTTTTCAGCGACGCTTAGGTTCGGAAGAAGGTTCACTTCTTGATAGACCGTCCCGATCCCAAGCTTCTGTGCGGAATGCGGATCTGTAGGATCAATGTCACTGTCATCGAGGTGAAGCGTTCCGCCGTCTCGGCGATAGGCGCCCGTCATGCACTTGATCAGGGTTGATTTGCCCGCACCATTTTCTCCAAGGAGAGAGTGAACCTCCCCACGACGAAGATGAAAATCGACATGATCCAAGGCAACAGCGCCTGGGAAATATTTGCATATCCCCGTCGCTGAAAGGACGTTCGCGAAATTGTGACTCATGAAAGAGGCGCTTCCTGCTATGGACGCAATATGCCACGTCGTCTGCGAACATGATGGTCGCTGACATGGCTGAGGGCCGCATTGCAATGAATGCGATGCGGCCCGACCTTTTCTTGGCTCAGTAGCCCAGGTCTTTCTTAGCTTCGTAGACTTTCATCGGATCGTCAGCCTGCGTGTAGAGCTTCGATTCCGTCTGGATCCACTTCTTGGGCTCTTTCTTGTCCTTCAAGTAGGCATCGAGAGCGTCGAAAGCGGGACCAGCCATGTTTGGTGTCAGTTCGACGGTGGCATTAGCTTCGCCAGCAGCCATGGCCTTGAAGATGTCGGGGATCGAGTCGATCGATACGACGAGGATATCCTTGCCTGGCTTAAGGCCGGCTTCCTTGATCGCCTGAATACCGCCGACGGCCATGTCGTCATTATGCGCGTAGAGAGCGCAAATGTCCTTGCCGCCATTTTCGGCTTTCAAGAAGCTTTCCATGACTTCCTTACCCTTCGTGCGGGTGAAGTCACCGGTCTGGCTGCGAATGATCTTGATGTTTGAATGGCCTGCAATCGCCTCTTCAAAGCCCTTCTTACGCGAAATCGCTGGTGAGGAGCCTGTTGTGCCCTGTAGTTCGACAACATTGCACTTCTTGTCGCCAACCGTCTTCACGAGCCAGTCACCGGCAACCTTGCCTTCATGCACCTGGTCAGAGGTGACGGCGGTCAGGTAAAGATCTTCGGGAGCCTTGATGTTACGGTCGAGAAGTATGACCGGGATCTTCGCTTCCTTGGCTTCCTTCAGCACGGCGTCCCAGCCGGTTTCAACAACCGGAGCGATGAGAATCGCCTGGACACCCTGAGCGATGAAGGAGCGAATCGCCTTGATCTGGTTTTCCTGCTTCTGCTGTGCATCGGCAAACTTAAGGTCGATGCCGCGCTTCTTGGCTTCCTGCTTGGTCACCGTGGTTTCAGCCGCGCGCCAACCCGATTCAGAACCAATCTGCGAAAAGCCGACAGTCATGTCTGCAGCCGAAGCAGATGCGAGTGCGCCAGCAATAAACATCGTGGCACTCAAAAGTGCAGTCTTAAACTTCATGATTTCCTCCCAGGCCGCCTCCGCGCGGCCAAGGAGAAAAAATCATATTGTATGACTTTTGTAAATCAGAATTTTTAGTTTCCGCTGAATTAAAAAAGGGCGCTTTTAAAGCGCCCTCTCCCGTCGATTCTCGTCTTACTTAGGCAGCTTGTCGTCAACGCCTTCGACGTAGAAATTCATGCCCAAAAGCGTGCCGTCATCTGCTTTCTCGCCTGCTTTGAGCCATGGCGTACCGTCCTGCTTGTTGATCGGACCGGTGAATGGATGCAGTTCGCCAGACTTGATCTTAGCTTCCGTTTCTTCGGCAAGCTTCTTCACGTCATCTGGCATGTTTGTGTATGGCGCCATCGTCAGAATGCCGTCCTTGAGGCCATCCCAGCTCTGCTCAGCCTTCCAGTTGCCATCAAGCAGCGCTTTGACGCGCTTTACATAATAGTTGCCCCAGGTATCGACGATCGCGGTCATCTGAACATTTGGGCCCGCCTTGATCATGTCGGAGGCTTGTCCAAACGCTTTCACACCGCGCTGTTCGGCAACCTGCATCGGTGCGGTCGTATCGGTGTGTTGCGTCAGGATGTCCACGCCCTGATCAAGCAGTGCCTTTGCCGCATCGGCTTCCTTGCCGGGATCGAACCAGGTGTTGACCCAGATTACCTTCATCTTGAAGTTTGGATTGACTGACTTTGCACCTTGCTCGAACGCATTGATTCCCATCACGACTTCTGGAATTGGGAACGTCGCGATATAGCCCGCCTCGCCTTTCTTCGACATCTTGCCGGCGATCACACCGGCGATATAGCGGCCTTCGTAGAAGCGCGAGTTGTAGGTGGCAAGATTCGGCGCCGACTTGAAGCCCGTCGCATGTTCAAACTTCACCTTCGGAAACTTTTTCGCCACGTTCACGGTGGCATCCATGAAGCCAAAGGATGTGGTGAAGATCAAGGAGCAGCCTGAGCGTGCCATACGCTCGATCGCGCGTTCCGCATCGGGGCCTTCCGGGACGTTTTCAAGGAACGGTGTCTCGATCTTGTCGCCAAACTCCTTTTGAACCTGCAAGCGGCCGTTCTCGTGGGCCTGGGTCCAGCCACCGTCCGTGCGTGCGCCGACATAGACGAAGCAGACCTTGGTCGGAGCGGCTTGAGCTGCTCCGCCGTAACCAAGAATAAGCGCAGCTGTCGCCGCTAAAGCCAGTGCCGTTTTCTTCATGTCATGATCCCCTAGTTTTGGAGGTTGGTTTGTTTGTTTATCGGTCCGGCACAAAGGATCGCCCGAGTGATGCCGGTGTGTTGATCAACGTGGTTCGACGGTTTTGCGAAATGATGAGAAGAACCACAATCGTTGCCGCGTAGGGCAGCATCGAAAGAAATTGCGAGGGAACCCCGATACCAAGCGCCTGCGCATGCAGCTGAAGGATCGTGACCGCCCCAAAAAGATAACCGCCAAGCAGTATGCGCCATGGCCGCCACGAACTGAAAACCACGAGCGCCAGTGCAATCCATCCGCGTCCGCCTGACATGTTTTCGGTCCACTGCGGCGTATAGATCAGAGAAAGCTGCGCACCCGCCAAACCGGCGCAGGCCCCGCCAAAAAGAACGGCAAGGTAGCGCGTGCGAATAACCTTGATACCCAGGGCATGTGCCGACTGATGATTGTCGCCGATAGCGCGGATCTTGAGGCCCGTCCGGCTGCGAAACAGAAACCAGTTCACGCCGACAACAAGCGCAATCGACATGTAGAAGATAATGTCCTGCTTGAAAAAGGCTGAACCAATGTACGGAATATCCGACAAAAACGGGATGACGATCGGCGGGAGCCGAATCCCGGGCAACCCGACATACGATTCGCCGATCATTCCCGATGCCCCGATGCCGAGGATCGTCAGCGCAAGTCCGGTGGCAACCTGATTGGCAATCAGCGTCAGCGTTAGGAAAGCAAACAGAAGCGAGAACAGAGCGCCGCCGAGGATCCCGCATAGAATGCCGATATAGGGGCTCCCTGTTTCCTGGGCGCCGATGAAAGCGGTAACGGCCCCCATGACCATCATGCCTTCGACACCGAGGTTCAGGACCCCGGCCCGTTCCGTCACGAGCTCTCCCAAAGCCGCGATGACCAATGGCGTAGAAGCGGTAATGACCGTCAGGAGAATGGCTTCGAAAATGCTCATGACGCCCCTCCGCGCAGACGCGACCACACGATGCGTACGCGGTAGTAAATCAGCGTGTCACAGGACAGAACGAAGAAGAGCAGCAATCCTTGAAAAACACGAACGACCTTATCCGATATGCCGATGGACAATTGCGCAGCTTCGCCGCCGAGATAGGTCAAGGCAAGAACGAGACCGGAAGCGATGATGCCAAGCGGATTGAGGCGCCCCAGGAAGGCGACAATGATCGCCGTAAAACCATAACCCGGCGATATTGCCGGCTGAAGATGACCGATCGAGCCGGAGACTTCGGAAATCCCTGCCAATCCAGCCAAGGCGCCTGAGAACAGAAATGCAAACCAGACCATACGTCGCGAGGAAAAGCCCGCGAAACGGCCTGCCCGCTCTGACTGACCCAGAACGACGATCTCAAACCCCTTGAGGGTATAGCGCATCATGAACCAGACAAAGATCGCTGCAACGATGGCGAACACAAAGGCCCAGTGTGCCCTGCCGGACTCTTCCCATATGGCTGGCAAGACAGCCTCCGGCGCAAAGTCACGCGAGACGGGGAAATTCATGCCTTGCGGATCACGCCATGCACCGCGCACCAGCCAATCCAAGAAAAGCTGTGCAATGTAGACAAGCATTAGCGACGTGAGGATTTCGTTGGTGTTGAAATGTGCTTTCAATAGTGCTGGGATCGCGGCAAACAAAGCTCCGCCCAAAGCTCCGAGCAACAACATCAGGGGCAGCACCAGGGGCGAGTGCCAGTCGTAGAATACGATCGGCAGGAACGAGCCTGCGACCGCGCCCATCGTAAACTGACCCTCCGCACCGATATTCCAGTTATTCGATCGATAGCAGACCGAAAGTCCCACTGCGATCAGAATGAGAGGGGCAGCCTTGATTGCCAGCTCGTGAAGCGACCAAACCTCCAGAAGGGGCGCGACGAAGAACGCATTGAGCGCCTCAAGAGGATCCTTACCAAGCAAAACAAACATGATGGCGCCGGTGACAAGGGTCAAACCGAGCGCAAGCAACGGTGATACGAGACCAAAAAGCCTCGATACCTGTGGGCGCCTTTCGAGTTCAATGCGCATGCGCCGTCCCCGCTGCAGGCTTGCCCTCATGAAGGCCCCCCATCAAAAGGCCGATCTTCTCCCGGGTAAGTTCATCGGCCCTATATGGCTGGGACAGCTTTCCCTCTGAGATAACGGCAATCTCGCTCGCCACCTCGAAGATTTCGTCAAGATCCTGACTGATGACAAGAACGGCTGACCCTGCTTTAGCGAGATCGACCAAAGCCTGCCGGATGCGACTGGCAGCGCCGGCATCAACACCCCAGGTTGGCTGATTGACGACAAGGACCGATGGTTGCCTGTCCAATTCACGCCCCATGATGAATTTCTGTAAATTGCCGCCCGACAGAGATCCTGCCGCGGGATTTTCGCCACTTTTTCGGACGTCCATGACATGGGAAACGCGCCGTGTCGCTGCGGTAACAGCACTGCGTCTGATGATCTTGAAAAGCCCACCCGTCAGAAAGGCTTTCCGATCAGACTTGTGACGCGACAACACCATATTGTCCGATAAGGTCAACACCGAAACGGCGGCGTGTCCATGCCGTTCTTCCGGCACAAACGAGGCTCCAAGAAGCCGTCGTTCATTGATGCCTGTTGTACCAATAGATTTGCCTCGAATGGACACAACGTCATCGACAGCAGAGGGATATTCACCAGAAATGGCGTCGAACAACTCGCTTTGACCATTGCCCGCTACCCCGGCAATGGCAAGGACGCTGCCGCCTTTAACCCGCAGATTGATGTCTCTGAGTGGCACGGCAAAAGGCGTGCGCGCTGGCGCGGAAAGACCAGCCAATTCGAGAAGAACCTTGCCCTGCTCAAGGAGACCATTAGGCGAGACAGTCGCCACCTCGCCGCCCACCATCATGCGCGCCAGAGATGACGGCGTTTCCTTCCGGGGGTCGCAAGCTCCTGTCACTTTACCATGGCGCAAGACCGTCGCGCGATCGCAGATGCGCTGTACCTCTTCAAGCCGGTGACTGATGTAAAGGACAGAGCGTCCCTCTGACCTCAATTTAAACAGCGTTTCAAAAAGCCGGTCAGCTTCCTGCGGGGTCAGAACGGATGTCGGTTCGTCCAGAATGATCAGTTTAGGATTTTGTAGAAGGGCGCGTACGATTTCGATACGCTGACGCTCGCCGACGGAAAGGTCGGCTACATGCGCTTGGGGATCAAGCGGCAAACCGTAGGCGCGCGACAGCTTTGCTGCCTCCTCGGCAATCTTCCCGATCGGGATGGAGTCGTCGAGCGAGAGCGCAATGTTTTCAGCAACGGTCAGCGCCTCAAATAGTGAAAAATGCTGGAAGACCATACCGATACCGAGACGCCGCGCGTCGGCCGGGGATCCGATCATGACAGGCGATCCGTCCCATACGATCTCGCCCTCTGTCGGCTCTAGAACGCCGAACAGCATTTTGACGAGGGTTGACTTGCCAGCGCCGTTTTCGCCGAGAAGAGCGTGAATTTCGCCCGGCGCAATTTCCAGATCGATATGATTGCAGGCTGCAAAGCTACCGAAAAGTTTCGTCAGCTGCCGGACCGATAATAACGCACCGGATGCCGGTATATTCGATGACGACACGTTCCCCTCATCGTTGAAACGGTCCTTACACTTTTACTTCAAGCGTGGCCGTCTCGGTTGTTCTTCTGTTGTTGCTTCCGCCTACGCCCGCCCTGCTCTCGCAGTCACGGATAGCCTTGAGAGATATTGATACGCAGTTTGTTGCACAACACAACAGCAAATACCGCTTCTGCACAAACGTTCAGCGCGCAGCTTGTCCGCAACGGGTGTCCATAGGCTCTCAACCTAACGTCAAGCATGAGAACCACATCATAAGTCTTTGAATTTTTTTATTACCGGCTCGTCGAAGATGTCATCTTTTTCCGAGCGAAGGGAAAAACTGCAGAACGGCACCGATGCAGTAAAGATAAAGGCCGCTCGCAACAAAAAGAACAGCCGCCCATGACGGCATCGAAAAATGCTGCAGAAGAGAATAGATCCCCAGAATGGCCCAGAGAAAGAACACAGTCAGGTTCAAAGGACGCAGCCTCTTCACGCGTACGGGGTGAAGAAAATTGATAGGAAGGAATGTGAGGAATACCGAAAGCGTGACGATGACGAGTGCCGCAGTGGCACTCGCATGCACAACAAACAGCGTGAAGATCACCATATTCCAAACGACGGGGAACCCGGAGAAGAAGTATTCTTCGGTTTTCATTCCCATATCGGCATAATAGATCGCGCTAGATACCACGATCATTCCCGCAGCAAGAAACGACCAAGGCTGACCAATCATCCCGCTCTGGTAGAGGGCGAAGGCCGGTAATAGGACATAGGTGACATAGTCTATGATATTGTCGAGCGTGTCGCCCGACCAATTCGGCAGGACTTCCTTGACCTTCACCTTTCGCGCAATAGGACCATCTATCCCATCGACTAGAAGCGCCAGTCCCAGCCACCAGAACATATCAGTAAAGCGTCTCTCGGCAGCAGCGACGACACCAAGAAATGCCAGGAAAGAGCCGGACGCCGTAAGGATATGCACAGAGAAGGCGCGCATTTCCGCATAGGGAACGCGTCTGTAGTTAAAGATCTTCATAATCCCCCGACGTCTATCCGTCTGCTCTTTCGTTACGCACCTGCCTAATATGCATCCTTTAACCGAAGCCGCTAGCGCAAAAGGAAGCAGTCCAGCGCAATCCCCTGGAAGATCGACCTTGAATTGCCACGGCCGCACGCATATTTCCTCTCGCAACTGCGAAACGGAACAGATTGCCTTCCATAAAGGCTCCAAGTGTAATAACTGCCTCTCATTCCTAAAGACAAAGAGCCAGAATTTTATGAACGCGCCTGCAAAAACCGATGAATTTACGTCAGCCCCGCCGGCAAACGTTTATGCCGAGACGGTTTTGAACGTGACGCATTATACTGATCGTCTCTTTCGATTCACCATGACCCGTCCTCAGGGTTTCCGGTTCCGTTCGGGCGAATTCGCGATGATCGGCCTGATGGTCGAGGGCAAGCCCATTTTTCGCGCTTACTCGATCGCAAGTCCCGCCTGGGCGGAAGAGCTTGAATTTTTTTCGATCAAAGTGCCGGATGGTCCGCTGACCTCTCACCTGCAGACGATTAAACCTGGCGATCAGGTGCTGATGCGCAAGAAGCCGACTGGCACCTTGGTGCTTGACGCGCTGACACCTGGACGTCGCCTTTATATGTTCTCGACTGGGACCGGCATCGCGCCTTTTGCAAGTCTTATCAGGGATCCGGAAACTTACGAAAAGTTCGAAGAAGTCATCCTAACCCACACCACGCGCGACGTTGCCGAGCTGCAGTACGGGTTCGATCTCATTCGCGAGATCAATGAGGATGAACTGTTGAAGGAAATCGTCGGCGATAAGTTGCGTCATTATGCGACTGTAACACGCGAAGAATTCCCCTATCGCGGTCGTATTACCGACCTAATTTCTTCTGGTAAGATCTTTTCAGATCTTGGGCTTACGCCTCTCGATCCAGCAACGGATCGAGGCATGATTTGCGGATCGGCCGAGATGCTGAAAGATACCAAGGCGCTGCTTGAAAATGCTGGCCTCGAAGAAGGTGCAAACAGCAAGCCCGCCGAGTTTGTCATTGAGCGTGCCTTCGTCGGCTAAGGATAGCCGTTGGCTCTTTCACCTTGCGTGAGATTGCCGCTCGTCTCTGCCAGTCGGCGTTTGTGAGTAAATATCTCCGAGATAATTCAGCAGCGCAGTCATGGCTTGCGCTGCTTCTTTTTGTTTGCCGTCCTTGATCGCGTGAATCGTGTGCAAATGCAATTCAATCGACGCGTCCGTGCGGCCGAAGTTTCCAGCCGAAAACCACAAGCGGCGAGAATGGGTTTGGACAGGCGCAAGAGCGGCCGTGACAAATCGATTGGCACAAGCCTCTTCCAAGAGTTCATCGAAATCCTTGTCAGCCGCGAAAAATGCCCGCTGATCATTTTGCCCCAGACAGCCATTCATGATGTCAGCGCAAGTCGACAACTTTTCTCGCTGTTCATCGGTCGCGTACTGTGCCGCTAGTTCCGCCGCAAGAGGCTCCAGCGAACGGCGAACCTGCATGACGTGGACGTGATCGTTCTCCTGGATAGGTGCGATTTCGAGGCCAACCCTTGGGCGCACGGAGATGAGCCCCTGCCAAGCGAGTTTCTGGATGGCCTCACGGACAGGCGTGCGTCCAAGACCAGCAATTTCAATAAGCTGTCTTTCAGTCACTGTTGCCCCCGGAAGAAGCTCAAGCGTCACAATCGCTCGTTCGAGCGCAAGGTAGGCAAGGTGGCTGTAAGAATTGGCCATAAATTCTCTCGTTTCATGGAGACCACGACGACAAGGATGATAGGTGGGCGCAAAGCTTACCGAGAACCTGTCTGACGGGCATTGGAAAAGAGGCCGTCTCGAAGATCGATGTAGGATTCGCTACGCCTCGTTATCGACTCAACGAAATAACGGAACTTGTGCCAGGGAGAAAGCCGAGGATCGGGTTTTTCATCGGACAGGATGTCGGGTTGGAAATGGGAGGCATCATCATTTAGATGCGTAGGTCGAATGGCGACTCAAAAAACGTGAAAAGAGACAGGAAAAGAAGATTTTTGCGGTTGACCAGATAGAGAGGTCTGAATATGTTCCGCCCACTTTCAGACGGGCAATCGCCCACGTCTCGAGAGAGCGTAGCTCAGCCGGTAGAGCAACTGACTTTTAATCAGTAGGTCATGGGTTCGAATCCCATCGCTCTCACCATTTCCAAAATGTCCAACCCGGATACATAGGTAACAATCTGTTCCTAAGACATAGGTAACAACCTCGTGCCGAACGGGTTGTCGATGGTTTGCAAAGTCCTCTGTTCCAAGTCGATATATCCGAGATC